>JANRJH010000033.1:0-26767 GCA_033764075.1 Saprospiraceae bacterium | reverse complement strand
ATAGAAAGCCTTCCAGGATATCGAAGTTGGCCTTGTTCCGAAGCAAGCGCTTCATTGCCCAGTCGAATCGAACTAGCTTTTTCGCCATATTGTGATATTTCCCACAAAGATAAGACCTTTTTTGTACATTTTGTTTCAAATGTCATTTGCCTTTTTATATTTATAGTTGTTTAATTTGATAATCTTTCGCCCAACTACTACTTTCCCGCAACCAACGACTAACCAAAAACCCGCATAGCGTATACCCCCCCAAAAAAAGCACCTATCCCGCATTGCGTGTTTCACTTATTCGTTAGTTGCGGGAAAACCGCCAATGGTTACCACATCAACACAAATGTACGCCCTCCAAAGGCTCGTGTCAATCACCATTTATGGGGATACCCGGAAGGGCCGAAACACAAACAGGCATATCCATTTCCAAACAGGTAGAAAAAAATCCATACAAGCTGTTGCCTGCTGCCTTTCAACCCGCCGACTGTGCGCGCAAAACGTCTATTGCCTGCGCCAAATGTCGTTGCTCGTGCGAGACAATGATGTCAAAGGCGGTCTCCAGCTTGTAAACAATGTTCCGGTTGGCAGGGGAGGAGATAACGACGCCTTTTTCGACGAGTCCTTGGGCAGCGCGAATTTTTTGGATTAGCTCTGTTTGGTGCTTTTCAAATTTTGCAACGATATCGCCGTCTATTTTGCTGGCAGCAGGTTCCCAAATCGGAAAGGTTTTCATTTTTGTCTGCCTGTCCGGCTGTACCGCCTTTAAAACGGTTTTGCCCAAAAATGAAACCACAAATCCGAATTTTGCAATAAAGGGCGTCCGGTAGTTGCCTGCTGTTAAGGACGCCAAAACGGGATAGTAGGTTTGGTTGACCACCATTAAATGATCCAAATTTTGTGCAATACTCCAGGTGTTTGGGTCGGGCTTCCAATTCAGTTGCTCGTCTGAAAGCCTTCCAAACGCGGATACCGATTGCCCGGTGATGTTTTCCAGTGCGGATGTCCACTTGTCCATTGTTTGCTGTGTTTTATAGGAGCGATACTGACTTTTTTCCTTCATGCCCAACCCCGCCGGTTCACACAACCCGCCAATAATCCCCTTCGTCGTGCTGAAGAATGCGCATAAATTCAGGGCGCCCGGGCAGGCTCAAATCGGGGTAATCCACCTTTGTCAGGTACAGCCCCTGCGGATAAGCGGCGTGCATTCGGGCGAGCGTTTGTCCGGTCTGCAAATGGGAGGCAAAGGCGGCTACGCTTGATCTGCCCATGCCGATCTCGAGCAATTGGCCGGTGATGATGCGCACCATACCCCGCAAGAACCGGTTGGCGCTGATTTGAAAACGCAGGCGCGCACCGTCCGGATTTACCCACAAACGCGCAGCGCTGATCCGGCAGATGGTGTGCTCCACCTTGTCGGGCGTCCGGCAGAAGGCACGAAAATCCTGGTGCGCCGGCAATAAAGCCACTGCGGCGCGCATGCCGTCAAGGTCCAGGTCGGCGAACGGGTACCAGGCGCTTTTGCCCGCAAGAAACGGGTCCTTATCGCGGTGGATGAAATAGTCGTAGGTGCGCAGGCGGGCATCGAACCGCGCATGGGCGTTGTCCGGCACGGGTATGATGTCGAATACCGCAATGTCCTCGGGCAAGTTGCGGTTCAGGCGTTCCTGCAGGTCGAAGTCGACGTGTTCCGGGATGTCGGCGTGGAAAAAGTACTGCGAGGCGTGCACCATGGCGTCGGTGCGTCCGCAGCCCACGGCGGTTATGGTCTCTTTCAATACCCTGGCGAGGGCGTTTTCAACCACCGCCTGCACGCCGACGGCCGACCTTTGGCGCTGCCACCCGTGGTATTGGAGGCCGTTGTATCCGATGTGACAAAAATGGCGTTTGATGGGCGTTGGTTTGGCGGTTAGTGCTGTGTTTTTACGGCATAAACCCTCATGCGCCGGACACGCAGAGCAAATGTACAAAAAGGCAAATACACATCCAGGCAGGTTGAAAAAAACATACGTACCGGCGTCGGCCCTGTGTTCATACTGGGTGGGGTAGGAGAGCTCCCGGGGTATGTGCGATGCTGTCATTGTAGGCGCGGCGGCATCATCGCTGCACCAGCATCGGCAACGTTTGCACCCCATCTTGGGTTGTCACCCGGACCCAATACGTCCCGCTCGTCAGATGCTCCGGCAAGGGCACGCGCACCAGCGTCGCCGCCGCCGTCCACACCTGCACGCGCTCCCCCCGGGCACAGAACAATTCAACCATGCGCACAGGCGTATCCATGCTTTGCACATGCAGTGCATCCGATGCCGGATTGGGATAAACCGTTATACCGGATATTTGTGGCGGATCGCCAATGGCGCTGATCAACGGACAGGTGGCGCCCGGCCCCCAATCCGGATAAACCAGCTGCACATTGACGGCGAAACACTCAAACGAATATCCGCCCGATACGGACACAATGTATGCAGGTTTGCAAAAGACGGATCGCGCTTCGCCCATACCGGCTATCCATTCTCCCCACAGGCCCTGGTATTCGAGCCGCATCCTTTTCCGGACGACCCCGTCCAGCGTGGTGATGGAATCTACCTCCCGGACAACCAGCGTATCGGGAGTCGGGCCGAGCGCCCAGGCCCAATTGATCGCAAAGGTGTCGCCGACGACCAGGTTGAAGTCGTACACCAGGATTTCCTGCGCCGAATCCTGGGGCCAAACGAAGAAGCGATTGTTTTCTTCCCGGTACAGGAGCGTGTCCATCAGGGCATAGGGGTACTCCTTGTAGGCTATGCGGGCATAAGTCTTGCCACTGACGGTCAGCAGGCTGTCCGGTGCAAAACAATCGGTGCCCAGGTTTTGCCCCTGGTCTCCATATCCGGCGTAGCACCAGCGGGCATTTTCCAGGGGGAAAGAGGCCTGTTGACCGTGCATGCCAAATGCCTGCGTGAGCAGGGCAAGCGCGATGACTATTGGTTTTTTCATGATTGACGCGGTTGACATGTTTTTTACCGCAGATAAAAATACACCCCAACCGCGTCATCCGAACAGCAATAACACCCTTTTGCCGGATGCAAACAAATATTACCGCACCGAAGCGTTGCTTACCCCCTCCACATCGGTCCGCAGCAGCAGCCCGGTGGCCACCGCAGCCATCACCAGTTTTTCCTCGTCGGGCAGGTCCTCCTTAATCCAGACCAGTCCCTGGTTCACGGTAGACACCGCGGCCACGACCACGCCGTCCTTGCGAAACTGGTGACCGTACACCGTCAGGGCGTCCATCCACTGGGGTTGCCCCTTGAGTGATCGGATGGGCTCGATGTCGATGAAGTAGTCGTCCTTCCGGATGAACCCGGCCGAGGCGCGTTCCCGCATGAAGTCGCCGTTGGGGTTGTGCACGATGAATTCCCAGTTTTCCAGTCCGTTGTACAGGCCAATGGATCCCGCGAAGAAGTTGGTGTACTCCAGCGGTATGTGGTAGTAGTCGCGCACCAGTTGCAGTTCGGTGCTTTTAAACTTGCTCACGCAGGCCACCTCGGCGCGCAGTCCGTGCGGCTCGATCTGGGTGTAGCTCAGCTTTTCCTTGGCGCCCTGAAAGCGCACAAAAAAGGGCACGTCATAGCTTTGGGTCCACCCGCGCCGGACGGGCTCCGTGCGGTAGTCGCCGTACTGGATGACCTGTCCGATCAAAAATCCGTTTCGTCCCTTCACGCGCATCGCAGGTTCGGTCAGGCTGGGGTCAAGGGCTACCTCGGGCGTTTTGCAGGCAGCGAGGAGGAGGAGAAAGGCAATAAAAAGGCTGTTCTTCATGGCAGGCAGTGTTTGTGTTTACGTTCCGGATACGACCGATTTTCCGGGCAAAGGTTACAGGCCCAGGGCGAACCCTGAAAAGTTTCTCAACGAATGCCCGAATTCGTACGATTAAACGCTATAAACCCGTGATGAATTTTTTTTGGAAAAAAGTCGCCTGGGTTATGTCGAAAGGCAACCCGGGCGCATCTGGTCTGCATCACACTAAAAATGCATTACCTATGGCTAAATTGAACTTGCCCCTGCTTTTCCTTTTTTGGGGTTCGGGCTTCCTGCTCTTCGGTGCGCATGCCGACGTGCGCTTTCCCAACGCGCCGGCGCCCATCGATGCCGTTTTCGACACCCTGCCGCCGGAGAAAAAAATTCGCTTCCTATCCACGAAAGACGACGAGCGCGTAGAAATGGAGGTAATCAATGACCAGGTGGTCTACCTCAAAATCAACGACCGGGTGATTCCGGCTTCGGAGTACGCCCAATACCAGTCGCTGACCGATGAGCTGCGCAGCAAGGACCCTGCCCGCCGAAAAACCGCACCCAAGCCCGCACCGCCGCCCAAACAAAAGGAAGAGGTGGTCGTTTTTGAACCCGGCACGAAACCCGCAGCAGCAAGCGAGTTCCGCCCCTATCCGGGCAAATGGCCCACCGACACCACGGTGGTGTCGCACCAGGAGTCGAAGGATAAACAGTGGAAGGAGGTGACGACAGACACGATCGTGGCCTTCAAATGGCCGCCCCCGCGTGTGCCGGCGTCTCCGGATCTGGCCACCGCGCTGGGTCAAAAGCTCCTCCATGACGGCCTGATTACCGACCTGAAAAATTTCTCCGCCGAATTGGGTCCCTTCGGCATGAAGGTGAACGGCAAAACACAACCCGCCGAAGTGCTAAACACCTACCAGGCCTGGTACGAGCAATACACCGGCAAGCCCATCGGCGGCAGCTGGGTCAGCATAGAGGCAACCAAAACGAAGGAATAAAAAATCCGAATAAATCCGCGTTCGCGAAGCGATCCGCGCCATCCGCGTGCCATCCCGCGCCGGCAGAAAAAATCAAACCGCCAACTCCGCCATAGCCTTCTTAATCCCCTGCACAACCGCCACCAGCGCCTCATCCTGGTCGGCCCACAAGCTGACGGGGTGCAACCGGTTGGTATCCGCGCGCTGGGGCAGCATCTGTATGTCGGCAAACGGAAGGCCCTCGAAATCGCACGGACTGATGAGTACGGGCAGCACCCGGCATTCGCCCCTCCGGTGTCGTTCCAGGGCGGGCAGCAGCTCTTTTTCCCAGATGAAGCCCGAGCTGATGAAATTGGCGCTCACGAGCAGCACCACGATGTCGGCGCTGTTCAGGTAACGCCGTATCTCTTCTTCCCATTGCTGGCCGGGCTTTATCTCGCTGTCGGTCCACACCATGGTATCCGTCCGCCGGCGCAAGGGCGCCAGGTGTGTCTCCAGCCGTTTGCGGGCGTCGAGATCATCGTGGCTGTACGAGATGAACACAGTGGGCGCCGGGGGCGACATCTGCAGGCCGGCGAGCAGGGAGGAAAACTCGCGCAGGCGCAGCAGCTTGCCTTTATCGGTGAGGATGGCCGACACCTGGCGCTGGGCGGCGCCGATGAGGGTAGGCAGCGACACGAATGCGCTGTCCGGCGTGCTCAGGGCGATGAACACCTCGTCCAGCTTCTCCGCTTCGGCCCGCAGGGCGGCCAGGTTGTGCGCCCAGGCAGCCTCGGGGGCCCGGCGCCGCACGCCGGGGCGCAGGAGCATTTTCAGGAAGTCGACCAGCAGGGTTTGGCGCCACAATTCGGTGTCGGGTCTGTTTTTTTCGACGCACATCATGAGCCGGGCCGTGTCCTTTCCGGGTTCGTGCAGGCCTTTGATGAACAGCCGGGTGCTGTACAGGTCGGTCACGCACAGCAGGCCGCTGCGCCAGTAGGTTTTTTTGCGGATGCCTTTTTTGGCGCCGTAGCGCAGGATGAGCCTGCGCATGGCCTTGCGGTAGTAAAACAGCGGCATTTCGAACAGGAAATAGTCGTCCTGCAAACCGGCCAGCGCGATGTCGAACAGGTCGGCCATGGGATGCTCCTCGCTGAGGTACTGGGGCGCCACCCAGGTTTCGTTTTGCTCTCCCGGGAAAATGATTTCCCAGTACTCCATGAGCCGGAGCAGCATGTCGGTCTCTTTTTTCAGAACGCCGCGGATGTCGTCCGTGGAAAAGTGCCCCTGTTTCTCGCGCACGGAGCCGGTGAGCACCTTGTACATTTTATCGGTGAGGGCGCCGGGGTCGATGTACACGTGTTCGTACTGCTCCTGGAGCCACACGACGGCGCCGATGCGGTCGAGGTAAAAAGCGAGGGTCTCGATCTCCTCGTCGCGCAAATCGGCCTGCACGGCCCGGCAGGCGCTGCGAAACGCGTCGATGGGTATCCAGGCGCGCTGCTTCAAAACCGGCGCGAACGGGTTGTCGTCCCCGCTGGCGCCCGAGCGCAGTTCCTGCAGGTATTGTCGCACGCGAATCCAGGAAACCGGCAGTTGGTCCAGTTGCGCGTTGCTGAGCGCCTTTTTGTACAGCAGGCGCAGCAAATCTTCGCGGAACACCTCGAAGAGGTTCCGGTAGCGCCGGTCCTTGCGGGCGCCGCTGCGGGCCAGCCGCGCGCTGATGACCGCCACATTGCTCACAGCGAACCGCTTCATCAGCGCGGCGTCTATCCACTCGCCACGGCCGTCCGGCAGCAGGTCCGCCTTGTTTTGCACGAGCATGATGGGTGGCGGGTCGCCGGTGGTGGCGCCGGAGGCATACAGGCGAATGTTGTCGAGCCAGTACCGGTAGTGGAAGTGCTCCACGGGCAACGTCCGCTGCGCACCCTGCGTGACGATCTCGGTGTTCATCTCCCCGTTGCTGTTGTGATCGGCATCCCACAGCAGCAAGTACACGGCGTTGCTGTCCAGAAATATCTGGTGGGTTCCGTGGTAATACTCCTGCCCGCCGAAATCCCAGATGTTCACGCGCATGGGCAGGATCTTGTCGTCGCCGGGAAACAGTTCGCGAAGTTCATCCTGCTCGAGCAGCCATTCCGACACCTGTATGCCGTGGGTCGTTTCTTCCTGCTTGCGGGTGGGTATCCCGCGCAGGAGCTTGCTCAGGGTGGTTTTCCCGGAGGTGGCGTTGCCTACGAGGATCAGCTTGACCTCGCGGTATGCTTTTGCTTCTTTTTCAGCTGCCGGCCCGGCGCTTTCATACGGCTCCGGCGCCGGAGCGCTGCGGCTCATGGTGCTGAAATAGGCGCGCATGCGCTCTACGTCGCCCGAGTAGGCGAGTTCCAGCGGACAGTCTTCTATGGGGTTTCGGTTGAGCTGCACGGCCTGCAAACGGGGCAGGGCCAGCAGGGGGGCAATAAGCCGCACGGCATTGAAGCTCAGGTTGATGCGCTCCAGTTTGTCCAGCCCGGTCAGCGATGCGATGTCGCTGATGCGGTTGCCGGCCAGGTGCAACTCGGTGAGGTTGGTGAGCCTGCCCAGTGGCCCGATGTCCTCCACCGCGTTGTAATTAAGCGACAGCATGCGCAGCTCCCGGAGCGTCTGCAGGGGCGTTATATCCTGTATCTCATTTTCGAAGAGCGAGAGCGTGTTGAGCGCCGTCATGTCGCCCAGGGGCGCGATGTCGCTCAGGTGGTTTTCGCCCAGCGAAAGCGACCGCAATTGCCGGAGGCTGGCGATCCGGGCGATGTTGCTGCCCAGCCGGCAATTGCGGGCGGAGATTTTTTGCAGTTTGGCCAGGTTGACCAGCGGCTCGAAGGTCTCGCTGCCCAGCTGGTTGGCCGGTCCGTTGTTGGGCGTGTTGACGAACAACTTGCGCTCTTCATCCCAATACACGCTGCCCAGGTTGAGGTCTTCCAGCCATTCGAGCTCGGCCAGCTCGGCGGGCAGGCTCGTCAGGCCGCAGTTGCCCAAATCGAGGAAAGGGCTTTGCGACTGCCTGTTTTCGGCGATCAGTTGTTGCGCGGAGGATAGGGGTGCGTTCATGCTGGGCTATCGTCCTGCAAGTATAAGGCTTTTTATTGCTTCACCAGCCGTACGACCTCCAGTAACCGGTTGTCTGCCTGCAAACGCAGCCAGTAGACACCCGCTGGCCAGTCGTGGCCGAGGGTGATGGTCTGCGTTTCGCCGGCGCCGGTCTGGCTCCAGACCATCACGCCCTGGGCGTTGTACGCCGCCAGGTGGGCATCGCGCAGGTTTTCGGGGTGCGCCACCTGAAAAGCGCCCGTGCTCGGGTTGGGCCACACCCGGAGTGAAGTGGCGGCGGGTGTTTCAGGCGCCGATACCAGTATGGCGCCCGGCACGACCAGAAAGCCGTCAACGGCGGCCTCCACGAGGTGTCCGGTGGCCTGGTCGTCGCCGGTGATGAAGTGCACGCGCACGTTGTCCGTCAGGTCAATTAAATCGGAGAGGATAAACTCGCCGGAGAAACGCCAGGCGGATTCGGAAATGTTTTGCGACAACACCACGGCGGTGTCTGTGCCGTTGGTGACCAGCACCAGCAGGGAGTCGTCCGGCATTCCGTTACCGCCGTCGTTGAAAAACCAGTACCAGAAGCTGAGCACGGCGTCGTCGTAACGGGCCAGTGCCATGGGCGGGCTGCTGAGGGTGACGGTACCGTTGTCCACGTCGTCGGCGCCTGCATTGCCGCCACCGTTTCCGGTTACGTAGCAGCGGTCGCCGGCATCCACCGGGATGTCTTCATCCGGGTTGGCCGGGTTGTTCTGAAACACGGTACCAGCCGGTTCGCCACGCGACCAGAATCCGACGGACGCGGTGGAGGTGGTTAGCCAGCCCAGGTTTTGGTTATAGTCGTCGTAATATCCTATGCCAAGTTCGATGTTGGCAGGTGCGTTGCTGTTCACGTTGACGGCGGAAGGCAGGTAGCCCCATCCGTTGGCAACCACGTTGTAGGCTCCGCCGAGCACACAGTCCACGTTAAAACGACCCTGACCATCGGTTTGCAGGGAATAGGTGATGTCGTCATTGCCGATAAGAACAGGCGTGTTGACAATGGGCAATCGGGTTTCCGCGTCGATCACAATGCCGCTCAGGTTGTAGGCAGACGACTGCTCCAGAACAACGGTGAAGTTGGTGACCTCCGCTGCGCGCAGATCGACCGGAATCGTTTGTAAAATATACCCGTTTTTACTGACGGTCACGATGAAACTGCCTTCCTGGGCCTGCCCGGTTTTAAAATTACCCTGGAGGTCTGTTTGCGTGTCAATCCACCGGTCGCTGGAGTTCACGTCGATCTGCACGTCGCTCAGCGGCAAGCCGGTACAGCCGTCGATCACCGTGCCTTCGAGGTAGCAGGCGCGCACATACGTTGGCGTGAGGATGAACAGGTCGCCCGGAGAGATGTTGGTGGCGAGCACCGTGCCGGAGGGGAAGAGCGGGTACGCGCCCCAGCAGCCGTCGAAGGTGGGGCCGGTGCCGTTCCAGGTGTCGTACCAACCGGTGAACACCAGGTTGTCGGGCTTGTGCGCATCGGCGATGGTCAGCCCGTCGGTGTACCAGGAGGTGATGGCCCAGTTGTCGCGGATGTGTGTGTTATGCCCGATGGAACCCATGCCGTCGTTGGTCGAGATGCGGTCGAGCTCGCGGATGTCCGTGGGGTCGGAGATGTCGTAAGCGGTGACAAAGGAGGGCAAGGCCTCATCGGTGGTCAGGATGGTGTTTTCGTCGACCAGCCGCCAGGCGTTGTGGGTGAATTTTCCGGGGGTTTGTACCGTGCCGAGCAGCACGGGGTTGGCCTTGTCTTTCATATCAACGATGGACAACACGCCGGCAAAGATGTGTCCGCCAAACAGGGTGTCGTTGTTGGCGTATCCGTCGTGGATGTATCCGAGTTCGCTGAATTTGCCGACGTATTTGGGGTTGTACGGGTCGGTGTGGATGTCGAGCACCACGGCGCCGCCGTTGAACAGGTTGGAGCCATAGAGATACAGGTAGCCCAGGGTGGTGTCTACGTGCAGGGCGTGTATGGTGTTGAGGGCCCCGATGATGTCGCCGTCGCCGGTGTAGTTGTACCAGGTGAGGTTGTCGGCGGGCAGGTTGGTCAGGTCGATCACCTGGAGGCCGCCACCGCCTTCGGTGGTCACGTAGCAGAAGTTTTGGTAGGTTTTGATCTCTTTCCACAGGTTGTCGGGCCCGGGCACCTGGATGATCTGCACCGGCGCGTCGGGTTCGGTCACGTCCACGATAATCAGTCCCTGAGAGCCGCCGACGAGGGCGTACTCCCGACCGTCCTGAATGTAGCCGAAGACGTTGGCGAGGGTCTGGCCGGGAAAATTGAGTTTGCTGCGGAGCTGGAAGTTAAAATTTTGGCTGAAAAGGGCCGGGGAAAGGGCGAGGAAGTACAAACCCAACAGGGTTCGGGCGGTATTGCGCATGGTAAGCTCAGGACAAAAGTTTGAAGTCAGGTGTTTGAAACAACGCGCAAAGGTATCGGTTCAACAGCCGAAGGTTTTTGTCCGTAGGCGACAAGGCGCGTAATATCTCGGCTAATGGCCGACAATTTTATTGCTGAAATAGGCAAACAGGCATGCCGTCCAGAAAGAAAACATGGAATACACCAGCGCGGGTTTCACCATGGCCGCATTGTTCAGCAGGTTGCCGGCGATCAGAAACGCCAGGGTGGTGTTCTGCACGCCGCTCTCCATGGCTGCGGTGAGCCGGGCAGGGTGGGGCGCCTCAATGATCTTGAGAAAGAAATAGCCGAAAAACAGGCAGAGCAGGTTTTGCACGAGCGCATAGGGCGAAATCTGGAAAAAATCCTGCCAGGTGAGCCCGGCGCCCCCCTGGCTTTCGCCGGCGAACACCTTGACGGCAAAAACGATGGCCAGCAACACAAGCATAACCACCTTGGCGGGCCTGGACACCCGCTCGGCCCACTCCGTGGCGTGCTGACGCACCACCACGCCGATGCCTGCCGGTATGATGGTGATGAAAAAAATGTGCGCCACCGTGTCCCAAAATGGCAGGTGAATGTCTGTGGATCGGCCCAAAAACATCAGCAGGCCGATGTTGACCACCAGCGGTATGGAAAACAAGGTCAAAAAGCTGTTCACCGAGGTGATGGACAGCGACAACGCTACGTTGCCGCGCCACAGGTAGGCCAAAAAACCCGAGGTGGCGCCACCAGGGCTGGCTGCCAGAATGATGAAACCCACCTTGAACGCTGCCGGCAGGGGCGTGATCAGGTGCAACAGCATGGCAATGATCGGCAGCCCGATCATCTGCGCAGCCAGCGCCGTCAGGAAAACCTTGGGATAACGGAACGTGCCCGACACCTCCGAGGGGGTTAACGATAAACCAACCCCGAACATGATCAGGCCCAAAACAACCCCAACGGCAAAATCGACAACAACTGACGGAGACAAGGAATCGGCGGTAATGAAGAACAGTGACAAAGGTAGGCGCTTTTTTGTTGTATTTTTGTCCGAACACTTGCACCGCATGAAGATCATTGCCTTCCACATAGGCGAAGCCATTCACCTCGCCCGCCTGCGGGAAAACTATTCCGGCGAGATTGTCCAGTCTAACCCCAGCGAGTTGTTCTACCGGGTTGACGACGATCAGTTTGCCGTTTTTTTCGACTACGGGGCCGTGGCCTCCGCCAATATGTCCGACGTGGACATCACCAAAAACCTGCTCCTCCTCGAACAGTTCTGCGAAAATCCGCTGGCGGAAAAGCCGCGCGAGGACATCGAGATCATCCACAAGCCCCAGGCAGGCCTGGAGATGCACTTCGACAACCTGCAGGTGCCCGAGCTCAACGAAAAGGTCGTGGAGATCGCCATGCTCAACCTTGCCCACTCCGTTGCGCTCGACTTTTTCTCCCAGCGTGGGCAGGCGCTGCTGGGCGAAATCCGCGAACTCACCGGACAGCTGGCGCGGGAGGGCCGCATGCACATCAGCCGTAAAAATATGTTGCGGTTCATCGGTCGCACCCTGAACAACAAAAACCGCATCGTGGAAAACCTGTTCATCTTCGACACGCCCGACCTGGTGTGGGACGATGAGTACCTCAACCAGGTGCACCGTGCCCTGGCCCGCAACCTTGAGATCCAAACCCGCTTCCGGGAAGTGGAGTACACCTTTAAAGTGGTGGAAGACAACCTCTCGGTGTA
Organism: Saprospiraceae bacterium; assembly: GCA_033764075.1. Classification (GTDB taxonomy): domain Bacteria; phylum Bacteroidota; class Bacteroidia; order Chitinophagales; family Saprospiraceae; genus M3007. The sequence goes on along the minus strand of JANRJH010000033.1, from coordinate 14,811 downwards.
CCGGGAGGTGTACATGCACCGCGAGTCCAGCCAACTGGAATGGATCATCATCGCCCTCATCTGCATCGAGGTGATTGATCTGATCGCCAACAAGGTGGACAAATGGTTTTAGCCATGCACAACCCGCCTTTCCAAGGGGTAATGACCAACGGCATCGCATTTTGTGATGCCCGTCATGCCTGCACGCATTCTCCCGGGTCTACCTTTGTTTTCCATATAAAACGAATACGATGAAAATTGAACTCACTGTCGACAAAACCATTCAGGACGTACAACAGGCGTTTCACGAGGTCTTTCCCTATCTGCGATTGATGTTTTTCAAAAAAAAGCACGAGGCATACGAAGGGAATGCCGCCAAAGACATGATTGAAGACACCAGCGTAAAACTGGGCAGCCTGGAGAAAAAACCGCATTCGGGGGTTTTATACCTGGAGGCGAACATGCCCACCTGGCAGGTGGAGCGGCTTTTCGAAGAAGAATTCGGCCTGCACGTGCAGGTATTCCGCAAATCCAAAAACCTGTGGCTGCAAACCAGCCGGACCGACGACCTGACGCTGGAGATGCAAAACGCGAAAGGACGCGCCAGCGAGTTTGTTGAGCCCTTCCCGGAAGACCCAATTGACATTCGGGAACAGGAGTAAGGGCTCCCGGTTCCCCGCATCCATCGGATTTGACGTGCCGCAAAAAGGTTTTCCGCATCCGCATAGCATGGGATACCGAAAGTGTTTACTAATTTTCCGCGTTTTATAACCCACCCTTTCCTATGCGAAGAGAAATACACCACTGGTTCAGTCCCCGTTTGCACAAAAACATGGAGATCGCCGTGTACGGCGATTACGGTTTTGCCCTGTTGCTGCTGCCCACCGCCGCAGCCGATTTTCTGGAGTATGAACGCTTTCAAATGTTGGAAGTGTTGCGCCCCCAGATCGAAGCCGGACACGTGAAGGTGTTCTCCATCAACAGCATCAACTCCGAGGCGTGGCTGAACAACCAGATGCATCCCCGGCATAAATCCATCCGGCACCAACAGTTCAATGCCTATGTGGAGAATGAAGTGGTGCCTTTCATCCGCATGCACACCAGCCACGAAACCCCGATCATCACCACGGGTGCTTCGCTGGGTGCCCTGCACGCCGCCAACCTGTACTTCCGTCGCCCCGATCTGATCCAGGGCACCATCGCCATGTCCGGCGTGTACGACCTGACCACCTACACCAAAGGGCATTTCGACGACGACGTGTACTTCAACTCCCCGGCGCACTACCTGCCCAACCTCGACGGGCACCTGCTGGATATGCTCCGCCGCGCCAACCACATCCATATCCTCACCGGCTCCGGCGACTATGAAGACCCCGACGCCTCCCGCCGCTTGTCGGGCATCCTGCACGCCAAGGGCATCCCGCATGAGCTCGACATCTGGGGCTGGGATATGAAGCACGATTGGCCGACCTGGCGCTCCATGCTGCCGCACTATGTAGGCACGCGGTTTTAAAAAAACGCTTTACGCCTGTACTTTCCGGTAAAATATGCTCGTTACCAGGGTCTATGCGCATCCTTTGTCTGATGGTTATGTTGATTTCCTGGAAGGCCTCTGCCGCCACCATTGAACTGGTGGATGTGTATAGCCTCGCCATGCAAAAACAAGTGCGTTGCATGGTGGTCAAACCGTCGGGCTACAGCCCATCGGCGGATCCCTATCCGGTGCTGTACCTCCTGCACGGTTGGAGCGGCCATTTCGCCTCCTGGCTCGCCGACGCGCCCCAACTGCCCGACCTGGCCGACCGGTACCGCATGGTGGTGGTGTGCCCCGACGGCGGCTACGATTCCTGGTACCTCGACAGCCCCGTCAACCCGGCCGTGCGGTACGAGACGTTCGTGTCCAGCGAACTGGTGCAATTTGTAGAATATTACTATCACGTCCGCTGTGACACGGAAGGGCGTTTTATCGCCGGACTCAGCATGGGCGGGCACGGCGCCCTGTACATCGCCTTGCGCAGCAGTGGCCTGTTCGGCGCGGCAGCGAGCCTGGCCGGCGGACTCGACCTGCGCCCTTTCCGGAAAAACGACTGGGACCTGCAGGGCGTGCTCGGCGACCCGAAGACCCACTGGCGACATTGGGAGTCGGCGTCTGTCTGTGCATTGCTGGATTCATTGCCCGACGTGGTGCCCAAACTGATGATCGATTGCGGCACCGAGGACTTTTTTCTGCCGGTCAACCGCAACGCTCACGCCAAACTCAAGGAAAGGCAGGTGCCCCACACCTACCGGGAGCGACCAGGAGGGCACGACCATCTTTATTGGGGCGAAGCCATTAACGATGTGTTTGAATGGTTGAAGTGAGGCTCACCGAAACCGGTTCAGGTCCACCTCGGCGTCCAGTGCGGCTCCGTCGATCAAATGTGCCGCCAGGTGTTCGGCCCAGAACGGCACCAACGAAGCACCTTTGGCGCCCCAACCGTTGAACAGCACCACCCCGGAGCGCCCGGGCAGGCGACCGATGAGGGGCCGGCGGCCGGCGACGGCCGGGCGGATGCCCGCAACGTGGTCTTCCACCGTGAACGGTACGGCGAACATTTCCGCCAGCCCCTCCGCCACAAACCGGTGTCCCTCGGGGGTAGGGTAGGGGTCGTCAAACCGGTTGAAATACGGCGCTCCGGCCCAGTACAGGCCATCGGCGAGGTGGGTCACCAGCACGGTCTTTTTCAGCATGGATTCGGGCCACGGCGGGCGCAGATCCGGAAAGCGCACCAGCAGGGCTTCCCCCTTGTTCGGCTGCCAGGGCAAGTGCGCGAACAGCGGGTTGGAAGCGCCGCGGTACCCTTCGCAAAAGATCCATGCATCAAAACCGGCCGGCAATCGGTCCGGATCGATCGTTGCTTCCAGCAGAAATCCATGATCGCGCGCATAGGTGCGGTACGCAGGGAGCAGGGCGCCGAAGTTGATGCGGCCGCCGCCGGTTACGGCGCCAAACGTGAAGTGGGGGTGCAACAGCCCGGTCCATCGGGATTCGGGCACGGCGTTGCCCAGGTAAGGCGCGTAGTCGGGCAACCCTGCCCGGGCATCCCAGTTGTTGCGTTCCTGCGGGGTGGAGAGGAGCCTGAAAACGGGCTGTTCGACCCGGAGCGGGATGCCCAAAGAGCGCTCCATCTCGCCGTAAATGCGGTTGGCTGACGGCAGCAGATCGTCTGCGCGCCACGACTTCACATAGTTTTTTCCGGTGATTGGATTGATGATGCCTGCCGCCGCAGCGGAGGCCGCGTCCCGGAACCCGGCGTCTGCCAGTGTCACGTCAGCGCCTTGCCGGCGCAACACAAAACTCAGTACGGTACCGGCTATGCCTTGGCCGATGACGAGAAAGCGGGGTGGGCTCATGGACGTGTTTGCCTGGGCTGCCGGCTCATGGATGCCGCCGACGCACCAGCGTCACGAATTTTTTGGCCAGCTCGAGGCGCGACTTGTCTGTCCAGCCAAACGTATTCACGCATTGGCTGATCAGATAATTTTTGGCGTGCTCAAAACCGGCTGCGGTGTTTACGGCATTGACCGCGTGCTCAAACGCCTGCTGGTCGCCGGCGAACAGCTCGCGGGTGTACAGCAGGCGGTCGTTGAGGGAGAGGGCCTGTTTCAGGTCGGCAATGGGCTGGTTGGCCAGTTTCTCCGACAGTTCCCTGGCTTCTTTAAAGGCAAAGAGCTGTTCCACGGCGGGTGCGTTGCCGCCCGATGAGGGTGGGGCCAGCGATATTTCCGGGGAGATGAACACCGGCGGTGGCGGCGCGGGCGCGGGCGGCGGTTCCGGCACGGGTGGCGGTGGGGTTTCCACCGGTGGCGGCACAGGCTCCGCCTTGGGGGCCACATGGGCCGCAGGCTTCCGGGGCGGCGGAGCGGCGGGCGATGCCACGGATGTGTAGTCAGGCAGCAGGGCGTCGTACAGTTCCCTGACGTATGACAGGAGGATGTCCTGCTCAATGCGCACGATCGTTTCCGGGTCGCGCATCATGCGCGTCATTTCCCGGTTGATCTTGTCCAGGTAAATTTTGGCTTTCAGCAAATCCATGGGGCGAAGATAGGCATTCTGTTTAATTCGCCCACTTCTCGATGCGCACAACGGCTTTTGGGTAGCCGTTGATCTTGTATTCCAGGCGCTCGTTTGGCCGCAGCAGGTCGGGGCGGTGGATCTTGTCCGCAGGCACCTGCCGCAATTCGGGGCACCACAGGCGCACATAGTCGCCCTTGGGGTCGTAGGTGCGGGCCTGGGTGAGGATGTTGAAATATCGGTCCTCGCGGGGGTCGCTGCCCACGCCGGCCACGTAGTTCCAATTGCCCCAGTTGCTGCAGGGGTCGTAGTCGATGAGCAGTGACTCGAAGTATTCGGCACCGATCTGCCAGTTGACTTTGAGGTCTTTGACCAGAAAGCTGGCGGCATTCTGGCGGCCGCGGTTGCTCATGAACCCGGTGGCATTGAGTTCGCGCATGTTGGCATCGATAAACGGCACGCCGGTTTTGCCTTCGGCCCAGGACTTGAACAGGTCCATGTTGTCGCGCAGGTGTCGAAGGGGTTTGTTTTGCGGGCCGTTTTTCAGGAAAATGCGGTTGCCGTATTTTTTGCCCATCAGGCGGAAGTAGTCGCGCCACAACAACTCGAACACTAGCCAGTAGGTGCTTTCGTTGCGTGTTCGTTCGCGTTCGTAGCGCTTGACCTCCGCGTAGATCAGTTTGGGCGACAGGCAGCCCTGGGCCAGCCAGGGCGAGAATTTGGACGAGTAGTCGCCGCCCACAAGTCCGTTCCTGGTATTTTTGTAGTTGGCAACCAGGTTGCTTTCCCACAAATAATGGTGCAACCGCTTGAGCCCCGCGGTTTCACCGCCTTTGAAAGGCAGCACCTGCCGGCTGTCCGGCTCATAAGGATCAAACCCCAGTTCGGCAGGCTGGGGGATGTCGCCGGGAAGCAGTTTGCTGCTCAGCGGCGGCAATTTTTGGGGAGGGGGCAGCGGCTCGCGGATGGGTGTTATGGACTCATTTTCTTTGCGAAACTGCGTAAAGACATCCGGCGTGTGCGACACCGGCATGGGCAGGTCGGCCGTATGGTACAACATTTTGCCGCGTGCGTACATCAACTCTATGCCAAGCACCCACAAGTTTTTCTCCAGGGTATCCTGCACCTGCACTTCCTCATGCGTGCGTTCGCGATTGCAAAACACCCATGAAGCCTTGGCCTCGCGAGCGATGTCTGCCAGTATGCGTTCCGGCTTGCCTGTGCGTACCACCAGATCGCTGCCTCGCTTGCGCAGGTTCTCACGCAGGTCGGCCACACTTTCCAGGATAAAATTGGCGCGGAACTTTCCGGTTTTAGGGAATCCGTACCGTGTATTTCCGCCAAACACCCGCTCGTCGAACACGTACACAGGAACGATCTCATCCGCCATGCGCAGCGCGTTTGTCAGCGACTCGTTGTCGTGCAACCGCAAATCCTGACGGAACCAGATAACAGCAACTCTTTTCATATCCTTCAAATGCAAATGACTCGGCGTGATTGATTTTCTCGTAGCAATACAGCTCTTAAAACCTTTTCTTTTGCCCTTTTGTTTGGCCTGATAAATTAATTTCTTGAGAAAACCGTCGACATCCAACAACCGCAGCATGCTTAAACGCGTGACCCAATCGCCCTTTGACCGCGAGCTGGGGTTCGGAAAGCACGTGACCACCGAAGGCCGCATGATGAACGCCGACGGATCGTTCAACGTGGTCAGGCAAAGCCTGTCGCCCTGGGATAACGCTTACTATTACCTTGTCACCATGTCCTGGTGGCAGTTTCTCTTGTCCGTATCGGCTGTCTATGCTGTGTTAAACCTGCTTTTTGCCTTTTTGTACATGCTGGCAGGCGTGGACGGGCTCGACGGAATGGAGCACCACGACTGGGAACATCGCTTTTTGGACGCTTTTTTCTTCAGCGCCCAGACGCTCACCACCGTTGGCTACGGGCGCATCAGCCCGATATCGGTCGGCACCAACATCATTGCAGCAATTGAAGCGTTTACCGGTTTGTTGGGTTTTGCCATCGTCTCGGGGCTCATGTACGGCCGTTTTTCCCGCCCCCGGGCCCGTATCGTGTTCAGCGCCCACATCCTGCGCGCGCCGTTCCGGGAGGGCAGGGCTTTGATGTTTCGCATGGTGAATGCCCGCCACAGCGAGTTGATCGAAACCGAAGTGCAGGCCATTTTGACCGTGAACCAGCCCGGCGAGGACGGCAAGATGGTTCGCCGGTTTTTCAACCTGGCGCTGGAGCTGGACAAAATATCCTTTTTCTCTCTGTCCTGGACCGTCGTGCACACCATCAACGAAGAAAGCCCGCTGTGGGGTTTTTCGCATCAGGATTTGCAAAATGCCGGCATGGAAATACTGATCCTGGTCAAAAGCACGGAGGAGGCCAACAACCAGCAGGTGCACGCCCGGTATTCCTACACGGCGGAGGACCTGGTCTGGAACGCGCGTTTTACCCCTATCGTTGGCCGGACCAGAAAGGGCATGCCCCTTGTGCACACCCGGCAGGTGAACGACTACGAAGTGCTGGAAGCCGTCAGCGATTAACCCGTTCCAGGTCATCCGGGGTGTCGATTCCGCTGGTTTCGAGTTCAGTTTCCGCCACCAGGATGCGATAACCGTTCTCCAGCCAACGGAGCTGCTCCAGGGATTCGGCGAGTTCGAGCGTCGAAGGCGGCAGTGCGGCCAGGGCGAGCAGGGTGTCGCGGCGGTATCCGTACAGGCCGATGTGTTTGAAAAAGACGCCCTCGGCGAGCCAGCGCTCGCGTTCAATATTCCGGTGGAAGGGGATGGGGTGGCGGCTGAAATACAGGGCGCCGGCAGGGGCCGAAAAGGCCACCTTGACCACGTTGGGGTTGAACAGCGACTCGGCGTCGGTTATCCGTTTGGCCAGGGTGCCGATGGTGAAATCGGCGCGCTGGAGCAGCTGCCCCGCGAGCAGGTTAATCTGTGCGGGCTGTATGAACGGCTCATCGCCCTGAATGTTGATCACCCATTCGGCATCGGGCAACCGGGAGGCCACTTCTGCGCAGCGGTCGGTACCGCTGGGATGGTCGGCGCGCGTCATCGCCACCTGCCCGCCAAAGGCCAGCACGTGCTCGGCGATGCGCTCGTCGTCGGTGGCTACCACCACCCGCCCCAGCTTGTCCGCCTGCATGGCTTGCTCGTACACGCGCCGGATCATGCTGACTCCCTGCACCAGCACCAGGGGCTTTCCGGGAAAACGGGTGGAGGCGTAACGCGCGGGAATGATTCCGATAACCATAGATTCCGTAAATGTTTTTTGCTCAAAAATGCGTACTTTTACGCCATAAAACGTACCTGGTCTGAGAAAACCACCACCCTATGCCCCTCAAAATGCCTGGCGTATTGCTTTTTTGCCTCGTCCTCTCCGGACTGACGGCGCAAGATAGCGCACCGTTGCCAAAACCGCTCATCCGGCCGGCCGACTCCGTTTTTATGGAATTGCACGCCCAGCGCAAGTTCGTCCGCCACGAAGTGGGGCAAGGTCAAACGCTGTTTGCCATCAGCGCCTACTACGGCTTGAGTCTGGACGCCCTGTACGCCGACAACCCGGCCCTCCAGACGGATTCTGTCCTGCGCCTGGGCAGCATACTGAAGGTAGCCTTGCCGAACAAGGCCATTGTGCGCTACCCGGGCGATTCGTTCGACGCCCGCAAACACGCGCGATTGTTTTACCGCGTTCAGCCGGGCGACAATCTGTACGGCATTGCCAAGCGGCATTTTGAAATGCCGGTAGACAGCGTGAAAAAGCGCAACCGGCTGACCAGCGAGGTGCTCCGCCCCGGACAAGTGCTGCACCTGGGCTGGATCAGCACGGCCGGCATACCCGCCGAATGGCAAACCCGGGCCAATACCCCGCAAGGACAACTGGCGCAGAAGTATGAAACCGACAAGGAGAAGTTCGAAGAGGCTGCCGGGCAAGGGGTGGGCTTCTGGCAAAAAGACCAGAAAGAAGAAAACCAGTACTACGCCCTGCACCGCACGGCCGTGATCGGCACCACCATGTGGGTGGAAAACCCCATGAGCCACCGCAAAACGCCAGTGAAGGTCATCGGGCGCATTCCGGCCGGCTTCGACCCGAACATACACGTGATACTCTCGCCCGCCACCGCCCGCTACCTGGGCGCCATCGACGCGCGTTTCTTCGTCAAAACGCGTTATTTGAAGGCGATCTAGCTATCTTTGCGCGTCTTTTTTAAAAAAACGTCAAAATATGCGCACTCTGCCCGCCTTGTTTGTTTTTACCCTGCTGATCGCCGCCTGCAAAAACGATGCCCCGGCCGGTACCGACAAAGAAACCGGTGTAACCTACGCCGAAAAAAATCCCCTGCAGCTCGCCGGCCAGTGGATCAATATTGATTTCTGCTCCCGCGCCAACCAGTATGGTTCGGTGCTGCAAACCCAGCAAAATTCCCACAAACCTTACGCATACGCCTACGAGTTTTTCCCGGCCATCACCGACAGTGTAGTTTGTTACGATGGAGAGAAAGCCTGGACCCTGCCGGTGTCCATCAAAGCCGACACCGTGGAGGTAATCGGTGCGCACGAGGGAAAATCCGTCTACCTGGTGTACAACTCCGCCGGGCAAAAAGACATCACCGTGTTCGACGCCACCTCCGGGCGCGTAAAAATGGACCGGTACATCAAATCCAACGCCCAGGCCCGAAACGGCAACGGCGCCTTTGCCATTGCCCTCAACCACCAGCTGTTCAACGGCTTCATGATCCCGGCCGGCAGCAAGGATACCGTGCGCTTCACCGCCGGTGGCGGCATCCTCAACTGGGCGCCGTACGACCGTTTCCGGGTGTGCGCCGGCGGCAGCTGCCTGTACGCCGGGAACGATGCCGACATCATCCTGCTGTCCAACTCCAAAAAAGAAGAACCCGAAAAGCCGTTTGCCTTCCGCTACAACGTGCAGCGCGACTCGCTGTACCTGTACAACATCAAACCGGTGGAAGGCGGACAGGCGCCTGTGGGGTCCGTTGCGTATCGGTTTCGCCGGCAGCCGGCCATGTGATGTTTCACCAACCATTGATAACCATGGAAGCAACTGTACTGGGGATGCCGGTTTTGACGATCGCGCAGATGGCGGTAGCGGCCCAGTTGTCCATTTTGTTCGTGCAGAGCGGTCTGGACAAGGTGTTCGACTACCGCGGCAACAAGTCGTACCTGACCGGGCATTTCAAAGGCTCCCTGCTCGACGGGCAGGTGCCCTACATGCTGCCGGTAATCACCGCCCTGGAGGTGGCCGCCGGGTTCGTGTCGCTTGCGGGCCTTTTTTTTCTTTTTCAGGGTAACAGCCGGGTCGCGCTGTACGGGTCGCTGCTGGCCATGGCCGCTTTTCTGAGCCTGTTTTTTGGGCAAAGGGTAGCCAAAGATTACGGCGGGGCGGCCACACTGGTACCGTACATGACCTTTAACCTGATCGGCATGGCGTTGCTGGCCCTGGAATAGACCAGGCATACCCGTTTGTCCGTCACGAGCACAGCACCCAGTTGCCGCGGCTGTCTATGGCCCTGCCCTGGGGGAATGTTTTTTTGAACACTTCCTGGAAGTAGACTTCCGTCTGTCGTTTTTGGGCCTGGTGGTTCGACAGTCGGTTGTACAGCAGCGTGCCGCCGGGGCGCAACAGCCGTTTGCAGCCCATCAGGAATTCCGGGGTTTCAAAAGCGGGCGGCACGAGGTCATCCTGAAAAATGTCGATGGCAATAAGGTCGAAGGTTTCCTCGCAGAGGTCGACAAACACGGCGGCGTCGGCGATAACCACGTCGACCGGGCTTTCGAGGCGGCTGAGGGAATATCGGTGGGCGAGATCGGCCACGGCCTCATCGTGTTCCACGGCGGTGTAGGCAAACCGGCGCCCGAAATGTTTTTCGAGCATAAAAGGAATGCTGCCCAGGCCGAGGCCGAGGAGCAACACGTGTTGGTCGTTTTTGTCCCGGATGTCTATTTGCTCAAAGGCAACGAGGAAGTTGCGGTACAGGTCGTCCCAGGAATAAATGGCGTTTCCGCTGAGCAGCTGCAGCCGTCCCCGGTCGAGCACCACCGAGAGTTCGGGGTTGTGCGCAGAGCCGGTTTGCTCCAGGACGATTGGCGTGAGGAAGCTCAGCCATTTTTTCCAGCGCGGCGCCATGGGTCAATCCTCCTCGTCGAAATACACCTTGTAGTATTTTTTTCCCTTGTCCTCGTCGAATCCGCGCTCGATCAGGTCGCGCCGCCCGTGCACGTAGATGTGGAAGTTCTTGTCCAGCTTGATCACGCTTTTCAGCACTTTGAACTCCTTCTTGACGGCCTGGGGGTTGATGTCGAAACGCTCTTCCAGGGGCACGGCGTACGCTTTGGTGTAGTTGTCCTTGAAATCGAGGAAAGCCTGTTGTTTTTCGGGCTCTTCGAACATGTTTTCGGTAAAATCCTGCAGGTCGAAATGTTCGTTTTCCTTGAAGTAGAGCCCGGAGCGGTACAGCAGGTCGAGCTGGTCGGTGCGGTCCGACGTGGCGGGCAGCTTGTCGTTGATGAACTCGCCGGTCATGCTGATGTAGTGGCGGGTATGGAAGTAGTTGTCTTCGATGGGGCGCAGGCGCAGGTACTCATCTTTCCAGAAAGAGCGTTCGCCGCGCTTGGACACCGTGTCCACCGCGCAGACCCGATACCCTTCCGCCTCGTCGACCTGAAACACGAGGGCCGCCGTTTCGGGTTTGCCGAAGCCGATGCCTTCCAGCACGTTGAGCTGAAACGCTTCGGCTCCGCGGTCGATTTTGAAATAGGGCTGTTTGCTTTGCACCTTCCACAGGGCGATGGCGTTTACGCTTTCTCCCTGGAGGATGACGTCTTCAAAGTGGGCGATAAACAACTCGCCGCCCTGGATTTTGGGCAGCTCGCTGTATTCGTACAGGCGTTGGGCCAGGGTGACGGCGACGGCGGACAGCCCGGCCGGGTCTTCAAAGGCCGTATGGCAGGCCTGAAAGACGGCGTGGTGGCTCACGTCCTCCTCATGGTGAAAGTAAAAGTACTCCTCCGTGCTTTCAAACGGTTTCAGGAGGGCGGCGATCAGCATTTCCTCCGCCGCGTCGTGCACCGGCACGAGGGTCTGTTTGGGAATGCCTACGCCTTCCATTCTGTTTTTGTTGCCTACCCACGTGAGGGCAAGGCGGGTGAGGCGCGCTGTGGACAGGTCTAGCATGGTGGCTTTTGCTTAGGCCGCAAAGGTAGGGCGGATGCACAAGATTTTTTGACAAGAAGGAGCGGATGTGCCGGGCAGGGGTACCTTTGCACACCATGCGCATCGCCGTCAACACCCGTTTTTTGCTTTCCGGCAAGCTGGAAGGGCTCGGCTGGTACACCCACGAGATCATGCGCCGGATGGTGCTGGGCCATCCGGAGGACGAGTTTGTGTTTTTGTTCGACCGGCCGTTCGACCCGCAGTTCGTGTACGCACACAACGTAACGCCGGTGGTGGCGCCGCCGCCTGCGCGGCATCCGGTGCTGTGGTACCTGTGGTTTGAGTGGGCCCTGCCCGTCCTGCTCCGGCGACACGAGCCGGACGTGTTTTTTTCGCCCGACGGGTACTGCAGCCTGTCCACCCGGGTCCCCACGCTGATGACCCTGCACGACATCATTCCGCTGCACCATCCGGAGCAGGTGCCGTGGGCGCCCCGGGTGTATTACCGGCATTTTTTGCCCCGGTATGTGCGCCGGGCCGATCGCATTGTCACCGTTTCGGAGCACGTTCGGAGCGATATTGTGCGCACCTGTGGCGCCGATCCGAAAGACATCTCGGTGGTGTACAACGGCATCCGTGCGCATTTCCGGCCCTTGCCTGCGCCGGAACAGCAAGCGGTGCGCGACCGGTTCTCGGCGGGCAAGCCTTATTTCCTGTACACCGGCGCCATTCACCCCCGGAAAAACGTGGACACGCTCATCCGCGCGTTCGACGCGTACAAGCAGGCGGCGCCCGGCGACGCGCAACTGCTCCTGGCCGGCCGTTTCGCCTGGCAGACCGGGCCCGTCAAAGCCGCTTATGAGTCGGCCCTGCACCAACAGGACATCCATTTTTTGGGGTATGTGCCGGACGAAGTGCTGCCCGGCCTGTACGCCGCCGCGCTGGCGCTGGTGAACCTGTCGGGCGACGAAGGTTTCGGGCTGCCCCTGGCCGAGGCCATGGCCTGCGGCACGCCGGTGATCGCTTCGGATATTCCGGCGTTTCGGGAGGTGGGGGGGGAGGCTTGTGTGTGGGTGGACCACCGGAACACGGCGGCCGTCGCAAATGCGCTCCAACAGATGGCGCAACAACCAGCCCTGCGGGCACACCGCACGCAGACGGGCCTGGCGCGAGCACCCCGGTTCAGCTGGGATGCGGCGGCAGAGGCCCTGTATGCGTTGATAAAAACGGCTTAACCCGCGCCCCCGCATGAAAGTCCTGCACGTTTTTGATGTATACCTGCCGTCTACGTTGAGCTGGGTAGACCAGCTGCTGCAACACACACCGGCGTCCGTCGGTATTGGCGCCTCCTGGACCATACAAGGACCATTTTTGCGATCCGGGTACTCGTATTACCCCAACCCGATGCAACAATGGTTATTCCGCCGGTTCCCGAATGAGTTTGAGCACCCCCAATGGTACTACCGGATCAGCGGCGCGCAGCAGTACCTGGGCTTTTATCCCCGCTGGTTGTCTGCCTGGCTGAAGCAGGCGCCGCCCGATGTCATCCACGCGCACTTTGGCCCTGTGGGTTGCTTGCATCTGGGCCTTGCCCGGCGGCTGAAACGGCCTTTGGTGGTGAGTTTTTATGGTTTTGACTACACGAAAGTGCCTGTGCGCAAACCCAAATACCGGGTTTTGTACCGCCGGTTATTTGCCGAAGCATCGGCGGTGATCTCCTGCAGTCGCGACGAGGGCGTGAAAAGGCTGATCGAGCTGGGCTGCCCGCTGCACAAGATTCATTGTATTTCGCCCGGCATCGCGCCGGAAGCCTTCCGTTTTCAGGAAAGAATAAAACCTGCGAATACCCTTCGATTGGTGCAGCCGGCCACCGTCACCCCCAAAAAAGGCCACCGCACCACCATTGAGGCCCTGGCCCTGGCCGTCCCGACCTGCCCGGGCATACACGTGACCTTCGCCGGGGAGGAGCCGGACGCGGGCTACAAGGCCGGGCTGCTGGCTCTGGCGCGGGCGAAGCAGGTTGATGGGCACATCAGCTGGCACGGATTTGTGCCCCACCGCGACATGCCGGCTTTTTTATCCGGCTTCGACGCGGTGGTGCACCCCAGCTGCCATGCGCCGGACGGCGACCACGAAACGACACCGGTGATCCTGCTCGAAGCCCAGGCCGTCGGGTTGCCGGTGCTGGCGACCCGGCACTGGGATATTCCGTATGAGGTCGTGCACGGCGAAACGGGTATGCTTTGCGCGGAGAACGACGCGTTGGGATTGGCCTCCCACATGCAAACCCTGTACCGGATGGACCTTGGGGCATTCGCCGCCATGTCCCGCAACGCCCGGGCGCACGTCGAGCGGGCGTTTCATGTGGCCGATTCGGCGCGACAGGTGATGGGGGTGTATGCCGGGGTGGTTGGGGTAGGGGTGGCCGATCTTTAAAAAGACCTCTATTGCCCGATAAACTTTAAATGTCAGGAAACGGCTGTTAACGATAGTTTTTCCTTTCCGTTATGAAGTCAAAGATAGCTTTTATAACTTTTTCAGGTTGCTCTTCTTGTGGAAAATGTCCGCTGGTCTCTAACTTCAATGTTTTTGACTTTGTAAAACTGCTTTGAAATTTATCAAGGTTATGCGGTTTGATAACGGTATCTCTCATGCCCCATACAAACAAGGTGGGTTTATCTGAAATTGCATTTCGTTTGTTCCAGAGTTGCTCAAACCAATCTTGGTCGTTAAGCAACGATTTTGCAAATGCCAATGCCCCATTTCGTTGAGTCTTTTCAGCGAAAGGTTTCGTATATTGCTTCAATAGTTTCTTTGAAAGTTTGTTATCGCCAAAGGATTGGGGTAAAATGAATCTTGGTGAAAAGTTTAGATAGCGATATAAAAATGGAAGCAAAGGACTTTTCAATACCTTTTTTATTTTCATATAATCCGGGTCATTTTCACTACTCCAAAGCCAAGAGTTTAGTATTATCAAGTTTTTGATTTTTTCAGGATGTTCAATAGCAAAATTTAATCCGATAGGTCCTCCAAAATCGTGAACAACAAGTGTGATGTTGTCTAATTGCTTTTCAAGTACAAACCGTTCAAGTGTCTTGCTGTGATTTTGAGTTGAATAGTCATATTGTTCAGGCTTCGTAGAAAGTCCAAAACCAATGTGGTCAATTGCAATACACCTGTAATTTTCTTTTAGCTCTTTGATTATATTGCGATAATCAAAACTCCATGAAGGTGTTCCGTGAACAAACAAAAGGGTTTCGCCTTTTCCTTCGTCAATGTAGTGCAATTTTTGTTCGTTGATGTCAAAATAATTTGCGTTAAACGGATACTCTGATTTGTCAAGCCAATGATTTGCCATAAACAAAAGTTTTATTGTTAAAAACTTTGGCAAAGTTCAGTATTATTGGAAAAATGAAAATTGGTCTATACCAACATCAGAACTTTACAGTGGCTTTGTTGCATGAATCCACCACTGAGAAGGTGAAGTAGTACGAAAAGTGAGCCGGTCGGTGTAAATTTGAGTTGCGAAACAAACCCACTTTCCGGCTCATGACAAAGGTAGATACAAATTTTGACTCAAACAAGCCCAA
>JANRJH010000003.1:0-32139 GCA_033764075.1 Saprospiraceae bacterium | reverse complement strand
TGTAGCCTTCCCCAATCACGAGGCCACTGAATAATAGAGAACCTCTTTTTTGTTCTCATACTGTTCCGGGGTGCTGTTCCCCAGGTTTTCGTGCGGCCGCAGGTGGTTGTACACATGCGACCAACTTTGTATCTCCTCGTTGAGCTCTTCCATGCTGGTGAACCAGCACAGGTTAAGGCATTCGATGCGCAGCGTTTTGTTCAAGCGCTCCACCAGTCCATTTTGGCTGGGCTTGCCCGGCTGGATGAACTTCAGCTCGATATGTTCTTTTTCGGCCCACATCTCTAACTTTTGGCTGATGAACTCCGGGCCGTTGTCGCAACGGATGTATGCCGGTTTCCCGCGGTAAGCTACGGTGTGGTCGAGTATCTGGATCAGTTTTTTTGCCGATATGCTGTTGTGGGCCTCTGTCCACAGCGCACGGCGCGAGCCTTCGTCCATTATGTTTATGATGCGGACCTGTTTTTGACCCTCGCCCACTACCCAGTCGCTCACAAAGTCCATCGCCCAGCCCTCGTTGACTTTTTCGGGAGACAACAGTTGCTGATATTTACGGTAAAGCCTGCCCCGTTTTGGCGGCAAGCGCAGATGCAGGCCTTCCCGCTTCCATATCCGGTAAACCCGCTTGTGGTTGGCCGGGTGCCCAATATTGCGCACATAATGGAACACCTTCCAAAAGCCCCAGGCTACAAACCGCTGCGTTGCTTGGTGCAACAGCCCCGCCAGTTCATCGTCGGCTTGCCCCCTGTCGGCCCGCTTATGGCGTTCATAATACATCTGGCGGCGAAAGCCCAAGACGCGGCACACGTGCCGAACACTGCGTGCCTCTTCTCCCCCTGCTACTTGTTCCAGGATTTCTTCTTTGCGTCTTGGGCTGCAAACTTTTTTGCCAAAGCATACCCTTCTTTGAGAATCTCGTGATCCATGCTCAAATCGGCATACATCTTCTTCAAGCGCGCGTTCTCCGCCTCCAGTTCCTTGAGCCGCCGCTTATCCTCATCCTGCCCCTCTTCGTGCTCTTGCTTCCACTTGTAGAAGGTGGCGGCGCTGATCTGGTGCTTGCGCACCAGTTCCGAGACCCCAACCCCAGCGTCGTGCTCTGCAAGGATCGACAACTTTTGATCGTTACTGAAATTACTCTTTCGCATGTGTTCGCAATTTAGTGGTGAATTTACGTAATATCCTCTACTAAATTGTGGTATCGCGTTTTGGGGAGGCTACAGTGGCGTAGAGTTCGGATTTTTTAACGGCCATGGGTGTTGGTTGTCACGGTGCGCAGGTGCACGGGTAGGGGGGCAAATTTCTGGAAAATTTGGGTAGAAACTTAAAAAATCCAGTTAATTCAGTGGATCTTTATAAAAGCAATTCAGCTGCCTGTATCCATCAGAAAAGCCGGATTTCTAAAGGCTTGATAGCGTTGAATAATGCTGCGTAGTAATCTAATATTCAATCCTATCCTGTTTCTTAGTCCAGTCTTCAAAAACGTGAATTGCTTCCTCTTGAAGAATTTGAATTGTTGGAATGCTTCGAGACTCTAATGGTGATAGTATTTCTTCATAAATGAAGTTGTCGTCAAATTTTATTCTTGCAGCATCGTGTCTTGTACATGCAAAAAACACTTTTTTGGGTCTAGCCCAGTATATAGCACCCAAACACATAGGACACGGCTCACAAGATGTATAAATTATGCAATCATCAAGTTGAAAGGATTTCAAGCGATTACACGCATCTCTAATTGCAACAATTTCTGCATGTGCAGTTGGATCATTTGTACTGGTAACCCTGTTGTTGCCTCTTCCAACTATTTGGCCATCTTTTATGATCACAGCTCCAAATGGACCACCATCGTTTCTATTCATCCCTCTTTTTGCTTCATTTATTGCAAGTCGCATATACTTAATATCGTCTGCGGAAATTGTTTCTGGAATATTTTCTGGAACATATAATGTTTGACCTGTTTCCAGAATTGCCGGGTTCGGTATAAATGGCTTATTAAGATTAAAAATGACGTCCCACTTGCTGTCATCGCCATAATACTTTTCCGCAATTGCCCACAATGTTTCGTCTTTTTTTACCTTGTGAATTCTTTTATAACTATTGGGCAGAAGTTTATACTTATCTTGAAGATATCCGTCCTTGACAAATAAATATTTGCTGTGCAAAGTGTTTATAAATTCTTCACTTTTCATGATTTTTTCAAGTACACGATTGACACGTTCAACGAAATCGTCATTGTTAGGCATGCAAATAGAATACCCAACATCACTATCAGAAAGATGGTAATTCGCAAACTTAAGTTCCGAATGATGTTTCATGCTTTCAACTGCATAAGGGTAATCATTAATTATAACATCTACTTCATTTTCTTTGATACAGTCAAACCAATTTGGGTGATTATATGCTTTAATTTTTGATTTAGGCAAATGATCACTAACCCAGGTTTTAACATACGGCTCGTCATAAACACCTATTGTTAGACCATCGATATCATCAACATCTTTTAAATTTGATTCTATTGGAACGATAAGTGAAAAGTTGGCTGGCAAATACGATTTTGACCATTTTAAATCTAGACCATGTTTGTCCCCCGGAATAAAGCCTCCAATAGCAAAATCAATTTCACCAGCCTTTATAAGCTCATTGGCATTTGTATATTGAATGATTCGAGGAAGTAGTTTTTTGCCCAAATTTTTAGAAATCATTTCTCCAAGTTCAAAGCCAAAACCTTCCCACTCATCTTTTTGGTTAAAATAAAACATAGGTGCGTCGTACGTAAAGCCAACAATAAGTTCTTTTTTTACTCTGAAAGACTCATTGAAATTATTTAAATTTAGTTTATCCTTGGGGTTTTTCGATTTGTGTATTATTGGCCTGGTTTTCTCTCTTGGATCATGCATTAATATTGCATTACAACCGTGCTGATGGGCAACTTCTATTGTCTCGCCAACAACCAATGCATCATAGAAACCTTTTGAATATTCAATAGCAGATTTATCGTTTATTTCATCATTCATCCCAATCACTAAGTCAATATGGGCAGATATGGCACGCCCTTGTTCTTCTGAATAACAGGCATTTAGGAGAACACATTCTACCTGCTCCGAAAATAACAAAAACAACCCTGTCAACGCTTCAGTTGTCGTATATTGCATTTTTCCATATTCATTTTCTAAATAAATGCCATCGGTTTTTGATCCATGACCACTAAAATGAACAATATGTGGTTTGAATGTCAACAAATCACTCCGAATATCTCTAGGCGTAGCTGAAAGGGAGGTTTGCAATAGAAACATTCCAGATTTAGCCTTTTCAAGACATTTTTTAATTTCACTAAACTCTTTGTTTAATCTGAGTTGAGATGTACCAATAGGATTTGCCGAGACAAACAGAATTCTTTTTTCCATCTTGAAGTTTTTTGTTTGGGCAAAGATGCATTACTTTTCTTTAATTTGAAGGCTTTCTTGCATGAATCCACCGCTCATAAGGTAAAGCAGAACGAAAAGTGAGCCGGTCAGTGTAAATTTGAGTTGCGAAACAAACCCACTTTCCAGCTCATGACAAAAATAGATAGAAATTTGGACTCGAACAAGTACGTCGGCGGCAGTTGGGATTGAACGTGCCCTTGGGGGGCAAAGCTAAGCACCTTGTTCTACCCAAAACCCGCCCCCATCACCCCGGCAACACCCCCACCCCCTCCCGAACCACCAACTGCCACCCGGCCCCTTCCACCACAAACCGCATCATCTCCAGCATATCCGACGCCTGGGCCTGCGCCGCCCCGAACAGGGCGCTCTCCTCGGCCTTGCGGCGCAGCAGGCTTTTGGCGTCGTCGTTGATCCGGTTGTATTCGGCGGGGGTGAACTCGGCGAAGAATCCTTCGCGGATGTCGTAGTAGTCCAGCTCGTGGTCTATGCTCAGGATCTGCGGCGGCGGCAGGGGGCCTATGGTGATGGTGCGCGTGATCGGGTCGGTGGTCACCTGCAGGTTGTTCAGGTCGTACCCGACCGACACCGTGCCCTGCACGCGCACCAGCATTTTTTTCTCGTAGAGCCAGGTCCAGTAGCCCTTGTAGTCGTTGTAGTCGTATATCTCCGAGAAGCGACCTTCTACGGTGGTCAGCTTGGCGACCGTCTGTATGCGTTCGAGCAGCACGGTGGCGTCCACCTCCGGGTTGGAGGCTCCCCTGCGAAAAAACATGTATCCGGCGAGCAGGCCCAGCAGGAAGGCGAGGAGCACCGGCAGCAGTCGGGTGAGCATACCGGCGTCAGGGCTTGATCAGGCTCTTGAGCACGGCCTCATCGACCTTCACGGGGTACAGGCGGCGCAGCTCCTCGACCCATTGTTTTTCGAGGTAGTCCTGGTAGTCGGCCACCACGTATCCGCGGCACTCGCTGAGCGCCTTGGGGCTGGGCGGCATGATCTCCTCGATCTTGTAGAACACGGCGGTGTGGGTGGTGGAGTCGGTTTTGGTGGCGGTCATGGCGCCGGCGCTCCACAGGTCGCCGATGTCCTTGTTTTTGCCCTTTTCGTACTTTTTCTCGAGCACGGTGAGGGTTTCTGTTTTCTTGTTGTGCTTTTTGGCTACGTCGGCGGCGGACTTGGTGGCGGCGGTTTTGCGCACGGCCTCGATGGTTTTGGGGTCGTCGGTTTTCAGCGTGTAGAGGCTGGTGCGCGCGCGTTCGCCCCACAGGTATTTGCCCTGGAGCTGGGTGTCGAAGAACTGCTGCAGGCCCACGGTGTCGGCGTTGGCGCGGTCCCACACCAGTTGTTTGGTGGCGTCGAACAGGAGGATGCCCTCTTCGTACTCGCGCATGAGCGATTTGAACTCGGGGTATTTTTTGTCGAGCTGCGACTCTTCGAACTGCATGGCCACGTCGTCGGTCCAGTTGGCGTACAGGCGGTCGATCACTTCGCGCAGGGGTGTTCCGCTGCCCTGCATGCGTTCGCGGCTGGCGCGGGCGCAGAAGTCCTCGAAGTCGGCCACGGTGTACGGGTGTTCGGGGCCGAGTTGCATGAGCACGTCTTTGGGCAGCGCGGGGTTGGGTTTCCAGCGGTAGGTGAGGAACACGGTGTCTACCTGTTGGGCGGCCCAGCGGTTGAGCGTTTCGGGGAACGTTTTGAAGTTGTTCTCGCGCTTGATGCGGTCGATCATGGTCTTTTTGGCCAGCTCGCTGCGCTGGTCGCGCTTCACCCGGTCGGTGAGGGGGCGGCGCAGCACGTCGAGCGACTGCACGGGGCGGCGGCTGAGGCGGCGGATGATGTGGTAGCCGATGCTGGTTTCTGCGGGGCGGGATATCTCGCCGTCGGTTTGCAGGCCGAATGCGG
The DNA here is from genome assembly GCA_033764075.1 of Saprospiraceae bacterium. Lineage (GTDB taxonomy): Bacteria > Bacteroidota > Bacteroidia > Chitinophagales > Saprospiraceae > M3007. Next base: position 26,814 of record JANRJH010000003.1, on the reverse strand, counting down.
CATCTTCAAACGATTTCTGGTAGCGGTTGATGCCGAAAAAGCCCAGGTACCCGCTTTTGCCGGCGGTGGTCTTGTCGGCGGAGAAGCGCGCGCAGGCGTCTTCCCAGGTGATGCGTTTGTTCATCAGTCCGTTGTAGATGCTGTCGGCCCGCGCCTTGGTGGCGGCGTTTTCGGCTTCGTCCTGGGTTTTGCGGAACAGGATCTGGGCCACCTCCACCTCGCCCCGTGCCGGGCGGAAGGCGTTGACGCGCAGGAGGTGGTATCCGTTGTTGGAGCGCAGGGGGCCGAGCACCTGTCCGGGCTTGCCGTTGTAGGCGGCGTGTTCGAGGGCGTAGTAGCCGTTGGGCAGCATGGCGGTCACGAAGCCGAGGCCGCCGCGGTTTTCTTTGGCGGACTGGTCTTCGGAGCTGTCGACGGCCAGTTTATCGAAGGGGGTGCCGCTGTTCAGCAGGTTTTGCCACTGGAGGATGCGCTTGTACGCGCGCAGGGTGTCGGCGGCGGGGGCGTTGGCCGGGCAGGCGACGAAGAGGTGGCTGATGTCCACGTCCTGCTGCATGTTGCGGTAGGCCTCATCGACCAGCTTTTCGGTCACCTCCTTGTCGACGAGGTAGGAGTTGGCCAGCTGGCGGCGGTAGCCTTCGAGCTCCTTGCGCAGGGCTTCCACGGTGTCGAGCTGCATGTCGCGGGCGCGGTGCACCTTCAGCTTGAACTTGGTGTACAGGTCCAGGTATTCGCGCAGCGACGCTTCGGAGAAGTCGGCCTTGTCCTGGTTTGTTTTGCTGTAGATATAGGAGAACTCCGATACGCGCACCGGCTCATTGTCTACGGTGAACAGTACCGGGTCGTTGGTCTGCGCATGCAGGAAACCGGCAATGCACAGCAACAAAACCGACAATTTCAGGCGTATTGTTTGCATAGTTTCGGGTTTAATTGTTCGCTTTTAATTTTAGAAGGCGCAAAAATAGCAAGCTTCGGGTAAAAACCGGCGGTTAATCGATGGTGTGTCGGGGCCCGACATCCTTTATTTGCAGTTGCAGCAGTCGGTGTCCGTGCCAGTCTGCGCAGCGAATGCCGTAGGCCACGTCGAACGCGGCGTCGCCGAGGGCCGCCAGCGTGTCGGCCAGGTTGAACCCCACGGCTTGCAGCACGCGGTCGCCCTGGCGCAGGGCCACGTGGGCGTGGTGGCGGCCGCTGCGGCGCACCGGCCCGTCGAGGCGCACGTTGCGGGCCACAAACACGGGGCTGCGGTGCGCCGGCCCGAAGGGGGCCAGGCGTTCGATGTCGTTGGCCAGTTCGGGACTTACGTCGGCCAGCGGCAGCTCGGCGGCCACGTCGAGCACGCGCCGGGGCGCGCCGGCGGGCAGTTGGGCGCGCACCGCCTGCTCGAAGGTGTCGGCAAATGCAGCGAGGCGATCTTCGGCCAGGCGGAGGCCGGCGGCGTGTGTGTGTCCGCCCCAGGTGGTCAGTTGCCCGGCGCAGGCGGCGAGGGCCTGGTCGAGCGACACGCCCCGGATGGCGCGCGCCGAGCCGGTGCAGGCGTCTGCGCGTCCGGCGAGCAGCACGGCCGGTTTGTGGTAGCGCTCGGCCATACGTCCGGCCACGATGCCCAGCACGCCCGGCGCCCAGTCGGGGTCGTGCAGCACGATGGTGCTGCGGGTGGCGTTGCCGGGCGCCTGCTCCCAGCGCGCGCAGGCCTGAGCGAACGCGCCGTAGTCGGCTTCGCGGCGGCACTTGTTGCGCCAGGCGAGGCGGCCGGCGAGCAGTTGGGCGGCTTCGCGGTCGTCGGTGAGCAGGAGGCGCAGGGCGTCGGTGGCGTCGCCCATGCGGCCGGCGGCGTTGAGCAGGGGGCCTACGCGGTACACGAGCTCGCGCACGTCGAGCGGCCCCGTGCCGGCGCAATGGCGCAGCAGGGCGCGCAGGCCGGTGCGGGGTGCGCGGTTGAGCCGTTGGAGGCCGAGGTGCACAAACACGCGGTTTTCGTCGTGCATGGGCGACAGGTCGCAGGCGACGCTCAGGGCCACCAGGTCGACGAGTTCGAGCAGGCCGGCCTCCGGCAGGCCGCGTCGGGCGCACAGCCCCTGCAGGAGCTTGAACGCCACGCCGCAGCCGCTGAGCCCTTTGAACGGGTAGGGGCAGCCGGGCCGCAGCGGGTCCAGCACAGCCGTGGCTGCGGGCAGGGTGGCGGGCGGCAGGTGGTGGTCGCACACCAGCACGTCGATGCCGCGGGCGGCGGCGGCTTCAATGGCGGCAGCGTCGCACACGCCGCAATCGACGGTGATGATCAGGGAGCAGTTGCGGGCGGCGGCGTAGTCCACCCCCGCCTGTCCGAAGCCGTAGCCCTCGGTGTCGCGGCGCGGGATGTAGTGGTGCAGGTGTGGGTGCCACGCGCGGAGGAAACGGTAGCAGAGCGCCACGCCGCACAGTCCGTCGACGTCGTAGTCGCCGTACAGCAGGATGTGTTCGCCGCGGTCGACGGCCCTGCTCAGGCGGTCGACGGCATCGGGCATGCCGGCCATGCGCAGCGGATCGTGCAGCAGGGACGAGTCGGGGTGCAGGAAACGGCGGACGGAGGGTTCGTCGGGCAGGGGCAGCTGCGCCAGCAGGCGGCCGACGACGGGGTGCAGCGCAAAGGTTTGTTGCCACTGACGGGCGCGGTTTTCATCTGCCGGGGGCAGCGGAAAACGCCAATGATCGTACAGCATAATGAAGCGTTTTAGCGTAATGACTAGCGTGATGACGCCTCAAAATTAGGGGATCAGCCCAATTTTTGCAAGCTTTTTCTGACGGCCTGCGCTTTTTCCCACAAGTCGCTCGCCCGCCCGGGCACAGGCAGGCCCGCATAGGCCACCTGCTCGCAGGTCTCCCAGAGTTGGAAGAGCGCGTCGGCCGCCGCGGTGCCGTCGGGATGGGCGGCCAGCCGGCGTCGGATGGCCGGTTTGGTGAGGTCGGCTAGGGGGATGTCCAGCTGCGCGCCGGCCTGTGCCTGCAGGGCTTGCAGGAGCGCGTTGCAAAACACGGGTGGGTCGGCCGGCAGCAGGCGATGCGCTTCGTGCCACTTGCGCTGGAGGGCGTCCGCTTGCATGTGTTCGGGCGCAGGGCCCGGCGCAGGTTTGCGGCGGCGGCGCAGCAGGTACCAGACGGCCGCGGCGACGAGCGGAAGGGCAGCCAGGGCGGCCCACAGCAGCCGGCGGTCGGGCGGCGGCGCGCCGGGGTCCGGGTCGGTGGTGGCTGTGGGCTGGGCACGCGCGGGCGTAACCTCCAGGTACAGGGTGTCCGGCGCGGTGCAGGTCACGTAGCGGCTGCTGTCGGGGTCGAAGTACACCAGTTGCGGCATGAGGGCGTAACGGCCGGGGGTGCGGGCCGGCACGACGTATTGCAGGGTGCGTTCGTGCACCCACTCCGCGCCGTTTTCGTAGTCTTCCTGACGGATCACCTCGGGCTCCGGTATGTCGAGCCCGGCCGGGGCGGTGAGCAGGGGCGCCCGCAGGCGCCTGGGGTCTCCGTTGCCGCGCAGGGTCACGGTGAGCAGGGCCGCCTCTCCGGCGGGCGCCTGGTTGTTCCGGAGGGTGGCTTCGAGCACGTATCGGCCCACGGCGCCCGAGAAGTCGGGCGGCGCCGGGGGCAGGGGGCGCACGGCGAACGGGAGGGGTTGGGTTTGCAGGGTCACCGGCACGGGGATGGTGAGCCCGCGGAAGCGCGAGGGCTGTTCGACACCCAGCTGGAGGACGGCCGGGCCCACGGTGTCGTGGCCCGACGATGCCGGAAACAGGGCCTCCTGGTACAGGGTGCGCACGGCGTAGGTTTTGCCCGCGTGCTCCAGGGTGCGTGTGCGGGTGTCGAAGCGGTCCATCTCGCGGTGGTAGTGCGCCCCGAAGTCGGGCGCCTGCACCATGGCGGCGTCGCTCACCTCCTGGCGGGTGTACAATACCACGCGGTAGATGGCCTGCTGCCCTTCGTACACCTCGGCGGGCGACAGCTCAGCCTGCAGGAATACCGCCTCGTCGGATGCCGGCGCGGCGGCGCCGGGCGGGCGTCCCTGCACGACCGTAACGACTACCGGATCGCAGCGCAGTGTGCGGCCCTGCACCCGCACCGACGCCGTCGGCAGGGTGTACTTGCCCGGGCGGGTGGGCCGGAGCACGTAGGTCCAGGACTGGAACCGGTACGTCTGTCCGTTGCGGAAGCCGCTGCTGCGCATCTCCGTGGGGCCCATGAGCAGCTGGAACCCGCTGAAAGCATTCGGCGGGGTGAAGCGGTCGGCCTGCGCGTCGTGCAGCACGTAGCGCAGCTCGACAGATTCGCCGAGCGCCACCTCGCGCACGTCGGTTTCGGCGACAAATTGTTGCGCCGCAACGGGCGCACACAGCGCCGGGGCGGCGGCCAGGAAAACGGTGAGCAAAAAAGAATGCCGCATGTGCGCAAAGATAAGCACCAGGATCACCGGCGGGGCTTGTACCGGGCGTCTTCGAGCAATTTGCGGGCGTCGCCCAGGTCGATGAGCGCCTGCATCGATGTTTCGGGGTAACGGAGCATGTAGGCGCGGACAATCTGCAGGCCCATCCAGTTGCCGATCTCGCCGGGCGCTTCGTTGAAGAGAACGGGCGCGTTGGGACTGGGTTCCACCAGTTTTCGGAACTTGTTGTAGTCGGTATCGTACAGCAGGTTCAGGTCCAGCAGGCGCGCCCATACGGCCTGTTCGTTGACCAGGCAGCCCTCCCATTGCTCGCGGGAGTAGCCCATGAGCAGGCTGTCGGGCGCGGCGGGCAACAGGGCGGAGGTGATGTACAGCATTTTTCCGTTGTGCACCATGTGGTCGATCAGGCGGTCGCCGCCGGCCTCGCCCAGTCGGTTGCGGGTAAGGGCCTTGGCGAGCCGCACGGGTATGTACGGGCGGGCGAATTGCCGGCGGATGTAGGCGGGAAAAATCTCGGCGTTGTAAAAGGGGTAGTCGGCGCCGAGGAACATATCCAGCCCAATGCCGCACAGGCTGTCGCCGTAAGTAAAGGCGTCCACGGCAAATTCCGACACCAGGGTAACCACCTGGGGCACCGGTTTCTCCGGAAAATAGTATTTGTAGTGCTGGAGCAGGCTTTTGATCTCCGGTTCAAGGGGCCCCAGGTCGCGGTACACCTGTTGAACGGTGTCGTAGACCGAGCGGGCGACGGGCGACGACAGGAACGCGCGCAGGGCCTGTTCGGGGGTCTCCGACGGGTTGCTCACGTCGTGTATAATCGTTTGGGTGAACAGCGGAAACAGTTCCGGGTACGCCGCCTGCAAGCGCGCCGCCTCCTCGGACAGGCGCGTGGTGTCGAGGGTAAAAATATCCTGCTCAAACCGGCGGAGTTGAAGGGGCGCCTCCACGCCGGATACGTCGGGTCCGCCTGGGCGGAGTGTGGTCTCCCGGCAGGCAACCATGGAGAGCAGCAGGCCGGCGGCAAGCAAAATGTTTTGATTCAGAAGTTTAAACATTTTATAAAACTGCTTTTTTAAAAAAATGTTACAAAATTACGCATTATCCTGAAAATGCGGGCGATGAACTACCTTTGCGGAGCGCCACCGACTTTGGTCGGGGCATGCACATCCAAAACGATTCAACCCACATGATTATGCTGAACAGATTTATTTTCTCTGCGTTGCTGGTGTTCACTTTTTTTACGGGTTTTTCCCAGAATAGAATAGGCATTTCAGCGACCCCGCAGTTTTCGTGGTTGCGGTCGGACGACAAAAAGATCGAAGGAGCGGGCAGCAACTTTGGTTTCCGGACCGGTATCCCGCTGGAATTAGCCATTGGCAGTGGCGGGAATTTCTTTCTCAGCACGGGTTTCAATTTTTCCTTCAATCAGGGCGGCACCATCCAGAACGGCTACGCCAAGGGCATCTACTGGCCGGAGTCCGACCTGTCTGAAGCACGGTTCGACACGGTTTTCAAGGACGCCCAGCTGACCTACCACGTCAGCTATTTCGACATCCCTTTTGGCGTCAAAATGCTGTTCCCGTCGATTTCCGGAAACGACAACATCAAGCCTTACTTTGAGTTTCTGCCCAGCTTCAGTTTTAAAATGGGCGCCAAAGGCGACATCGCCAACACCACAGACCGCAATACGGAAGGCGAAAACATCAAACAGGACATCCAAGGCTTTGCCTTCAACCTGACGCCCGGCGCCGGCGTGGAAATCGCCCTGGGCGACGGCAGCGCACACCTGGGCCTGGGCGTGTTTTATCTGTTCCAGCTCACCGACATGACCAAAAACGACGACGGAAGGGTGTACGATACACTGGACCCCATGGATGGTGGCAAGCAGGAAGATGCGCGCACCAAGGCAAGCATCTTCGGTGTCCGGTTGGGGCTTTTCCAGAATTTCTGACGGTAAAAACAATTCAAATTGCCGTTGTCGGCGAGGAGGCCACCAACGGCGAAGAGCAACAAGGACCCTACGCGTCGCCCTCCTTGCCCGCCTCATCCACCATAACGGCCAGCACTTTGCCAGCTTCGGCGGCTTTGTGCAGGTGGTCGTTGTTGAGGTGGTAGTACACGAATTTTCCGTTCCGGGAGGTGGTCACCAGGTTGGCCATGCGCAACACCCGCAAATGCTGGGAGGTAACCGACTGCTCGAGGCGCAGACCGGTGTAAATGTCGTTGACGCACACCGGTTCATGATGGGAAATAAACGTCAGTATATGCAGGCGTTTGTTGTGTGCCAACGCGCGCATGATCTCCGATGCGATTTTCAGGTTATCGGCGGAGAATTTGGTTTTTACGTTTTTGCCCATAATCCGATTTTTTACAAACGGAATTCCCGTTTGCGATTCAAATCCAAAATTAGTCTATGTGGTTACTGTGCAAAGATGGGAATAATTTGGGTTTGCAAGCAAAGGGCATAGAAAAAAATATTATGTAGGCTGCATGCCGGGTGGATTACGCTGAGAAGGCGAATGCGGCGAGGGTCACCACGGTATTGGCGAGCAGGTTCACCGCGTCGTTGGTCATCCATGAGTATCCGCTTACGTGCAGGGTATTTGGTCCGGGTGCGTCTTGCCGGTCGCCGCCTTCGGAAGGCCGGTATTTGGCTTGCAGCAGGGCGCCAAGCAGGCTGTCGAGCAGCATGCCGGCGACCCCGGCCAGGGCAATGAACCAAAAATCGAGGGGTCTGAATACGTCGGTGAGTCGCGAGCACAACAGTGCCATGCCCACCGCCCCGGCCACCCCGGCGAGGGTGCCGGCAAGGCTGATGCCGCCCGACAGACCCGGCTGCACAGGCCTGAGCCGGGCGATGTCGATGGTGGGGCCTTTGAACGCCTGTCCGAATTCCGACGACCAGGTGTCGGCCGTTGCGCCGGCCATGGCGGCCGCCATGGCCAGCGCGGCGGGTTCGGGTGCGGGCATCCACAGGGCGGCTCCGGCTGCTGCGGCGTACGGGCCGCCGTTGCAGAGCACCTGGAGGGCGTCGCGGGGGCGTCCGTATTTGGCGTCGGCAGCGCGCGGTTTTTGTCGGGAGGCCCACCTGCCCATCAGGGCGCTGCTGAGAAAAAAAGCGAACAGGGGCAGCAACCACCGGGGCCCGGCGGCGGTGGCCACCCACAGACCCATGAGCGCTGCCGCGAGTGCACCGGCGGCGGAGAGTGTTTTTCTGCGGGTCGTCCAGACCACAAACAGGATGGCCAGGGGAACGGCCGCCACCCACAAGGCAAACAGCCAGGCGGCATACAACTGCTGGAAAGCCGCCAGGAACAGGGCGGCGCCGACGGGCACGTACACGTTGTCCATGCCGCCCGACCCCAATGCCTCCAGGCAGGCCAGCGCGCAGGCCAGGCTGCCCAGCACGAACAGCCAGGCCCAGGGGTGTGTCTGGCCGCCCGGCACCGTGAGGGGCTGCGGAAAAAAAAACCACAGCAGGGCCAGGGCTACCAGGGCGAATGCCAGACTGCCCGCCACCGACTTCCGGTCGCCTGTCAGGGCAAAAAAACGCCTGGCCAGCAGGTTGCCCGCCACCGCCGCTGCGGCGTCGGCCAGGGCCAGGATGCCCATGGGCAGGGCGATGAGCAGCCTGTTGTGCGGAAAGGCCAGGAGCAGGGCCAGGTAGGCGAGCGGGAACAGGGCGATGCCCCAACTTCTGCGTCCGCCCTCCTCGCGCATCAGGCGGCCGGTGCCGACCAGCCAGAGCAGTACCGGTTCGGCGGCGGCCACCAGCCAAACGACCGGCCCGAGGTCGGACACCCACAGCGGCGCACAGGCGCAGGCGCCCACGGCGCCCACATGCAGACACTTGCGTGCCAGCCACGTCGGAACCACGCCCGCACGGGCAGCAGCCTCGGTGAGCAGGGTGAGGGCGGCGATGCCGGCGCCCAGGGCGGCGAGGACGGCCAGGTCGTGGTGGTGCATGCCGGAGCGCCCCGGCTATTCGCCGCTTTTCTTTTTGCTGCGGGCGGGCGCTTTTTTGGCGACGGGGGCAGCCTCGGAGCCGTTGCCCGGGGCGCCCGTGCCGAGGCCCTGGGCCGCATGGCGCACGTAGGTGCCCCAGGTGAGGTTGTCGGCGCCTTCCTTGTGGGCCTGTGCTTTTTCGATGGCCATGAGTGCAGTGTGTTCCACCACCCATTCGAAGTTCTCGGCGCCTACGCTGCGCAGGTCGGCATCGGGGGCCGGGTTGCAGAAGTCGATGGCGTAGGGAACGCCGTCGCGAATGGCGAACTCCACGGTGTTGAAGTCGTAGCCCAGGGCGTGGTTGAGCCGCAGGACGTATTCGTGCATCTGGGCGCGCAAGGGGGCAGGCACGGGGTGGTCGGCCACATAGCGGAGGTGGGGCGCGTTGCGGGGCTCGTAGTCCATTATGCGCACGTACTTGCCGCCGATGCTGTAACAGCGGAAGTAGGCATCGAACTCAATGGCCTCCTGGAGCAGCATGACCAGGTTGCCGGTTTCGTTGTAGGCCTGGAAGAACTCTTCGAAGTTGTGCAGCTTGTACACGTTTTTCCAGCCACCGCCGGCGTGGGGCTTCATAAAGAGGGGAAACCCGCCGAGGTATTCGATCATCCTGTCCCAGTCGAGCGGATATTTCATGTTGCGGAAGCTCTGCGCGGTGGTGTCGGGCGGCATTTCCTTGGAGGGCAGCAGGACGGTGCGGGGCACTGGCACGCCGACCTTGGTGGCGAGGCAGTTGTTGAAAAATTTCTCGTCGGCGCTCCACCAGAAGGGGTTGTTGAGCACGGCCGTTCCGTTGAGAGCGGCGTTTTTGAGGTAGGCGCGGTAGAAGGGAACGTCGTGGCTGATGCGGTCCATCAGCACGGCGTAGGCCGTAGGCTCACCCTGCATGACCTCTTCGACGAGGGCTCTTTCGGCGAGGATGCCTTTTACCTTTTTGGAATTGATGCGTTCGATGAAGGCGTCCGGGAACGTGCCTTCCATGCCGTGGAGTATGCCGATTTTTTTCATTCTGTTTGCGAAAATGAGTTTAGAAATCTAGGATGACGTTTTTCTTGTCCTTGTTGACGGGTTGTTTTTCCACGTTGATGGGCTGGCCCACGCCGTGGCGGATGACCTGCAAAACAGCCTCTTCGCCCTCGAAGCGGGCGTAGAGGGTGACGGTGTAGTTGCCGGCCTTGCGGTAGGTATGGCTGGCCCGGCCCTGCTCGTCGAACGGGATGCGCCCGGCCCCGTCGCCGGGGTCGAGCTCGTACACGGCGCCCTGGGCGTGGTTGGTCATGCGAAAGAAGTAGGGCTTGCCGGCTTCCGAGTCCTCATTAATGTTCAGCAGGTTGCCGGAGATGCGCTGGATGGTGCGCTGGTCGGCGGCGGGTGTTTCGCCTGCAGGGGCGGCACTCTGCAGGAGCGACTTCTGGTCGGCGCGGTCGCCCGGCCGCTTGCGCGACACCTGCAAGACCAGCAGACCGACCAGGCCGACCACACCCACCAGGGCCAGCAGAATGGTTTCCCTGTTCAGCCAGGGCCTTGGCGTGGAGGAGGCAGCATTGTTCGACATAGACATTCCTTTTTCCCAAGGCCGAAAGTAAAAAGAATTAACCGACTGCAATGCCATTACTATCTTTATTCGATTTTTTTGACCACCCAAATCCGACCAACCGTGGCCCTGCACCTGAATGACGCGGTGAACCTGCTCCGCCACCTGACCTTGCGTCGGGTCTGGAACCTGCTGCAGGTGTTCCTGTCGTACCACATCACCCGCCGGATGCGCCGCCCGGTGCAGTGGGGGCTGCCCGTGACGGTCAGCATCGAGCCCACCACCGCCTGCAACCTGCGCTGCCCGGAGTGCCCGTCGGGCCTGCGCGCGTTCACCCGCGAAACCGGCAACCTCAAAACGGATTTTTTCCGCCGGACCATCGACGCCCTGCACAAGGACCTGCTTTTCCTCATTTTTTACTTCCAGGGTGAACCCTACATCAACCCCGGTTTCCTCGATATGGTGGGTTACGCCAACCGCAAGGGCCTGTACACGATCACCAGCACCAATGGCCATTTTCTCGACGACGACAACGCACGCCGAACCGTGGAGAGCGGACTCGACCGGCTCATTATTTCCGTCGACGGCACCACCCAGGACACCTATGCACAATACCGCATCGGTGGAAACCTTGACGCCGTGCTCGACGGCGCCCGGCGCGTGGTGGCCTGGAAACGACGCCTGCGCAGCCGCACGCCCCACATCATCTTCCAGTTTCTCGTGGTGCGGCCCAATGAGCACCAGATCCCCGAGGTGTACCGCCTGGCCCGCGAGATCGGGGTCGACGAGGTGAAACTCAAGACGGCCCAGGTGTACGATTACCTGAACGGCAACCCGCTTATCCCCACCCAGGACCGGTACGCGCGCTACCGGCGCCGGCCCGACGGCACATGGGCGGTCAAAAATGCCCTCGACAACCACTGCTGGAAGCTGTGGCACGCCTGTGTGATCACGTGGAACGGCCTGGTGGTGCCTTGCTGCTTCGACAAGGACGCCACGCACCGCCTGGGCGATCTGCGCCGGCAGTCGTTCCGCGAACTGTGGCAGGGTGAGGCGTACCAGACGTTTCGCAGGGCCCTGCTCAACGGGCGGGATCAGATTGATATTTGTACGAATTGTACGGAGGGATGTCGGGTGTTTGCGTGAGGCTCGGACAGCATGGCAAATCGTGCATTTTACAAAAAAATATTTACTTTTGTAGGCTGCCAATCGCGCCGACAAACACTTGAAATTTTATCCAATATGCCTACCATCATCAGCACCCAACTCAAAAACCTGAGCGATAATGAATGGGAGCGTTTAAAAGATGCCCATCCAGATGCTACTGTTCAAATAGAAATTCAGGATGTTCATTCAGGAATGGATGAATTGGCTTTCTGGAAGATCATTGACCTGCTGGATTTCGGTCGAAAATCCAATTCGGATATTGTGGCATCGGCGGAACAGGTGCTCAGCGGTTATGCGGTCGTTGATATTTACAGGTTTGAAGACATACTCGCTGAAAAACTCCATTCTTTAGATGGAGAGGCGTACGCCAAACGCTTAGGGTGGGGTGAAGACACTTTTTCTGTGGACCAGTTCTTGTATGCTCGTTGTTGTGTTGTAGCCAATGGGCGGGCCTTTTACGAAAAGGTGCTTAATGCTCCCTCACAGATGCCGGTGGTGTACACGTTTGAGCCGTTGCTGTACTTGGCCGAGCATGCATATCGCCTCAAAACCGGCCGTGATGACTATGATTATTTACCCCGCGTGAGCTACGAGACATTCAGCAATCAGGTCGGTTGGCCCCAAGGACCGTATTTAGAAGACTTGCTAAAAGGTTAGGTTATGCCTCATGGAAATTCACACCAGAATTTTGAGGAACACCATTTGTATGAGATTTACGACACAATTGAGAATGATGTGTACAAATACGGTGTTTGTGGCAAGCCCTTGATGCCGGATGGCTCTTCCTCTCGTGCAAACAAGCAAGTACGTGAGTATAATCGAGTAGTGGGTATGTTACGGTTTATCGCAAATATTTTACTGGTTGGCATTCCCGGCAAGAAACGGGGTGAAGAAATTGAGGAGGAATATGTCAATCAGTATGAAGCAATTCACGGAAGACGTCCCCGGGGCAACCCAAAAAAAGGGCAATAACCTGGAGCCCAACAGAAATATACCGGGCGCTCTGGTCATGGAAGCCCCCCCGTTATCCCAAATACCCGCGCACCGCCTCCACCGCCTCTTGAAGCCTGGCGGCATCGCTGCCGCCGGCAGTGGCAAAAAACGGCTGCCCGCCTCCGCTCCCTTTGAGAAACGCCTGGGCGAGTTCGCGCACGATGACGCCGGCGTTCAGGTTTTTTTCTTTCACGAGCGCTTCGCTGATCTTGACGGTGAGCAGGGGTTTGTCGTTGCTCACCGAGCCAAAGACGACCACGGCGCGTTCCAGCGCGCGTTCGAGTTCGAAGGCGAGGGTTTTCACGGCGTTGGCGTCCTGGATGGGGATGACGGCGGCGATGAGCCGGACGCCGTTGACGTCCTCGGCGCGGTCGCGCAGGTGGTCGCGCAGGCTGTTGGCCTGCTCCTGCACCAGTCGTTCGGCTTCTTTTTGCAGGCGCTTGTTTTCTTCCTGCAGGTCGGTTACGGCTTTGACGAGGTCTTTGGCTTTCAGCGCGTTTTTGATGGCGCCTACTTCCTTTTCCAGCTGGCTTACGTACGATTCGGCGGCTACGGCGGTCAGTGCCTCAATGCGGCGCACGCCGGCGGCCACGGCGCTTTCACCGACGATCTTGAAGAAGCCGATGCGGCCCGTTTGGGGCACGTGGCAGCCTCCGCAAAGCTCGCGCGAGTAGGCGGGGTCGAAGGTGATCATGCGCACGGTTTCGCCGTATTTCTCGCCAAAAAGCATCATGGCGCCGGCAGACCGGGCGTCTTCGATCGGGATGCTGCGGGCCTCCTCCAGCGAGATGTTTTCCCGGATTTTCTCGTTGACGATGCGCTCAATCTCCGCGAGCTCCTCGTCGGTGACCTTGGCGAAGTGGGCGAAGTCGAAGCGGAGCGCCTGGTCGTCGAGGTAAGAGCCTTTTTGTTGCACGTGCGCGCCCAGCACGCGGCGCAGGGCGGCGTGCAGGAGGTGGGTGGCCGAGTGGTTGTTCTCGGTGAGGTGGCGCTTGCGGGCGTCGACCGTGCAGTGCACGCTCGGGTCTTCGATGCGGGCGGGCAGCCTGTCGACGATGTGGATCACCAGGTCGTTCTCTTTTTTGGTGTCAAGCACGCGCACGGTCTCCCCGGAGAAGTCCATGGCGCCCGTGTCGCCCACCTGTCCGCCGCCCTCGGGGTAAAACGGCGTGCGGTTGAGCACGATCTGGTACTGGGGTTTGCCCTTGAGCATCACGGTGCGGTACTTGGTCACGTGGGCGTCGCGCAGGTCCAGCTGGTCGTATCCCAGAAACAGGACGCCGGGCTCGTCGCGCAGCGCAACCCAGTCGCCCACTTCCTTGACGGCGTCGGCGCGCGAGCGTTTTTTCTGCTCGGCGAGGGCGGCTTCGAAGCCGGCTTCGTCGACCGACCACCCTTTTTCGCGGGCGATGAGGCTGGTGAGGTCGAAGGGGAAACCGAACGTGTCGTACAGTTCAAACGCTTGTTCGCCATTGACGGTGTTGTTGGCTACCTCGAGCACCTCCATGCGCTTGAGCCCGCTCTCCAGCGTGCGCAGGAACGCTTTTTCCTCTTCGAGGATCACCTTCACCACAAAATCGATCTGGGCTTTGAGTTCGGGGAACACATCGGCGAACTCCTCGGCCAGGATGGGCGCCATACGGTACATGACGGGCTCCCGGAGGTTGAGGAAGGAGTAATAATAGCGCACGGCGCGGCGGAGGATGCGTCGGATGACGTAGCCGGCGCCGGTGTTGCTGGGCAGTTCGCCGTCGGCAATGGTGAAGCACACCGCGCGCAGGTGGTCGGCCACCACGCGCATGGCCACGTCGGTTTTTTTCCAGTCGGCGTCCAGCCCCGGGTAGGTACCCGTGTAGCGGATGTCGGAGAAGTTTTCGAGGAAGTCGATGAGCGGCTTCCAGAGGTCGGTGTCGTAGTTGGAGTTGCCACCCTGCACGGCGCGGCAGAGGCGCTCGAAGCCCATGCCGGTGTCCACGCTTTTGGCGGGCAGCTCGTCGAGGGAGCCGTCGGCGCGGCGGTTGAACTGCATGAACACGTTGTTCCACACCTCGATGACGTTGGGGTCGTCGGCGTTCACCAGCGCTTTGCCGTCGACCCTGGCGCGGGCTTCGTCAGAGCGCAGGTCCACGTGTATTTCGGAGCAGGGGCCGCAGGGGCCCTGGTCGCCCATTTCCCAGAAGTTTTCTTTTTTGCCGAAGGCGAGAATGCGGTCTTCGGCGATGTATTGTTTCCACACGTCGAAGGCTTCCTGGTCGAAAGGCAGCTTTTCCTTGTCGTCGCCCCGGAAGACCGACACATAGAGGCGGTCTTTGGGGATCTTGTACACCTCGGTGAGCAGCTCCCACGACCAGGCGATGGCTTCTTTTTTGAAGTAGTCGCCGAACGACCAGTTGCCGAGCATCTCGAACATGGTGTGGTGGTAGCCGTCGAAGCCCACGTCTTCGAGGTCGTTGTGCTTGCCGGACACCCGCAGGCACTTTTGGGTGTCGGCCACGCGGGGGCTGGGCGGGGTCTGGTTGCCGAGGAAGAAGTCTTTCAGGGGCGCCATGCCCGAGTTGATGAACAGCAGGGTGGGGTCGCTTTTGGCGACGATGGGCGCGGAGGGTATGATTTTATGCCCCTTGGAGGCGAAAAAGTCGAGGAACTGGCGGCGTATGTCGCGGGATGTCATGGGTAGCGGATTTGGCGGCGCAAAATTAACCAAGAATGTCGAATGCGGAATGCGGAATGCGGAATGCGGAATAATCGGGCTCTTGGTTGTACGTTGGACTTGGGGTCTTCTCACCCGGTCGAAATAAACGGCAAAAGAATTAATCAGGAAAGTTGAATGGGAATCTGTAGACTGCAAAATTTATTGGTCTCCCGGCATCAACGTGTCGCCAAGCGCCCAATTATTCCGCATTCGAAAAGATGGTTACGCTCTTGGCCTCCGTAAAAAACCGCAGTGCTTCCCAGCCGCCTTCCCGTCCGACGCCGGAGTTTTTGACGCCGCCGAAGGGCGTGCGCAGGTCGCGCAGCATCCAGGTGTTGACCCACACGATGCCGGCTTGCAGGTCGCGGGCCAGGCGGTGGGCGCGGCTCAGGTGTTCGGTCCACACGACGGCGCTCAGGCCGTATTCGGTGTTGTTGGCGAGCGCGAGGGCCTCCGCCTCGGTGTCAAAGGGCTGGATGGTGACCACGGGCCCAAAGATCTCCTCCTGGTTGGTGCGGCACAGGGCCGGCAGGCCTTCGATGACCGTGGGGGCGATGTACCATCCGCCGGACAATGGGCCGGGCAGGGACACTGCGCTGCCGCCGCAAAGCACCTTCCCGCCTTCTTTTTTGGCCAGCTCGATGTAGCTGAGCACTTTTTCAAAGTGGGTCTGCGACACCACGGCGCCGAGGCGGCTGTTGGGGTCGGCAGGGTCGCCCACCCGAAGTGCCGCCACTTTTTCCACAAAATCGGCGCGAAACCGTTCGTACAGTGGTCGTTCCACGTACACCCGCGATCCGCACAGGCATATTTGTCCCTGGTTGTTGAACGACGAGCGCACGGTGGTGTCGAGCATCTGTTCGTAGTCGCAGTCGGCAAAGATGAGCACCGGGTTTTTCCCGCCGAGTTCGAGGCTCAGTTTTTTGAACAGGGGGGCGGCCAGGCCCGCAATGGTAGCCCCGGCGCGCGTGCTGCCGGTGAACGACACGGCTTTGACCTCCGGGTGCCGCACGATGGCTTCGCCGGCGCGGGGGCCGAGCCCGTGCACGATGTTGAGCACGCCGGGCGGCAGGCCGGCCTCCACGGCGATGTCGCCGAGCAGGGCGGCGGTCAGGGGGGTGATTTCGGAGGGCTTGCCCACCACGCAGTTGCCGGCGGCGAGGGCGGGGGCTATTTTCCAGGTGAACAGGTACAGAGGCAAATTCCAGGGGGAGATACAGCCCACCACGCCCAGGGGCTGGCGCAGGGTGTAGCCCACGGTGTTGGGCAGGTGGTGGCTTTCGGAGGCGAAGTGCAGGAGAGCGGTGGCGAAAAACTTGAAGTTGAGCGCTGCGCGCGGGATGTCGATCGTGCGGGCGGTGGTGATGGTTTTCCCCGAGTCCATGCTTTCGGCTTCGGCCAGCCGGTCGAGGTGGCGCAGGATGCCGTCGGACAAGGCGCGCAGCACGTCGTGGCGCTGCTCCGGCGGCAGGGCTGCCCAGGCGGGGAAGGCGGCGGCGGCGGCGCGCACGGCGGCGGACACATCTTCGGGCCCGGAGTCGGGCAGGGTGCCGTACACCTGGCCGGTAGCCGGCTGGTAGTTGTCGATCCGCCGTCCGGAGAGGGGCGGTACGTTTTGGTTGTTGATGAAGTTCTGGATGTCCTGCATACGAGGGGTAAAAGTACGCAAACCGACCGGTTCAGCGCTTTTTCCTGCCGGCCAAATAATTGCGAATGATGCGCTCGGCCTCCGGGTCGGGTCCGGGACGGCGCAGCGCGTCCCACACCTGGTCTTCGGCGCCGGTAAGGAGGGCGGGTTCGAGGAAGGCGTATCCGGCAAAACGCCCTTCGCGGACGCCGACACAGGCTTTTTCGCCCGGCGTGCGGCCCGGTTCGGTGATCAGGAAGCTGCCCTCGAGGCCGCGTTTCAGCAGGGCCAGGGCTTCGGCCGCGCGTTCGTTGTAGGCGTCGGCGGGTTCCTGGCCGATGCAGGCGCCGTGGCACTGCTTGATGGCGTGCCGGAAGCAGGCGGTGAGGTGCTTATCTAAATGACACAGTTTGCCGCAGAGCTCGAAGCGCTGCATGAGGGATTCCAGATGGGCTACCGCGCTGCCCATTTTGGGGTATTCGGCGATTTTGGTCATGCCCGGAACACCCTTGACCGGGTTTTTGCCTGCCTGGAAGCAGACGTACCCGCGTTCGTCGGTGTGGGTGAACACGGCGCCCTGGAAGTGTTGTGCGCGCTGGGCACGGTTGATGCGCGGTTGCAGCCGTTTGATCTCGGCACTTTCGAGGAGCAGGGCCACGAGTTCGCTGCCCGTTTCTTCGCAACTCAGGTCGGCCACGCTCTGGCGAAGCTGTTCGCCTTTGGGCGTAGGGTCGGCGAAATGCTCGAAAATGCGTTTGCGGATGTTCAGACTTTTGCCCACGTACACCACCTGTCCGTCGGCATCGTGAAAATAGTACACGCCGCAGGTTTCCGGAAGGGCATGCAGGCGGTCGAGGGTGATTTGCGGCGGCAGTTTGGTTTCCTTGACGCCGTGGTTGATGAACTGGCGCAGGGT
The DNA here is from genome assembly GCA_033764075.1 of Saprospiraceae bacterium. Lineage (GTDB taxonomy): Bacteria > Bacteroidota > Bacteroidia > Chitinophagales > Saprospiraceae > M3007. Next base: position 9,466 of record JANRJH010000003.1, on the reverse strand, counting down.
GCTCTCCGCGTCGCGCGCGGCCAGCAGGTATTCGAAAATGCGGGCAGTGGCCAGGGTGTCGTCCAGCGCCCGGTGGCTGCGCTCTGCCGCGATGCCGAAGTGGGTCTTGAGCTTGCTGAGGCTGTACCCGGGCAGGCCGGGCATCACCTTGCGCGCCAGTCGCACGGTACAGAGTTGCCTGCGGGAGTAGGCGTAGCCCAGGCGGGCGAACTCCTCGCGGATGAAGCCGTAGTCGAACTGGGCGTTGTGCGCCACAAATACCGCGCCCTCGGTCATCTCCACGATCTGGCGCGCCACCTCAAAAAACTTCGGCGCATCGGCCACCATCTCGTCGGTGATGCCGGTCAGCTGGGTGATGTTCCAGGGTATGCTGCGCTCCGGGTTGATCAGGCTGGAAAAGGTATCGACGATCCGCTCGCCGTCGTGCAATACAATGGCAACCTCGGTGATGCGCTCCCAGCGGGCGGAGCCGCCGGTGGTTTCTACGTCGATGATGGCGAACATGGCTGTCGGTAGTTGGCTGTCGGTAGTCGGTAGTCGGCTGTCGGTTGTCGGTTGTCGGTAGTTGGTTGTCGGTAGTTGGCTGTCGGTAGTTGGCTGTCGGTAGTCGGTAGTCGGTTGTCGGTTGTCGGTAGTCGGTTGTCGGTTGTCGGTTGGAAATTTTTGAGCAAATATAAAACAGAATTTGACATTCGAAAACAAATTGTGTGACTGTTAAATTTTTCAGTGCAGACAATTTGTCTCACCCATATTTTGTTTTTTTTCTGTTTTCTGCCACTTTTTTCTGATTGCCAAACTTTTTCCACGTGAAATCAATCCTCACATTGCTTGTTTTGTGTGTGCTGGCCGCATTCACTTTCCCGCCCAACGGCAAAAAACCGAACCTCACCAAATCGTACAAGTACATCCCGTCCGGCGTGATGACCCTGCCCGACGGCAAGGAGGTGAGCATCCAGGGTTTTTACCTGTTTGAAACAGAGATCACCAACCTGGACTATCGGGAGTTTTTGTACTATCTGGAGCACAATGGGCGCACGGCCGACCTGGAAGTTGCCCGCATCCGCAACGAAGCGTGGGAAAGTGCCATGACTTACAGCGAACCCCTGTCAGCGCATTACCACACCCATCCGGCGTATGAGGGCTACCCGGTGGTGAACGTCAGCCACGAAGCGGCCGAGTTGTACTGCCACTGGCTGACGCAAATCCTGCAGGACCAAAACCCGGAATGGATCGTGCAGGTGCGGTTGCCGACGGAGGCAGAGTGGATGTACGCGGCCTCGGGTGGCCGTACACCGACGCCGTACCCTTTTGGGCCGTATTTGCGCAATACCAAAGGAGAATTCCTGTACAATTTCAAGCGCATAGGCGACGAGTCCATCCACCAGGGCAACGGCACCCTGGAAATCATGGACGTCCCGGAAAAACAAGTCGCTTATCCGAAAACACTGGGCCCCGCGCCCGCCCGCTCGAACCAGCCCAACGAATTTGGCCTGTACAACACCTGCGGAAATGTGGCGGAGCGCATCGCTGAACCCGGACGCACCAAGGGCGGCAGTTTCAACAGCACGGGGTATGACATCCGCATCGACGCGCCCGACGTTTACGCCGGCACCACCGGCCCTTCGCCTTTCATCGGCTTCCGTCCGCTGGTAACGATGCGCAAGCGAGCGTAGTGATCGGGGGCGAAAATTTGTAAAATGGATGTTATTGCGGTTGTTGTTGCCGATTTAAACTGCATTTTTGCCGAAAATGCTTTTTGATGCCGCTTAGAATAATCTGTTTGTCCCTTGTCTTGTCGATCAACAGCACGCTCCTGCCCGCCCAGGTCATCACGGGCGCCGAGCGCACCGCCGAATACCTGCCCTTGCTGGAGGGCAAGTGCGTGGGCTTGCTGGTGAACCACTCTTCGCGCGTGGGCGACCTGCACTTGCTGGACACCCTCCTTCGTCTGGGCGTGGAAGTGCAGCGCGTATATGCCCCTGAGCATGGGTTTCGCGGCACAGCAGACGCGGGCGACCGGGTGAACGACGACCTGGACGACCGCACGGGCATCCCCATCGTTTCGCTGTACGGCAAAAAACTGAAACCGACGGTCGAAGACCTGAACGGTATCGACATCGTGGTGTTCGACGTCCAGGATGTCGGCGCCCGTTTTTATACCTACATCAGCACCATGTACAACATGCTGGAAGCGTGCGCCGGCCTGGGCATCCCTTTTCTGGTGCTGGACCGGCCCAACCCCAACGGGCACTATGTGGACGGCCCCATTCTGGAGCGCCGGGAGTTGTCGTTTGTCGGCGTGGCCCGGCTACCGATCGTGCACGGCTGCACCGTGGGCGAACTGGCCAACCTGTTCGTGGGCGAGGGCTGGATTGAGCCCCGTGCCCCGTTTTTTCTCAGTGTGGTGCGCTGCGAAAATTACACCCACAGCACCTTTTACGACCTGCCGGTAAAACCGTCGCCCAACCTGCCCAACGCCCGATCCATTCTCCTGTATCCGTCGCTGTGCCTGTTCGAGGGCACGGTCATCAGTGTCGGGCGCGGTACCGACTGGCCCTTCCAGCGGATCGGGCATCCGTCGTTTACCCTCGGAAACTTCGTGTTCACACCGCGTTCCAATAGCTCGGCGCGTCGCCCGCTCTACGAAAATATGTCCTGCAATGGTTACGACTTCCGGCACCTCGACGTCGACAGCCTTTTCGCCGTTCGCCAGCTCGACCTGAAGCCCCTGCTGAACTTTTACCACCATTTCCCCGATAAAAAACACTTTTTTCTGAAAAACGATTATTTCGACATGCTTGCCGGCAACAACGAGTTGCGCAAACAGATCAAAAAAGGCGAAACCGAGGCGGAAATCAGGGCGTCGTGGCGGGAGGGGCTGGACGCGTATAAAGCCGTCCGGGAGAAATACCTCTTGTATGCAGAATAAAAAAGGCGTATTTTAGCCGGCAAATTCGGAATCAGACATGCTTCACCACCTCGAAACCGCCCGACTGGGCGAAAATGCCGCCGCCGCTTTCCTGGAAGAAAACGGCTACCGGATCGAAGCCAGAAACGCGCGCACCGGGCGCGGCGAGTTGGACATCGTCGCGTGGTCGCCTGAAGGTCACCTCGTTTTCATAGAAGTAAAAACCCGGAGCTCCGACGGCTTCGGCGGCCCGGAAAGCGCTGTGGCGTCCAAAAAGGAAGATGCTATCGCCCGGGCCGCCGGCGCCTACATGGAGCGCATCGGTTATGAATGGATTATTCGCTTCGATGTGGTGGCCGTGCTTATGCAAGATGGCCAGGTTAAGCAAATACGTCATTTAGAGGACGCGTTTTTCCCTATGGGGCGCTTGTAGGTGAAAGTAAAAAGCGATATTTGTACCTCGTTGTGCACCTCACCGTCAATCCAATTCATACATGCTCCGTCTTTACCCTGTTTTTTTGTTCTCCCTGTTGTTGCCGGCAGCACTATGCGCCCAGAACAGCAACACCACGTTCCGCTCCAAAATCAGTTTTCCGGGCCAGACCCTGGCCAACGTATGGGGCTATGCGGCGCCCGACGGCCGCGAATATGTGCTGGCGGGCGGCTCCAAAGGGTTGATCGTTGTGGACATCACCAACCCCGACGCCCCGCAGCAAATCGTTCAGATCCCCGGCCCCAACAACCTGTGGAAGGAGATCAAAACCTACCGGCAGTACGCTTATATTGTTTCCGAAGGCGGACAAGGCATCCAGGTCGTCGACCTCTCTGCCCTGCCCTCCCCCAACCTGCCGAGCAAGTTTTACCAGGGCGACGGCCCCATTGCCGGGCAACTTACGCGGATCCATGCCCTGCACATCGACACCGCCACCGGCTACCTGTACGCGTACGGCGGCAACCTTTTTGGTGGCGGCGCCAAGATATTCGACCTGCACACCGACCCCTGGAATCCCGCCTATGTCGGTAAGTTCGACCAGCTTGGGTATATCCACGACGGTTATGTAGACAACGACCTGATGTTTTCCGGGCACATCTACGCCGGCCAGTTTGCCGTGGTGGATATGCGCGACAAGAGCAACCCCGTGGTGCTCGCCACGCAAAACACCCCCGGCGATTTTACCCACAACACCTGGCTGACCGACGACCGCCGCGTGATCCTTACCACCGATGAGGTCAACAACTCCGTGCTGGCGGCCTACGACGTGTCGGACCCCACCGACATTCGGCTGCTCGATCAGGTGCAGAGCAACCCTGGCTCCAACTCGGTGGTGCACAACACCCACATCCTGGGCAACTACGCCGTCACGTCCTGGTACAAAGACGGGTTCACCATTGTAGACATCACCCGGCCGGACAACCTGGTGCAAACCGGCGACTACGACACCTACCCGGGTTATGCCGGGGGCGGTTTTGAAGGGTGCTGGGGGGTATATCCCTACTTCCCCTCGGGCGCCATCGCGGCCACCAACATCAGCGCGCCGGGCACAAACAACACCGGAGAACTGTACATCATTACCCCCGAATACACCCGCGCCTGTTACCTGGAAGGTACGGTGACCGATGCGGTTTCCGGCCTGCCTCTCTCCAACGCCGTGGTGGAAATCATGGGCGCGCCGACGCCCACCCTGCAAAGCTCCGGCGCCAGTGGCGGGTACAAGATGGGACAGGCGGCGTCCGGCTATTTCACGGCGCGCGTCGTCAAAGGCGGATACCAGACGCTCGAGACGCCGGTGTTGCTGGAAAACGGACAGGTAACCGTGCTCAACGCCGCCCTGTTCCCCAACGGCAACCTGACCGTGAGCGGCGTTGTGCTCAGCGCCGGCAAAAAACAACCGTATGAATTCGCTTCGGTGTTCCTGTATGGCCGCAATCAGGTGTACAACACCGTGGCCGATGCGAAGGGCGCCTTCAGTATCTCCGGTGTGCAACCCGGCATTTACGACATCGCTGCCTCCGCCCTCACGGGCGCCAACGTGTTGATGGCCCATCAGGTGATGGTGGCCGATACCAACCTGACGGTTTACCTGTACCCAAGGCTCAAGCCGCAGGCCAGGCCGGGGTCGGAAGACGACCGGATGCTGGTCTTTCCAAACCCGTCGAGCGCCGCTTTTACCGTGGAATGCCGGCTTCTGCCGGAGGAGCAGGGTGCGCTCCGGCTGACCGATGCGCTGGGGCGCACGCTCTGGACGCAGCAGGTCGATGCAGGTAACCCGGTGGTGAGCATCCACGAAAATCTCCCGCCCGGCGCCTACTGGCTCTGGCTGGAGACCGGCGAGCCTGCGCTACCCGTTCGGCTGTTCCGCCAGTAAGTTTGTGTCTGAATTTCGGCGGCTACCTTACCTTTGCCTGCCTATGCTGCGCGTCGGACTACTCGGTTACGGAAAAATGGGCAAAGCCATAGCGGCTTTGGCGCCCCGGCACGGGGTGGAAATCGCCTGGCATGCCGGGCGAACGGGCATACCGGAAGGGCTGTTGCGCAGCGCCGACGTGGTCATTGAATTTACGCGTCCGGAGGCTGCGTGGGACAACGTGCGGGCCTGCCTGGAAGCCGGCGTTCCCGTGGTCAGCGGCACCACCGGTTGGCAATCGCAACTGCCGGAAGCCTACGCCCTTTGCCGGAAACAGGAAGGGGCGCTGATCTGGGCTTCCAATTTCAGCGTGGGGGTCAACCTGTTCTTTGCGTTGAACCAGTACCTGTCGCGACTCATGGCCGACCGGCCGGAATACCGGCCGGACATGACGGAGACCCACCACGTCCACAAGCTCGACGCCCCCAGCGGCACCGCCATCACGCTGGCAGAACAAATTCTGGCGCACCACCCGGACATCCGCACCTGGCGCCTCGCCGACGACGACCCCGGCGCTGATGCCCTGCCCATTCGTGCGCTGCGTGAAGGGGAGGCGATCGGCACGCACCGCATCGACTGGCGCAGCGCCATCGACACCATCACCATTGAACACGCAGCGCAAACGCGCGAGGGCTTCGCCGCAGGCGCCCTGCTGGCTGCCCGGTGGCTGCCCGGGCGCAAGGGCGTTTTTACCATGGCCGACGTGCTCGGCCTGAAAAACCATTAAACCGATCATGGCCCACGTGGTTAGACTGACCGACGCCGTTATCCGGCAGTTAGACGGCAAAACCGTACTCGAACACATCAACCTGACCATTGGCGAAGGGGAGTTCACCTACCTGATCGGCAAAACCGGCAGCGGCAAAACATCCTTGCTGAAAACCCTGTACGCCGCGCTGCCGCTTTTCGAGGGCTATGGCGAAGTGGCAGGGTTCGATCTTCGCAACATCAAACGCAAAAACGTCCACCTGCTGCGCCGAAAACTCGGCATTGTGTTCCAGGACTTCAACCTGCTCACCGACCGAACGGTGGAGAAAAACCTGCTTTTTGTGCTCCAGGCCACGGGATGGACCGATACGGATGCCATGTTTCAACGCATCGAAGAGGTGCTGGCGGGGGTAGGCTTGTCCAAAATGCATCAGGCGATGCCGTTCGAGCTGTCCGGCGGCGAGCAACAACGCGTGGTGATCGCCCGGGCGCTGCTGAACAAGCCTACCCTGCTCATCGCCGACGAGCCCACCGGCAACCTCGATCCGGAAACCAGCGACGACATCCTGGTGCTCATGCGCAACCTGGCCCGGCAAAACAACAGCGCTGTGCTTTGCGCGACGCACGACTACCGCATCCTGCAGAACTTTCCGGCGCGCATCCTGCGCATCGTGAACGGCAAATTGTTGGATGACGAAGGCGGAAAATTGCATTGAGGGGTTCAAACAGGCGCCGGAAAGCCCTGTTTGACCCCCTCAACGATTAGTACCGCCGCCAGGATACCGGCATGGCGTTGTCGAATTCGCCGGTAAGAACGGGTGTTTGCACGCCGGAGGTGTAGGTGCGCACCTGTTTGAACACGTACTGGTAGATTTCCTGGATGTTCACCAGCCGGTCGTTGTTGCTGTCGGCCTTGCCCTTGAGCCCCTCCATGAGGTAGTAGGTGAATACACCCTGGCGCAGGCCGTGGTCTTCGAGCGACAGTTCTTCGGCTTTGGACGACATGAGGAGGGCAATGCCGCCCTCCGATTCTTCGAATGCCTGGTAGTAACTGTCGAGGGTTACCGGCGCCGGGCCCTTGGCCACGAGTCCGTAGCTCAGCGAGCCGCTGTGGCAGGCGTCGGCGATGCAGAGTTTGTGTTTGGCCTTGCTTTTGAGGAAAAGCTGTCGCACCTCATCGTGGCGGAGTTTGTTGTTGTATCCGTCGAAGTCGACCGGCAGGAAGCTGCCGTTCAGCCCGTGTCCGCTGAAGTAAAAGAGCACCACGTCGTTGTCGTCTGCCCGCAGGAACAGCTGCTGCATGGAGCGCAGGATGTTGTCTCGCGTAGCTTTATCGTCGAGCAAAAGGGTGATCTGGCTGTCGTTTAGCGCACCGCCTTCGGGGCTTTTGAGGAAGGTGTAAAAGCGGTAGGCGTCGTCGTCGGTGAACTGGAGGGCCGGCATGGTTTTGTATTTGCCGACGCCGACGACCACGGCGAAGATGCGCACGTTGTCGGTTTTTTCCGTTTTGACGGTTCCGGTGGGGACATTTTCGCGGGAGTCGAGTTCCTGCACGGGGGCGCCGTTCACCCATACGGCGCCGTACACCCGTCCGCCGGCAAAGTGCATGACGCCTTCGCCGTTGGGGGCGTTGAGGTTCCAGTTGCCTTCGTAGCGATCGCCGTTGGAGTAGTAGCAGATGCCCTGACCCATGGGCCGGCCTTCGGCAAACTGGCCGACCCACATGGAGCCGTCCGGGTAAGTGTAGTAGCCGCGTCCGTTGCCGCAATTGACGTTGTTGCAGTTGCGCAGGCCGGTGGTGTTGGGTTTGTTGGCGCCGGCGGTGCTCGTGCCGGAGGGGCCGGTGGGCTTCACGCCGCCCGAGCCGGCAGTGGCCTTGTCGGGGGCGGGCTTCGCCAGGGCGCCGTTGTTCCACACACCCGCTTCGGCGACGCCGTTGGGGCGCACGAGCTTGCCTTCCCCGTGCTTGCGGTTGTTTTTCCAGCCTCCGGTGTAGTAGGCGCCGTCGGGGTAGTACATGGTGCCCTGACCTTCGAAGTTGCCGTTGACAAACTGGCCCTCGTACCGTTCTTTGGTGGTAAAAGTGTAGGTGCCTTTGGTGGGCATGCCGCGCGACCACTGGCCGACGTACCGTTCGCCGTTGGCGTACACCATGGTGCCCTGGCCTTCGAAGTTGCCGTTGACAAACTGGCCTTCGTACACGTTGCCGTTGGCGGAGCGCATTTTGCCTTTGCCCTGGCGCATGCCGTTTTTCCACTCGCCGGTGTACTCGCTTTTGTCGGCGTAGCGCATGACGCCCGATCCGTTTTGTTTGCCGTACGCAAACTGACCGGAATACACATTGCCGTTGCTATAGCGGTATGTGCCGGACCCTTCGTAACAATTGCCGCTGACGCATTGGGCAGAAGCGACGGCGGTGAGGGAAACCCACAGGATGAATACCTGCAGAAAGCGGGAGAATTGAGATGAACCCTTCATGACGGAAAGATTGTTGGTTTTGGTTAACATGCTGAGAAGGGTGCAAGCATTGTCATGCGGGTCGATTAATTCTGAGTGTTTCGCATTCATAAACAACCGGTTGTTTTAATGGACCCTTTCCGGCAAACCGGCAGCGTCGGCGAAACATAGAACATTTTTAGTCAACGAATATTGTGCCATTTGTGGGCAAATGAACATTTTGACGTACCTTTGCCCGGCTTGAAACGGTTACAAGTCTTTTGTTTTCAAACGCTTGAAAAATTCCTAAAATCATGTTAAAAAAAATCTCACTATCTGCTGTCGTTGCACTGGCGCTGCTGACGTTCGGCATCCCCTCCGCTGTTGCCCAAAAAACCGCCGCCAACGACGGTAAACATTTCGGTGCGTATACTACCCCCAATGGCGCGGTTGAGTACGCAAAGTTGTCGAAAAAAATGGGCAAAGCCGACTCCCTGGCCATCAAGGTCTCCGGCACCGTTAAGGAAGTATGCCAGGTAAAAGGCTGCTGGATGACGCTCACCGCGCCCAACCAGCCCGATATGCGGGTGACCTTCAAGGACTACGCCTTTTTCATGCCCAAAGACCTCTCCGGCAAAAAAGTGGTGGTCGACGGCTATGCATACGTCAAAGTGACGCCCGTAGACGAACTGCGCCACTACGCCGAAGACGCCGGCAAATCCCAAAAAGAGATCCAGGCCATCACCGAACCGAAGCGGGAGATTGTGTATGAGGCTAAGGGGGTGGTGATTTTGTAGGTTGTCGGTAGTCGGTAGTCGGCTGTCGGCTGTCGGCCCCTCCGCGCGCCCTCTGTGTATCCTTTGTGCCACTCTGCGGTTTATTTTAAAAGGAACCACAGAGGACGCGGAGGGTTCTCAGAGGCACACGGAGGAGAAGTCCTTGGTAGCGCCCTCCCCTCCGTGCTTCCTCTGTGTATCCTTTGTGCCACTCTGCGGTTTATTTTAAAAGG
>JANRJH010000026.1:0-11813 GCA_033764075.1 Saprospiraceae bacterium | reverse complement strand
GCGCCCGGCAGCAGCGCCTACGCCGGTCGGCTGTGGCCCAACCCCGCGCAGGATGTGCTGTACGTGGAATGGGGAGCGGCCGACGCCTGGCGCCTGTACGACGCCTCTGGGCGGCAGGCCGGTGCGGGCGTCGCCCAGGGGTCGGTGCAGGCCCTGCCGTTGGCGGGGTTGCCCGCCGGGAGCTATGTGTTTTGTTTTTACCGGGAAGGACGGGTGATGCAGGGGGTGCGGGTGGTGAAGGAGTGAGGGGGGGCTTTGTGTTCGTGCTGAATGTTTACAATAAACCGAGATTTCCCGTGTGGTCGGACATCATTGAAAAGTAATCAAACAAATTGCGCGGCCAATAATCTTTTGGCTACCCGGTGCAGAGCATCTTGTACCCGCAAAGCCTGTTCACGTGAAGGCTGTTTGGTCCCGGCTAAATATTGCCGTAATAAGGTAGGATTCATACCCGCTTCCCTGGCGACGGCGCTAATTTTCACCGCTTCAAAAGTTTCGGGGCGGAGCAGTGGGGTAAAGGGTAGAAATGCGTTGGGCATGGGCAACCATGCTTCGGGGATTTGTTCGGCGGAAGGCATCGCTTCCGCTAACACCTCACCGTTTTCGGTCAAATTCACCTTGAACCATGCCCCTAACTCAGGCTGTGTAAACACACTGTAAAGGTCAATATTGCTCAATTTTAAATTCTGTAAGCGGGTATTTGATATAGCCACCGAAATATATTGAGGCGTATCATCAATGGCAAGACACAATTGAAGCCCGCCGATTTTATCCTTTGCTACGAATAAATGTGGGAAATCATGCCAAATTAAAGTTTCTTGAACGGTGAGTGATAAACTCATCATGCTAAAATTTTAATGGTTGCTAAATCAAACGCTGTACTACGCCACCATGAAAAATGATGCAAATCGTTGCCTGTCTGTTGAACTAAACCATCTGCTTCCATCAATTCCAGTTGAAAAACAGGTTTAGAGCGCATAGCCGGCAACAATTGTTTCAGTCTTGCAGCCGCATCTCGGTCATCAAAAATAGACAATGACCTTGCGACACATTCGCTGACCTGAAATTTTTTATGTGGAAACCGCCGTCGATGCGACCAAAAGTCGCTCTCCTCCGGAGGAATACTACCCAATCGGAAACATGTCGCTTTTGGCGCACTTGCGTCTTCTGGTGGACACTCAGGCGGGAGCTCTTCGAACCACTTCATGACACAAAGGTATTGTTTTTGCTACTTTTTTGCAACAAAAAAATACTTGCCAGTGGCATGTCCAGTGCGGTTTAGCGGGGCTTGATTATCCAACGCCTTTATCTTTTATTCCACTTGGTTTACACCAAACGAAGTGTACCCACCCGCTCCTCCGCTCAAAACCGCCCCTCCCAAAAGTCCACCACATCCCGCACGGTAGCCTCCGGGTTTTCCTCCTGGGGCCAGTGGCCGGTGTGCTGGTAGATGCGCAGGAAGGAGCCCCGGATGCGGCGGTGGAACTCGTAGGCGTACTCGGGCGACAGGCGGGTGTCTTCGGCGCCCCAGAGGATGAGCGTCGGGCATTTGATCTTGTCGATGAGGTCTACGGGCGGCCGGTTGTCGCGCACCTGTGCGCGGTCGGTAAAGGCTTTTCGGTTGCCGGGGCGGCAGATGAGGTCGAAGTGACGCTGCACCAGCATGTCGGTCACCTTAAGGTCGTCGGCGTACATGTCTTCCATCATGAGTCGGACGGCGCCGGGCGGGGTGATCTTCCAGAGGGCTCGGTTGAGCACGGGCGTGCCGGCGAGCGTTTGCACCCAGCCTTTGTTGCGCGACTCGAAGCCGGGCGGGTCGATGAGCGCCAGCTTTTGCACCTTGCCCGGGTATTCGGCCGTGTAGAACCAGGCGATCTGGGCGCCCAGCCCGTTGCCGACGAGGTAAAAGGGTTTGAGCGCCAGGGAGTCGACGAGTTGCTCGAGGAAGTTGGCGTACATGAACAGGCTGTAGCTGCCCTGTGGGTGGGGCCCGGTGAGCCCGAATCCGGGCAGGTCGACGGCGATGACGCGGTAGCGCTGACGGGCCAGGCTGTCCGTCCACGCCGCCCACGTATGCAGGGAGCTGTTCTCGTCGTGCAGCAGCAGCACCGTCGCCCGTGGCTCCTGCGCTTCGGGCGTCACCTCGCGCAGGTGCACCTCCATGCCGCCGACGGCGATGAAGCGGGATTCGGGGTACGCATACGTGTGTATGAGCAGGTGCAGGGGCTGGTCGGGGAAGTAATTGGTGTACACCCACCATCCGAGGCCGAGGGCTATGCCCCAGCGGATCAGGCGCGACAGTCGGACGCGGCCCAGGCTGCGCCACCAGCCGCCGATGCGGTGCGGGCGCTCGTCGAAAGATTCTGCCGGTTCAGCCACGGCGGTCGGGTTGAAGAATGGGCGACAGGGCGGCGGCAGCGGCGGCCAGGCCGAACCCGCCGATGGCGCTCATGCACACTTGCAGCAGGACGGGCCCCAGCGGCATGGACATGCCCTCTTTTTCCAGGTAGGCGATCTGTTCGCGCAGTTGCGCGGATGCGGCGGGGTCGCCCGTGCCTTGCTTGAGCTGGGCCTGCAGGTATTCGAGCTGTTGGGCCGTTTCGGCGGCCAGCAGGTTCGGGTCGGCGAGGTGCAGGGCGTAGTAGAAGAGCCAGTACAGCACGTTGGCCACCACAAAGGTGAGGAACGGCGCCCGCACCCGCTCGCGGAATATGCGGTCGAAACCGTGCGCCCGCCCGTCGAGCACGGCCGTCCACACCAGCAGCAAAGCGTACAACAACAGGACGCCCCACTGGTAAACGGGGTGCAGGAAACAGGGCAGACAAAAAGCGTAGAGGAGCGCAAAGTACGCGATGACCAGCGCTCCTCCAATCAGTCCGTTGCGAAGGCCGATGGATTGCATCGGGCAAAGATACGACGTGTGGTTATTTCGGCGCGTCGCGTTTCATGATGGCGCCGATGATCAGTCCGAGGATGAACCCGAGGAACACGCCGTTGATCAGACCGCCGACCACCATAAAGGCCGGGTTAAAGGCAAACGACGCAAACTGAATGGCTTGCTCGGCCTGCTCCTCGGCCATGCCCATTTCGGCGTACTGCTCCATCATGGCGGCCTTCATGTCGTCGGCCCAGCCCGGGTTGATCACCAGGGTGTGGAGCAACATGTAGACACCGGTGACGGCGCCGGCCACCAGCCCCACGAGGGTGCCCATGCCCATGCCCCGACCGAGGCTGAGGAAGCCGCCCAGCTCGTTGTCGCGGTGGTGCTTGATGGCCATGAACACGCACCAGATGGCCACGCCGAACCCGATGAGCCCATAGGCCCACTTCAGCCCCGTGGCGGTGGAGGGCAGCGACGGGTCGGTGTTGGTCAGGAACCCGATCAGGGTAGACAGCACGCCCACGCCGCCCCAGATGAGGCCGTAGCGGATGGCGGTGGGGCGGGGAGATACGGTTTTGGGGTCGGGGGCCGAATGCACGAAATCCAGATTTTCCATTTGACAAGGTTTGATGAACAAAACAGGTTGCAGTTGTTGGGTAAAGCTATGGGGCTTTTGCGAACTTTGTGGTCGAAATTTCGTTCTACGTACTCCGTTTTTCTACGAATGCATGTCTGAGCCTGCCCAAAAATTTAATTTCTCCCTTTTTCGCAAGGTAATGTCGATGGTGGCGCCCTACCGCGTCACGTTCATCCTGACGGCCTTGCTCACCCTGGTGCTCGGTCCGTTGGCGGTGCTGCGTCCGCGGATGTTGCAGCAGATGGTGGACGACTACGTGGTTGCAGGCAACATACAGGGCATGACCATCATGGCGGCCGCCATATTTGGCGTGTTGTTGCTGGAGGTGCTCCTGCGGTACCTGTTTATTTACCACGCCGACTGGCTGGGCCAGGCCGTCATCCGCGACCTGCGGGTCAAGGTGTTCCGCCACATCACCCAACTGAACCTGGGATATTTCGACCGCACCCCCATCGGGCAAAGCACCACCCGCACGATCAACGACATAGAGGCCATCAACACGGTGTTTTCCGAGGGCAGCATCACCATCATCGCCGACCTGGTCACGCTCATCGCCGTGATGACCATGATGTTCCTCACCTCCTGGAAGCTCACCCTCGTGGTCATCATCGTGTTCCCCCTGCTCATCTGGGGCAGTTACCAGTTCAAGGAAAGCGTGCGCAAGAGCTACGAAAAAGTGCGCACCCACATCGCCGCCATGAACGCCTTCCTCCAGGAGCGCATCAGCGGCATGCGCATCGTGCAGATATTCAACGCCGAAGCGCGCGAAGCGGAAAGATTCCGCCAGATCAACCGCGACTACACCGCCGCCAACCTGCGCTCCATACTCGCCTACGCCATTTTTTTTCCGGTGGTCGACATCATCTCGGCGCTCTCCCTCGGCCTCATGGTGTGGTACGGCGCGCGGGGCGTATTGCTCGACGAGATCACCATCGGTACGCTGGTGGCTTTTCCGCTGTACATCAGCATGTTGTACCGGCCTATCCGGATGCTGGCCGACAAGTTCAACACCCTGCAAATGGGGCTGATCGCCGCCGAGCGTGTGTTTAAAATACTCGAGAACACCAGCAGTATACCCAATACCGGCGTCCTTCGTCCGGAGCACATGACGGGCGAGGTGGTGTTCGACGACGTATGGTTTGCCTACAACGAAGGGCGCATACCCGACGAGGCTGTGCTCAAAGGGGTCAGCTTCCGCATTGCACCGGGCGAGACGCTGGCCATTGTGGGCAGCACCGGCAGCGGCAAAACCACCATCATCAGCCTGCTCAACCGCTTTTACGACATCCAGCAGGGGCAGATCCGCATCGACGGGCACGACCTGCGCGATTACGAGCTCTACGCCCTGCGCCGCCGCATCGCCATTGTGCTCCAGGACGTGTTCCTTTTTTCGGGCAGCGTGATGGAAAACATCACCCTGCGCGACCCCCACATCAGCGAGCAGCAGGTGGTGGAAGCGGCCCGGCTCATCGGCGCACACCCGTTCATCGAACGCCTGCCCGGCGGCTACCACTACCAGGTGATGGAGCGCGGCGCCACCTTGTCTATGGGCCAGCGCCAACTCATCTCCTTCGTGCGCGCGCTGGTGTTCGACCCCGACATCCTGATCCTCGACGAGGCCACCTCGTCCATTGACCCCGAAACAGAAGGCGTCATCCAGCACGCCATCGAGACGCTCATTGAGCGCCGCACCAGCATCATCATCGCCCACCGCCTCAGCACCATCCGACACGCCCACAACATCCTGGTGCTCGACAAAGGCGTGGTGCGCGAGTTCGGGCCACACGACGAACTGCTGGCCCTCGAAGACGGACACTTCCGGGAGTTGTATGAGCGGCAGTTTGTGGCGGGGGTGGAAGCGGGGTAGGGAATTGTGTATTTCAGATTGCTTCAGGTTCTTCGTTTTTTTCATTATTATTTTTCATTAAATCTACAGTATACCGAATATTTGCAATCTCTTTTTCGAAAATAACTATCTTTTCAATTAACCAATACATCGTTGTTTCACCGGTTTCTACTAACAGATGGTTTTGTGCGTGTTGAAAATCCAAAAGTTGATCCTCAGATGGATCCAAAAAAAAATTCATATCAACCGCAAAAAGATCTGCGAGCGCTTTGATCTCTGTGAGCTTGAGATTCCGCTTGCCACTTTCTATCTTAATGAAAGTGCGAACTGATACTCCCAATATTTCAGCGCAATAAGATTGAGTATAGTTATACTTCAGACGCAATTGACGAACACGTTGATGGCTGCGCATGTATGGTATCTGGTTAGGTTACACCACAAAAGTAACGTACTATCAAGATAGAACTAAGAATTTGATCAACAATTTCACAGATAGTGAAAAAAGTTGCACACTATGAAATTCAAATTGTTTTTTCCTTTGACAATTAAAATGTCACGCAATGCTTGCAGAAAGTAATTTGTTCGAATTTTTATGTTATTTTTACAAAAAATTAACATGCAGACTACCTTGTCTTGTGTTTCTATTATTAGCGTTGTTTAACTGTAGTGTAATTTCACAAAATAATGTTGGTCATTTTGAAAGAATCATGCCTCCGTCTCCCAATGCCGCAGCTTTTGCTCAATATGGAGAAGTGCCAGTAGGCATGTATACGGGTACTCCAAATGTTGAGGTGCCGCTGTTTGAACTTACCGGTAAACAGCTTACACACCCGATTGCTTTGAGTTATCACTCGGGTGGAATAAAAGTTGATGAAGTTGCAAGCAACGTTGGCTTGGGTTGGGTTTTAAATGCCGGCGGGGTAATCACTCGAAGTGTCCGAGGATTGCCGGACGATGACCAGTTTGGATTTTTGAATTTTTATTTTGATCCATCCGATTCAAATGATCCCAACTATGCGTTTAATATGCAGGAGACTGCGAAGGGCCTCAGGGATACCGAACCGGATGAGTTCTTTTTCAATGTAAACGGCCTTTCGGGTAAGTTTTTCCTGGATAATACCGGCAATGTACATTTGACACCTTATCAGGACGTAAAGGTTACCCACGATGTCAATTTGACAGAATGGACCATCATCACCCCGGATGGTGTGACCTACAAATTTGGTGGAACTGCGGCCACTGAAGTATCAACCATCACTACAGATTGTGGCGATTCACCGCCTGGTCTAACAGCAAAAAGTGCCTGGTACCTGATTGAAATCAAACATCCTACTGGCGATCTCATTACTTTTACTTACGATATTAGTGGGAGTTCGGCCTATGTTACGGGTGTTAATCAATCTTCAAACACCAGTTTATATGCCTATGAAGCATGTAATGGGGTGAGTATCTGCCAAGCGACTCCTTCGCTAAGCATTTGCCTTTCAACACTGGCCTTTAATACGGTTCGGCTGACATCTATAGTTTCTGCGCACTATAATACATCGTTAATCTATAGTTCGAGAGACGATCTTGCAAGTGCATACAAGGTTGATGAAGTTTTAATAAAAGATAAATCACAAACACTTCTTAAAAAATTCGTCTTCAGTTATTCGTACTTTCAATCTGCCAATTGTCCACCCAATGTGCCATGTGGAGAGACCAAACGACTTAAATTATTGTCCGTCAGAGAATGTGATGCCGGGGGTTCATGCCTGCCGTCCTTTTCCTTTAACTATACAACCGATGTCAACAGTAATTTGAATCTTCCCCATCGGTTATCTTACAAACAAGACCATTGGGGTTTTGCCAATGCCAATACAACGAGTACCCTGCTACCGACTGACCCGGACAAGATAAATTCTGGTAACAGAAAAGCGGACCCCCAAATGTCAAAAAGTTGTTTACTGGAAAAAATCACCTATCCGACGGGCGGGTACACCCAGTTTGAATATGAAGCACACAAGGCTGGATATAAGGTAAATACGAATTACCCGGTTAATGATTCTACCACCACCACCACCACCACCACCGTAACTTCCGATGCACGAAATGCATCACAGCCCATCTACCAAAGCAAGATCATCCACATACCGGCACAACAAACTGTAAATGTTTATCGACGGTTATGTCCATGTCCACCCGGTTCAAATAGCGATGATTACGCAAGAATAGTCGATTTGCAAACAAATGCGGTTGTATATCAAATGGCGCATGAAGAACCGTTGTGTTTGACGTCGCCACAATATGTTTCGGTAAATTTGCCCAGTGGCGATTATAAGGTTGAGACCTATGCCTCAGTCGGTGTCTGGACCTACATTAGTTTCAATCATACTGAGTACGTTTTTCAAAGTAACAACCTTTCCCTTGGAGGCGTGCGAATAAAAAGCATCACCCAAAACGATGGTGTGGGTGGGCCGAACGTTGTTAAAAGTTATGAATACAACGAATTCAGTGACCCGTTGAGGTCTAGTGGAATCCTGATCACTCCTCCGCATTACAGGTATGTTTCCAAAGTCTGCGCTCTCTGCACTGGTACTCCGGGAAGCCCCGCCCCTTATTGTGCAGCGTGCACCTATAATGCCTTAGGTTCGTCGAGTAAAGCCCCGCTGGGGATGTCTCATGGTAGTCATATTGTTTACAGAAACGTTACGGTTAAAAACGGGCTCAACGGAGAAGGCGGGAAAAGCGAGCATGTTTTTACGTACTTTGATGAAGGTTTCGGCGGTGGGTTTCCCATCGGGCCCAATAGCAGTAAGGATTGGCAACGGGGTTTGCCCTTAGCACAGTCTGATTACAAGTATACAAACGGGCAGTACACCTTGGTAAAAAGCAAAAATATCGAATACGACTTTCGTTCCGACGCCGCACCAAACTGTTACAAGGGGGAAGGGCACATAATTGTATTTTACCCCGCAAACCCCAATGCTTTTCCGGTACCTCCTACAAACTACAGAAGGAAAACGTATATCCTTACCTCTCGTTGGTATTCCGTCAAAAAAGAAACCTACTGGAACGACGGAGTGACTACTGAGGTACACTACGCATTCGATGAAACCAACGGCCGCCATACTTTGCCTATAGAGGTCAAAACCCAAAACAGCGACGGCAAATGGCAACGCACAACAACCCTGTATTCAAAAGATATGCATGGTTCTGTTGACCCGGCTATCCAATTGCTCATTCAGAAAAACATGATCGTACCGTTGGAGGCCAGAAGCGAGTATGGCAATACAGGAGCCTGGATTTTGCAAGGCGGTGAGAAGCGTACCTACGCCGTGTTTAATCTGAATGTTGGTTCTGGAAATTTTAACTGCCCATTGCTTTATCAGGCTTATAGGATACTTCCAACCGGCGCCACCGATCTGCAATATACCATTCAAGAGTACTTTAGCGATGGTATGATCAAAAAAGTGCTCAACTCCGGTTACACCACACCCCTTGAATTCAGTTGGAGTAATGGACTGATCGCACAAAGCAAGTATGCCGGTTTTATTGAGAACTATGAATACTATACTCACCGGAAACTGCTGAAAAAAATAACGGCGATTGATGGCCAAATAACAGAGTTTACTTACGACGGTTATCAACGACTTTTTGAACTCAAGGAACGTTTTGAAGTGTCGACTCCGCGCCGGTTAACCACCTTTACATACAATTACGGAGGTGCTGCCAATAATTATATCCAAAACCAAATTTCGCTGAATGACTTCGGTCAAACATCAATTACCCAATATGCCCGATCGTATGTAGACGGATTGGGGCGCCCAAGGCAGACCGTAAAAAAAGATAGTCCATCGGGTGCCGACGTTGCAGTAGAATCAGTAGCATACGATGCTGTAGGCAGACCATACAGAAAGTACGTTCCAATTCTGGGTACAGGAAGCAGCATGTCATTCATCCCCTTTAGTGGAGCGTATGAACAATTATCATACGAATCATCCCCCTCTGGAAGGGTTGTTAATACGACCAAAGTACCCGACAACTTTATAAGCACGGTGGCTTACGGAGCCAACACATCTACTGAGGTGCTGCTCCACAACCCAGCAAGTGGTTCCACTGCGTATTTTGCAGCTAATACGCTCGTTAAGGAAACAACTACCGACCCGGACGGTAAAACGAACATCCTCTATAAAGATAAGTTGGGGAGGAAGGTGCTTGAGCGCCGGGTTTTACAATCCAGTCCTGTTCAATACGCCGATACATACCATGTTTACGACGACAAAGGCAACCTCGTCTTTATAGTGCCGCCCGGCGCAGCCAACACCAACAGCCCTTTGTGTTTCAAATTCGAGTACGACAGCGAGAACCGGCTCTGGAAAAAAACCATCCCCAACGCCGGCGTTACAGAATATGCCTATGACGCTCGCGACCGCATGATTGCCATGCGCGACGCCAACCTCACGGCCCAAGGCCTATGGTTACGCACCACCTACGACGACTACGACCGCCCCCTGATCACCGGATTCGCCACCTCGTCCACCGGTACCATCAGCGCTGCCAATACCCTTACCACAACAACTTATGGTACCCTTCCGCATGAAATCGACAAGGTGAAAACCACCAGTGTAAAGATACTGAACAATACCGGCAGCACACTCAATACCGCAACTCACCTCAATACGACCTTTGCATACGACCTCTGGGGGCGAGTAACCAATATGACCGGCAACAATCACTTTAATCAGACAGACAATGTCGCAAATACTTACGATCGAAAATCAGTGGACTGGCTGGGAACCAAAACCCGGACACACAGTTCTCCATACGGCAATCGTACCATACTCGAGCAGTTCTACTATGATAACTACGGCAAGCCCACGGCACATTTTCATACACTGGATAATTTCCCCACCCAATACCTTGCGGGTTTCGTATACGATCACCGCGACCGGATGATCACCAAACGCCTCCATAACAGCAATATTTCCGGAAAATTCCTGCAAGAGGTCAACTACCAGTACAACAACTGGGACTGGCTAACCCACATCAATGATCCCGATGCCGGACTGTCGAGCGGGCCGCTGATAACCGTATGCCCGCCTGAGCCGGAAAATCCCGGCGGTGGTTCGGCGCTTCAAGAAGACACTTGTGTTTCCGAACAGCAAGTTGCCTTTGACAGCCCTGTTGACGCTATTGGAAACATCAAGGGGTACCTTGCATTTGGCGCCGAACGGCTTTCGGAATCCCTTCCAAACAATTTTGTGCTTGGAATCAGGTATGATCGATTTGCTGTCGACGGCCAGGTACAAACCGTTGATGTGTTGGTAAAAAATACAATATATCCAGACTCTGCCGCATTGGCGCCGGAAGAAGCAGCGGCGACCCCGGATACGGTCTTTTGGCTTTTGCCTGACACCGTAGTTATTATACAGCAGGACCAAACAGCAGCGAGAGCAGCGTTTGAAGCAGTGATTTACGCCGGGCTATTGGATTTTGGCCTTATCGATGCTCCGCTCGCAGCCTTAGGCACAGCGGCCGTAGACGCGTTCAACCTCTTTGCCGACGACGCAGGCGTCCAAATCGCCGAAGCCGGCTCGCCTGTCTCCACTGACTTGTTCCATCTGCGTCTGTACTACGAAACGGCTAACCCCACCATCAGCGCCCCCGCCCAGAAAAACGGCAATATCTCCTGGATGAAGTGGCGGGTGGCCGGACGGGACCGCCAGTTCTATGGCCTTAGCTACGATAACCTCGACCGACTTACCGCAGCCCGGTACGCCGAGATGAATCAGTTCGGCACGTACCGCCTTGACCCGCTGTTCAGCACCAGCAACCTGACGTACGACCTGCGCGGCAACATCAAAACAATGCACAACCGCGGCCTGACCTCCGGTACCGGCTGTTTCAACAACGTTTTTATCGATCAACTGACCTATACCTACGATCTAAGCAACACAGGCAATAAGCTACTGAGCGTATCCGATGCCTCAGGCAGTACCCAAGGATTCAAGCCTGGCGCCGGCGCGGGCTATGCCTACGACGCCAATGGCAATTTAACATCCGATTCGTATAAAGGCATTACCGCCATATTGTACAATCACCTTAACTTGCCCTACCGAATTACCTTCAACACTGGCCACACGCTGGAGTGGATCTACTCCGCCACCGGCGAACAACTCCGCAAAGTGCACAAGCAAGGCGCCACCACACTGCTCACCCAGGACTACAGCGGCGGAATCGAATACCGCAACGCCGCCCTGGAAGCCGTGTACCACGCCGAAGGCCGCATCACCCCGCAAGTCGAGGGCATCCGCCACGAATACACACTGACCGACCACCTCGGCAACGGCCGGGTGTACTTCGCCGACCGAAACGGCGACGGGGTGGGCACGGCGGGCGACATCCTGCAGGACGAACACTACTACCCCTTCGGACTGCGCATCAGCGACCCACGCCGCTCGGCCGGA
>JANRJH010000043.1:0-34482 GCA_033764075.1 Saprospiraceae bacterium | reverse complement strand
TACGCAGAAAAGTAAAGCAAGGACGATTAACTTTTTCATGGACGCACAATTTGGATATGGATTGAGGAAGGATTTTTGTGAATTGAGTGACGTATGGCGTATTGTCGGCGTGACTTCAAGTCACGCCGACACTATGCTCGATCGAAATTTTATTTTGCTGTCTAATTTCGTTAAATACTTGTGATACACCCTCTGTTTTCATTTATTTCGCACCTGCCAGCAAATACAACACGGCCATACGCACCGCCACGCCGTTTTCCACCTGTTGCAGAATGATGCTGTGCGGGCTGTCGGCCACCTCCGAAGTGAGCTCCACGCCGCGGTTGATTGGACCCGGGTGCATGATGAGGATCGGTTTGTCGAGCTCGTCGAGCATGGCGCGGGTGATGCCGAAATATTGATGGTACTCGCGTAGGCTGGGGAAGTATTTGATGTCCTGCCGTTCGAGCTGGATGCGTAGTACGTTGGCCACGTCGCACCAGCGCAGGGTGTCGCGCACATCGTAGGACACCTCTACCCCGAGTTCGTGGTAGTGCCTGGGGATCAGGGTTGGCGGGCCACAAACGCGCACCCTGGCGCCTAATTTTTGCAAACAAAAAACGTTGGAGAGGGCTACCCGGCTGTGCACGATGTCGCCGATGATGGCCACTTTTTTGCCGGCAAGGTCGCCCAGTTTTTCCCGAATGGAAAAGGCATCCAGCAGCGCCTGGGTAGGGTGCTCGTGGGTGCCGTCGCCGGCGTTGATGATGTTGGCCGGTATGCGCGACGAGAGATACACGCAGGCGCCAGGCGCCGGGTGGCGCATCACCACCATGTCTACCTTCATGGCCAGGATGTTGTTCACCGTATCAAGCAAGGTCTCTCCTTTGCTGACGCTCGAGCTGGAAGCCGTGAAGTTGACGATGTCGGCGCTCAGGCGACGCTCCGCCAGCTCAAAGGAAACACGGGTTCGGGTGCTGTTCTCAAAAAAAAGGTTGGCGACGGTCAGGTCGCGCAGACTTGGGACCTTTTTGATGGGCCGGTTGATCACCTCCTTGAAGTTGTCGGCGGTCTCAAAAATGAGCTGGATGTCTTTCTCGGTGATGTCCTTTATGCCAATGAGGTGCTTCATCAATGTCGGATGTCGGGTTGGGGCGCCGGAAAAGCCTGAAATCCGCTAATCCGGCTTGTATTCAAACAACAGTATCTCGTCTTTTCCATGTTTTTCTTTCCAGCGCACTTTGACGTAGGCTTCGTCGAGGGCGTCGACATGAAGCCCGACGTAGTCTGCCTGAATGGGGAGGTGCCTGTTGAAGCGGCGATCCACCAGCACCAGCAACTCTACCAGGCGGGGCCGACCGTAATGTTGCAGGGCCGAGAGGGCCGCCTGGATGGTGCGCCCGGTGTACAACACGTCGTCTATCAACAGTACTTTTTTGTCGGCTACGAGAAAATCGATCTGGTTGGGATGTGGCGACAAGGGTTTGTCGTGCATCCGGAAGTCGTCGCGGTAAAAAGTAATGTCCAACTTGCCGTAATCGATCCGGTCGTTTCCGGTCAGTTCAGACAGCCGTCGGTGTATGCGGTCGGCTACAAACACACCGCGTTGCTGGATGCCAATGATGCAGGTATCCTGCATATCGCCCCAGTCTTCGATCACCTGCTGGCACAGGCGCTCGATCATGAGCTGAAAACGGTCGGAGTCGAGCAGGAGCTTGCCCGTTTGGTCGTCCATGCAGCAAAGGTACGGCGAATGCGGAATGTGGCATGCGGAATGCGGAATAATCTGACACTTGGTGATCCGTTTTATCTGTGGGCAGATAATTGCGCCTATTCAATTCATTGCGTTTCGTTGCCATTACGCACCATGAATGGTTTGTTTGTCTAAAATAAAGGTCGAATATGCAACGAATGGGCAATAAACAGGTCTTTTTTACCGATTTACACCAAATGCCACCTGATCGATCATGACCATGCGACTCGGGAACCCGGAAATAGCCCCCCCTGAAAAGGTCGCTGTTTCCGTCGCTGTACTCCCTTATCAGGTTTTCTCCACCGATGAAAACATGCGTTATCTCGCCATCGGGTTCACAGAAGACCTGGTTGCCGATTTGTCGCGTTTCAGCGGGCTCTCGATCCTTTCCCTGCTGACCACCCGGCAGCTTGATCACTTGACTGCCGCCCAAACCCTTGGCATGCTGCACGTTGATTATATGGTCAGCGGCAGTTTTCGGATGAAGGGCGACCAGTTGCGCATCAGTACCCGTCTCACCAAAGTGCACAACCATACCGTTATTTTTGCGGACCACCAGGACATCCCCTTTGCCGATTTGCAGGAGCAAGAAGACGCTGTGGGGCGGCAGATTGTAGGCATCCTTCAACAACAAATTGACTTCGACCTGCTGAGCCAGGGAAGCAAGAAACGACAAACGACACCGGTTGCTTACGAACTATGGCTTCGGGGGATGGCGCTGCTAAAAAAAGGCACGTCAAACAGCGACCGGGAAGCCCGCGGTCTCTTTGAAAGCGCCCTGCAAATAGACCCCGGATTTGCCCGTGCGTATACCGGCATTTCCCTTTCCTATTTTAATGAATGGAGCTGCCAACTCTGGGATCGATGGGATGTGAGCCGTAAAGGCGCGTTTGAATACGCCCAACAAGCGGTACAATTGAACGAAGACGACCATGTAGCCTGGGCCGTACTGGGCCGAGCACATTTGTTTAACGAAGATTATGAACAGGCCCAACACTGCCTGTACAAATCCATTCGGATCAATCCCAACGACGCCCACAACCTCGTTCAGGCAGCCTTTTGCTTCACCTACCTGGGGCTACTGGAGGAAGCAGAAGCGCTGTACAGGAAAGCGCTTTTTCTTCATCCGCTGCATCACGACGAATATTTGCCCTACGGGGCGTTGATCTATTTCGAAATGGGGCGGTTTACAGACTGCCTCGAACTGGCCCTAAAGGTTAATTTTGAAACCGTGTGGGTGGATGCCGCCCTGATTTTGGCCGCTGCCAGCCATTACACCGGCGACGAGCGAGCGGCAGACCAGTACTGGGCGGTTTACCTGCAGCAATATCGAACCAAAATTGCCCGCAACCCCGAAGCGGCGGCCCTCGACGCCATCGACTGGCACGTTAAGGTCAACCCTTATCGACAGGGTAGCAAAACGGCGGCATTTATCTCTGTTCTGATGGTGCGACTCGCCGGCAGGTCCACGACGGCAGCTACCCGTACTGAAAAACACGAAACCGCAGCCTTCGCATTCCGCCGCTCCGGTGAATTTCGGGAGGCTATCTTTCAAGGCAAACGGGTAAATGTGCTGGATACCAAAGGTTTTGCAGACATAGCCCGTCTGCTCGTTTCTCCAGGGAAACCCGTGCACTGCCTCGAACTGATGGGCGGTGCACGGGTTGAGGGTGTGCCGCTGCTGGACCAGAAGGCCAAATCGGCCTATTGGAAGAAATTACAAGCACTGCAGGAGGACATGGCGGAAGCGGAGTCCGTGAACAATACCGACGCGCTTGAAAAAGCCACCCGGGACTACGAAGAATTGCTGGCGCATGTTTCCAGTATAGCCGGGTACAAGGGAAAAGAGCGCACCACCGGTTCTTCGGTAGAAAAAGCGCGCGCGGCCGTCACCCTGCGCATCCGAAGTGCCATCCGCAAACTGGCGAAGCACCATCCGGAAATGGCAGCCCATCTGGACGACCGGATAAAAACAGGCACTTTTTGCCGCTATTTACCCTTATCCGAAGTGGTTTGGGAGGTGTAAAACGATTGGGCTTACACTGTAAGGTTAGACCTTACGCATATAGGGATGATTGTTTCAAAAAATCATTCCTAAATTTCTCCAGTCATGCCTACTCCACTTGAATTATTGTCTGATCCCGTTTCACAGATCATTCTGGCTATGTACGCCCTGATGTTTGCCTGGGAAAGTCTTTTACCCGCGCGCACGTTGCCGCCGCTTCGCTTCTGGAAAATCCGGGGCATCGCCATGTTTTTTATCTACTTTTTCTTGTCGTCTTACCTGCCGCTGCTTTGGGGGGCGCACCTGACAGCCTTCCAACTGTTTGACCTCACTGCCCTCAACACCCTGGGTGGTACCCTTGTCGGTATTTTGTTGTACGAGCTTGGTCTGTATCTCTGGCACCGCACCCTCCACCACTCGGATGTTTTATGGCGTGTTTTCCACCAGATGCACCATAGCGCAGAGAGAATTGACATCCCCAGCGCCTTTTATTTCAGCCCTGCTGATATGATCGGATTCACCTTTCTCGGGAGCCTGTGCCTCACCCTTATTGTCGGACTGTCACCCCAGGCTACCACCCTGACCCTGCTGATCACCACTTTCTTTAGCATGTTTCAGCACGCAAACATCCACACCCCCCGGTGGTTGGGTTACATCATCCAACGTCCGGAGAGCCATACCGTACACCATGCAAAAGGCATTCACGGGTACAACTACTCCGACCTTCCGGTATTCGATATCCTTTTCGGCACATTTAACAATCCAAAGACATATGAGCATGAGACCGGATTTTATACCGGTGCTTCATTCCGGATATGGGATATGCTGCTGTTCCGCGATGTGAGCCAGGAGGAAGTGAAGTCCGAAAAGCGTACCGGAACAGCATTAAAGCGGAAGGCGACCGCGCCTTAAAATCCCCACCGCAAACGAAAAATCAGGGCATTGCCCCGGTTTTTGAAATGCCCGTCCAGGGGTGCAAAAAAAGACTGCACCACCAGGTCGGCATCCCAGTTGTTCGCAACCGAGTATGTCAATACGGGAAATACCAGAAACGCATCGGCGCCCGGGCTGTAAACCAGGTTTAACTGGGTATAAAAAAGTGGCGTCCACTGTCTGGACGTTTGGGTCAAAAAATTGTACCGGTAAGGCATGAGCAATTTAGCCGACAGCTCCTGGTTGTAGAACCGATTGGGGGGCAGGGCATCGTCGACACCGGCACTGCCGTACAGAAACGACGCCCCCGCATACCAGCCGCCGGCAAAGCTGTAGTCGGCCCCCACCGTGAATGATAGCACGCCCACCGTGTCCCAAAAAGACGCTGTGGGCTGAAAATACGTCGCCTCCCCGCGAAACCCCGCATCGCCGATGCTGCCCGCCCAACCCAGGCCCAGCGCCACATCCTGCCGGTACAGGCCTGCCAACGCTTGCACATCATACCCGCGGTGATTGAACCGGTAAAGCAGGGCGGCAATCGCGGTGCTGTCGGCCTGCTGTCGGCTAAAGGCTGCCTCCAGGCCCGACATGCCGTTCTTCAGCCGGTACCGCAGGCGAATGGCGTCGCTACCGGGGCGTTCCTCATAGTCGAAGTCAAAGAAGTTGTATGCGTTGAACAGATCGTTGGGGTTCCAGGCGGTACTCATGCCCCAGTTGATGCGCTGTCGCCCGACAGTGACGTCCCATGGCCCACGGCGCCAGTTGAGCAGCAACCGGTCTGCGATCGTGTGCAGCACCACGGCGGAGTCGTCTACGACGATCCACGACAGATCCATCCATCCGTTCTCATAGTCCACCTGCTCAGCAAATCCGGGGGTAACCTTCACGTCCTCGCCCCAGAACAACCGGGTGCGCACCTCCAGCCTGAACGTAAGCGCCGATGTGGGTTGCCCGCGAAAGTTTAACCGGTTGTGCAGGAAATTGCCGGTGAGCAAGGAGCCTTCCTCCGGCGTGAAAGTGGCTGTTTGTAAATCTTTAAGGTAGCCTTTGAAGAAGAACCGCCGGGGTTCTTCAGGCAGGGAGTCGTTCTGAGCACTCAATGGATAAAGGGCAAGCAGGCTGAAGGCAATAAGTAATATCGTTCGCCCGGCAACCTGGCGATGTAAAACGATCCGTCGCATTTATCCGTGCCGATGAGCGGTTTCCACGCGGTCGGTGTCTGATGAAACACGCCCGTCAACCAACGTGATTACCCGGCGCGCCCGCTCGATTACCCGCGCATCGTGGGTCGAAAAAATGAAGGTAATGTTCTCCTCCCGGTTCAACTTGTCCATAATATCCAGCAGGTTGGACGCTGATGCGGAGTCCAGGTTGGCCGTCGGCTCGTCGGCCAGCACAAACTGGGGTTTGGAGGCCAGTGCCCTGGCCACCGCCACGCGTTGTTGTTGTCCGCCGGAGAGTTCAGCCGGGCGCGCGTCCATTTTGTCGGTCAGGCCTACGGCACGCATCAGTTCAGTCACCCGCCGATGGCGCTGTTCGCGGGTGGCGCCCTGGAGGAGCATGATGAACTCCACGTTCTCCCGCGCCGTGAGCACCGGGATGAGGTTGAACGACTGAAACACAAAGCCGATGTTGCGCAGCCTGAACGCAATGAGCGCGTTGGGGCGGAGGGCCGTGATGTTTACGCCGTTGACCTCCACGCGTCCGTGTGTGGGTGCGTCGAGTCCGCCGATGATGTTGAGCAAGGTAGTTTTGCCAGAGCCGGAGGGCCCCACCAGCGTAGTAAACTCTCCCCGCCGGATGTGCAGGTGCACGTTGTTGACAGCAGGCACCGGAATGGTGTCCGGGTTGTAAATCTTGCTCACGTCGTGGACGTCGATGACTGTGTCTTGCATGATTCTTTTTTATATTGTTTGAAACGGCTTATCGTCTGATGGCTTCGGCCGGTTTCAGTGTCAGCGCTTTCCAGGCCGGGAATATAGCAGCGATGAGGGCCGTAATGATGACAATGACGATTATCTCGCCCAACTGTTGAACCGGCAGCCAAGGGTAGAGCACCGCCTCCAAACCGAAGCCTTTCATCATATTGCCGGCCACCTGGGAGAGGTCGATGCCCGTTTTTGACAACGAACTGACGGATATCAGCGATAACCCGACGCCTATGGGCGTCCCGGCAAGCGTAAGCAAAAGGGTCTCGAGCAACACCATGGCAAACACGCGACCTTTACCCATTCCCACCGCCATGAGCATCCCGATCTCCCGGGTGCGTTCGAGCACTGCCATCAGCATGGTGTTCACGATACCAAAGCCGAGGGCAAGGAATATGATGATGAGGATGATACGCGATGATCCACCAACGGCGGAGATGATGTAGGCTGTTTCGGGTGAAATGGCCTTCCAGTCCTCAATTAACAGCTGCGGCAGTTTTTGCTGCAGTGCTTCCACGGTGGCCGGAACAGCTGCATCGGTGGTCAGTAGCAGCGCCACCTCGTGCGCCCGCCCTTCGATGCCCATCAGGGTCGAGAGTTCGTCGTACCGCACATACACATTGCGCTCATCGAGCATCGCATTTGAAGACTCAAAAATTCCGGTGATGCGAAACGCAGCAGAAACGATGTTCTGCTGCGCATCCAGAAAGGTAAGCACCACCTTGGCGCCGGCGTTCAGCTTCATTTTTCGGGCCAGCTTGAGACCGACCATCAACTGGTGCGATTTTTCATTCGTCAAATACCCGCCTTGCACCACCATTTCCCGAAGTCCCCGCGTGGCGTTTTCAGCTTCAGGATCTACACCGTACAGCACCACACCGTTGCTGCCGGATGCATTGGCCAACATGGCCTGGGCAACGCAGCGACAGGAGTAGGCGCGCAAGTCCGGCATTTCTTTCACCGCGACCGCCAAACTGTCCACCGAAAAATGAAACGCCGCATCCTGATCGTCCGCAAAACCCGGGTGGTGTACCTGCACATGCGACACTTCCTCCCGTATGGCAATGCGCATCCGGTCGCGCCCCATCCCGTAATAAAGGGCCACCAGAAAGGCGCCCGCCCAAATACCCAGCACCACCGAAAAGATGATGGCCAGACTGCGGGCACGATGGCGCCAGAGATTTCGCCAGGCGATGAGTAAGAGCATTTTGTTTTGGGTTAAGGAATCAGCCCCGCATGGCCTCTACCGGATTCATGGTGAAAATTTTGTATGCCGGGTACCAGGACAACACCAGGCCGATGAAGAGCACCGCCAGGGCTTGGTTCAGCAATATCCCAGGGTCGGTGGACGCCGGTATGACCGGTTCAAATCCGAATTTCCGGAAAGCCTCTGCACTATCGCCACCGATGCGGATCGGATAACGGGCAAACCACCAAATCACCGGAATACCCGTCAATATACCCAATAAACAGCCACTGAACGTGATCAGAACCGATTCGTACAGGACCACACGGGCCAATTGTCCCTTTTTCATGCCCAGCGCGAGCAACATGCCGAATTCCCGGCGGCGTTCCAGCAACATCATCAGCAAGGTGGCGAATATGCCGAACGTAATCAGGACGTACAGCACCCCCAAAAAAATAGCGGAACTGGCGGTATCGGTTTTGATGTGTTCGATCAGGTCCGGCATCATCTCCATCCAAGTCTTGACCGTCATATCCGGGGGCAGACTGGCCTTCAGCCCGGCAGCCAGCTTGTCGGTGCTTGCCGGGTTTTCGGGCGACAACACCAGTGTGGTGGTCTGCCCGGGCGCATCGAGCCATTGCTGGGCCGTGGACAACGACATAAAAACCGCGCGCTGGCTGAGGTCGGGGGAGCCGAAGTGCAGGATGCCGCAAACCGGAAATTTGCCGGCAGCCATGGCGCCGTAGTATCCCTGACCGAGCAACACCAGGGTGTCGCCAACACCAATGTGGAGCCGCCTGGCCAGACCATCTGCTGCCAGAACGGCCGGCATGCTGTCTGTCAGGTATTGACCTGCCGTAATTTTACGCCGCAAACGTGTCACCCGATCTTCTGCCTCGGGTTCAACGCCGGCAACCAGACACCCTTTGGTTTTCTCACCGGTGGAGGCCAAGGCGAACACCTGTATGCGCGGCGCAAGGGCTGCTACGCCCGGGTATTGCAGGATGGTGGCCCGCAACGTATCGGTGTAGGGCAAGGTGTATTCGAGCGTCTGTTCGTCCCAATAGCCGGACTGCTGCACTTGCAGGTACCCGGTGTAAAAACTCACTACATTGGCGACCATAAGTTCGAAGGCGCCCCTCTGCAAACTCTGTGTCAGGGCCGATAACAGCACAGCGCACCATACAGACGCCATGGTGATCAGGGTCCGGCTGCGATTGCGCCACAAATTCCGCCAGGCAAGCATAACAAACATAGGATCGGCTTTTTTCAGGGTTGTCAGTTTCCCACTTGCGTCATGTTTTCCGTTGTGAAAAAAGCATCGTCTATGGGCTTGTCGAACACCAGGCTTTGATAGGTAATGACCGTGTGCTGATCGGGCTTGTCGGCAGGTGTCATTTCCATACGCGAAGGGAGCAATTTCCCGCCCAGCAACTTTTGTTCAGAGCCTACCATTGTCTGGCTTAGGTACCCGTCTTCGTCATAAAATTCCACCCGCATCTCCATGTAATCCTTTTTATCGATCCAAACCAGCACCTTTCCCCAAACGACGGCGGCATCCGGTTTGGGGACGAGTTCAAGCTTGTGGCACGGGAGTCCGCTCTGGACATCGGAGCCCAGCAGCGTTTGGGTATAGTCTTCCACCATAGAAGACTCTTTAACCAGATCGTCGTTGGTGAAGTCGGTACCCATCCACGATTGCGACATCATGGAGGGTGGCAGCTTGATGGTACGCTCCAGCGAGGGCACCCAGTTCCACACCTCTTTTTTGCGTTTTAAAAAGGTCGTTCCCTTGTCTTTGGCCGGCGCGCGCACGAGGATGAGGGCCAGGTCGTTGCCCTTGGTCCAGACTTTCACGTCCATTTCGCGTGTCCATTTAGGGCGCACGGTGGTGATGGTCATTTCGGCCATGGAGGTTTTACCGCGCGCTCGTTCATCGGCTTTTTTGATAATGGCAAAAGCCGTTTCCGGCGTCTGGGCGAAGACCCAGCAGCCGGAAACGATCCCGATCAAAATGGATAAAAAGCGTCTCATCTCCTTATTGATTGCTCAACCGCCGATGCGCCTGAAACCACCGAAATAGTATTGCATGCCAAGCGAGATGGCAAACTGATTGGTGCGCGTTTCGGTCGAGGCTTTTATCTGGTTGATCTCCGTGTCAAATTCACTTTGCGCGTAGTTGTACTTGAAGATGGCCTCTATACCGAACCCGCCTTTTGTGTACACGGTGAGGCCCGGGCCCACACCAAACGCAAACAGGTTGGTGTTGATCTCTTCCGAAATGCCGCCCACCACAGCCGTGTTGCTGGAATTGCCGAAGCCGAAATTGGCCACACCGAAGGCTGCCACGTTTTCGCCCAACGGGAAATAGTACCGAATGAACGGCCCGAAAAGCACATTGCTGTCGTCCGTTTCATCGTCGTTGGGCTCTGTAACGTTGTTCAAGGTCCAGTCAACCCCCAGGCCCAACGCCAGGTTGTCGATCACAAAATACCCGATGGCCGGCGCAATGTTGAGTTGTTGTGCCGTCAACCCCTCCTCCTCGACGTCATTGGTCGTTACTTTGGAGTTGGCGGTGGCAAAACCAACCGCTGAACCTACCATAAAATTGCCTCGATCCAACACTTGGGCCGACAAACCAAGGCAGAGTGCCAAGCCGGGTAAAATCAAAAAAACACGCTTCATTGAAAATGGGTTTAAAGGTGAATGGGGAAAAAACGCGTACATAACCGGACGATATTCGGTTACAGCGTACAAATTTATCCCCTGCCGGATACCCGTTCCATGACCGGCGTCAACCCGCCCATTAACTTTTATCAAGGCGTCTCCGGGTGTTTTTGTCCGGCTTGCAAATCAGTTTGCCCTTCCCGTATCACGACATTGTATATTCGCCCCCCCAATAGTAGTTTGTGCTCAACCCATTCCATCATGCAATTTCTTCGATTGACAAGCGCCTTGTCAGGTATCCTTTGTTGGTGTCTGTTGTTGCTACTCCCCTCTTCCGGTCACAGTCAAAATCAACCTTCGGCAGATAAACGAGCGACAGGCTATGTTCGTCACCCCGACTCTGTCTTGCAGTCTCTCGCTTTCCGTTGCATCGGCCCCTACCGGGGCGGACGTTCCGCAGCGGTTACGGGCGTTGCCGGCAAACCCAACCTGTATTACTTCGGCAGCACCGGCGGTGGCGTTTGGCGCACCACCGACGGCGGGCGCACCTGGAATAACCTCTCCGACCCCTGGTTTGGCGGCTCCATCGGCGCCATTGAGGTGGCCCCTTCCGACCCCAATGTGTTGTACGCCGGCGGTGGCGAGGTGACGGTGCGCGGCAACGTCAGCTACGGCTTTGGCGTATGGCGCAGTACCGATGCCGGACAGACCTGGCAGTTTGCCGGGCTGCCCAACAGCCGCCACATTCCCCGCTTGCGTGTGCATCCGAACAATCCCGACGTGGTGTACGCAGCCGTGCTGGGCGATCTGTTCAAAGGCAGCCCAGAACGCGGTGTGTACCGCTCCCGCGACGGCGGAAAGTCCTGGGAACGGATACTCTTCGCCAACGAGGACGCCGGCGCCGTTGATCTGAGCTTCGACCCCACCAACCCCCGCATCCTGTATGCCGCCACCTGGCGCGTTCGCCGGAACCCATACAGCCTGAGCAGCGGCGGCGACGGCTCTGCCCTGTGGAAAAGCACCGACGGGGGCGACACCTGGGTAGATATCAGCCGCAACCCGGGCTTGCCCCAGACCGACACCCTCGGCATCATCGGCGTTGCCGTTTCAGCCGCCAATCCGCAGCGGGTGTTCGCCATCGTAGAAGCCAAAACCGGCGGTGTCTTCCGCTCTGATGACGGCGGCAAAACGTGGATCAAAACCAACGAAGACCGCAACCTTCGCCAGCGCGCCTGGTACTACACCCGTATTTACGCCGACCCGCAAGATGCGGACAAGGTGTACGTCATGAACGTCCAATACCACGTATCCAAAGACGGCGGCAAAACATTTACCGCCAAGAATGCACTTCATGGCGATCACCACGACTTTTGGGTCGCACCCGAAGATCCGAGGCGCCTCATCATTGGCGACGATGGCGGCGCACAGATCAGTTACGACGGCGGCGAAACCTGGAGTACCTACCACAACCAACCCACCGCCCAGTTCTATCGGGTCACCACCGACAACCACTTCCCCTACCGCATCTATGCCGCACAGCAAGACAACAGCACAGTGCGTATCCTGTCGCGCAGCGACGACGCCTCCATCGACGAACGCGACTGGGAGCCTACCGCCGGCGGCGAATCGGGACATATTGCCGTTGACCCATTAAACAACGACATCGTGTACGGTGGCTCCTATCACGGGTACCTCACCCGCGTTGACCATAAAGCGAAGTCCGAACGCCTGATCAATGTCTGGCCCGAAGACAACATGGGCCACGGCGCCGAAGACGCCAAATACCGCTTCCAGTGGAACTTCCCCCTCTTCTTCTCTCCACACAATCCCAAAAAACTATACGCCGCTTCCAACCACCTGCACGCCTCTACCGACGAAGGCCAAACGTGGCAGCTGATCAGCCCCGACCTGACCACCAACGACAAAACCCGCCAGCGCTCTTCCGGCGGCCCCATCACCCAGGACAACACCAGTGTCGAATATTATTGTACCATCTTTGCAGCTTGTGAATCGCCACGCGAACCCGGGCTGCTGTGGACCGGCAGCGACGACGGCCTGGTGCATATTTCACGCGACGCCGGCCAAACCTGGAGCAACGTGACACCCGCCGGCCTCCCCAAATGGTGCATGGTCAACAGCGTGGAACCCGACCCCTTCCGCAATGGTGGCCTTTACCTCGCTGCTACTGCCTATAAATCGGGCGATTTCAAACCCTACCTGTTTCACACTGACGACTACGGAAAAAACTGGCGGCAGATCAACACGGGCATCCCGGAGGGGTGCTTCACCCGCGTCGTACGCGCCGACCCTGCACGCCGTGGACTGCTGTTCTGCGGCACCGAATCCGGGCTATACGTCAGTTTCGACGATGGTAAAGGATGGAAACCGCTGCGACTCAACCTGCCCCTGACGCCCATCACAGACCTGACCATCAAAAACAACAACCTCATCGTGGCCACCCAGGGCCGCAGCCTGTGGGTACTGGACGACCTGACCGTGCTGCATCAGTTTGATGAAAAAATGGTCGAAAAACCGCTCCACATCTTTCAGCCGGAACCTGCGTACCGGATGCCGGGTGTTCAGGCAACAGGGTTGAAAACAGCCGGAACAAACGCCCCGGGAGGCGCCTCCATCCATTTCTTTATGGCCGACAAACCCGGTGACAAAGACACCATCGGGATCGATATCCTGGATGAGAAAGGGAACGTGGTGCGCAAGTACGCCACGCACCCGGCAGCAAAGCCGGGTGACCGCCGAAAGCCGGACCAGCTGAAAGTCAAACAGGGCGCCAACCACCTGATCTGGGATTTGCGACACACCGGCGCAGAAAAGTTTGACGGATTGGTGCTCTGGTCGTCCAGCCTCAGGGGCCCAACCGCAATCCCCGGTGATTACCGAATCCGCATCCGGACCAAAGGGCATGAAGCGGAGCAGTCGATCCGGATAGTTAAGGACCCGCGAACGACCGCCACCGACGATCATTTGCAAGAGCAGTTCAACTTTGTCGCCGGCTGCTCCGATAAACTCAGCCAGATGCACGCAGCCATCGCCGACATCCGGATCGTGCGGGGGCAGATGAACGGATTGGCAGAACAACTGCCCGACAACAATGCTATGCAAACCCTCCGGTCGGACATCAAGCGGATAGACTCGCTCATGACCGACGTCGAAAAAACGCTGTACCAGACCCAAAATAAATCAAGCCAGGATCCACTTAATTTTCCGGTACGCCTCAACGACAAACTGGCCAACCTCATGGAAATCGCTGCGCAGGGCGACTTCCCGCCCACCCACCAGGACTACGAGGTGAAAAATATGCTTTTTGAGCAAATCAATGCAAAACTGGCGCAATGGGAACAAATCAAGACGCGCGATCTGCCCGCATTAAACCGGATGATCCGGGAACAATCGGTGGATGTGATAAGGGTTAGGGAATAAAAACACCTCTGGAACACTCACAACCGCACCCGAGAAGCAATCTCCGAAGCCAGCGCGGCCATCTCCTCGGCGCTCACCTCCACCGGCGCCCGGCCGAAGCCCAGATCGGTCACGGCATTGATCGGGATCAGGTGAATGTGCGCGTGGGGCACCTCGATGCCGACCACAGCCACGCCGATGCGCTTGCAGGGCACGACTGCCTCGACTGCCCGGGCCACTTTTTTGGCGAACACCATCAGATCGCCCAGCAGGTCGTCGTCAACGTTGAAAATATAGTCAATTTCGGCCTTGGGAATGCACAAGGTATGCCCTTTGGCCATGGGCCGGATGTCCAGAAAAGCCAGGAATTGATCGGTTTCAGCGATCTTGTAGCTCGGAATTTCTCCGTTGATGATGCGGGTGAAAATCGTAGGCATGGTATTTAATCTAAGGTAATGTCCACCACTTCAAATTCCATCTGGCCGCCGGGCGTTTGAATGGTGGCCATTTCGCCCTTGACTTTGCCCAGCAGCCCCTGACCAATGGGGGAGCTCACCGAAATACGCATGTTTTTCGGGTCTGCTTCGGTTTCGGACACCAGTTTATAGGTCATTTCCTTACCGGTTTTTTTGTTTTTAATGGTCACATTGGCCAGAATGGCCACTTTGGAGGCATCCAGTTGGCTTTCGTCAATGATGCGTGCGTTGGCCAGCACGGTTTCAATCTCACTGATGCGCATTTCGAGCATCCCTTGGGCCTCTTTGGCGGCGTCGTATTCGGCATTTTCCGACAGATCACCCTTGTCCCTGGCTTCCGCAATGGCGGAGGCCGCTTCCTGGCGTCCTGTAGATTTTAGATCGTCGAGTTCCTTCTTTAGCTTTTCGTAGCCGTTCTGAGTCAGATACGTGTAATTAGCCATGGTGAAAAATATTTAGCGGGTAAAAAAAGGCGCCGGAAGGCGCCAGGTACATCCGTCGCGAACAATGGTTTGCTGACGGTCTGCGTGAAAATGGGTTGATGAAAAAGCAGAAACGTTCCTACATACGTGGGAACGTTTCTGCTCAATGGACGCTGCAAAGATACAGTCAATTTACTTTACCATGCAAGATTTTTTAAGTCCCGCTGTAAAGGCTTACAAATCAATGCGTACCCCGATATTATGGATGCCGTCATACACTTTGGTAGTGCGATACCCGTATTCAAGCGTCAGCTTGGGAATGTAAATGTCGTCTGCCTCTTTTTTACGCAAGGGCAGGGAGGCGGAGAAGCCGGCAGCGATGCCGTTGTCGAGGGTAGACTCTGCCTCGATGTAGTCGGTTTCCGTTTTGTAGGCTACCCGAAGGGCAAACAACTCGCGGAAGGCAAACTCAACGCCGCCGCCAATCTGGTCGCGGGAGAAAGCGTTAGAGGTAAAGTTTCCGAGCGCTGTAAGGCGGTACTCAGGGCTACCCAGGAGGAAATCGTAAGAAGCGCCGAGATTAAGCTGCGAAGGCAACTCGTAGCTGGCGGAACGCTGAAAGTAGGTGATCGGGTACTCGAAGGTCGGGTTCGGGTTGGGGCGCTGTTCGGAAAGTCCCTCTCCGGAGAACTGCATGCGCGAACCGACGTTGCGCAGGGCAATGCCGAATTTGAAGTTGTCGTTCGGGCCCGAAACGTACTGAACACCCGCATCTACGGCGAATGCCGTTGCCGACACGTCGGAGATGGATTCATGCACGACCTTGAATGTAAAACCAACCGAAACGCGGTTGGCGAACAGGTGAGAGTAGGAGACACCCATGTTATAAAAAGCAGGGCTAAACGTAGCGCCGGTTCCTTCAGGGGTGTTTTCGGTTGTCAGGTCAAAATCGCCCAGATCAAACGACATGAGGTAAACGCCGAAGGCGCCGCTTTTCTTTTTGCCCAGTCGTTGTGCCAGGCCGAAAGCGTTGATGTTCATGTCGGCTCCTTCCAGATAGCGGGTGTGGCAAAATTGCACCTGCGTGCGGTTGATCCGCGACATACCGCCTACGTTCAGGAACATGGCATCCACCCCGGTCACACTGGAGGTGTTCATCGAGTGAAAACCTGCCGACTTTGCCCATGGGTTGATCAGCAACTGACCCGCTCCTGCTTCACCCTGGCGATCCGGGTTGCCGGCGTACAGGAACGAAGCGGCCATGAGTAAAACCGATACAATTAAGATGTAGCTATTTTTCATGTAAAAAATGCTGATAAATGGAGAAAATGGTTGAACACAGCAAATATGGTCTGCGAAGGCTTATCCCTTTCAGGAATCCTTCGCAGACCGATTGTAAGCTGAATTAAAGACCCGAAGGGTCAAACTGCCGGGCAACCCCGAACCACTTGATCGTTCTTCGACCCAGGCCCGGCGCATCAATGTGGATGAGGTACACCCCACTGGCTACCGGAATGGCTTTGTTGTTGCGAAGATCCCACTCCAGAGCGGGCGATATCTGGTTGTACGGCTGGTACTGCTCGTTGCGCTTGTACTGGCGAATGAACTTGCCGTCGAGCGAGTAGATGGTCACCGTGCATTCGCCGGGCAAGTTGGTGATTTTCACCGTATTGCTGAACTGTGAGGTCTCATAGTCGGAGTACCCGTAGTAAGGGTTCGGCACGACTTTGATGGAGTCCAGTGCATTGTTCACCAGATCCTTGTTTGCAGTGATGTCGTAAGCCTCCCTTCCGGAAATCGAGAACTGGTAGGTCGGGTGGCCATTGAACTTGGTGGTCACGTTACCGTTCGGGTCGGTTTCTTCTTTCCACCAGGTGCCGTACCGGTTTTGCACACGCAACTTGATGCGCACATCGCTCGGCACAAGGCCTTGTTGCAGAGGGAGCATCTCGAAGCCGGGCGCCGTCATGAACATACCCGCCCAGATGATATTGACCATCGCC
Organism: Saprospiraceae bacterium; assembly: GCA_033764075.1. Taxonomy (GTDB): domain Bacteria; phylum Bacteroidota; class Bacteroidia; order Chitinophagales; family Saprospiraceae; genus M3007. The sequence goes on along the minus strand of JANRJH010000043.1, from coordinate 17,713 downwards.
CGGCGTTTTTGCGCCAGCGTAGCCAGATCAGAGGAGTACAGATCGGGCGTCATTTGCCGCCAGAGCGTTTTGCAGGAGTCGTACGGCATGGCGGTGAGGTAGATCATGTGCTGACCGCCGGCCATGGCGTTGTAGTACTGGAAGCCCAGGGCGGGGTTGAAGTTGTCGTATACGAATTGGCTGCTCGGGTTAAAGAGCATATCCCTGCCCGTGTAGGTTGTGTCTACATTTCGGGAGTAGACCGAGTTCTCGCCGAAGAAGATATTCAGGCGCTGGCCGGTTTCCACATCCACAGCGTAACCGGGGAACCAGCCCATGCCATACATGGGTTTGTTCGAAACCGGATCGATGGAGCCGTCCGGATCGGGGAAACCGTCGTTGTTGGCGTCGTCTTTACCTACCGGCAACGAGAAGCGGGTGTCAAACATGAGCCGGCGACGCGTAGGCGACGGACTTTGGATCACCAGAGCCGGGTCCTTGGGTGTCGTCGGGCTGGAGAAATCGTACGAGGCGGTTTCCACCACAATACAACGCGACCACTTGCTCTTGTCGCTGGTGAGCACCACGTCCACGTTGTTCAGTTCGCTCAGGCGCTTGAGGCGGCCCGCCACACTGTCGCCAACCACCAGCTTGTTGTTGTTACCCACACCGCCGGTGAGCGCCTCCGTCCAGGCGGGCGTCAGGATAAAGTCGGTGCCATCCGGCAGTTGATCCAACTCCCAGTAGGCCAGCACGTAGGGCACGAACCAGCCTTCGGCCAGCGTGCTCAGGTTCTGGTTGGGATCCAGCTCGTTGTCTGGCTCCTGAAGCCCGGTGCGTACGTAATTGAGGAATTCGTTTGTGTCGTCCGGAAGACCGGTCAGCCAGGCATTGTCCTCATCGGCAAAAGTCACCTCACCGCCAATGGCGCCGTTGTCGCCGAACGGGTTTTCACCGGGTTCTGTTTCCGACTGGGCCACCGTGACGGTGAAGCCGTATTCTTCGACAATCTGCTCGTTGATCTCATTGATCGTGCGTTCGGAGACGATCACCTGTCCGTCGGGCAATCGGCGCAGTTCCCAGCGAGCGCCTTTAGGGTCTACCACGTTGTCGTCCGGATTGCTGTCCACTATCTTGAGTTCATAATTGCCGTCACGCACTTCAAACGGGTTGAAAATGGTTACGGTCACCGGGGCACGGCCGTTTTTGTACACCAGCAGGCTGTCGAAGCCCGGCGTAAGAAGCTTGTCAAAGGTGTCATCGGACAAGTCCAGGAATTGCCGGTTGCCGGAACCCCGGCCTTCCACGCGTGTAATTTCCGGCTGTTCGCCGTAAGAGGCCAGCAGCACTTTGTCGACGATCGGGCGCGGAATCACCGTGTAAATTTGGGTACCGCGGCGGCCAACGAGGTAGCTGCGCGTTTGCCCCGTTACCGGGCGCTCCAGCGGATCGAACTGGGCGTAGTTGTTGTATGCGTACGCCACCACCGCGTAATAGTACTTCTTGTGGTTGATCAGCGTGCGAATGTTGCCCGTGGCAAATTGGTCTTCCGTAAGGCTGAAAGTATGCCTCACGCCGCCGTCTTCACCGTCAACCTTCAGTTCCGGCGAGTAGATGGCTTCTCCGTTAATCGGGTTTCTGGTCTCGATCCAGTTGTACACTTTACTGACGCCGTTGCGGACGTCGACCTGCGCCACAATACGCGAAACATCGGGGTTCTCAAAATCGGCCGCCGAAACGTTGGGGTTGAGCAACTGATAGACGATGTACCCTTCAAAACGGTACTCGGCCAGGCTGTCGGAAATACCCGGATCGGCAAAGATGTCGCGCTCGCGGTATGCTTCTGCGAAGTTGTTCGACAGCGAATCATTGGTCAGAATGGCCACGAACTGCTTGTTGAGCTCGATCCAGTCCACCGTAGGCGCATCCGGACCGTCAACCAGGTTAAAGCAGTTGTCAAATAACGCCTGCGCCAGCTGATCAGCGCGAAACAGGGCGTCAAGATTGGGACATGGATAGTCAATATCGGGCACCCAAGGCACACCAATGATCAACTCGTTCACCTCCCCCGGATCCAGTTGGAGCGGTCCGGAGGCCTGGATGGTACGGCGGTCGCCAAAACCCGTGCCTTCAGCACACATAGACCACCCGTTGGGGTTGTCAGGGGCATCGGGGAAAGCGTAATCAATGGGTACCGCATTCGGGTTACCGGGATCATAACCGGTACCGCCAAAGGTAAAGGGCGTTCCATCCCGCCAGGATCCGGTAAGGTACCTGTAAAACTCGATGTCTACAGCGGGGTCGGTTGTGCCCAGAGGGTTCGCCCCAAATCCAATATTGTTGTAATAGGTAAATGACGACATCCCAATCTCGACAAAGACCTCTTCGATCGGCTCGCCGGTGATGGAATCAAACACGATGTAGCTGGTATCCAGCGGACCGCGGAAATAGTCCACACCCAAAATCGGAATTTCTTCGCAATAGGTGGCAATACCACCTGCACAGGTGCAACCAGGGTCGCCGTCGGAGGCATCCTGGTTGTACACGTACATAAGGCTCCTGGACGTGTCGCAGCCGACGTAATCATCCACAGCACAGCCAAGATCGGGGTCTACCCACATGGCGAAGAAGGTGGAGTCGATGCTTTCCAGAGCGCGGTTGATGAGCTTGTAGCGCTGGAAGGTCATGTCGTTGAGCTCGTCGTTGGTGACATAACCGAACGCCTGCACCTGCACTTCCATGCGGATGGCGGCGCCCTGCGTGTTGTTGTGCGGCTGGCCCCCACCCTGGTCGTTGTATATCCAGAAGATCATCTCGTCGGGGTAGCGGTCGAGTGGACAACCCCGGATTTCGATGGACGGGTAATCTCCGTCCAGCGGGTTGTAGATGCCGTCGGCGCCGTTAGGGCCATTGGGCGAGTCGTAGAAACCGGCCAATGCCTGCGGTGTATTGGGAAGCAAGAATCCCCAGACATCAGAGAAAAAGGGATTGCCTTTGCCGGGCCAGCCTTTCACCCCCCGGGGGATGGCCGATTCGCTGAGATTGCCCTCTGCAAGGTTGCGCAGGTGGGCACGGATGTCATCACCCGTTACCCGGAAATGTTGATCCCAGTTGTTGCAGGTAAAGGATTCCGTGACGCCTTCCGGTGTAAGCGGGCCGGGCCAGAATTCGTTGTTGGTACCGGTACGAAAGTCCATACAGGCCAGTTTCAGGTTGCCGCCGGGGTCAAGACCGCCAAGCCACACCGAACCGGCGAAAATGGAAGACACCTCCCGTTGACCGGTGGATACATCCACTTTGGGGACGATGTAACGCCCCTCCCGAAAATCCCACCAACAATCGCCCCCGCCGAGGAGACGCGCACGGACGTTATTGATCTCCTGATCAATGGCCGATTCGGAGTTCGAGCACAGGTCCCTGTAGGTGGCTTTTTTCTGAGCAGCTTGTTGCGCCTCTTTGCGGTAATGCGGCGGGATGTGCGCAAATGCGCTACCGGCCAGCCCCACCAGCAACAAGACAGACAAAATTGTTAGGATACGCATAATTAAGTTGTTTTTTGTTTATCAGAAGCTGAACAGTGCGCCGATGAACAGGCGCCGTGGTTGGGTGTAAACATCCGGGTTGAGCAAAGCCCAGGAATAGGCATCGCGGTAGGCAGCCAGGTTCTGGCCCTGGTTGACGATGTCCTGCTGAACCGATTGTCCTTCCGGCGATGCCAGATATCCGTCGTCGGTTGGTGAGCCGGTGAAGGTGTATACACCCAGGATGTTCTGGGTATCGAACAGGTTCTGCACGCGGAAGTAGACGGTCAGGTCCAGCGGCTTTTTGCCGGGGGCGCTCAGCGGGAAGGATTTCTCCAGGCGCATGTCCGTATTGAAACGCCAGGGCAGACGGCTGCCGTTGATAGAGCCGGTGATGCCCTGTCCGCCAAAGCGGGCAGCACGCAGGGTGGCGGTGTACGGACGCCCCGACACGGCGCTCACCAGGAAGTTGGCGCCAAAGTTGGCCAGGAAGTCCGAACCAAACAGACGCGGGCCGTTGTACTGCTTGCCGGAGGCAAAGCGATAGTCGAACACACCGGTAATGTTATGGCGCTCGTCGAAGCTCAGCGGGAACAGCACACGGATGTTGCCGCGTTGCGAAAGTCCCTGGCTGGAGGTGGCGTTGGAGCCCGTTCCGTCGGCAAACTGGAGGGTGTAGGTCAGGCGCGCCTCAAAGTTCCGGGTGCGGCGCAGGTCGTATTGCACCGTAAAGCCTTTGACGGTACCAAAGTCGATGTTGCCGAAGGTTTCGTAGCGGGCGATGACCGGCACGAACAGGTAGCTTCTGGTCTGCAGCAGGTTGCGGTATTCTTTGTAGTAGGCCGAGAAGCGGATGGCCGACGTCTGGTTCAGGCGCTGCTGGAAGCCCACCTCGTAGTCGACAACGCGCTCGGGCAACAGGTTGGCGTTGTTGTAAGGGGCACCCCCGGTACGGCCCGGAACGTAGAAGTACAAGTAGTCCAGTGCCGTCACTTCCCAGTTGCTGGGCGGACGCTGCACGAGCACGTCGTAGTGGGCGAAGAAGTTGGCTGCATCCGAGATGGGGAACGAGAAGGCCAGACGCGGAAGCCAGTTGACCTGCGGCGTGTAGTCCTCAAAGCTGGAGTTGACGTTGAAGCTCGGGTTGAAAATATCGTCGCCCGTCACGGTATCCTGCAGGAGCGGGTTTACCACACCGCCACCGAAGATCACGTTGCCGTCATTGGCCTGGGTGCCGTCGGCAAAGTACCAGGTGTCGCCGTCGCGGAAAGCTTTGGGCGAGTTGTCGCCCGAGCCCTGCACATACACTTTGAAGTCGTCGCCAATGGTACCCGGCCGTGTTCCGGCATTGGGGTCGGTTTCAAAATACTCCTTGGCCTCCCGTATCTCGTACAGCGAGTACGGATCCCGCAGCACCTTGGTGTTCAGGTCGAAGCGCTCCACGCGGAGGCCAAGGCTGAAGATCATCTTGTTGAAAGTGAACTTGTCTTTGATGAAGGCCGCCTGGTACAAGGGCGTCAGCGGCGCCACGGGGAAATCGCGCACCCCGGAGGCATCCCGACTGGTAAAGAAGTCGTTGAACGTTATGTTGTCATCTATCCTGTTCCCAAGGTAATCGTAACCGTAGTAATTAAGCAAAAAACGATCGTTGAGCTCCCGGGCAGAGAACATGTCCAGGCTGAACGAGTTCGGGTCCAGGTTCTGGATGTTGAAGTACTGGTTGATAGGGATGCCGAATTTGTCGCGCACCTCGCGGTAAAACTTGTTGTCGGGCTGGTCGGCCACAGTAGGGGCGTAAATCGGCACCGTGTCGTTGACGAAGAACCCAGGCGCCAGTTCGATCTGCACGACGGTGTCGCGCAGGTAGGCGTTGGTGTCCAGGGCGCCCAGGTGGCTGTTTACCTGCTGATCCATCAACGGCCACAAACCGGTGGGCGCCATCGACCAGGAGCGGATGGTGCGTTGCTCGTTGAGGATGCCGAACTGGATGTTGTGGATGCCAGTTTTTCCGAGTTTCAGGTCAAAACTGCTGGATGCCGACAGGGTGACGTAATCGATCTGTGTTTTGGCGTTTGAATTGAACACCAAACCGGTGTTGGTGTGCATGTTCGACCAGATCGAGGTCACGCCCCCCAGAAATTGCCCGTTTCGCGCAATATAGCTGTCGAAATCCTCCGGATTGGCGAAATTGTTGTAATTCACGAGTACCGGGTTGGGAACGACGGTTTGGCCGTTTTGCACGTAACCTGGCTGAAAACCGGTGAACAGGGAAGTCCAGTCCGTTTGTTCAATCTCCCCGGTAACGGTATTGGTAATGCTAAAGGTAGGTACGTAATCAAAACCAAAGCGACCCAGGTAGCCGTAGTCGAACAGCCGGTCTTCGTGGCGTTCGTCCTCCTGCCGGGTATTGGCCTGTTCCAGGCCCAGCTGAATGATGTAGCTGGCATTGGAGATGATCGACTCGTTGGCTTCTGTCGGGTCTGTGCTGGTGTTGCCCAGCCGGTGGCGGAAGCGAACAAAACCCCGGTAGCGGTTGCTGTAGGCCGTTGGGTTGTTGTGGGCGTTGAGCACCTGCCAGCCGCCCGGCGTGAATCGGTTTCTGATGTCGTTGTACGTTCCGGTAAAGCTGACATCGATGCCGTTGGTCACCTGCCAGTCCAGCTTGGCATTCAAGTCGATGGTTTCGCTTTGTTCGAACCGGTTGTAGTCTTTAATGCTTATGCTGTCGTTGGTGTAGGTTTCCGCAACGGGAAAAGGTGTACCGCTGGGTGTCAGTGCCAGCGGGCTTGCCTCCAGATTTTTCTTTACATCGTCGCGCACATGGTACGTGGGCAAAGCCGGCGGGTCGTCATCTTTCTGCGACAGGTATTGTCCGGAGAAGCGAAAGCCCAGTATGGTCTTTTTGGCGCCGTTGGGCTGGGTCTTGCGGAGGATGGGGCCGCTCAGGTTGGCGTTGGTGAGCAGCCAGCCGTAGGGATCCAGTCCGTAAGAAGATTCCACCTCCACCGCACCGTGGTATTCACTGGCCGGCCCTTTGAGGTAGCCGGAGATCACACCGCCGGTTACGTCGCCGTATTCGGCGCCCAGACCGGAAGTAAGCACCTGCAACTGCTCGATATCCTGTACCGGCGGCAACTGGCTGCCGTACACGCGGATGCCGTCCAGATAGTAGTTGGTGGCGTTGGAACGCATACCGCGAATGTTGATCGCCCCCCCGTCAATCGAGGTCGTACCCGCCGTGGTGGCCACGATCGCGTTGATGCTCCGCGTGGGCAGGTTCATGATCTGGTCGGAGGTCAGCGTCTGGCCGCCGGACGTCTGGTCAGCTTCAACCAGCGGAACTTTGAAGTCCGAAACGACAATTTCGCCCAGCACGTTGCTGCTGGTCATTTGCTGGTCAAGGGTGTTGAGCTTGCCGACAGACACGTTGACGGCGTTTACAACCGACTTGGCGTAACCGGTGTACGAGAACTCAACGTTGTAGATACCAGGATCGAGCGCGATCCGGTATTCACCGTTGATATCGGTAATGGCGCCGCGAACCATGTCGGTTCCCTTCATCACTTTGACGGTCGCGCCGACCAGCCCCTCCCCCAGATCATCGGTCACTTTTCCGGACAGGAAAGTAGACTGGGCCGACAGGGCCGTGATGAACAAGGATAAGATACAGGTGAGCAGTAGAGATCTTACCATAAGACAGTTTTAAGATTCAAGTTAATATGCAACAGTTGGTTAGGAGGTCGGACAGGCAGGTTTTCAGGGCAGGAGGGCTTTTATGCGGGGCGAAAAGTAGGGCGATTAGCATCAAACCACAAAGTATTTTGTGGGTTTTATTGAACAGCGGATGCAAAAGATGTCCGCCAGGTTACAATTTTCTCCAGCAACTGCTCGGCCAATTTGCGTTTGGATTCGTGTGTCCATCCGGCAATATGCGGACTCAGTTGAACACGCGGAAGGCCATACAGTTTTTCGTATAAGACTTTTTCTTCCGGTGTAAATGTTTCAGGTTTCTCATTCTCAAAAACATCGAGGCACGCGCCGCCCACCTGTTCGCTTTCCAGCAAACGCACCAGTGCTTCGGTATCCACACAGGCGCCCCTCGCTGTATTGACGAGGATGAAGCCCGGTTTGCAGGCTTCCAGAAAAGCGGCGTCGGCATAGTGCCGCGTTTCGGGCGTCAAAGGCAGGTGCAGACTGATGATGTCGGCCTCCGCCTGGATATCTTGAACCGCGCATTCCCGCACCCAGGGCATGGATTCGGCGAACCCGCTTTTGTATTTGTCGTGGGCCAGCACCCGCACGTCCCATCCCTGCAACTTGTGCGCGAGCCGGGAACCGGTGTGACCAAACCCGATGATGCCCAGGGTTTTGCCTTCCAGCTCCACCCCCCGGTTGGCTTCGCGGCGCCAGATGCCTTTGCGGACTTCGGCGTCGGCAACACCCAAACGGTTCAACAGGGCGAGCAGCATGCCCATCGCGTGTTCGGCAACGGCGTTGTTGTTGCCCTCCGGGCTGCTGAACACCGCTACACCCCGTTCGGCAGCCGCCTCCCGGTCGATGATCTCCATGCCGGAGCCCATCCTGCCAATGAACTTCAGCAGCGGGGCCTCGTCGAGAAACCGGGCGTCAACCAGGATCTTGCTGTTCACAATGAGTCCTTCATAAGCTGCGATGGCCCGCCTGGTTTCTGCCGGCGTGATGGACGGCTCGAACACGCACCGGTAGCCCATGCGCTCCAAACCTGCTATCAGCAAGGGGTGACAATCGTCGGTGATCAAAACACTGTTCATGCGAAACACAGCCTAAATATAGCCCCTGAAAAAATATCCCAAACGGCGGAATGAGCGAATGAAACGATTGTGGTGGTGAATATGGCTATTATTCTTGTAAACGATTGGACGCAAACATTGGCATTTACCGTTTTGCTGCAGAACTTTGCACTTCGAACCGGAATTGTCCAAACCGCTTGGCAAGCGCAAAGGTATCGATTGATCTGTATGAAGCACGTGTTAATTTTGCTCACCGTTGGCATAGTTCTACTATCCTGCCATTCGCCGACGCCGGCGCCCAAACAAAACGTTCAGGTTTACCTGCGTTACCTGACCGAGGAGGGCCTGTTGCACGCAGAGGCCAATTTTGTGGAAAAAGCCGTCGGCACGGATACGGCTGCGCCGGTGCAACTGCCCCAGCCGCCCGCACTCGCCGATGACCCCATGAAATGGCGCGCGCAAAACAGCCAGTACACGCTCGACGAGCCCTCCGGTTACCCCGCCATCAAAACACTCAAATGGCGCACTGCCGACCGCAAGGATCACACCCTGAACATCGCCATGCCCTCCATTTTCAGCTTTGGTTTCGGGACGGACGCCGTGTCGCGCAGCAAACCTGCCCGCTTTGCATGGCAGGGCGGCGCTTTCGAGAAGGGCGAATCGTTTGTGTTTATGTGGGACAACACGCAATCCCGCGAAACGGTGCCCATGGAGATCGTCGGCGCCCCCGGCTCCACTACCGTCGAGTTTCCGGCGGCCCAAATGGCCAAGTTGTCCGCCGGCGAATGGTCGCTATACCTCGTTCGGAAAAAACTGCAAATGGGTAGTGTAGACGACATCCCGTACGAAGTCATCACCGAATTCTTCAGCGCGCCGGTCCAAATTACGGTCACACCGTAAAAAAATGCTTATTTTTGCCTTTCCTGTTTGTTTAAAAGTCCTTTTACCATGCCTAAATATTTCCCGGCGCTGCTGACGCTATCCCTCATCCTGCCCTTCGGACTGGCGGCGCAACAGCCCGCATCCAAACCCAGCCAACCCAAACCGGCTCCGCCCAAGATGGAATCCCCTCAGGCGCCGGCTACCTCTGCACCGGCGCCTACGCCCACTGCCGGCGCCAAAATGGTCACCCTCACCTGCAAAATCATTGATATGCCGGCCAACCTCGACAGCCTAAACTTGTATGAGGGCGCCGGCATGGCCATGCGCCAGCTCCAGCGGGTGGGTCGCGGGCCCGACAGTAATTTCGTGTTCAAGCTGCCGGCAGCCCCCCAGCCCCGGTACTACGGGGTGGGCCTGAGCACGCTGGATGCCGGGTACATCCTGCTCGGCACCGAACCCAACGTCACCATCTGGGCCAACGCGAATTACATGAACAAGGCCCGGGCCGTCAACTCGGCCGTCAACCGCCAGTACGAACAGGTGGCACGCCGCTGCGCCGACTTCAATACGGCAGAAACCCAATTGCAAAACGATTTCAGGGCCGCCTCCGCTCCGCCTAACAAACCCCTGCAACAACAAATCACCGCGCAGGCGGAAGCCAACAGCAAAGCCAAAGCCACTTTCCTCGACTCGCTCAAACGTGCAGGCCCCATGCTGTGGCGTACAGCGACCCTGCTCCTGCAACCGGAATACCTGGGCGACAATAAGGGCCGCCACGCCGGGTTTGTCGATTTTTACGGAAAAGAAGGGTTTGCATACGCCAACTGGGCAGAAAAAGCCTACGCCGAACAACCCCACGTCGTGCAGGCATTCAACGGCTATACCAAGCGGCTGCTCGAACTCGGGGCCGACGAAAAGCAACTCAAACAATACCTGGATCTGCAACTGGCGCGTGTGCCCGCGGGCACTTATACCCACCGCATGGCCCTCAGCGGCGTTGTCGGCGCACTCAAGGAGCTGAGCCACGCGCAATACCCCATCTACGCCAAAATGTATGTGGACGCCTACCGGAACGACAGCTACGGCGAAATAGGCCCCCTGGAGTTTGACCTGAACAAAAACGCCACCTTCACCCCCGGCATGCCGGCGCCCGAACTGGTGGGCCAAACGCCCGAAGGCGGCACACTCGCCCTCAGCCAGCTGAAGGGCAAATACGTGCTCATCGACTTTTGGGCGAGCTGGTGCGGCCCCTGCCGCCGCGAAAACCCGAACGTGGTGGCTAACTACAAAAAGTACAAGGACAAAGGCTTTGAAATCTTTGGCGTCAGCCTGGACAAAAATGCCGACGCCTGGAAAAAAGCCATTCAGGACGACGGGCTCACCTGGCAACACATCAGCGACCTGAAAGGCTGGTCCAGCGATCACGCGCGCCTGTACTCCGTGAGTTCCATCCCCCAGACAGTGCTCATCGACAAGGAGGGCAAGATCGTTCAACGCAACCTGCGGGGCGAGCAACTGACCGCCAAGCTGCAAGAGCTGCTCGGCGAATAATTCGCCATGCTGCTCACCCTCTGGCAGTTCGGCCGCCCGCATACACTCATCGGCAGCATCCTCAGCGTATTGGCGCTTTACGCCCTGGCAGCGCGGGGTTATGCCCCCGATGCAGCCCTGGTGGGATGGAGCCTGCTGGCGGCGCTGTCCTGCAACGTATACATCACAGGCCTGAACCAGTGGGCCGACGTGGCGGTGGACCGCATCAACAAACCCTGGCTACCCATTCCGGCCGGCCGCCTCAGCCGCCGGAACGCCGGGGTCGTTGTTGTCGTGTGCCTGCTCGTGGCCCTGGGCACATCGGCGTGGCTGTCGTGGCCGTTTTTCGGACTGATTGCCCTCATCGCCGCCATCGGCACGGCCTACTCCTTGCCGCCCCTCCACCTGAAACGGCACCACGGACTGGCCGCGGGCGCCATCGCACTGGTGCGCGGGCTCCTGGTAAATGTCGGCTTTTACCTGCATTTTCTGCATGCATTGGGCGCGCCCCCGGTCCTGTCGCCCGCCATATGGCCCCTGGTGGGTTTTGTGGCCGCATTCAGCCTGGGCATCGCCTGGTTCAAGGACATTCCGGACACCGCCGGCGACGCCCAATACCATTTCGGCACGCTGGCTGTGCGCTGGGGGCGCCGGCAGGCCTTTCGCGCCGGCGTGCTGGTGGTCAGTCTGGCGTATGCAGGGGTAATGGCCACCGCATGGGCTGGCGGGCTGCCCAACCCGCGTTGGTTTGTGGTTTCGCATGCTGCGCTCTGGGGCCTGTTTCTGACGCTGGCCCTCCGCCTTGACGTCGGGGACGACCGGGCGGTCAAGCGGTTTTATATGCTGTTCTGGGGGTTGTTTTTTGTGGAATACGGGGTGTATGTGTGGGGGTTCTGGATGTAACCGCCCCTACGCCTCTGCCCCCACCCCCTTGCGCACCGGCTTGACTACCTTCTTCGGCGCCGGCACCGAAACGGCCAGCGCGTGTTTGAGCACATCTTCCATGGCGTCTACATAATGGAACACCAGGCCTTTGATGTAATCCGGCTCGATCTCTTCCACATGCTTCCGGTTTTCGCGACAGAGCAGCACCTCTTTGAGGCCGGCGCGCTTGGCGGCGAGTATTTTTTCCTTGATACCCCCCACGGGCAGCACCTTGCCGCGCAGGGTGATCTCGCCCGTCATGGCCAGGAAAGGTTTGATGGACTGGTTGGTAAAGGCAGAGGTGAGCGCGGAAAGCATGGTCACGCCGGCGGAGGGCCCGTCTTTGGGGATGGCGCCCTCGGGCACGTGCACGTGGATGTCGGTTTTGTCGAACCGTTCCGGGTCGATGCCTAACAATTCGGCGTGGGCTTTGAGGTAGCTCAGGGCCGTACTGGCGCTCTCCTTCATCACATCGCCCAGGTTTCCGGTGAGTTGCAGGCGGCCACTGCCCTTGTTGAGGCTGACCTCGATGAAGAGGATATCGCCGCCTACAGAGGTCCAGGCCAGCCCGATGGCCACACCCGGGCGCTGTTTTTCCTGGTACATCTCCTGATCGTACTTGGTAGGACCCAGGATGGCGTGCAGATGCTCGGGCTTAACCGTAATTTCGTACGCTTCATCCATGGCCACGCGTTTGGCGATGTGGCGCATCACCGAGCCGATCTCGCGACTCAGGTTGCGCACGCCGCTCTCGGCCGTGTAGCTGTGTACGATGCGGGCAACGGTTCTGTCGGTTAGTTTCACCTGGTTGGGTTTGAGTCCGTGCTCCTTGCGCTGTTCGGGAACGAGGTGGCGCTTGGCGATTTCCACCTTCTCTTCCAGGGAGTACCCGCTGATCTCGATGATCTCCATGCGGTCGAGCAGGGCAGGTTGTACGGTAGACAGCGTGTTGGCGGTGGCTATGAACAACACTTTGGACAGGTCGTACTCGAGTTCCAGGTAATTGTCGTAAAAAGTAGTGTTTTGTTCCGGATCGAGCACCTCAAGCAGGGCCGAGGAGGGGTCTCCCCGAAAGTCCTTGCCCACCTTGTCGATCTCGTCGAGTATAAAAACGGGGTTGCCGGCCTTGGCTTTTTTGAGCGACTGGATGATGCGGCCGGGCATGGCGCCGATGTAGGTGCGGCGGTGGCCACGGATCTCCGCCTCGTCGTGCAGTCCACCGAGGCTCATGCGTACATATTGGCGCTTGAGCGCCTTGGCGATGCTGTGGCCGAGCGAGGTTTTGCCCACGCCGGGCGGGCCGACGAGGCAGAGGATGGGCGCTTTCATGTCGCCCTTCAGCTTGAGCACGGCCAGGTGTTCCAGGATGCGCTCCTTGACCTTGGAGAGCCCGTAATGGTCTTTATCAAGCACGGTCTGCACACGCCGGAGGTCGAAGTTGTCTTTGGTGTACTCCGCCCACGGCAGGTCAAGCAGGTTCTCCAGGTATGTAAGGCCAATGCTGTATTCGGCAATCTGGGGATTGATGCGACGCAGCTTGCCGACTTCGCGGAAAAACGTCTCCTCGGCGCTTTTGGGCCATTTTTTCTTTTGTGCCCGGATCACCAGTTCATTGATCTCCTCCTCCTGCGGGTTCTGCCCCAGTTCTTCCTGTATGGTTTTGAGCTGCTGGCTAAGGTAGTAGTCGCGTTGTTGTTTCTCGATGTCGGTGCGTACCTTGGACTCAATCTGGTCTTTTAGTTCCAGCAGTTGCAGCTCGTTGTCCATGTGTCGCAGGATGGTGTCTGCTTTTTCGGCCAGGTCGTTGATCTCCAGGATCTGCTGCTTGTATTGCACCTCGATGCCCAGGTTGGAGGCGATGAAGTTGAGCAGAAAGTTGTCGTTGGAGATGTTTTTGAGCATCACCACCGCCTCGGAGGGTATCTGTGGCGACAGTTCGATGATGTGGCGCGCTGCATCGCGAATGCTGCTGATGAGCGCCTTGAACTCCATCGTGTTTTTGGGCTGTATGTATTCCAGCGATTCCACCCGGCCTTCCATGTACGGATCCTCCTTGATCATGTGCTCAAGCCGGAAACGTTTGCGGCCCTGCAGGATGGCCGTAGTGGAGCCGTCGGGCATCTTCAGCAACTTCAGTATGCGCGCGATGGTGCCGATGTTGTACAAGTCGCGCGTAGACGGACTTTCAATGGTCACATCCTGCTGCGACAACACGCCGATGTAGCGGTTGTCCTCATATGCTTTTTGGACTGCGCGTATACTCTTGTCGCGCCCTATGGTAATGGGCGTAACGATTCCCGGGAAGAGCACCGTATTTTTCAGGGGCAAAATGGGCAGCAGGTTGGGAAACTGCTCATTCTCCTTTGCTTCTTCATCGTCTTCCAGCGAAAAGAGCGGCACGAGATCGGGCTCGTCCTCTTCACGGGTATCCAGTAACCAGTTATCAAACATGCTCATAATACAAAGGTCGCGTATAGATGACGCCTGTAAAAATCAAATTCGTGGTTTTGGCAAAAAACACACAAAACCGGCTACACCGTTCAGACGTCTTTTCCTTGTTCCGGTTACCGTCAAATAACCTGCCATGAAGTGCAAAACAGCAATTTGGCAGAAATAGTGCCCGGATTATACAAATAATTCCCAAACCGGTGTTTTAAACGTCATTTTCGAGGCACGGGGCCGCCCAGGCGAATGACAAAACGGCAGTAACCGGATTCACTTCGGCGCCGTACCCCCCAGAAACGGCACAAACCGGAAGGCGTCGAGCGTCTCGTCTGTCCACTCCGACTCGCCTATACGGCGGTAACGGTGCATATACTGGAGGTCTTCGCCAACGGGGATGACCAGCAGTCCACCGATGGCCAGCTGGTTTTTCAGCGCTTCGGGCACCACGGGCGCCCCGGCAGTGACGATAATCTTATCGAAAGGCGCCCAGGCAGGCAACCCCAGGGTGCCATCGCCGTAAAAGCAACGTATCTTGTTGTAACCCAGGTCGCGGAGCAGCCGTTCGGCCTTTAGGTACAGCGCTTCCTGGCGCTCGATGGTGTACACGCGCCCGCCCAGTTCGGCCAACACGGCCGCCTGATAGCCCGAGCCGGTACCGATTTCCAGGATGCGGTCGTTCTTTTTTACCTGAAGCAGAACGGTTTGGTAAGCGACGGTATAGGGTTGGGAGATGGTTTGATCGCAGTCGATGGGAAACGCTTTGTCCTCGTAGGCATGTTCTTCGAAGGCCTTGTCCAGAAAAAGATGACGCGGCACGGCGTCTACGGCGGCCAACACCGCTTCGTCGCGGATGCCTTTTTGGCGGAGTTGCTCGACCAGGCGGCGGCGCATACCTTTGTGCCGGTACGTATCGGGGCGTATGTTCATTAAAAAAAGATAAATTTCTGCGTCTCGTCGCCTGAACGGCACACAAACCTACCGCATTTCTGATACTTTTGCCGCCATCTGCCCCCATTATTTCGATCATTACCCGTAAAAATTAAAAAAACATGGCAACACCGATCAAATTCGGAACCGATGGATGGCGCGCCATCATCGCCGATGATTACACTGTAGAAAACGTTAAACGCGTAGCCGAGGCAACCGCCTTGTACATGCGCCGGAATAAGATGAAAACGGCCGTGATCGGGCATGATTCCCGTTTTGGGGGTGAGCTGTTTGCCGGCGTAGCGGCGCAGGTGCTGGGCGCCATGGGCATCAAGGTACACCTGGCCAAAGGATTCGTTTCCACCCCCATGGTTTCCCTGGGCGTGGTCAAGCTCAAAGCCCAGATCGGCGTGGTAATCACCGCCAGCCACAACCCGCCCTCCTACAACGGGTACAAACTGAAAGCTGCCTACGGAGGCCCCATGATTCCCTCAGACGTGGCGGCCGTGGAGGAACTCATCCCGGATGCCTGTACGCTCGGCAACCTGCCTACCCTGGAAGCGCTGGAACAGCAGGGCAAGCTTAAATACACCGACCTGGAAAGCATGTACCTCAAGCATGCCCGCAAGCATTTCGACCTCAAACTTATCAAATCCTCCGCAGGCCGGATCGCCTACGACGCCATGTACGGCGCCGGCCAAAACGCGGTGATCAAGCTGCTGCCCAAAGCCGTCAGACTACATTGCGACTGGAACCCCGGTATGCATGGACAAGCACCCGAACCCATCCACCGTAACCTAACCCTCCTGAGCGAGACCATCCGCAAAAACCCTAAGATTGCCGCAGGCCTGGCCAACGACGGCGACGCCGACCGCATCGGCATGTACGATGAAGACGGCAATTTCGTGGACAGCCACCACCTGCTGCTCATTCTCCTGCTCTACCTCCACAAATACAAGGGTATGACGGGTAAGGTCGTGTTCACTTTTTCAGTGACCGACAAGATGAAAAAAATGGCCGAACTATTTGGACTCCCCTACGAAATCACCAAGATCGGGTTCAAATACATCGCCGAGATCATGACGAAGGAAGACGTACTCGTGGGCGGTGAGGAGTCCGGCGGCCTGGCCGTTAAGGGACACATCCCCGAACGCGATGGCGTTTGGATGGGTCTGCTGGTGTTCGAATTCATGGCCCGCACCGGCAAAACCATCAAAGGACTCGTGCAGGAGGTGTACGACCTCGTAGGGCCGTTTGCTTTTGAGCGCGACGACCTGCACATCACCAATGAACAGAAACAGGCCGTCATAGATGCCTGTAAATCGGGTCAGTATACCCAATTCGGCGCTTACCGCATCGTTGGCAAGGAAGATGTAGACGGATACAAGTTCCTGTTCGGCGACGACAAGTGGGTGATGATACGCCCTTCGGGCACCGAGCCGGTGCTCCGCGTGTACGCGCAGGGGCCGAGCCTGGCCGAGTGCCGGGTTATGCTGGATGCCGCCCGGGAGACGATATTGTGAGGGTTCTACAAATGCCCGACTTCTCCGAAGTCGGGAGATAATGGCGATTTGCGGTTTCTACAAATGCCCGACTTCTCCGAAGTCGGGTTAATCGGGATTGCCTGATTTTCTATAAACCTGCATATTACCTAATCCCCCCGACTTCTCCGATGTCGGGGGTTATTGGCGGTTTGCGGGTTCTACAAATGCCCGACTTCTCCGAAGTCGGGTTAATCGGGATTGCCTGATTTTCTATAAACCTGCATATTACCTAATTCCCCCGACTTCGGAGAAGTCGGGCATTTGTAGAACCCGCAAATCATCTAATCCCACTGACTTCGGAGAAGTCGAATATTTGTAAAATATGCGACCAAGTTGTTATTTTTGTTCCGAGTTTCCTAATCCATTCACCAAAATCAAAGCACGCATGGCAGACGTATTTTCACAAATTTACATCCACATCGTTTTTTCGCCTAAACACCGTCAGGCACTTATTCAGCCCGAATGGGAAGACCGGCTCCACCGCTACATCACGGGTATCATTCAGAATAAAGGGCACAAAATGCTGGCCATCGGCGGAATGCCCGACCACATCCATTTTTTTATCGGACAAAAACCGGCGGAGTCCATCTCCGATTTGGTACGCGAGGTAAAAAAGCGCAGTAACGATTTCATCAAAACGGAACGCCTGTCGCATTCCGCGTTTGACTGGCAAAATGGATATGGCGTTTTTTCCCACAGCCGCTCGCAAATCGATACAGTGTGCAAATACATATTGAACCAGAAAGAACACCACCGCGAAAAAACGTTCCGGGAAGAATTTTTTAAATTTTGCGAAGATTTCCAAATCGAATTAGGCAAAAAACAATTGTTCGATTGGGTGGGTGAAACCGAGCAACAAGACCTGTGAATGCGTATCGAACAACCCGGCAGCAAGCGTGTGCGTGCCCCCCTTAAAACCGGTGCGTGAAGCATTTTCACGACTTTGGGGTCTACAAATGCCCGACTTCTCCGAAGTCGGGTTAATCGGGATTGCCTGATTTTTACAAATGCCCGACTTCTCCGAAGTCGGGTTAATCGGGATTGCCTGATTTTCTACAAATGCTTGACCTCTCCGAGGTCATTGGAAAAGGGATTCCCGGAAATTTGCCCCACGGGAAAACTCGCCCCCCGACTTCGGAGAAGTCGGGCATTTGTAGAACCTCCAAATCCCCTAATCCCCCGACTTCGGAGA
>JANRJH010000008.1:0-66257 GCA_033764075.1 Saprospiraceae bacterium | reverse complement strand
CCAAGCGCCCCCCCAAAAAATCCACGCAAGGAGAGGAAAGATACCAAGCCCCCCCGCATACCATCCAAAATAACCCGTATATTTGTCTCACATCAACAACGCGACCTTCATGTGGAACAACTATTTTTACAATCCCCGTTTGCGGGATTATGCGCGTGCGCATCGGAAAAACGGAACCCGGGCCGAAACCCGAATATGGTCCGAGTTATTGCGCAACCGTCAGATGGGCGGATACCGGTTTCGGCGACAACGCGCCATTGGCCCTTTTATCGTCGACTTTTTTTGCAAGGAACTGATGCTGATCATTGAGGTGGATGGGTACACCCACACCTTCCCGGACGTGCAGGAGTACGATGCTGCCCGGCAATTTGCGCTGGAGGGGGTGGGATTCCGTTTTCTCCGGTTCGACGATCAGGCGGTAATGGATCGTATTCTGGAGGTGGAGGAGTGTATTTGGGATTATATTCGGGCGTTTGAGGCGGGGAGGCGGTAGGGCGCTCGCTTGGCCTTTTTGTTCGGGCGTTGCGCTTGGTGGTAAGGGGGGGCTTGGTATCGTTTCCCTCACCCTGCTCCGTTTCTCGGGGGGGGCTTGGTATTGTTTCCCCCCCCCTGCCCCCCCCCAGGGGGGGACTCGTAGGGCGCCTGGTTGGCCCGGTTGGCTTTGTCCCAGTCCTTCGGGATGAATGACGCCCTACGCGTCCCCCCTTGGGGGGGGGCAGGGGGGGGGAACAACACCAAGCGCCCCCCCGAGAAATGGAGCAGGGTGAGGGGAAACGATACCAAGCATCCCCGCATACCAATCAAACACCCTTTTCAGCCCCTCATGGATGCCGACGGCGGGGGCGTACCCCAGCAGCCGTTCCGCCCGGGAGATGTCGGCCAGGCTGTGGCGCACATCGCCGGCGCGTTCGGGGCCATGCACGGGCGGGATATCTGTGCCGGCCACGGCCTGGAGGCGGGCGTACATGTCGACCAGGGTGGTTTGTTCGCCGCAGGCGATGTTGTACACCTGGTTGAGGGCGTCGGGGTTGTCGGTGAACAGGGCGAGCAGGTTGGCCTGCACGGCGTTGTCGACGTACGTGAAGTCGCGGCTTTGCAGCCCGTCGCCGTTGATGGTGGGCGGGCGGCCATCGAGCAGGGCCTGGCAGAACAGGGGGATCACGGCGGCGTAGGGGCCCTGCGGGTTTTGTTTGGGGCCGAAGATGTTGAAGTAGCGCAGGCCGATGAGCTCCAGTCCGTACAGCTTGCCGAACACATCGGCGTACAACTCGTTGACCAGCTTGGTGACGGCGTAGGGCGACAGCGGACGACCGATGCGGTCTTCGCGTTTGGGCAGGTCGGGACTGTCGCCGTACGTGCTGCTGGACGCGGCGTACACCACGCGTTTGATGCCGTGCTGGTGGGCGGCCCAAAAAACGTTGAGGGTGCCGTCGACGTTCACGGCGTTGGAGGTGATCGGGTCACCGATGGAGCGCGGCACGGACCCCAGGGCGGCCTGGTGGCAGATGCGGTCAATGCCGGTGCAGGCCTGGTACACCGCATCGTAGTCGCGTATGTCCGCTTCTACAAATTCAAACTTCGGGTGCGCCTCAAATTCCGCGAGGTTTTCGCGCCTGCCGGTGGCCAGGTTGTCGAGGATGCGCACGAGGCTGACGCGCGGGTCGTTGAGCAGGGCCGCGGTGATGTTGGCGCCGATGAATCCGGCGCCGCCGGTGAGGAGAACGTTCATGAGTGTCGAGTGTCGAATGTCGAATTAAAGTGTACGCTTGGTTTTTGGGCGAAGAATTTAGCGGTTGTTGTGAAGATTGCCGATGTCGAGTGTCGAATACAGTGTACGCTTGGTTTTCCGCGAGGAATAAGCGTACACTGTATTCGACATTCGCCACTCGCCACTCGACATTCCCTACAGTCTCCAGCAGGTCATTTCGCCCTCCAAATGCTTGTAAATGGCCTTGATGTCCACCAGCAGGGGTTTTTCGGGCATGAGTTGTTTGAAATAGGCGGCGTCGAGGTTTTTGAATGCATCGTGGCCGACGGCCACTACAACGGCATCATAAACACCTGACGGGGCATCCAGGATGGAGAGTTTGTATTCATGCGCAACCTCGTTGGGGGAGGCATGGGGGTCTACGATGTGAACGTTTATGGAATAGTCCATGATTTCGCGGGCGAGGTCGGCCACTTTGGAGTTGCGGATGTCGGCGACGTTTTCCTTGAAGGTCATGCCGAGGATGAGCACCTTGCACTCGCCCGGGTTTTTGCCCATGCCGATGAGCATCTGGGTGAGCCGTTTGGCGATGTAGGCCGGCATTTCGTTGTTGATGCGGCGTCCGCTGAGGATGACCTCGGGGGCGAATCCGTACTGCTGGGCTTTGTAGGTGAGGTAGTAGGGATCTACGCCGATGCAGTGTCCGCCCACCAGTCCGGGAAAGAACCGGAGGAAGTTCCACTTGGTGCCGGCAGCGGCGAGCACTTCGTGGGTGTCGATGCCCATTTTGTCGAAGATGACGGCCAGTTCGTTCATCAGGGCGATGTTGATGTCGCGCTGGGTGTTCTCGATCACCTTGGCGGCTTCGGCCACCCTGATGCTGGAGGCGCGGTAGATGCCGGCGGTGATGATTTGTCCGTACACCTGTGCGATGGTGTCGAGCGCGTCGGCGTCGGAACCGGCCACGATCTTGAGTATTTTGGTGAGGGTATGCTCCTTGTCGCCGGGGTTGATGCGCTCGGGGGAGTACCCGAGCTTGAAGTCGACGCCGGCCTGGAGCCCGGATACCGCTTCGAGCACCGGCGCGCAGTCTTCTTCGGTACAGCCGGGGTATACGGTGGACTCGTACACCACGATGTCGCCTTTTTTCAAAGCGCCGCCCACGGAGCGGGAGGCGTTCAGTACGGGGCGCAGGTCGGGCACGTTGTGTTCGTCGACCGGCGTGGGCACGGCCACCACGAAGAAGGTGGCCTGCCGGAGATCGGCCGGGTCGGCGGTGAAGTGGATGTCGGTGCCGTGGAAGGCCTCGGGGTCGAGCTCGCGCGAGGGGTCGATGCCCTGGCGCATGAGGTCGATGCGGGCGGCGTTGATGTCGAATCCGATGACGCGAAAATGGCGGGCAAACTCCAGGGCTATCGGCAGGCCGACATAGCCCAGACCGATGACGGCCAGGGATTTTTCCTTGGATAGAAGGTGGGTGTACATGCTTTTATGGGTTTAGTATTTTGGTTTTCACGGCTTCGCCGTTTATCGTGAGGGTTATTGGAACACGGATGACACGGATTGGGCGGATTTAGACGGATTTTTGACGGCTATCGGCGTTTTTCACCTGTTCGCTCACTCCGCCGTTTGTTGTTGGCGAGGACGCCAACAACGGCAAAGAAGGTGGGTGTACATGCTTTTACGGGTTTAGTATTTTGGTTTTCACGGCTTCGCCGTTTATCGTGAGGGGTTATTGGAACACGGATGACACGGATTGGGCGGATTTAGACGGATTTTTGACGGCTATCGGCGTTTTTCACCTGTTCGCTCACTCCGCCGTTTGTTGTTGGCGAGGACGCCAACAACGGCAAAAAACTTTTAAATTAAAATGTTCAATGTACAATTTCCAATGCCCAATTTTCAATGACTTATTAGACAATTTCTTACGCCCGGCATTCAGTAAAGGAGGAACACGAGCCAACGTTTACAATGTTCTGAGCTGAAAAATAATAGCCTGGTCTGCCTGTTTGAATGTGATATTAAACAGGTCAAATACCACCTCTCTACCCAGAATCAGGTCTTTTGTATATTGGTTCTGAATCCACGCAACGGGGGCGTCGAAAGCATATCCGTCAATTGAAAATTGTATGCGGCGCAGGGCGAATGATATTACGCCACCTATGCCGGCGGCATGTTCGAGTATCTCTCCGGGCGTTTCTTTCAGACCAAGTGCAATACCGGTGTCGTAAGAAATGACACTTATATCAGCCCCACTATCCACCAGCATATCGAACACCAAGGGTTCATTGTTTTCCACCTGAAGGGTTACCTTGTACATCGGTTTCCATTCCGATTGATGTACAGGCAAAATTTTAAGCATATTAATTTGGTACCAATCGAATTCCTTGGGTACATAATATATCCTGAATTGATCACTTGGCAACTTTATCCTGGACAGTAGCTTGAGCAATTCCTCGTGGTGACCAATGATTCCATTTTCATCGTATGCAATATATTGCCCCCTGTATGGTCGGAGGTTGGCATAGTTTTGATACAACCACTGTGTTTTTAAATCTTTCATACCCTGTTTTGGTTCAAAGATAATGGAAAACACATTCATGGACAAGCAGCGCCGACCGATCACCCTACGTACCCCAGGTACCACGCCACAAACCGGCCGATGCCGTCTTTGAGGGTAGTTTGGGGCCGGTAGCCGGTGACGGCCTCGAGGTCGGCCACATCGGCGAAGGTGGTGGTCACGTCGCCGGGTTGTGCGGGCACGAGCTCCTGGACGGCTTTTTTGCCAAGGGCCTCTTCGATGGTGCGGATGAACTCGGACAGGGCGACGGGGCTGCTGTTGCCGATGTTGAACAGTCGGTAGGGGGCGGTGGAGCGGGCCGGGTTGCCTTCGGCCTCCTCGCGCGACACCGGCTCGGGCCGGATGGGCAGGAGGCGGGCCATGCTCTCCACGATGTCGTCGATGTACGTGAAGTCGCGTGCATTGTGGCCGTAGTTGTACACCTTGATGGGCTCGCCGGCCAGGATGGCCTGGGTGAAAGTGAAGTAAGCCATGTCGGGGCGCCCCCAGGGCCCGTACACGGTGAAAAAGCGGAGTCCGGTGGCGGGCACGCCAAACAGGTGGCTGTAGGTGTGGGCCATGAGCTCGTTGCTTTTTTTGCTGGCGGCGTAGAGCGACACGGGGTGGTCGACGTTGTGCAGCACGCTGAACGGCTGGGCGGTGTTCATGCCGTACACGCTGGAACTGCTGGCAAACACCAGATGCTGCACGGGGTGGTAGCGGCAGGCTTCCAGCAGGTTGAGGAAGCCGAGGATGTTGCTCTCCACGTAGGCGCGCGGGTTGTTGAGGCTGTAGCGCACGCCGGCCTGGGCGGCCAGGTGCACCACGGCGTCGAAATGCTCGCGGGCGAAGAGGCGCTCGAGGTTGCCGGCGTCTTCCAGTTGTAACTGGATGAATCGGTAATTGGGGTGCAAAGTGCTCTCTACGAGGGTGTTGTACGTGCGCTTTTCCCGGGAAATGCCTGCCGCCTTCAGGCGGTCGTACTTGAGCTGCACGTCGTAGTAGTCGTTGATGCTGTCCAGGCCCACCACGTCATGGCCATCCCGAACCATGCGGTTGGCGAAGTGGTAGCCTACGAAGCCGGCGGTGCCGGTGATGAGTAGCTTCATGATGGCTGTTGGCTATCGGCTATCGGTAGTCGGCTGTCGGCTATCGGTAGTCGGTTGTCGGCTATCGGTCGTCGGTTGTCGGGTATCGGTTGTCGGCTATCGGTCGTCGGCTATCGGCTATCGGTAGTCGGTTGTTTCTTTCAGGAAGGGATAAATAAAAGTCGGCCCCACACCTATGGTAAAGGATGGGCGCAAAATAAATAGTCGGCGACCAATGATTGCCAATTTGGAAATTATTGACGAAAAAAATGATAAACTTGTCCTAACGCGTCACCGTGCACAGTGTTATGCTATAATGTCTACGACATGCTAACATGCACGTTTACCCTAGAAACAGAATATTTGTCTAATAAGTAACCCGGCAATGTGTCGTAAAAACCAAACCATTTTCTACAACCAACAACCTATAACCGATTGCCGACAGCCAACAACCAACTACCGACAACCGACAACCGACAGCCGACAACCGACAACCGACAGCCGACAACCGACAGCCGATAGCCCTCAAAGGATTGGGCTTTGCCGTTTCTGTCCCTTTTCCCGCTTATGCACAATCACATTTTTCGGCACGGGCCGGTGGTTGAGCAGAGTGGCGCGCACGAGATAAATGGGTGGGAGGAGGAGTTTCCACAGGCGCAGGGGGTTGGTGCGCAGGCTCCACTGGGCGAATTTGGCCATGGTGCGCAGCATCAGAGGCAGGTCGTGGCATTTGGCTGATTCGACCATAAACAGTTCGTAGTAGAGGGTTTCGCGCTGGGCGATGAGGGGGCGCAGTTGCGGGTTGGGGAAGTATTTGTCGAGGATGATGTCTTCAGCGATGCGGGAGATGCGGTAGCGTTTAGACGCGTCGGCCATCGACCACACGCCGCCGGGGTGCACCCGATAGGTGGCCATGGTCTCGGGCAGGTAGCGCCCTTTGGAGCCGTCGCTGAGCAGGAGGGAGAACAACGTGATGTCGTTGTATATCCACTCATGCGCTTCGCTGTGGTCAATGGCGAACAGGGGCCCCGAGCGAAAGAGGATGGAGCAGGTCTGGTAGTAATCGTGTTTGAAAACGTCTTCGGCGTTGATGGTTTCCTTGCGGGGCCCAGGGTACACCTTGCCGGTGACCTTGTCGTTTTCCAGGATGTTGACGTTGTGGAAGGTGAGTACGAGCTCCGGATTTTGCACCAGCAGTTCCACCTGTTTCTGGAGTTTGTAGGCGTCCGTCCAGAAGTCGTCGCCTTCCAGCAAGGCGATGTACTGTCCGCGGCAGCTGTACAGGGTGCGGATGAAGTTTTTCTGGCTGCCCATGTTGGGTTCCGGGGGCAGCAGGCGGATGATGTCGGGGTGCTGGTCGGCGTATCGCTGGCACACGTCGCGGGTGTGGTCGGGACTCCGGTCCTCACCAATCACCAGTTCGATGGGGTAATCGGTTTTTTGCATGAGCACGCTTTCGATGGCCTGGGCGATAAAAGGACCGTGCTTGTAGGTGATCATGCAGACGCTTATCAAGGGTTTTGGCTGGTTCATGTCGCGTCACATTTGGGGGATGTTTAGCCGCATGGCGACTGTGGTGGGGGTGGTTTCCAGTGTTTCGAACCCGAATTTGCGGTACAGGCGGATGGCGGCATCGCTTTGCGGGTGTACTTCAAGCCGGATGTCCGCAAAGCCTTGTCCGGCGCCGTATTGCACGCATTGGGTCATCAGGGCAAAACCAATGCCCCGGCCGCTGTGGGCGCCCAGGGTGCTGACGTTGGTGATGAAGCCGTGCTGTTTTTCCGGGTCATTGAAATAGGCGCAGACCAGCCCGACGGGTATGTTTTCGGCCGGGTCCCACGCTTCAAACCGTTCGGCGTGCCGGAACATTTTTTCGGCGTAAGCGTCGATGTCTATCTTTTCGTGCAGCGGTGGACGGAACAGGTGGCTGCACGCGCGCAAGTGATCAGCGATCTGTGCTGTGCCGGCCGTATTTCGGCGGTAGGTAATGGTACTTTCCGTCTCGTTCATGTCACCGGAGGTCGAAGGTCAGTTTTCGTTGATCAGACGGGCAGCGCCGAAGCCTTGTTTGCCAAAGGCGTTGCCGTTGTAGAGCAGGTAAATGTCGTTGTCCACCGAAAAAAGGTGCGGGTAGCACATCATTTCGGCATCCCAGCCGCTGTCCGACAAACCGATTCCACTGTTTTGGTCGTCGCGCGTCCAGTGTACCAGGTCGTCGGACCAGGCGTAGCCAAGCCGGTAACCGCGATTGGGGTTGGTGCGGAAGTCGGTGGCATACCGGAAACAAAAGAACATGTGGTAGCGGTTTCCGATCCGGATGACGGTGGGCAGGGCCTGGCATTCGTCTTCATTCAGCACGTCGATTATGATCGGTACGCCTTCTTCCTTGTGCCAGTGGATGCCGTCGGTCGAGGTGGCGTGGGCGATCTTGTAAACGCGGGCCGGTGGTTCGCTTCCCGCCGCTTCCCCCCATTTTTTGCCGAAAATGTACCACATGTGGAAAACACCGTTGTACACGCGGACGAAGGAGTCGCCCACCAGCATGGGTTCGTGCAGGGAAGAGCTGAGCACGGGCCCTGAACCGTATTTTTCAAAAGTCGTGCCATTATCCCGGCTGAACGCCAATCCGGTGGAAGTTTCTACCGATACCGACACGCGGCGGCTCCATCCGCAGGTGTAGGCCCACACCCGGTCGTCGTGCTGCAGGAGGCTGATGGGGAAGATGCCGTGCTCGTCGAAGGCGCCCAGCCCGCCGAGGGGGATGACGGTTCCGGTGGAGTGGCCGATGATGTTGCCAAGGCTTTTATCCATGTCGATGTAGGCAATATCGCTGAAAAACTTGCCGTTCGACGGGTCGGTGCGCCGGGTAGAGAAGTAAATGCGGACGACGTCGTCGAGCACAATCGTTTGGGGCGACTGTGCGAACAGTTGCACGTCGAAGTCCAGCCGGTGATCGGTCGGGTCAAAGATTTTGCCTAGTTTTTTCCAGCGCATGGCGGCATTTTTTGTTGGTTTATCGAGTCAAACGGGGCGAACGGTCAGCGTTCCAGTCTGGCGGCGCCGAAACCCACGCGCCCCACGCCGTTGCCGAGGTAGAACAGGTAAGTTTCGCCGTCGAGTTCGAACACGTGAGGGTAGGACACCATTTCGGAGTCCCAACCCTCGTCGGACACGTCGAGGTTGGTTTGGCTGTCGTCGCGCGTCCAGTGGAGCAGGTCTTCCGACCAGGCGTAGCCGATGCGGTACCCCTTTTCGCGGCTCCGGTAGCCGGTGCTGAACCGGTAGCAGAAGAACATGTGGTAGCGGCCGTCGCGGAAAAAGACATCGGGGCTGGCCTGCGCTTCATCGGCTTCTACTTTGGTGTCGATGAGGTCGCGGTTGATTTTGGTCCATTGATACCCGTCGTCGGATACGGCCAGTCGGATGCGGTAAACGGGTTCGGGGCGTCCGTTGTCGACGATCCATTTTTTGCCGGCGATGTAAAACAGGTACCAGCGGTCGTGGAAGCGGCGGATTTTAGGGCCGCTGATGACAAACGGTTCATCGGGCGAATAGGAGAGCACGGGGCCGGGGCCTGCGCGGCGGAAGGTGCGGCCGTCGTCGTCGCTGAGGGCTACGCCGATGGCGGTATTGAAGGGTACGGACTCGCAGCGGGTCCAGCCGGCGTAGTAGGCGCGCGTTTCGCCCTGGTGTCGGATGACGGAGACGGGGTAGGTGCCGAACTCGTCGAAAGTACCCAGCTCGCCGAGGGGCAGGATGGGCTGTTCGGCGATGTGCAGGATGTTGAACAGGTTCTTGCGGTCCAGGTCGAGCCATGCGGAGTAGCTGACGAACTGCCCGTGCTCATCGGCCGGCGGCCGGCAGGAGAAATACACGCGCACGAAGTCGTCAAACGGCACCACGTGCGGCGCCTGGGCAAACTCCCGTATGAAGGGCCGGTCGGTGACGGTGGTGGGGTCGAAGACGCGGCCAAGCTTGGTCCAGTGGAAAGGCATTTGGATTTGGGTGCTTATGTTAGTTGGTGACGACGGTGTATTCTTTTTCCAGAAAAACCCTGATTTGCGCCACGGAGTTGAACATCATGACGTCCAGAATGGATAACCAGGGCACAAACGGGTGATTAAACTGTTGGTATTCGATCGGGTTGGCCTTGAGAAACCGGAGTTCAATGCCGTTTTGGGCAAAGTCCCGCCGGTCATACAATTCAGTGCCGCCAATAGGGTTGATGTACACATCGGCGCCGGCGGCCAGGCAGAGGGCTTTTACTTTTTCTGCGGCCCGGAGCCCGTGATCGATGTCTACAGTGGAAGACACCACCAATTCCGTACCAATTTGCAGGTATCGGCACACTTCTTCAAGGGAATGGAAAATAAACCGGAAAAGATTATGGTCTTCAAACTGGTAAACGCGTTCCAGCAGGGGGAATACCGCCTGGAAGTGGGGTGCTTTGCGGTAGGCCCCGGCGATTTTGCGCAGGGTGGCCTGGCTGTCCTGCGCAAAAGTGTCGGCGAGTACGCGCCGGTCGACGTCGAGGTAGTCGGAGTCTTTTTTGAGGGGCAGGGTGATGTATTCGTCCTTGCCGTTGGCCAGGATGCGGTTTCGGTTGATCCAGCCCTTTTTGGTGAACTGGATGTTGTCGTACACGATAAACCGGTCTGCGGCGTGCACCAGCTGGAAATAGCCGATGTAGGGCAGGAAGTACGGCTGCATGATGGCGATGGTCATGGCTCGGTCTTTCGTCAGCTGTAGCGGGATGCCCGGAGGATAACGCGGGCGATGAGTTCCTGCTCGGCCTTGCTGAGCTGGTGGAAGAGGGGCAGGCACAGCACGCGGGTGCAGACGTCCTCCGACACCGGGCAGGGGCGGTAGTGCACGTAGTTGAGTTTGTTGAGCGACGGATAGAAGTAGCGCCGGGGGTACACGTAGTGGGTGTTCAGCACCTCAACGGTTTTGAGCAGCTGCGCTTCCGTTTCGAAGATCATGGGGAAGTAGGCGTAGTTGAACTCCGCGTTTTCCCGGTCTATGCGGATGGTGTGCAGGGGCATGCCGTTGAGCAGTTCCTGGTAGCGCAGCCATTGCTCCTGGCGGTTTTTGCGGATCTCGGCCATGCGGTTGAGCACGGCGAGGCCCATGGCGGCGTGGTACTCGGAGTTTTTGGCGTTGATGCCCACGCCGTCGAAGTCGACGGGGCTGGTGTGCCCGAAGTTGCGCAGGAGGGCCAGCTTTCGGGTGACCTCCGCGTCGGGCGAGGAGACCGACCCCCCTTCGATGGTGTGGAAGAGCTTGGTGGCGTGGAAGCTGCAGGTGCTCACGTCGCCGTACAAGAGTACGCTTTTACCTTTGTAACGGCTGCCGAAGCAGTGGGCGGCGTCGTAGATGACCTTGAGCTTGTGCTTGTCGGCGATGGCCTGGATGGCGTCTATGTCGCACGGGTTGCCGTAGACATGGGTGGCCATGATGCCCACCGTTTGGGGGGTGATGGCCTCTTCGATGAGCGCAGGGTTGATGTTGAGCGTCTGCGGGTCGATGTCGACGAACACGGGCGTACAGTTTTCCCAGGAGATGCAACTGGTGGTGGCCACGTAGCTGAACGGGGTGGTGATGATCTCGCCCTGCAGGTCGAGCGCTTTGATGGCCATTTGCAGGGCGATGGTGCCGTTGCTGACGTAGAGCAGGTGGGGCAGGTCAAGGTATTCCTTGAGTTGAAGTTCCAGCTCGTTGACCAGTGGGCCGTTGTTGGTGAGCCAGTTGCGCTGCCAGATGCCTTCGAGGTACTCCTGGTACTCGGAAAATGGCGGAAGGTAAGGTTTGGTAACGTTGATCATGGTTTACCGGGCGGCGAATCGCCCTTCTATCTGGTTTTTAAGCTGAAAAAATTGATCGCGCGCCAGCTGAAAAGGTTCAGGTACCAGGAGGTACATGGCGGTAACGAAGTATGGTACAAACAGCAGGCTGGCGACGATCGCCCCCGCAAAGCTGTGCTCGCTGAACCCCAGGACCGGCAGTCCGGTGTGGTAAGCGACCAAAAAACACGCCAAAATGAGGGAGAAGCGGAGCACGATAGACCAGTAATGGGCGGCATAAACGGGTATGGAGCGCGTCAGGTACTGGAGGTTGACGCCAAAGGCCAGGAAATTGGCCACCACCCAGGCGTACAGGAAGGCCTCCACGCCGATAAAGATAAAAAAGAAGGTGGGCAAAAAGATCAGTTTTTTGATGATCTCCGCCCGGAAAAAATCCTTGCTGTTGCCCCGTGCGCTCACCACACTGAGGATGAGCGCGCTGAGCGGGAAGGCAAATGCGCTGAGCGCCAGGATGCGGTAGTAGCCTGCGGACACCCCCCACTGGGCGCCGAACAGCAACTCGAACACCCAAAAGGCATTCACGTAAGCCAGGCCGGTGAACAGAAAAATGACGGTGGTGATGATGGCAAAAAAGCGGTGGAACAGGGATCTGATCTGCCCCTCGTCGTGTTGCATTTTGGAAAAAAACGGAAACATTACAGCGTTCAGGCTGGCGGTGGTAACCCCCTGCACCATGTTTTCCATGCCCTTCGAGCGGGAAAAGAAGCCGACCGTGCGCACGTCAAGGGCTTTGCCGATGATCAGGGCGTCGGCGCGGGTGAACAGGGCGTCTATGGTGGTGGAGAGGAACAGGAACTTGCTGTAATGAAACATTTCTGCGACCGAACGGAGATTAAAAAGCCTCGCCGGCAGCCATTTGGTGAGCCACAGGTTGATGAACACCAGAAAAAAGGCGCTCAGCAGCATCTGCAACACCAGCGCCCAGACGCCCCAGCCCATCCAGGCCAGGGTAATGGCCGCCATGCCGACGGCCACCGTGAGCGCCACGTTGCGGATGCTCTGTTGCTTGAACATCATGTTGCGGGTGATGAGGGCGCTGGGCACCAGGTTGAAGGCGTTGATGAGGAAGGTCAGCGCACTTACCCGCAGCAAAGCCGACAGATTGGGCAGTCCGTAAAAAGCAGCTACATAAGGGGCTGCCACGAAAACAACCGCGTATATCACCGAACTCCCCAGCAGAACCATGTAAAAGATGGTGCTGAGTTGCACCTCGTCAATCTCCTTCTTCTGGATGATGGCGGCCGTGAAGCCGAACTCCAGCAGGATGGCGGCCAAACCGCTGATGGCAATAACAATGCCCACTTCGCCATATTCGGCAGGGGAGAGCAGACGGCTCAGCACGCTGGTGACTGCCAGGTTGGCAAACAACAGGCTGAACCGGCCCACGTAATCCCACAATATGTTCTTGATTAGCAAGGGAGAGGTGTTTTTCCTGGATTCGGTTTCGGGCAAGCTACTGCAAGTCCTATGCCGAAAATGGTAGGCACAGCCATTTCAGCGCCTATTGTGCAAAAAAGGATTTTACGCCGTCGACTACCCGGTCAAGGGTCTCCTCCGTGTGCTCGCTGTGCATGGGAAGTGAGATGACTGAGGCGCACAGCTGCTCGGTAACGGGCAGGACACCGCCCTTCCAGTACGCCGAAAAGGCTTCCTGTGCGTACAAAGGCACCGGGTAGTAGATCATGGCCGGAATGCCCAATCCGGTGAGGTGCATGCGCAGGGCCTCGCGCACCGTTTCGGGTTTTTCAGCGCCGCCCACCTGCAAGGTGTACTGGTGAAACACATGGGTGCTGAACGGCGCACGCGCGGGTACCCGGAGCGCAGGTATGCCGGCAAAGGCGGCATCGTAGTGGTCGGCGGCCCGGCGCCGGGCGTCGTTGTAGGCATCGAGGTGGGGCAGCTTGACGTTCAGGATGGCGGCCTGAAACGCGTCGAGGCGGGAGTTGACGCCCAGCCGGTCGTGGTAGTACTGCCTGGACTGCCCGTGGTTGGCGATCATGCGCGCGCGCGCGGCCAGTTCGTCGTCGTTGGTCATGAGCGCCCCGCCGTCGCCGTAGCAGCCCAGGTTTTTGGAAGGAAAAAAGGAGGTACAGCCAAAATGGCCGATGGCGCCTGTTTTGACGCGGCGCCCGTCGGGGTAGATGAAGTCGGCGCCGATGGCCTGCGCGTTGTCCTCAATGACGTACAGCCCGTGCCGTTCGGCCACATCCATAATGCCGGCCATGTCGGCGCTTTGCCCAAACAGGTGCACCGGCACGATGGCTTTGGTGCGCGGCGAGATGGCGGCCTCCACCAGCGCCGGGGTGATGTTGAAGGTGTGTGGGTCTACGTCGGTCATGACGGGGGTGAGGCCGAGCAGCCCGATCACCTCGGCTGTGGCCACGTAGGTGAAGGCGGGCACGATCACCTCGTCGCCGGGCTTGAGGTCGAGGGCCATCATGGCGATCTGCAGGGCGTCGGTGCCGTTGGCGCAGGGGATCACGTGGCGGACGCCCAGGTAGCGCTCCAGGTTCTCCCGGAAGGCGTTCACCTTGGGGCCGCCGATGAACAAGGTGGAATCGAGGATTTCGGAGAACTCCCGATCCAACTGTGCGCGGATGGCCGCCATCTGGGTTTTCAGATCGACCATCGGTAAAGGAGTGGATTGTGTGCTCATGATTTTATTTTGTAATGTGTCGGTGGTCTGGCCACCCCGGGGCTCTTGCCCCCCCGGGCGCTCGCCCATCCGGGCGCTCGCCAGGGGTTATTCATGTTCAACCGCTACGCGGTTGTTTTTTTGCTATTCATGTTGGATGGTTGCCATACATGCCTTTGTTGCACTCAGATTACACTCGACACTCGCCATTCGCCACTCGACATTCGAAACGGTTCCCGCTTCATAAGTGGGGGGCACTTACTTGCGGTGTGGCGCTCCGTAGCGCGTGCGTGGGCATGGGGTGTGCAAACGCAAATGTAGGAGTCACCCGTACCGCCGGGTTGGTAGGCCGGCAACGGGCGCGCAAAGTTAAACAAACGGACAATCAAGGGTAGAGCAAACGGTTTTCGGGGGCGCCGTCCCAAAGCTGAAAGGGTTTGGGGTCGTAATCCGCCCAATTGATGGCGGTGGCCTCTTCCGGGGTGTAAATGAGGTAACGAATTTTACGTTTGACGAGTTTTTCCGCCTTTTCTACGAGCTCGAGCAGGTAATTTTTGTCGATGTTGCCTACGAAGATCAGGTCTATGATGGGGCTGTCGAGCCCGCGAGAAAATTCACCGATGAGGTACACCTGCCGGATGTCGCCCAGGCGTTTGATCACGTCTTCCACGATGCGATCCAGGCCGATGTGTTTGAGCAGGATGGTGTGTATCTCCAGAAAGAGGGGATGCCGGATGTTGGCGCGAAATATCTTTTTGTTGCCGTCGGTCGCCGACAACAGCATGCCGGCCTCTTCCAGGCGGTTGAGTTCCAGGCGGATGGAATTGGTGGAATCTCCGAACTCGCTCTCCAGGTTGCGCAAATAGGCTGTTGTGTTGCTGTTCAAAAAGAACTTCAACAACAGCTTGATACGGGTTTTCGAAGAGATCAGGGCATCGATCATACGCAACATTGAGTAGCAAAGTTACTCAATGTTGTTCAATTTTACAGTATTGCTCCCAACCATTTCTCGGTCTCTTCCGTACTCCAGCTTTTTTTACGGGCATATTCTCCCGCCTGATCCCTTCCGATCTGGCTGATGCCGAAATATTTGGCCTCCGGATGGGCGAAATACCACCCGCTGACCGATGCGGCGGGATACATGGCGCAACTTTCCGTGAGCGAAATGCCGAGCCGGTCGGGCTGCAAAAGACGCCAGAGGGTGCGCTTTTCGGTGTGTTCCGGGCAGGCGGGGTAGCCCGGGGCCGGACGGATGCCGCGGTATTGCTCGGTGATCAGTGCCTCGTTGGAGAGGTTTTCGTCCGGTGCGTAGCCCCAGAATTCAGAGCGGACGCGCTGGTGCATGCGTTCAGCCAGTGCCTCGGCGAGGCGGTCGGCCAGTGCCTTGAGCAGGATGGCGTTGTAGTCGTCGTGCGCTGCTTCGAAGCGGGCTACGTGGGTTTCTATGCCGATGCCGGCGGTCACGGCGAAGGCGCCTATGAAATCCGTACGCGCTGTTTTGGGGGCAATGTAGTCGGCAAGGCTCAGGTTGGGCTGTCCGGGCGCCTTTTTCACTTGCTGGCGCAAAAAGTGAAGCGTTTCCAGCGTTTGTTGGCGGGCATCATCGGTGTAGAGTTCAACCGTGTCGTTTGGGGTGCTGTTGGCCGGAAAAAAACCGATGACGGCGCGTGCGGTGAGCCATTTTTCCCGGATGATTTTTTCGAGCATCTCCCGGGCGTCGTGGTAAAGCTGCGTGGCCTCTTTGCCCACCACGGCATCTTCGAGGATGGCGGGAAATTTGCCGGCCAGCTGCCAGCTTTGGAAAAAGGGCGTCCAGTCTATGCAGGCAACCAGGTCGTCGAGCGGGTAGTCCTCAAACGTTTTGATCCCCATGAAATCAGGTCGGGGCGGGGTGTAGGCGCTCCAGTCGAGCAGCAGTCGGTTGTCGCGAGCCGCTTCGATGGGGAGTAGCGCTTTGGCCGATTGCTTGCCCGCACGGGCTTCCCGGATGCGGGCGTATTCGGCGCGCACAGCGTCGGTAAATTGTTGGTTTTCAGTATTGTTTTTGGTCAGCAGGCTACTGACCACGGCCACGCTGCGGCTGGCGTCGAGCACGTGCACCACCGGGGCGTTGGCGTATTCGGGCTCTATTTTGACGGCCGTATGCGTTTTGGAGGTCGTGGCGCCGCCGATGAGCAGGGGCAGGCGCATGTTTCGTCGTTGCATCTCGCGGGCCACGTACACCATCTCGTCGAGCGAGGGCGTGATGAGTCCGGAGAGCCCCACGACGTCAACCTGGTGTTCGACGGCAGCCTGCAGGATTTTGTCCAGCGGCACCATGACGCCGAGGTCAACGATCTCGTAGTTGTTGCAGCCCAGCACCACGCCGACGATGTTTTTGCCGATGTCGTGTACGTCGCCTTTGACGGTGGCGAGCAGGATTTTTCCGGCCGCCTGGCGCACGCCGCCGGATTTTTCCGCTTCAATAAACGGGGTGAGGTAGGCCACAGCGCGCTTCATCACCCGGGCGCTTTTGACCACTTGCGGCAGGAACATTTTGCCGGCGCCAAACAGGTCGCCCACCACGTTCATGCCGTCCATCAGCGGCCCTTCGATGACATGCAGGGGCGCGGGGTATTTTTGACGGGCCTCCTCCATGTCGGTTTCGATGAAGTCGGTGATGCCCTTGACCAGTGCGTGGGTGATGCGCTGCTCGACGCTGCTCTCGCGCCAGGCGAGGTCTTTTTCCACAGCCCGGCCGCCGGTGTCCTTAAAACCTTCGGCGAGTTTAACGAGCGCCTCGGTGGCGTCCGGGTGGCGGTTGAACAGGACATCCTCGATGCGCTGCAGGAGATCTTTGGGGATTTCTTCATACACCTCGATCATACCGGCGTTTACGATGCCCATGTCCATACCGGCGCGGACGGCGTGGTACAAAAACGCTGCGTGCATGGCTTCGCGCACCCGGTTATTGCCGCGGAAAGAGAATGAGAGGTTGCTCACCCCGCCGCTGATCTTGGCGCCCGGGCAGCGCTGTTTGATTTGCCGGGTAGCTTCCAGGTAGTTGATCGCATAATCGTTGTGCTCTTCGATCCCGGTGGCAACGGCAAAGATGTTGGGGTCGAAAATGATGTCGTGCGGGTCGAAGTCGAGCTGTTGGGTGAGGATGCGGTAGGCCCGCAGGCAGATGTCCACCTTTCGGTCAATGGTGTCGGCCTGCCCTGCTTCATCGAAGGCCATGACGACAACCGCTGCGCCGTATCGGCGGCAGATTTTAGCCTGGCGGATGAAT
Source organism: Saprospiraceae bacterium (assembly GCA_033764075.1). Taxonomy (GTDB): domain Bacteria; phylum Bacteroidota; class Bacteroidia; order Chitinophagales; family Saprospiraceae; genus M3007. The sequence continues at coordinate 49,131 of JANRJH010000008.1, read as the reverse complement.
TCGGCCTCCCCTTCTTTGAGGGAAATGGAGTTGACGATGCTTTTTCCCTGCAGGCATTGCAGCCCGGCCTCGATGACGCTGAACTTGGAGGAGTCCACCATGATGGGCAGCCTGGCGATGTCGGGCTCGGCCTGCACCAGGTTGAGGAATTCGACCATGGCCTTTTGGGAGTCGAGCAGGCCCTCGTCCATGTTGACATCGATGATTTGGGCTCCGCCGTCCACCTGCTGGCGGGCGATGCTGAGCGCTTCGGTGTAGTTGCCTTCGAGGATGAGCTTGGCGAATTTGGAGGAGCCGGTGACGTTGGTGCGTTCGCCGATATTCACAAAATTGGTGTCTTCGCGGACGATGAGCGGCTCCAGACCACTGTACATGGAGTAGGGGAGGGGTGTGGCTGGTTGGCGGGGCGTGGCTTGTTCGACGTGTCGGGCGATGTGCCGGATGTGGTCGGGCGTGGAGCCGCAGCAGCCGCCGACGATGTTGACGAATCCGGCGCGGGCGAAGTCCTCCACAAAAACGCACATGTCGTGGGGCGTCTGGTCGTATTCGCCAAATTCGTTGGGCAGACCGGCGTTGGGGTAGGCCGACACGTAGCAGTCGGCCAACCGGCTCAACTCGGCGATATAGGGCCGCATTTCTTCGGCGCCGAGGGCGCAGTTGAGGCCTATGGAGAAGGGTCTGACGTGTTTGACGGAAATCCAGAATGCTTCGACGGTTTGTCCGGACAAGGTCCGGCCCGACGCGTCGGTGATGGTGCCGGAGATCATAATGGGCAGTTTGACGCCCTTTTCCTCGAACACCTCGTCAATGGCGTAAAGGGCGGCTTTGCAGTTCAGGGTGTCGAAGATGGTTTCGACCAGCAGGGTATGTGCGCCGCCGTCGATGAGGCCGCGCGCCTGTTCGGCATAGGCATCCTTGGCCTCCATAAAGGTAAGGGCTCGGTATCCCGGGTTGTTCACGTCGGGGGAGAGCGACAGGGTTTTGTTCAAGGGGCCCATGGCGCCGCACACGAAGCGGGGCTTGTCGGGCGTACTGAAAGCGTCGGCGGCCCTGCGGGCGATCCGGGCGGCGGCCAGGTTGATGGCATAAGCCTGGTCGGAGAGGTCGTAGTCCTCCTGAGAGATGCGGGTTGCGTTGAAGGTGTTGGTCTCGATCAGGTCGGCGCCGGCCTCCAGGTATTCACGGTGAATGGACTCAATGACGTCGGGCCGGGTGAGGCAGAGCAGGTCGTTGTTGCCTTGCAGGTCTTTGTGGTGCGCGGCAAACTGTGTTCCGCGGAAATCGGTTTCTTGAAGGTTCCGACGCTGTATCATGGTGCCCATGGCGCCGTCGATGATGAGGATGCGTTGGCGGACGGCTTGTTCCAGGCGTTGAAGGGTATCGTTCATGCGGGTGGGTGGGTTCAGTCGGATGAAAACGCAAAGGTAGGGATGAAGGTTTTAGTCGTCCTACGAGTATACTCGTAGGACGAATTTTTACCTTTGGCCTCCGGACCATCGTTTTCTCTTTTGGCAAACTATCGTTTTTTATTTCCCGTAGCGCTCATCGCCCTCTCCACGGCCTTGCACGCACCCCATTTTCAGAAGGAGTTGATGAGCATTCACGTTTGGCGGCAGACACAGACGGAGTCAACCAGCGTCCTTTTTTACGAGGAGGATTTTGATCTGTTCAATCCGCGGCGCAACGATCGCGGCGACGGCGACGGTCTGTTCCGCATGGAGTTTCCGTTGTTGCAATGGTTGACCGCTGGTTTGTACAAGCTGTTTGGCAGACACCTGGTGTTGTCCAGGCTTTTCAACTTCATCATTGGCCTGTTTTCCGTGTGGGGGATGTATGCATTGCTGCGCGCCGTTTTCCACCATGACCAAACGGCTTTTGCAGGCGCCTGGGCGTTTAACTGGTCTCCAAGTTTTTTTTATTACACGATCAATCCCATGCCGGACAACCTTGCGCTTTGTTTTGGCCTTTGGGGCTTGTACTTTTTTCGCAGGTTTTACACCAGTGGTGGCGCCATGCGGATGGGCGCCGCCGGCGGGCTGCTGGCCTTATCTGCCTTGTGCAAACTGCCGTTTATTCTGTTTTTTATCGTCCCCTTGGCGTGTTTTCTCAGCGTGGTTTTCAGGCGCCGGCTTTTTCTTACCGATGGACATGCATTTATTTGGATGCTGATCTGCTTGTCTCTGCCACTTGGCTGGTATCTGTCGGTAGTGCCGCACTGGCATGGGAACGGTATCGTTCAGGGTATGCTGAATCGCCAGACCACATGGAATGTTTTGCTCGACTATGCCCAGCACAACCTGTTTTCCACCTTGCCTGAATTGATGTTGAACTACGCGTCAGTTCCTTTTTTCATTATCGGTGTAGTCAATGCGCTTCAAAAAAAACGCAGGTACTCCCCGCAGATATGGATTTGGGGCGCCGGCTTGGCGGCTGTTGCAGCATATGCGCTCTTTGAGCTGAACATGATCGCCAAAATTCACGACTACTATCTTTTCCCGCTCTATCCGTATTTGTTCCTGGTGGTCGCCCTGGGTATCCACACAGCCTGGCACGGACGCCGGCCATGGCTCCGAACAGCGACTTTAGCACTGCTCTTGTGTATGCCGCTGACCGCCTGGTTGCGCATGCAATCACGCTGGAATCCGGAAAAGCCCGGCTTCAACGCCGATCTGTTGCGCCACCAGGCGGCCTTGCGAAACGCAGTGCCCAAGGATGCCCTGGTGGTTGCCGGCAACGATCTGAGCCATTTTATTTTTTTGTATTACATTGATAAAAAAGGGTGGGGATTTCATGCCGACCAGCTGGATTCGGCCGGCTTACATGAACGCATCCGACGTGGCGCCCGGTACTTGTACTCCGACAGCCGCGAGGTGGAGCGAGTAGCCGCCCCATTTCTCGACACCCTGGTATTGCAAGCCGGTACCGTGCACGTTTTCAGGCTCAACGCTCCTGTTCGGTGATTGATCACAGATCCTAAACTGTATTCACCGCACCACCACCATCTGGCTCATTACCGCCCCCCCTGCCTGCAAACGCACCCAGTACACCCCCGCAGGCAGCGCACCGGCATCAAAGAAGTAGCGGCTGGTGCCCGTGGGGATATCGCCGTCGTACAGGGCGATTATCTCGCGACCCAGGGCGTCGAAGAGGCCGATGTGTCCGCGGGTGCTGCCGGTGCACGTCACCGGTACGCAGGTCATGGCCGAGGCCGGGTTGGGGAAAACGGTGAGCAGGCCGGCGCCCGAAGGTTCCGGTGCGTTGGAAACCGGTGAGACCTCGATGTTGAACCGCCACCAGCCGCGCGGCGCAGGCAGGGGACGCACCTGGGATTTGCCGCTGAAGGCGTTGGCCTCAATGTAATAGAAGACGGGCTGTGTGGAGACTACATTTTGGCGCGGAATTTCGGCTGCCCACAGATTCAGGCTGTCTGTAGTGGTTGGGAGCATGTCCACAAACTGCCAGGCAGCAGTGGTATCCAGGGTATACCAGACGCGAGCCGACTGGATACCGGAGCGGTGTTGCAGGGTGGCAAACACCGGATAGCCTGTGGGGTTGAGCGGAGTTTGGAGCACGTTGGTAAGGGGACGGTGCACGATGCGCAGGGGGTCGGCGGCGCCCACCTCCTTGGTGATGCAGTGAATGGCGCCCAGGGAGGGAATGATGGCGTTGCAGTCGATGCCCACAATGCGGTACCCGGGTAGTGCCTCTTGCCAGATCCTGCGGGCGGTAGTGTCGTGTTTTTCCTCGTAAAAGGGCACCAGCACGGTTTTATTGACAAACATGGCATTGGCGTAGGTGCGGTAGTCCCCACCCACGTTCGGGAACTCGCCCAGTGCATCGGGCGGCATGGGAACGCGAATCACCCGGTAGGGCGAACCGAAGCTGCTGGGATGGTTGGCCAGCACGTACTGGATGTTGGCTTCAATCTGAGGGCCGTCGGCGGTGCCGGGCGGGTACTCGCCCACCAGCAGGGTCTGCTCGTCGAGCAGTTTCATGTGCATGTCGATGTGGTGGATGACGTCGAAGGGCAACTTTTCCATGAGGATGTAGCGCTCGACGCCCATGTAGTTGCGCAGGATGCCCTCGATCTGTTCCCGGTTTTTAACGCTGGCGCCGTAAGGGTTGCCGCTCTGGTTTTCCTCCAGGATGAGGTCGGAGGAAAAAGCGGTACCCATGCCGTCGGACATGAAATTGCCGCCGGTGTGCACCAGGTCGTTGGGGGCAACGGAGGTGGTGTACAGGGGTACGCCGAGGTAGGGGCCAAGGGTGGTGGACACCGTGTCGTCACGGCGGCGGCTGGTGCGGTTGTAACGCCAATCGACGAAGTACAGGGAGTCTACATCGTTGGCATACACGCAATTGGGTCCATAGTCGCGCACCCAGATGGAGTCGTTTGGAGCCAACAGAAACTCGACATTGGACGTGATGTCGACGCCGGCAGCGACCAGGGTGTTTTGGGCGCTGGTTATCGTACTGGCATTGTTGCAGAGAATAATCACCCGGCATTCCTCGCGGGCGGCGCGCACGATTTCGGTCAGGATGGCCGGATGTGCGCGCCAGGTAATCACCAGGGCCTGCAACTCTTCCCACTCGGCCATGGCGCGCACGGGCATGGCTGGCGGGTCGGAAAAGGCAGATGCCGGGAGGACAGGCCGCGCATCCGGCATCGACGCCTGTTCGAGGGTCGTGGCAAAATGGGGCAGTTCGTTTTCGGGAATTTGGGCGAACGCATTCGCTGAAAACAACAGGACAAACAGGAGCAGGTGTTGGCGCATGAGCAGGTTGAGGTGTTGCGTTGAGGAAAAAACAGGGTTACCCCTGCGAGGCAGGCGCTTAAGGCGTTTTCAAGGAATCCCGAACGGCTTTTACCTTTTCCTCGGTAGCGCCGGCCAAGGTAGCAATCTCTGCGTCACTCCATTCCGGGAATTTCCGAATGCAATTTATGATGAATAGCCTGATGGTTTCTTCACGTCCGGTTACAAGCCCTTCCTGTCGACCTTCCTGTCGACCTTCTTCTCTACCTATTTGTCGGCCTTCTTCTCTACCCAGTTTTAGCCCTTCGCGGCGTCCTGCTTTTTTCCATTTTTCAAAGAGGACTTCCGGAATGGCGTCAATCCAGCTGTGTTCCGGTTCCGGTAGTTGTTGGCCAAGCTCTTTTATTTCTGTCTTTGGCATGTCAAACAAATTTACAAAGTAAAGGGTGAGGGTTTGGAACAATATTCTTTCGCGGTCGTCCCTGTAAATCTCGACACCAAAAGTAAATATTTTTTTCCAGTTTTCGGCAACTTTTTGGTGGTTTCGAGCAAATTTTAAAGCCAAAAATAGATTTCTGAGATACCCGCTGTCCGGTTTGTTCTGTATAATGTCATCTGATATGCGACTCAAATCCGTCAGGAGGTAATAAAAATCAGGTATGAAAGCACGCCAGTCATCCGGCATGTTTGGAAAATAGTCTTGAAAAGACCTGGGTTGCCACCCTTTTTCACCGTGATAAACGACCATGGGAATGACCAGTGAGAGCGGGCGGCTGTTTTTTACATCGTCTTCCCAAATTTGCAAAAGGTAATCCAACAATTGAAGATGAATCGGCTGATTGGGTACATAGCTTTTGTGTTCGAACAAAAACAACAATCGTGCGGGGACACCGGTCGTCAGCCGGGTTTCGTACACAACATCGCAGAACGAAATGCCAAATCGACTACTGATGAACGCCGTATCGCTTTTCCGGAAAAACGAAAAGTCAATTTGGCTATGGATGAAAACAGGGGTGTAATGCTCAAGGTATTTTTGTGCAATGCGGGCATCGCCAAAAAATGTTTTGAACACAGCATCGTGCGGTTGGTCTTTCCGACGGGAGCGGGGGCGTCTTTTGGAAGGCATGTTTGCAGAATTTAGACTGCAAAAATAACACTTTCGTTTTTATAAAACAAAATGTTTATAAATAAAATTTGCCTTCTTTTTCTTGTAAAATTCTTTCCTCCAGCATGAAATTCAACACTTTGGCCACGGCCTCATGTCGTTTTTGTGGAAATGCGCCGAGTATCTCCTCCAGGGCTTTTGGGCCCTTGCGCAGCAATTCCCTCACTTTTTGTTCCAGGGCGGCGAACAGGGCGTCGGGTACCTCCGGATCATTTCGCCCGGTGCACACGTCGCAAATGCCGCAGGGTTCGGCATTTTTTTCGCCGAAGTAGTCCAGCAGCAGTTGGCTGCGGCAGGTGCGCGTTTCAGCGTAACGAACCGAGGCTTCCCATCGCTCCAGGGCGCGTTGTTTTCGCCAGGCGTACCGTTCGGTGCTGAGGACGAGCTGGTCGGCGGGCATAATTGGCTGGAGAAAGGTGAGCTGGGGTTTGTCGGTCCGTGGCAGGTAGGTAAGGATGTCGGCGCGCTGGGCGGCTTCCAGGATTTGCACCACGGTAGCGACCTGCATTTTGGCGTGTTTGGCCACAAAGTCCTCGTTGATTTCCACCAGGTCGTGGTGGATGCCGGGGTATGCGCGCAGCAGCACCTTGGTGATGGCGTCGGCCTGGGGGTTTCGGAGCTGGTAATCGTAGAGGGTTTCGCGGGAGACGTGGATGTGTGCGCGGGCCATTTGCAGGGCGGCGTCGCTGAGGGCTATCCACCCGTCCAGTTCGAGGAGGCGGAGGGCGGCGTACACGAGTCCTTGTTCGAGGTTGAACGCGACGGCGAAAGCGGACAAATCAAATCCGACCGATTCACCGGCGCCGGCGCCCACCGCGATCTGTGCGTAGCTCGTCAGGGCTTGGTACACCCGCCGGATTTGGTCGAGCGGCGGGAAGGCCGTTTCCCACGCCCGCCGGAGGTTATCGGCATCCACAGGGCTGTAGAGCAGCACGGCGTAAGCCTTTTGCCCGTCGCGGCCCCCCCGGCCGGCTTCCTGGAAATAGGCCTCCAGGCTGTCGGGCAGGTGCAGGTGCACCACGGTGCGCACGTCCGGCTTGTCGATGCCCATGCCAAAGGCGTTGGTGCTCACGATCACCCGAATGCGGCCCTGTATCCAGGCATCCTGGCGAGCGTTGCGCTTTGCGGCTGGGAGCCCGGCGTGGTAAAAGTCGGCCGACACGCGCGCGCCCTTGAGGAAAGCGGCCACCTGCTCGGCCTCGCCCCTGGTGCGCACGTACACCACGCTGCTGCCGGGCACATTCCGGAGGATGTCGAGCAGCTTGTCCCGCTTTTTAGACTCGTATAATACAGCGTAGGCCAGATTGGGCCGGGCAAACCCCTGCTGAAAGACGTTTTTTTCGCGGAAATGCAACTTTTCCTGGATGTCCGCCACCACTTCCGGCGTGGCGGTGGCGGTGAGGGCCAGCACGGGTACGTGGGGGATGAGGGCGCGCAGTTCGGCGATTTGCAGGTAGGGCGGGCGGAAGTCATAACCCCATTGGCTGATGCAGTGCGCTTCGTCAATGGCCAGCAGGTTGACCTGCATGCGCCGGATGCGCTCGCGCGCGAGGTCGGTCTGCAGGCGTTCGGGGCTGAGGTAAAGCAGCTTGTAGGCGCCCTGCACGGCATTGTCGAACACAATGTCCAGTGCGCGCCGGTTCATACCGGAAAACACCGCAGCGGCCGGAATACCCCTGCGCTGCAGGTTGTACACCTGGTCCTTCATCAGGGCGATGAGAGGAGAAACAACGATGGTGACGCCCTCGCGGCACAGGGCCGGCACCTGGTAGCAGACCGACTTGCCACCGCCGGTGGGCAGCAGGGCAAGGGTGTCGCGGCCGTTCAGCGCATCATCGATGATTTCGCGCTGCAGGGGGCGGAACTGTGGGTAACCCCAATACTGCCGTAGGATGTCGAGCGGGTCGGACAAAACAATGAAGGCGTTGGTTGCTCAAAGGTAGCATTATTGCCCCGGATTTGTTGCCCGCTGCCCGAAACAACCGCGAAGCGCCATTCGTTTTTTTATTCAAAAAGGTAACACAAATTTTACATTGAATTTACAATAAAAATTTATAAAAACTAAAAATCAAAAAATATTAATCTGCCGAAAAAACTTAACCTTGAATATTCATCTAAATGCGCGCCATTTCAGACGTTTGCCCTGTTAAACAACCAACGTATGAAAAAGTCACCTTTACCCGCATTATTGCTGTTTATTTGGGCAGCATCCTTTTCCATGGCCTGGTCGCAGACCACGGTCAGTGCATTTGTTGTTGCGCCTACCGACGACATGGAGGAATACCTCAACTCGGGCGTGCACGATGTCGGCTCCAGCGACCTGGAACTGGTGCAGGAAAGCACCTCCGACCCTACCTCCAGGCAGATCGTGGGTCTGCGCTTCGCCTCGGTGAACGTACCGGCCGGCGCCATCATTCTCTCCGCATACGTACAGTTTACGTACGACAACAACAAAACGGTTGACCCCTGTGTGTTGTATTTCAAGGCTGAAAAATCGGCCAACCCGCAAACTTTTAACGACAACCTGGCCTTCGAACTGGCCAACCGCCCCAAACTGGACGACAGCATTGAGTGGACGGTACCCAGCTGGGCAGGCGGCGCTACCGGCACCCGCGGCCCGGCGCAGCGCTCCACCAACATCGGCGCCCTGGTGCAACAACTGGTCAACCAGAGCGGCTGGCAGTCCGGCAACGCCATGGCCCTGTACGTCACCGGCCAGGGTACGCGCGAAGCCGAATCGTATGAAGGCGCTGAAGGACACGGCAATACACAATACGCTGCCGAACTGATCGTCACCTACCTGCCTGCCCTGACGACGTCGAGCTTTGTGAGCAGCGACAGGGATGACATGGAAGAGTACCTGGCCAGTGGCGTGCACGATATTGGCTCCAGCGACCTGGAACTGGTGCAGGAAAGCACTTCCGACCCCAACTCCAAGCAAATTGTAGGTCTCCGCTTCGGCAAGGTCGACGTTCCCGCCGGTGCGGCCATTCTCTCCGCCCGCATCCAGTTTACGTACGACAACAGCAAAACGCTGGACCCCTGCATCCTGTACTTTAAAGCGGAAAACAGCGGCAACCCCCAGACATTTACCGACAACCTGGCGTTTGAGCTGGTCAACCGCCCGAAACTGACCGACAGTGTCCGCTGGGATGTGCCCTCTTGGGCAGGTGGCAGCACGGGCACCCGCGGCCCGGCGCAGCTGTCGTCCGACATCTCCGCCCTGGTGCAGCAACTGGTCAGCCGTCCCGACTGGTCTTCCGGCAACGCCATGGCCTTTTACCTGACCGGCGAAGGCACGCGCGAAGCCGAATCGTACGAAGGCGCCACCGGCCACAACAACCCGCAATACGCTGCCGAGCTGATCGTTCAGTACGCCAATGTGGTGGGCACCTCCAGCTTTGTGAACAGCGACACCGACGACATGGAGGAGTACCTCAACAGCGGCGCACACGACGTAGGTTCCAGCGACCTGGAGCTGGTGCAGGAAAGCACCTCCGACCCCACCTCCAAGCAGATCGTTGGCCTGCGTTTCAACAACATCGATGTGCCCCAGGGCGCCATCGTGCAAAACGCTTACATCCAGTTTACGTACGACAACAGCAAAACGCTCGACCCTTGCATCCTCTTTTTCAAAGCGGAGGACAACAGCAACCCGCAGACGTTTACCAACAACCTGAATTTTGAACTGATCAACCGCCCCAAACTGACCGACAGCATCCGCTGGGACGTTCCCAGCTGGGCCGGCGGCAGCACCGGCACGCGCGGTCCTGCCCAGCGTTCGAGCGACATCGGCGCCCTGGTGCAACAGCTCGTCAACCGCCCGGACTGGAACACCGGCAATTCAATGGCCTTTTACCTGACCGGCGAAGGCACCCGCGAAGCCGAATCATTCGAAGGCGCCACCGGTCATAACAACCCGCAGTACGCTGCCGAACTGGTCATCCAGTACCTGGGTGGCGGCACCCCGGTTGCCCCTGTCGGCGATTTCCCGGTAGACAAAGGCGCCGTGTGGAGCTGGTACGCCGACGCAGCAGCCCCCGCAGCCAACTGGACGGAGCTGAGTTTCAACGACACCACCTGGGCCTTTGGCCCCGCCGAGCTGGGTTATGGCGACGGCGATGAAGCTACTGTGGTTCCCTTTGGGGCCGACCCCAACAACAAGTGGCCGGTGTCCTACTTCCGCCACAAATTCGTGTACAACCCCAACCAATACGGGGTAGACTCCCTGATCTTCCTGCTCAAGCGCGACGACGGCGCCGTGGTGTACCTCAACGGCACCGAGCTTTTCCGCGATAACGTGGCCGCCGGCCCGGTCGGCCATGCCACCCTCGCCGCTGCTGCAGTAGACGGCGCGGCCGAAAACGACTTCATCCGCATCGCCGCTCCGGCCACGGCCCTCAAAAACGGCCAAAACGTGCTCGCCGTGAGCGTGCACCAACACACCGCCAACAGCGACGACCTGAGCATCAACCTGGAGGTCACCGAGAAAAAACCGGCCCTCGGCGCCGGTGTGTTCCCGCTCTCCAAAGGATCGGTATGGTCGTTCTGGGATAAAGGCAGCGTGGATGCCAACTGGAACCTGCCCGCTTTTGACGCCGGCAACTGGGACTACGGCCAGGCGCCCCTGGGCTATGGCGACCCGATGAATACCACCGTGGGCTTTGGCCCCGATCCGGGCAACAAGTTCATCTCCACCTGGTTCCGCAAAGACATCAACATCGACAACCTTGCGGCCTTGCCCGATACCCTCGCTTTTAACATCCGTCGCGACGACGGTATTATCGTCTATGTCAACGGCGCCGAGGTCGTCCGCGACAACATGCCCGCAGGCGCCATCACCGACAACACATTCTCTTCCACCATTGTGGACGGCGCCAACGAGACCACTTACTTTACCTTCTCGCTGCCGAAAACCATCTTCCAGGCCGGCAATAACACCATAGCTGCCCGGGTGCACCAACGCGACGGCACCAGCTCCGACCTGGGCTTCGACCTGGAGATCACCGCAGCACCCAAAGCGCCGTCTGTCGCCAGTGGCTGCCAGGGTCCGAACGACACGCACATCAGCTGCTTCACCTCGGTGTCGCCGGTGGGCCCCCGACCGACCGACCTGGTCATCCCGACTACTCACCGCTTCCAGAAACTGATTGAGCAGGGCGACAGCTACACCAAGCAGGTGCCGGGCATCCCCTTCACCACCATCCCGGGCAACAACGACTTCACGGCCTTTGTCGGCAAAAACGGCTCCAGCACCGAAGGTGTGGTGTCGGTCAACCACGAAACGGCGCCCGGCGGTGTAACCATCTGCGACGTACGCTACGACGACGTAAACCGCCGCTGGATCATCGACACCATCCAGCCCGTCAACTTCTACGACAACGACCTGGTGAGCACCAACCGCAACTGCTCGGGCGGCATCACCCCGTGGAGCACCATCCTGACCTGCGAAGAGACGTTCGTGGCCGGCGACGCCAACGGCGACGGCTACATGGACCTCGGCTGGATCGTTGAAATTGATCCGTGGACCAAACAGGTGAAAGCGTACGGAAACGGCAAAAAAGAGAAACTCTGGGCCATGGGCCGTATGTCGCACGAAAACGCTGCCCCGCACCCCGACGCCGTGCGCGTGTACTACGCCGAAGACGGCGGCACCTCCTGCGTATACAAGTTCGTGGCAGACCAGCCCGGCAACCTGTACAGCGGCAAACTGTACGTGCTCAAACTCAACAACCCGCTTCAGAACGGCGCCCCCGCCGGCACCACCGGCACGTGGGTACAGGTGCCCAACACCACGCAGAACGACCGCAACAACACCAACTCCATCGCAGCAGCTTTGGGCGGCACAGGTTTCAACGGGCCGGAAGACGTGGAGTACAACCCGCTGGACGACCGTATCTACTTTACCTCCAAGGGCAACAACCGCGTGTACCGCTTCAAGGACAACGGCGATAACATAACCGAGTTCATTGAGTTCGTCGGCAACGCCACCTACCTGATCAACCACGGCAACGGCGTCACTGCTGAACCCTGGGGTGGCGGCAACGACAACCTGACCGTCGACGATCGCGGCAACCTCTGGGTGCTCCAGGACGGCTCGAACGACCATGTATGGATGGTGACATCCAATCACACCCAGTTCCAGCCCGACGTGCTCCTGTTCGCCCGTACACCCGCCGGCAGCGAGCCTTGCGGGTTCCACATGACGCCCGACTTCCGCTTCGGATTCCTGTCCATCCAGGCGCCCAGCGCATCCAACGCCAGCACCTTCCAACTCGACATCAACGGAGACACCCTGCGTTTCAACCGCAGCACCTCGGTAATCGTTGCCCGCTCGGAGTGGCTCAGCGGTACGGTGGGCATCGCCGACCTGCCCGAGATGAACCTGGATCTGAAGGTTGTGCCGAACCCCAACAGCGGCAACTTCAGCCTCGTGTTCGAATTGGAAGAAGCTAGCCCCTTCCAGGCAAACCTCATCGACCTGCAGGGTCGACTGGTGCATGCGTTCAACAACAACCTGCCTTCGGGCGCACACCGCATCGACCTCCAGCTGGAAACCGCCGGCATCACCAACGGCGTGTACTTCCTGCAGGTCATTGCCGGTGAACGCCGGACGACCGAGCGCATCGTGATCCAGCGCTAGACTGTAAAGTGCCGAGCAGCAGAAGACAGGGTGGACGGGATGATCGCGACAGGATATTAAGCCATCAACTGTCCGTCGCATCCCGTTCATCCTGTCTTCTGCATTTGTACCTTTGTGTTCATTTCAATCACCTTTTTTCCTGATGATGAAAAAATCATTTCTGGGCGTCTTGCTCGTGGGTTCACTGCTTTCGGCCCATGCACAGCAAAGCATGCTCGAGCTCGAATCCGGCAAGCACAAAATTTACCACAGCATCGCAGAAGGGCTTGTCGAGCCCGATCAGGTGATCATCCTCAACCTTCGCCAAACCGAACTGACGTATTTGCCCGATGAAGTCGGACAATTCAAAAACCTGCGTTTCATCAACGTGATGAAAAACGGCATGACCGGCCTTTCAGAACAACTCTACACCCTGGCGGAATTGCGGGAGATCAATGCCCGTGAAAATAAAATTTCCACGCTCAGCAAACGCTGCGCCCGGCTGAAACAACTGGTCTTTCTCGACCTCTCCAAGAATGCTTTGGCTTCGCTGCCCAAAAAAATCAAGGGCCTGGAAAAAATGCAGATGCTCAATGTGTCGGAAAATAAACTCACTGCGCTGCCCACACAGACAGGCAAGCTTCGATCGGTGCGCACCCTGAACGTAGACAAAAACCAACTCGTAGTCCTCCCTGCCTCCCTCGCCGGCACCCAAAGCCTGGAGCATTTTTCTGCGGCCTACAACCGCCTGCAAACCGTCGACGGGTTGTTCAAAAACGCGCACGTCATTTCCGTCAACCTCCAAAACAACGCGCTGACTGCCCTGCCGGATGTGTCCGGCGCCCAACATCTGGAAAGCTTGTTGCTGGCCTTCAACCGGCTGACCGCGCTCCCGGAAAGCCTGTGCGCCCTGAACAAGCTGGAGACCCTCGTCGTCAGCTACAACCCCCTGACCCAACTCCCCGTTGGATTGGACAAGCTCACCGGACTAAAAACATTCATCGCCATAGAAACCAGTCTGCCGGAGTCGGAAAAGGAGCGGGCACGACGACTGCTGCCCAAAGGATGCGATGTGCGTTTTGAATAACGCCTGGAAAGAAAAAAGCGTTATCTTTGCACCCGCCTGAAACAAACGGAGGAGTGGCAGAGCGGTTGATTGCAACTGTCTTGAAAACAGTCGTACGTGATGAGCGTACCGGGGGTTCGAATCCCTCCTCCTCCGCAATCCGGTGTGAGTGTGGGTGTGGGTGTGCAAAAAACAATTTTGATGGAACAAACCACCATCCTGTTCATTATTCTGGGCGTGTTGTCCATCATCGTTATTTTATTGCTCCTGCAGCGCACGAACGGGGGGGAGAATGTGCCCCGTGCGCTTCTGGCGAAGGAGGAGGCCAGGGTTCAAAGCCTGCAAGCGACCTTGGATGAACGGGAAAATATGCTCCGTGAGGCCCAGGCCCTGCTGGCCACCCGCGAGGAGCAGTTGCGCCAGCTCCAGTCCCGCAACCAGGATTGGCTACAGCAACAGCGACAATTGCACACCGAATTCGAAAACCTGGCCAATCGCTTGCTGGAGGAAAAATCGCGCTCCTTCACCGAGCAAAATGCCCGGCAGTTGCAAGCCGTGCTGACGCCGTTAAAGGAAAAAATACAGGAGTTCGAGGTCGGTATTGAGCGTAAATTCCTGGAGGAAACCCGCGAAAAAAGCAGCCTGAAACAGGAGATCGCCCAACTCGCTGCGCTCAACCAACAACTCAGTCAGGATGCCCACAACCTCACGGGCGCCCTGCGTGGCCAAAGCAAGGTCCAGGGCGACTGGGGTGAACTCCAACTGGAGGTGCTGCTTGAAAAAGCCGGATTGGAAAAAGGGACCCACTTCACGGCGCAAGCCAGTTTTCGCGACGAGGACGGCGCCGCCAAGCGCCCCGATTTTATCATCCAGCTTCCCGAAAACCGCCAGCTGATCATCGACGCCAAGGTGTCGCTCACCGCCTACGAACGTTTTTACACCGAACAGGACGTCCAGCAACGCGAACAACACCTGCGCGCCCACGTCTCCAGCATCCGCAGCCACATCGACAACCTGAGCCGCAAAAACTACCAGCAGCTCTACCAGATCAACACACCGGATTACCTCCTGCTGTTCATCCCCCTGGACAGCGCCCTGCATACCGCCGCACAGGCTGACCCGCGCCTGTTCACCGATGCACTCGACCGAAACGTGGTGCTTGTGAGCACCGGAAGCCTGCTGGCCACCGTGCGCACCGTGGCCCACCTGTGGAAACAGGAAAAACAAAACCGTTCGGTGCTGGAGATCGCCCGCCAGAGCGGGTTGCTGTACGACAAGTTCGTCGCCTTCGTGGAAGACCTTCGTGCCGTCGGCGCCCGCCTCGACGCCGCACAGGGCGCCTGGTCCGACGCCATGAACAAGCTCAACGATTCGGCCAAGTTTGGCGACACCCTGGTGGGCCGGGCCGAGCGCATCCGGCAGCTGGGGGCCAAAGCGAGCAAGCTGCTGCCCGAAGAGCTGCTGGGGGACGACACCCCGGCGATCTAGGAAATTTATCCGGAAAAGCTTATTTTTGTTGCCTGATTTCCGCACATGACCCGTTTGCCCATCACCAGCATAGACCAGCTTGATCCGAAGGCTACCTACAGCTACGCAGATTACCTCGCCTGGCAGTTTGAAGAAATGGTGGAACTCATCAAAGGCAAGGTGTACCGGAACATGTCGCCGGCCCCGAACAGGAGGCACCAGCGCATTGCGATGAAGTTGACCAAGCCGCTGGTAAACTACTTTGATAAACGAACCTGCCAACTCTATTCGGCCCCTTTTGATGTGCGATTGTTCGACCAGAAGAAATCTTCGAAACAAAACAAAGACATCTACACCATCGTACAGCCCGACCTTTGCGTCGTTTGCGACCTGAACAAACTCGACGATCAGGGTTGTCTTGGTGCGCCGGACTGGATCATCGAAATCGCCTCGCCCGCTACGCGCCACAAAGATCAAAAGGTCAAACTGGCGCTGTACGAAGAAAACGGCGTCCGGGAGTACTGGATTGTTTTTCCGGAAATCAACAGCGTCGCCGTGTATGAACTGCAAACAGATGGCCGTTACCAGTTGCAGTCCCTGTACAATGAAACGGATGTAGTGCCCGTCGGGATTTTTCCCGATTTATCGATCGAATTGAGTGAAATCCTTCTGGAAGATTGAAATATCCATCATGACAAAGGCGCCCATCACCCATATTGAGCAACTGAATGCAGAAGCCGTTTACAGCTATGCAGACTACCTCACGTGGCAATTTGAAGAAATGGTGGAGCTCATCAAAGGCAAGGTGTACCGGAACATGTCGCCGGCGCCGAACAGGAGGCACCAGCGCATCGCCGGCAATTTGTTTTTGGAACTGGGTCCGTTTTTTAAGAAAAACCCCTGTCAACTCTATTCGGCCCCTTTTGACGTCCGTTTGTTTGACCAAAAGAAATCATCGAAACAAAACAAGGACATCTACACCATCGTGCAGCCCGACCTGTGCGTGATCTGCGACCTGAACAAACTCGACGACCAGGGGTGTCTCGGCGCGCCGGATTGGATCATCGAAATCGCCTCTCCTGCCACCCGCCACAAAGATCAAAAGGTCAAACTGGCGCTGTACGAAGAAAACGGCGTCCGGGAGTACTGGATCGTTTTTCCGGAAATCAACAGCGTCGCCGTGTATGAACTACAAACCGACGACCGTTACCAGTTGCGGTCCCTGTACAACGAGGCGGATGTAGTGCCCGTCGGGATTTTTCCCGAATTGACAGTCAACCTGGCGGATGTTTTTGAAGTAAACTGAATGCCGGGCCATTTCCGGCAGAATCACAACGCTTTTTTTTCACCAAAAAAAAAGCCGCTCCGAAGAGCGGCCTGTGTACCCCGTACGGGAATCGAACCCGTGTTTCATCCGTGAAAGGGATGCGTCCTGACCCCTAGACGAACGGGGCGTTTGCCGAAGCGGGTGCAAAGATACGATATGATCAGTATTGTAAGCAAGTGTTGAAAAAATTTTTTTTCAGAAACGATAACGACTTAGTAACGTCTCCACGCGCGCCTGGGTTCCCGGGTCGGGAACGAGTTCGGGCGCATGGTGGGGTTTTTTGCGTACATCGAGCACCAGGGGGCCCCGGCAGCCCCAGTGTTTGTTTTCGGTGAACGCGTGTATGCCGTAGGTGTCGTGGCTGGGGTTGGCTCGGGTAAACGTAGCCCACACGAAATTATTCAGGTTGGCCGACAGGAAACGGCTGTCGTCGCCCAGCAAAATGAGCGAAATGCCTTCCAGAGGCGTCGATTCCAGGGCCCTGCAAAAATATTCGGCCTGCTCGCGTGCGGGCGCCGACGCCGCGAAAGGTGGTGCGTCAACGGCCAGTACGCCCGGCAGGCAAAAACGAGGGTTGCTGAAGCCCTCCGGCAGTTGAAACCCGTCGGGTAGTTGGGTAGCCAGGGTGCGTCGCTGGTCGCCCCGGCAGGCGACCACCACTTTGGAGCCTTCGTTCCAGCCGCTGCCGGAGTAGTCCAGCGTATCGATGGTGGTGCGGGTGTGGAAGTGGAGGTCGCGCGTCCAGTCCACTCGTTCCAGCACATGCTGGAAGAAATGGGCCATATCGTGGGTGTCGAGGTTCGGGTTGTCGTCGGAAGCGGCGATGAACAGGAATTTGGCCAGGGAGGTCTGCCCGCTGCCGAGGATGCGGTTGGCGATGGTGAGGATCTCTTCGGGCTTGCGCTCGCGGAAGGGCATGTACCGTTCGTGGCCTATGGCGAGCAGCAGCGGGTGCACGCCGGCGGCGTCTACGGCGTGCAGCTCTTTGAGTCCGGGGAATTCCTGCGGCGCCAGCGGCGCAACCAGCTCGTGAATCAGCCAGCCGAAGCTGCTGTCCTCCGCCGGCGGACGTCCTACCACACTGAAGTGCCAGATGGGGTTTTTCCGGTGGTACACGCGGTGCACCCGCATGACCGGGAAGTCGTGCATGAGGGAGTAATAACCCAGGTGGTCGCCAAAAGGCCCTTCCGGTTTTTTGATGTTTTTCAGAATTTCACCGGTGATCACAAAATCGGCGTCACCGCTCAGCACATGTCCGTCGCGACGCGCGTAGCTGAACCGGCGCCCACCCAGCATGCCGGCAAAGGTAACCTCGGAGAGCCCTTCCGGCAGCGGCATGATGGCCGCAAACGCATGGCTGGGCAGTCCGCCAATGAACACGCTGCAATGGAAAGGCTTGTCGTTGTTGTTGTACTTAGTGTGGTGCACGCCAATGCCCCGATGCAACTGGTAGTGCATGCCCACTTCCTCATTGAGCACGTATTCGTTGCCGCTGAGCTGTACGCGGTACATGCCGATGTTGGATTGCATGACCCCGCCGCCATTGTCCGGATCTTCGGTGTACACCTGGGGCAGGGTGACGAAAGCGCCGCCGTCCATGGGCCAGCTTTTCACCAGCGGCAGTTGGTCGATGGTGGTTTGCCCGAACTCTACCGGTGTTTTAAAAAATCGGCGCCGGGGCAGGGCAGAAACGGCCGTGAGCGGTGCGCTGAGGTAGCGCAAGGGTTTTTTCAGCGCCACCGTCGGGTCTTTTTTCAGCTCGATCACCTTTTTTACCGCCGGCAGGGTATGCCGGAACAGAAAGGCGGTGCGTTCGAAGGTGCCGTACAGGTTGCTGAGCGCCTGAAAGGGGCTTCCTTTTACCCGTTCAAACAGAATGGCCGGGCCGCTTCGGTCGAATACCTGCCGGTGTATTTCAGCCATCTCCAGATCGGGGTCCACCTCCTCGCGGATGCGGAGGAGCATCCCGTGTTTTTCGAGGTCTAATGCTGCGTCGCGCAGGCTTTTGTATGCCATTCAATCAATCCTTGATGTAAGCCAGTCGGGTCGTTTGGTAACGCGGGTTTTTCAGCTCCTTCCGGATGTTCTTAATGGTTTCCATGGGACCGCTCTCCAGGGCCATGTTCACCGCCCAGTCGGGGATGTTCCCACCAGGGTCGCTCTTCAGATAATACTCAATGTACAGCCAGCCGTCTTTTCCCGGAAACATTCTCCAGTTTGTTTGTGTCTCACGAATGCGCACCACGCCAGGCACCTCCGGAATATAATCGGGCACAGCGACGCTGTGGGTAAATACCGACAAGTCTTTGTTCTGGTACAATGTGGCGTGCATGACCACGTCACGGTCGCTGAGTGGCCAGGGGAAATCAATTCGGGCGTAGTAGTAAAAATCGGTCTCGGAGTTTTTGTGCACCATGTACGAATCCGTAACCTTGTAAGACCATTGACTGTACGTGCTGGCGTCTTCAAAAAGGGAGATCAGCCCGTGCAAATTGGTGTTGATGGAGGTGGTCAGTTTGAGTTCAAAGATTCCGGTGGTTTGCCGGTGATAAACTTTAACGCCTTCCTTCTCGGATTTGAACATCCATCCGTCGCCGGTGGTATTTTGCGCATGAAGTTGGACTGCGAAAAGCAGCAGGAGCGTGAAGCAGGTGAATCGAGGCATGGAAAAGCGTTTGGCCGTGTTGTATTATCATACTTAACGGCAAGGTGGAACAGTTGTTTTAAACTATTGCAGAAACCTTGCCAATTGATGCGTGCTGCCGCACTAAACCGGCCACCACGCGCGCCCATTCGGGGTCGTCGTTCAGGCTGGGCACCAGGTCGATGTGCCCCCCGCTCCATTTTTCAAACGCTTCGTTGTACTCCTCCCCGATCTCGATGGTGGTCTCCAGGCAGTCGGCCGTAAACGCCGGACAAAACACCAGCAGGCGTTTGGCGCCCTTCTCTTTGGCCAACTGTTCGATCACCTTGATGGTGTACGGTTGGGTCCAGGGGTCGTTGCCGAGGCGCGACTGGAAGCACAAAGTATATCTGTCTTTAGCCAGCCCCAGCTCGCGGGCGATGGCTTGTGTGGTGGCGTGGCATTGTGCCGAGTAACAAAACTGGTTCTTGTCTGTCAGGTTTTGGCAGCAATCGGCTGCCTTCAGGCAATGGTTGAACGCATCGGCCTTGCGCAGCTGGCGCTGGGGCAGCCCGTGGTAGCTGAACAGGATGTGGTCGTAAGCATCCAGGTCGAAGGCGCGTGCGTTGCGGGCGTACAATCGAACCATGTCCGGCAGGGTACAGTAGGAGTTGATTAGCTCGACGTTCGGGATGTTCTGCTTTTTCGCGAGTACACGCATCACCTCCTCGTGCACCGAACCGGTGGTCGCGGAGGCATATTGGGGAAAAAGCGGAAAAACGACGATCCGGCCCACCTTTTGGTCCACCAGCTTGTCGACCGCCGAGGCAATCGAAGGGTTCTGGTAGCGCATCGCCAGCTCCACGCAGAAATCATCGCCGAGCAGTTCGGGCAATTGGGCCACCAGCCGCTCGCCGTAATGCTTGAGCGGGGAGCCGTTTTCCGTCCACAGTTCCCGGTAGGCTTTGGCCGATTTGCCGGAACGAAACGGCGCAATAATGCCGCGCACCAGGAGGTTGCGTGCGATCGGGTTGATGTCGATCACCCGGGGATCGAGCAGAAACTGGGTCAGGTAGCGGAAAACGGGAAAATAGGTCGGCGCATCCGGAGTGCCGAGGTTGACAATGAGGACGCCGGTGCGGGCAAACGGCGCGTGGTTGTGTAGATCTGCTTGCATGGGTATAGCCTGAAACAACAGAGGCGGCGTCCGGTTTACCGCGCAGGCAATCAGTGGCGCTTTCCGCTGCTTTCTGCCCAGGCGGACAGCAGTTTTTCGGCGTCGCCGGGCTGGGCAAAGCTCTTGCCCCGGAAAAGGATGTTGCCTTCGGGGTCGATCAGGTACACATAGGCCAGCTGGTCGTTGTCTACGCCAAGTCGGGCCTGGTGGTCCTCCAGCGGGCCGTAGTAGGTGGCCACATAGGGGTGCTTTTCGACCGGTATGCCGCTGCGCATGCCGTTGTCAATCCAGCCGGACATGAGGTTCCAGCCGCCGGAGATCATGGGAATTTCATAAAAAACGACGCCCCGGCTTTGCAGGGTATCCTGGTACAGGGCGTACCAGGTGTCGATCTGCGATTGCGCCTTTTGCTTGAAAGCAACGGCGATAAAACCGTATTGGTCCTTGAGTACGTCGGGGAAGACCACGTCCTGCCGGGAAAGCGTTTGTGCCGGTATGGTGGGAAAGGAGGCCATGACGGAGGAGGATTGTGTTTGACCACAAGCGGAAACGCAAAGGGCCATGGTCAGCAAGGTCAAAAACTTCACGGTATGTTTTTTTTGTTTAAAAACATACCAAAAAAATAATAGTTGAATATTTTTAATTAATACTTCGATAAAAATGCCATAATAACCTGTGTCGCGCCTTTGTTTTCATCCAGGAACGCCGACAGTGCGGTTTGTGCCTGCCGATGAACAGCGGGGTTTCGGAGGGCGGTGAGTGCATTTTCCAGTTCCAGGGTGTTGCGCACCGGGAAAGCGCCACCGCGTTCGGCCATTTGCACGGCTTCGGTAAAGTGTTGGTAACGGGGGCCGAACAGCACCGGCAAACCCCATGCGGCGGGTTCGAGCGTATTGTGAATGCTTTTGCCGAACCCTCCGCCGATGTAGGCCGTCCAGCCGTATCGGTAAAGCGTGTTTAGCAGTCCGATGTTGTCAATAACCAGCCAACGGGCCCGGGCGGCGCTTTGTGGGGTGGCCTCCGAGTAGCGCACCGTGTGTTCCGGCTCGCCGATGCGCTGCACCAGTTCCTGCACATTTTTTTCCGACACGTCGTGGGGCGCAAACAACACCGCCACATCCTGCCATTCGGGCTTGCGGAGCACCTGGAGCAGCCGTTCTTCGTCGGGCGGCCAGGTGCTGCCGGCCACCAGCACTTGCTTGCCGGCAGCAAAGGCGGCGACCACGGCGTTTTCAGGGGCTTCGCGGGCCAGTGCCAGGACGCGGTCGATGCGGGTGTCGCCGGCAAATGTGAACCGCCGGGGATCGACGGGCGGGCGCGCGCTGCCATGCTGCAAAAACAGGTGGGTGAAACAACCCAGCATGCGGCGCCAGAACCCGCCGTACCACTTGAAGAAAAGCTGATCCTTACGGAACAGGGCAGAGATGAGCAGGGTAGGGGTGTGGCGGGCCTGGAGGCCGAGCAGGTAGTTGGCCCACAGGTCGTACTTGACAAAAATGGCAACCGAAGGCTTTAGCCAGTCGAGCAAAAAACGCGCGTTGGCGGGGGTGTCGGCGGGCAGGTAGGCGATGAAGTCGGCTCCGGCGTAGTTTTTCCGGATTTCATAGCCCGACGGCGAAAAAAAGGTGAGCGCAATTTGGCGTTCCGGATGTGCTTTCCGGAAAGCTTCGAGTACCGGCCGCCCCTGTTCAAACTCCCCCAGCGAGGAAACGTGCATCCAGAGCAACCCGGCGCGCGGCTCGAACGCAGCCGGATACCGGGTCTTCCAGTGTTTACGGCCCTGCACCCACTGTTTTGCCTTATGGTGGCCGAACAGGGCCGCCAGTCGAATGCCGAGGGCATACAACAGGACGCCCAGGTGGTAGAGCAGGCGCACTTAGTAGTAAATTTTTTCGGCTACTTTGAGGAACCAGGGCAGCGTCCAGTTGGCGCGGAGGCCGAACCGGAGATCGAGCCGGGACTCGTCGATCTTTGCCTGGTCATTGAAGTCCCACTCCCGCAGGGAATGGGTGAAGCCCTGGTTGAACTCCAGCCCGATCACAAAGTTCCAGCTCGAAGAAGTGCTCAACTGTTGCCAGCCGATGAACTGGTTGAGGGCGATGCCGCCGCAGCGGCGGTCGTAGCCTTTTTTGTAGTCGCCGGTGATCTGGTTGACGGTGCGGGTGTCGTCCTGCACGCGTATCCATTGTTCCATATAACCGGCGCTGAGGGTGGTTCTGATGCCGGACCGGCTTTTTTTCGCCACCGGGAACAGTTTGCCCACGAGCGCACCGGCGTAGAACCCTCGCTCCCGCATATACACCTCGGCAGCCAGGCGGTCGTTGCCGATGATCTGCCCGTATTCGTTGCGCAGGATGGCCAGGGGGTCTTCCTTGACCTCCGATCCGAACAGGTAGTGCCCTTCTACGCCGAATATCCAGTTGGACTGCGACATGTATTCGACGCCGCCGCCCAGGAGCCCGTTGTTGCCGAAGCGGTCCGCCAGGTCGCCCCCGGGTGTCTGAACACCAAAGCCCAGGTGGAGCATAATTGCGCTACCTTTGTAGGCCTGTTTTTCCTCCTGCCGGGGCGGTTGGTTCATTTTTTCCTTGGGAAGCTCTCCGACCTGCCCTTGCGCTTCGGCCGCAAGGCACAATAATAAAGTGGCGAACAAAACTGATCTCATGTGTTTTTGTGTTTCTGGTCAGGATAGACAGGTTTAGACAAGATTTGGACAACCATGAACATGAACGGCAAAGGTACGCCCTTTAACCCCATTACGCCGTCGGTCGCATCCGAAATGCGTGCCATAGTCGGTGAACAGCACTTTTCCCAGTCTGAAGCAGTCCTGCGGGATAGCGGACACGACGAGACGGAGGACTTGCTTTTTCTGCCTGAGGCGGTGGCGGCGCCGGCCAACACTGCCGAAGTTGCCGCCCTGATGGCCTTGTGCAGCCGCGAGCACATACCGGTGACGGTGCGGGGCGGCGGCTCCGGACTCGCCGGCGGCGCGTTGCCGGTGCACGGCGGGCTGGTGGTGCACATGCGGCGTTTCGACCGTATTCTGGAAATCGACGAGCGCAACGCGCAGGTTCGTGTGGAGCCGGGCGTCGTTACGGAGGTGTTGCAACAAGCCGTCCGGGAGAAAGGGCTGTTTTACCCGCCCGACCCGTCGAGCCGGGGCTGGAGCTTTATCGGGGGCAATGCCGGCACCAACGCCGGCGGCCCAAAAGCCGTCAAGTACGGTGTGGTGAAAGACCACGTGCTCAACCTGCAGGTGGTGCTGCCCACGGGCGAGGTGGTCTGGACCGGCGCCAATACGCTCAAAAATTCCACCGGGTACAACCTCACGCAGCTGATGGTGGGCAGCGAAGGCACCCTGGGCGTCATCACCCAGCTGGTGCTGAAACTGCAACCCCACCCCACGCACAACCTTGTGCTGCTGGCGCCCTTCTACACGGCCGACAGCGCCTGCGCCGCCGTGGCGGCCATCTTTCAGGCGGGTGTTACGCCGAGCGGGCTGGAGTTCATGGAGCGCAACGCCATCGACTGGGTGCTGCGGTACCTCGGCGATGTGGCCATCGAGGTGCCGTCCGACGTGCAGGCGCACTTGCTGATCGAAGTGGACGGGTTTCACCCGGACAGCCTGTACGCCGACTGTGCCAAAATTCAGGCTGTCCTCGACCGGTTTGGCTGCGGCGAGGTACTTTTTGCCGACGATGAGGCCACCAAGGCCGATCTGTGGCGCATGCGCCGAAACGTGGCCCACGCGGTAAAGAAAAACTCCGTGTACAAAGAGGAGGATACGGTGGTGCCGCGTGCCGAATTGCCGCAGTTGCTCCGGGGCGTTAAGGAAATCGGTGCGGTTTATGGCTTCGAATCGGTGTGTTACGGACATGCCGGCGACGGCAACCTGCACGTGAACATCCTGCGCGGAGACCTGTCCGAAAAGCAGTGGCAGGAAGACGTGCCCAGGGGCATCCGCGAAATTTTCACCCTGGTGAAGTCGCTGGGCGGCACCCTGTCCGGCGAGCACGGGGTAGGGTACGTGCAGCGGCCGTATCTGGACGTGTTTTTCGACGAAGCCCAACTTCGGCTGATGCGGGGCATCAAGGCGGTGTTTGATCCGGCAGGGGTGCTGAACCCGGGGAAGATCTGGTGAGGGGGGGGAATTCGTCCTACGAGTAAACTCGTAGGACGAATTTTCACCCTCACTCCACCGCCACCACCTTCCCGGCCTTCACCACCTCGCCATTGGCCTCCACGCGCCAGAAATACAGACCTGCCGGCAGACCCACCGTTTCCAACTCATTGATGCCCAATACCAGACGCTCCTCCAGCACCAAACGCCCGGCAGCGTCGGACAAGCGGAACACCGGATTGCGCAGCGACGCCTTCAGGGCCACCGAGAGCCGGTCGGCAAACGGGTTGGGCGACACCGTGATCTGCGATTGCAGCACGGGGTTATCCTGGGCCGACACACCGAGGTACAATTTTTTGCAGTGCGTATCAGTACCGTTGGCATTGCTCACCGTGAGGCACACATCGTACACATTGGGCCCGGGGAAGGTGTGCCAGGGGTGTCGTTGGGCCGATACGGGCGAGCCGTCGCCGAAGTCCCAGCGCCAGGTGGCGGGTTCGTAGTAGGAAAGGTCGCGGAACTCCACTAGCAGCGGGTTGAGCGTATCCTGCTCATAACGGTAAAAAGCGCGGGG
The DNA here is from genome assembly GCA_033764075.1 of Saprospiraceae bacterium. Taxonomy (GTDB): domain Bacteria; phylum Bacteroidota; class Bacteroidia; order Chitinophagales; family Saprospiraceae; genus M3007. The sequence goes on along the minus strand of JANRJH010000008.1, from coordinate 24,236 downwards.
GTGGTTGTCTAGGCCTAAGGTGTCGCAGGGAGAGCCGTCGAGGGGGCCGAGGCGAAAATATGGAAAATTGGGGACGGAATTGGAGTTGCGCGTCGGCAACTGGATGCCGTGCTGCTCGAATTGGCAGGCCGCGCCGGGCTCGTCGGGGTAGTGGATGACGTGTAAGTACTTTGATTGCTTTATCGTGCAGGCATACAGCTTGTCGTCGGGCATGCGTTGGAGGAAAAAAGAGTACGTTGGCCAGGTGTCTTCAAAACCGTCGTACACCATGACCAGCGTTTTGGACGCCGCAATATCCGCAGCCCACAGGTCATACTGGTACGCGCGGTCGCTCTGACTCAGGTACAGGTACCGGGAGTTGGGCGATATGGCCATGCCGCCGAATCCACCGAACTGATCAAACAATTGTTTTTGGTTGGACAGCAGCCCGGTGCATCGATCAAAATCAAAAATATTGACAATGTTTGTTTTAGGAGACACCGTGTCGAGATCCAAACCCTCCAAGGTGAAGTATTTGCTGCCGTCGGGCGAAAAACAGGCCTGCCCTAATCCGGTTTCGAAGGCGGTATCTATGGTCTGTGCCCCGTAACTGTGCAAGCCACCTGGATCCAGCAGTACCCGGTAAATGCGATTGCTGTTGATTTTTTGGGTCAAAATCCACCAGTCTCGCCCGTTGGCGTGTTTGCAGGCGGTGAATTTGCCATTACTCAGGGTATCTTCAATCACTTTGATGTCCCGGGCTACTACGCCGCCCAGGCCGTTGTCCAAATCCATGTCCACCTCGGCAGCATAGAGGTTCAAGGACGTGTACCAAATCGGGCTGCTGACGGTTTTTTGGAATATTTCGTAGTCCCCATAAAACACCATGACCCGGCTCGGGTCGCCCGGCTTGGGCAGGCATACGGCAAATTGAGGCCAGCGGCTTCTACCCGGGCCATCGTTATTCAAGGCCCAGCCATCCTGCAGGGTATCCCAGGCGGCATTCCCGATGTCTACGCCGTTGGTGTAAAGTAGCAGGTTGCCGCTGGAATCCGATAGGGCGGCGTTGCATGCGTCGAAAAACATCCTGAGTTCAAAATTTTCCTCCACATGCAACTTTCCCTCAGGAAAGGTCAAGTGCGAAATGCCAAAAACATCGCCGGGTGGCGTTATGCCACCGCCGTAAAATCCGAGTACCGTGTTATAATCATGAAATTGAGCAGTACAGACAATCGGAGTGAATAGGAGGAGCAGGAAAATAAACGTTTTCATAATCACGGCTTTTTTGAAAAACACCAGGCGTCGCCTTTGCTATGTGGCAACACCCGGTGTTTCTCATTAATAAATGAATTAGTGCATGATCATGAGTCTTTTAGAGACCCGCATACCGTTTTCAGAAGAAACTCTACAGTGATAAACTCCGGCCGGAAGCTGCGTTACGTCGAATGGATGCGTAGTAGCTTCGCCCGGTACAGCCTGTCGGGCTACCTGTTGGCCCGCAGCGTTGAACAGCCTGATCGTTCGACGGGAACCGTCGGTGGGCAAACCGAAGACCCAGACTACACCCGAGGCCGGATTGGGAACCAACTGCATGTCGTTAGGGGTTTCTTCCGCATCCGGCAAATGCCGTTTTGCTTCCCGCTCTGTTGAAGCGCACAGGCTGTCGTCGGCAAAGCCTTTTTCTGCTATCAACTGCACGAACAAGGCGCGCGCTAAGTACACGGCGCTGCCGCCCACTTCCGGACACTGGTGGGCAAGCGCGCTCAGCGAGTCCCGCTCGCTCTCGCTGAGGTCAAACGAATCCTGTGCAAGGGATTTTAAAAACAGATGCAGCGCATCTTTCCGATTTTTTTCCAGTAAGGTTGCAGCACTCAGGCCCGAAACGTAGCTGAGGGCGTCCTGCGCCTTGAGCTTTCGCTCGGCCACGGCCGCTGCAATTGCCTGCTGAAATGCGGCCTGGGCGTCGGCGCCGGACAACCGTATGGAATCGGCCGCCACATACACCGCCAAAGAATCGCTCCAGGTAACGGCTCCGGAAAGGGCTGCCAGCGACTGGTTTGCCAACAGATCGATGCTGTCGGCCTGTTGCATGGCAGCCACCATACCTGTGGCCACCGAATCGGACACAACGGAAACCGCGTTGGCCAAGCTGTCGGCCACAAAGTAGTCGTGCAGGGCGCCGCCAGCGGCGGCGGTGTAAAAGGAGTCAACCACCACGTCTTGGTTGTGCAGTGTGGGGTTTTCCCGCATGCGGGCGTACAGGTGGCGGGCGTTTTCCCATTGCAGCGTGCGTTCGCCCGCGGTGGCGTTGCCATATCCTGTGCCGGCCGTGATGCGGTCGGCTTGGTCCAACAGGCCATCTCTTCCGTCGGCTGGGGCGGTGGGCGATCCGCAATCGGTACAGGTAAAATCGCCGGAACCGTCTGTTTCAAACCAGTCCGGAGGATTAGGAAGATTTGGAATCGAGATCATTTCCGGAAGATCGGGGGTCTGGTCACTTAAAACGTGGAATCTGTTACCAAAAACTCCATTCGGATTATTTGTCTCATTCACCGCCGTACCCGAGGTGACGTTGAACAAATTGCCGTAGTTTTGGAAATTTAGGGTGCCCACGACGTTAGGTCCTTGCTCCCCAATGGTCGTATTATTGGCCAACCTGATTGCATTGGTATGGGCGAACATGGCGCCTGTCTTGAGTTCTGTGGCTGCGCAGGCGCTCAGAAATTCGAATCCGGTTTTGGTTCCTTCCGAATTGTTGCAACAGTACAGGTTCGAGGGCGCAATATTGCCCCGATAAGCGGTCGTGGCGGGGGCGGGGGTTAAGTCCAACACCGTATTCTCATACAGACGATTGGACCTCGAATTGGTTAGCACGATACCAAGGCCGGATTTGAAAACCACATTGGTCAGATCCTGGTACAAGACAGCATTGTCGTCCATCACCCAGCCGCCCTGGTTACCCACAAAAATGCCTTGATCGCCATTCGCAAACCGGATGTCGTTGGCATGCATGCGGGCCTTGATCAGTGTTGGGGTATTGGCACTCAACATATCTATGGCAGTACCAACTTCAATGCTGCTGCTGTTCCGCAGGTGATTGTAGTGAATATTGTAGCTGGAAAAGTCAAAAAACGGTATCACATTGAGTGAGCGACCCACAATGCCTCGAACGGCATAAAAGATATCCTGATTTTCAAGGATATCGAACCGGTATGCCTGATGCGCGGTAATGCCATAGTTGACCGTAGCCATGCTGTTTCCGGTAGCGGTCAAGCGACCGTTGATTGAATAGATGCCGCGATCGGCACCGGTAATATCCGAGTTTGAAACTGTGGCCGTTCCGTTCAAGGACAAAACGCCAATGCCGCGGGAGAGGTTAAACGAAGGCAAGGGAACACCCGGAATGATGGTCCATTCGCCGATTATATCGGAGAAATCACCGTTGTGCATTTGAAAACCACAATTTTCTGCAATGGCGCCGTTTCGCAACGAAGCAAAGGTATTCAAAGCGGTAGCGTCGCCACCGACACCGGCAACAAAATCGGTGTTTTGCACCACCAACCCCGCATAGCCGCTTGCCTGCTCCCAGTTGGGCAGCCCTTGCGTACACGGCGGCAGCAATTGTCCGCCATCCACTCCGTTAAATGTATTCCGCCTGAACGGGATGTGCGAAATATTAGAGGAGCCGGATGCCCCGCTTATCCGAACACCGATGTGGTTTCGGATAAAACGGTTATTTTGTACCGAAATAGTGGTGTTTCCAACTCCGCCAGGCGGTGTTGGCCACAAAAATCCGCTCCCTTCCGCCCAGACAGCGTGCTCGGCATCCCGGATTTCATTGAACTGGAAAGTTAACCTGCCGAAAGGCGCTACCCGGATTCCTTGCCACATTTGCTCGCATCCGTAGATGGTATTTTGCGTCATGGTCAGGTGGCTTTGGGCATTCACCACGATCTCCGAACAAGGCTGCATCCGCAAGTCGGTGCAATTGCGGATGGTCAGGTCCTGGTCGATCACCAGCCGACCCCGAATGGCGATGCAGCCGTTGTGGTCGTTTTGGTCCAATATACCGTCGTTGTTTTGGTCGAAGTTATGCAGGCCTTCCAATACCGACCAGAGCGTTCCACTTTCCGAAGCGTCTATATTCATTGTATTGGCAGTAGTACATGAACAGAAAAAAGGTTCCGCAGTGTTGCAAAAACAATCTGTGGTTACCGACAGATCATCCACAAAAAACGCATAGGCATGGCTACCGCTAATACTACTCTCACCATACAACAGCAGATCAGTAAGGGTGACCCCTGTGTTATTTGTCAGGGTAACGGCGTAAGCGACCAGATCAAGTCCGGAAAACGACAAACCATTGTTCGTAACACCCTGATCAAGAGGCAACTGCCGACAATCCAACAGAAAGGCTTGCGTATTGGGGTTGTTGCACAAGGCAAACTGCTGTTGAGGGCAATCTGGCTCGTTGATGGCCGTACAAGGCGGCCCACTCAACCCCCAAATGCTCAAGGTCGGATTCGGGAGTTCCGTGCCCGTACCTGCTGCGGTGGCGCGATAACTTATGTTAATTGAACACCCCGGGGGTATGGGTTCTGATAGCGGTACACGGACAACTTCAAGGTTACTGGCCAAGCCGCCGGCAGCCAATACGCGAATCCAGCGCAATACTTGCGTATTGTCGTCTGCATCCGTAACGATATCAACGGTGTTGTCGGTAGCGGTAGAGGTTTGTATGTAAAATGAGTTTACGCCCAACTGATTGTGGTATGTGCTGTATTCGGAGGTGAACGCCTCAAAATCACCAAAGCAAACCAAATTACACTGTGGATCGTTGCACTGCAGTGGTATTTGTGCTATGCCGGTACGGGTGAAGAAAAGCGAGAATGCTAAACAGCATGCTAGACGAATTGTAAAACAAATTTTTTTAATATTGGGGGGGGTACGCAGTGCATCCCCTTTCCAAAAGAAACTTTTTTCATGGTCGGCGCCATTTTGGGAGAAGTGAATAGTGAAATGTTAGCATTGCATGGCCAACGAAAAAGACAAAAAACATCCAGCCCGCCTTTGTGACAGGGCAATGGTAATGGTCATCCGTATCACCAACTTCAAAGGGAGCCGGCAAACATTTGTGACACGAAAAACAGTAATGAGTCTTTTACGGTAACGGATGGGATTATCATAACAAACCCTGATTCGTCAATTCGGTATTCCGTATTCGAGTAAATGGCGTATTAATCCAATAAATATCGTCGCTGTCCATGCGCAACAAAGTTCAATCCCTTTTTTGGTAATAGCAAGACTTTGATTCAAATTTAACATAGAAAAATTTGCAGGCAATTCGTCCTACGAGTTTACTCGTAGGACGAGTTCCGCATGCCCGGGCGCCATCAGGGTCTTTTGGATATCGTCCGGCATGATTTTGCTGTTCACGACGGCATCGCTGAACGCCGGATCGATCCCGCTGAAGGCGTAGTAGAAGATCATCGCCAGTTCGTACCGCGAAAACAGGGACTGTAGGGTGTCCAGGAAAAAACGCTGCTCCACCTCGCTTTCCATGGCGTAGTTCAGGAGGTGTTTGATGTTGTTGAAATACACCTCAAAGGCCCCGTTTTCGTGTGAAAAGTACTCCTGAAAATATTGCCTGACCGCTTCCGGTTTTTCCACCTCATCGCCGCGTTTCAACCGCCGTTGGTGGGCCTTGTAAAATTCATAGACGCCTTCGCGGGCGCGGTAGTGTTTTTCGCCCCGGTCGGAATAAATTTCGGTGTAGCAAATGGCATCCAGGTTTCGAAAGTGGATGTCGAGGAGCCGGAAAAAGTTCTCGCGCCGGGTGGGCAGGGCGTTCACCCGCAATTCTTTTTCCAGCCGTTCCGCTTTCAGTTCGTGCTGGTCGATGCGGTCGATCAGTTCGATCACGCTGCTGCGCAGGCGGTTGAGCGCCAGCTCGATCTGCTCGTAGGGGAGGGTGTTGACCGACGACATGTACATCAGGTCGTTGTACTTGCTTTTGAGCAACACATAGTCGTTGAAGGTGTCCGCCGAGGGGTCCAGCACCTCTTCTACGCCTTCGATGCCGAAGTTGAGTCCTTTGGCGACGCGCTCTTTGAGTTGGGTACGGATGTTTTCGATGTTCATACGGTACAAACGTAACACATTTGCCGGTATTTTGGGCCCTCATTTCCCTGCAAGGGGGGCAAGACGTCCAACCGACATGTCGACCGAAACAGCAGCAGACCTATTTGTACAGCAATTTGGCGGCCCGCCCGCCGTGACCGCCCGGGCGCCCGGGCGCATCAACCTCATCGGTGAGCACACGGATTACAACGACGGGTTTGTTTTGCCGGCAGCCGTCGACAAATCGGTGTTCGTCTGCGTGGGGCCGCGTCCCGACCGGCAAGTGCACCTGTACGCGACCGACCTGGGTGAGTCGCTCACCCTTTCGCTGGACGAAGTGGCGCCCCAAAGCGCCTCCTGGGCCAATTATGTACTCGGGGTGGTCGACCAACTGCAGCAGAATGGCTTGCCGGTGCACGGGTTCAACCTGACTTTCGGCGGCGACCTGCCCCAGGGCTTCGGCCTGTCCTCCTCTGCAGCGGTGGAGTGCGGGGTGCTGGGCGCCCTCAACGTGCTGTTTGGTTGCGGGCTGGCGCCGTGGGACGTGGTGCGCATGGCCCAACGCGCCGAGCACACCTTCGCCGGCGTACGCTGCGGCATCATGGATATGTTCGCCAGTGTTTTCGGGCGACGGGAGCAGGCCATGCGGCTGGACTGCCTGTCGCTGGATTTTGCGTACGTGCCCCTCGATTTGCAGGACTGCAAAATACTCCTGCTCAACACCAACGTGAAACACAGTCTGGCCTCGACGGCGTACAACACCCGTCGCCAAGAGTGCGAGCAGGGGCTCCGGTGGGTGCAGGCCCGGCAGCCGGAGGTGCGCAGCCTGCGCGATGCCACCCTGGACTTGTTGGACCGTTACGTGGCGCCCCTGGATGCCGTAATCCACCGCCGCTGTCGCTTTGTCTGGGCAGAAAATGCGCGCGTGCTGGATGCCTGTGCCGACCTGCATGCGGGCCGCCTGGAGGCCTTCGGCGAAAAAATGTACGGATCGCACGCCGGCCTGAGCAGGGAATACGAAGTCAGCTGCCCGGAACTCGACTTCCTGGTCGATTTTGTGCGCGACCGCCCCGGTGTGCTCGGCGCCCGCATGATGGGCGGCGGTTTTGGCGGCTGCACCATCAATCTGGTGCGGGCGGCCGCAATCGAGCCCCTGGCCTCGGCCGCCGCCGCCGCTTACCGGTCGGCGACGGGCCTGTCGCTGTCTGCTTTTGTGGTGGAAACGGCCGATGGCCTGTCGGTGAACCGGGTGTAGCCTGCCCCGGTTCATTCCGGTAATGACCCTTTTCGTCGGGTCGTTTAGGGCACTCATCCACCCTTATTTTTTTTCGCCGCCGGACGGGCTGCATATTTGTCGCATCAACCGACAAAACACAACCGGCATGTACACAAAACCTTTCTTCCTGTTGCTCGTGGCACTGTTGTCGTCGTCCGCAGGTTACGGGCAAGCCCGACAGTTGTTCGACACCCCCGTTTACGCCCTCTTTGCCGCAGGCGACACGGTGTATGCCGCCACCGCCGACCGGGTGTTCCGCTCCACAGACCACGGCGCCACCTGGGACACCTCAGGTCTCGTTCACCAGGGCGAGAACGAAGTGACGGATCTGTTCGTCGACGGGGCAACGATGTACGCCACCACGGTGGTCGATGGCGTGTACCTGAGTATCGACGGCGGTGCAAGCTGGCAGGCCCACCATGCCGGTCTGAACGGACTGGGCGCCAGGCAGGTGCCCATGATGGCCCGGCGGGGCGACAGCCTGTACCTGGCGACCCTGGGCGCCGGCGTGTTTGTCAAACCCCTCCTCCCGGTCATGGCCCCCTGGGTTCCGTTCAACGCAGGCCTCCCCTGGGGAACCGTGCAGAGCATCGTCCACGACGGCCGGGGAAACCTTCTGGCGGGGGCGGGCGGCAACGCCACCGTCAGCATCCGGAATTCAGCCGACAACGGTTGGAGCGAGTGGGCTTTCGACGTGTTCAACGGGGAGATCAACTTGTTCCTGAATGCCACCCGGGAGGGCAATGCGCTGCTGGGCGCCGGCACCCAGGGTTTGTACCGGAGTGTTGACGACGGCCGAACCTGGGTGCGCTTCAACCCCGGCATCGGACTCATCAACCAGGCCGCGTTCACTACTTGGAATGGTCAGGTGGTGGCCGGGCTGAGCAAGGTTTCCAGCAGTTTTTTATTCACCTCGGCCGATGCCGGGCTGAGCTGGGCCCTGCTGGATGCGGGCATGCCACCGACAGCCCCGCTGTTCGACGTGCAATCGGCCGGTGGCGCCTTGTTCATCGCCCGCAGCGACGGCCTTTGGCGAATGCTTGCGCCGGTATCGACGAATAGCCCCCGCAGCGAGCCTCAGCTGGCCGGGCAGCCGTTCCCCAACCCGGCCTCCGGAGGAGCAGTGCACATCCCGGTGGCGCTCCCGGAGTCGTCGGCCGTGCACCTCGCTGTTTTCGACCGGCAGGGCCGACGGGTCAGCAGTCAGGACGCCGGCCTGTTGCCGGCCGGCGAGCACCGGCTCCGGCTGGACGTGCAGGAACTGATTCCCGGCAGCTATATGTGCACCCTGCAGGCCGGCGGTCGCCAGCTTGTTTTTACGCTGCAAATCATGCATTAAAATCTTTTTTCATGATCAAAACCGAATACCCCTTTTTCATTTTCTCACCATCAAAATGTTTATTCCTATGAAAACGCAAGTGTTGAAAGCCTCTTTGTGGACCCTCTGTGCTGCCACTGTGTCCTCTGCGGTTCATTCAATGAAAACGCAAGTGTTGAAAGCCTCTTTTTGGGCCATGCTGCTGGCAACCCTCTTTGTCCTGCCCGCCTGCCAAAAGGACGATGACGACGATGCCGCTCAACCCCTCGACCCTACGCTGAAATCGGAGTTGGTCGGCGAGTGGAACATCACCTCCTTCAAGCTGGACTCTTTTGAGTACATGCAGGTGATTGTGGAAAGCTCCGTGATCCGGTTCGACGCCTACACAGGCGCCAAGGGCAGCTATCGCCACGAGATCGAGTATGCCGACGGAGAGCTGGAGATGCTCACTGGCGAGTATTCGGTAGACGAAGCGGCCCGGGAGTTGCACATGGCCTTATTCCACGACACCCGAACTGTTTTTCTGGAGATCAGCAACGACGGCAAGCGCATGTACTGGAGCGGAGAGCAGGACGGCTATCCGTTGACCGTGCGGGCCGAGCGGATCAAATAAGCAGTTTCGCTTCATTGAACTGTACCTGTGTGAACGGGGCGGCCAAAGGGTCGCCCCACTTTATAAGCACACAGCTTTTATAAGCTGAAAAACGAGACGCCATGCAACGGAATTTTCCTTTCTGGACCAAGGTGAGGCTGGTATTTGGCCTGAACCTGTTTTTCTATCCCATTCAGGTGTGGGTGAATAATTTGGATGCCCAGCAGTACCCGACCCTGGTAGCCTTGCTGACTGAAGGGCGGGTGATGCTGTTGCACGAGTATTTCTTCGGTTCGGTGGCCATGCTGATCTGGTTTTTGATGGCCGAATGGATGCTGGGCGCCATGGAGCGTTTGTTTGGCGATTTTCAGCTGGGAAAGGGGATCGTTAGTGGTTTATGGAGGGGCCTGACGATCTTCCTGATCATTATCGTGCTGTATGGCATGTTTGAGCTGGCCACCCGCACGGTGTTTGTGTTGGAACAACTGCACGGCGCCCCCAACCCTGTGCTGGCTTTTCGTGACGAGTACCATTACCGGCGTTTCCGGTTCGGGTTTTCCCTGTACGCCATTTTCGGGCTGTTGATTTTTTATCTGATGACCTACCGCCGCATTTTCCGGCAAATGGCCGATGCCCGCCTGCGCATGGAAAAAGCTGAGCACGAACGCCGGGAGAACCAGTATGCAGCGCTGCGCCACCAGGTGAATCCGCACTTTTTGTTCAACAGCCTGAGCACGCTCTCTTCGCTGGCCCCCCAGAACCCGGATTTGGCCGAGCAGTTCATCGACCGGTTGTCGAGGGCCTACCGGTACATGCTGGAAAGCCGGGAGGAAGGCACCGTGCCCCTCAAGCAGGAGCTGGCCTTTTTCGATGCCATTGCCTTTTTGTACAAATGCCGGTTCGGCTCCAAGGTACAGATCCAGACAGCGGTGCCCGAGGCGGTGGCTGATAATACGGGTGTGGTGCCGCTGTCGCTGCAAATCGTTGCGGAGCACATTTTCAGACACCAGCGCATGTCGCTTGAGAAACCCCTGCAAATCCGTATTGGTGTGGACGGCGACGAACTGGTGGTGGAGAACAGCCGCCAGCCGCGCAGCGCGCCCGATCCGGCCGCCGGCGCCGGCCTGCAAGTACTGGAAAGCCGGTATCTGGCGCTTACCGACCGGTTTGTGCGCTTCGGCGAACGGCAGGGGGCCTGTGTTTGCCGACTTCCGCTGGTACCTAAAACCGACCCAAACCCATGACCAACAAGCTGAACACCATACAAGCCCGCTGGATGCTGGCCGTCGGACTCATGCTGGCGTTGTTCCCGTTGAGCATCTATGTGAACAGCCGGGTGCGCACCTGGGCTGCACTTGCCGAACGGCTGTGGCCCGACCTTACGGTGCAGTTCCTGATCAGCACGCTGATCACTTATGGGTGGATCCGGTTGGCTGAATGGCTTCAGCGGTGCAGTGTGCGGTGTCTGGGGGATTTTTACAAGTCACCGTCGCGCATCTGGCTGCACATACTGGCGGCGTCGGTTTTCCTTTCGGTGAGCATGGCCGCGGTGCTGGTCACCGTCCGTGCGTCGGATTGGTTGTACTATGTGTACCTGGGTTTTCCTTACCCGGCGGACGCGGATCCGCATACCCACAAGGCGACCATCGGACAATTTATGGCTTTGTCGCTGTGCATCTACGTGATCATCGCCAACCGGCATGTGATGCAAAGCATGGAGGCCGTGCAGTTGCGGGCCGAGCAGCTGGAGAAGGAGAGCGTGCTCACCCAGTTTGGCGTTCTGAAAAGCCAGGTGAATCCGCATTTTTTGTTCAACAGCCTGAGCATTTTGGCCACCCTGGTGAAAAACGACGCCGCGCGTTCGGAGCTGTTCATCGACCGCCTGTCCAAAGCCTACCGCTACATCCTGGAGCAGCGCGACACCGATGTGGTGCCGCTGCGCAGCGAGCTGGCGTTCCTGCAGGCGTATGTTTACCTGCTGAAGACCCGTTTTGAAAACAAATTCGAGGTGCAGGTGTCGGTGCCGGAAGCGGTTCAGGATCGCGCGTCCATCCCGCCGCTCACCCTGCAGATGCTCGTGGAGAACGCTGTGAAGCACAACCGCATGTCGGAAAAAGAGCCGTTGGTGATCCGCGTGGAAACAGAAGGCGACTACCTGGTGGTCAGCAACCCCCTGCAGCCGAGAAAAGAGGCGCCGGCCACCACCGGGATCGGGCTGCAAAACATCATCAACCGGTACGCCCTGCTGACCGACCGGCCCGTGTGGGCCGGAGAGCGGGAAGGGGCGTTTTTGGTGCGGGTGGGGTTGTTGTGAAGGGGGGGGCGGGCGCTTTATGCCTGAATGGTCTGGATCACTTTTTCCAGGCTGTGCTGAAACTGGTCGGGCCTTACGTCCAGGATCAGTACGCTGTTCAAACGCTGGAGGATCTTTCCCATGTTGTTTTTCAGGTCGATCATTCGCGTAAGGTCTTCGCGGAAGGCCTCATCGCTGCCGCCGGATTGCCGCAGGCGAGTCAGCTTGCCGTCCAGTTCATCAATTTTCTGGTTCAGTTTATCCTGCGTTTCTAATTGAAAATCAATGTCAAACACCTCATCATCCAGTCGCACCGGGATAAACTGTTTGTCCGCCAACCAAACGGCATAGATGGAGGCCACGCTTTCCTGTCCGACCCACCCGGAACGCAGGCTTTTAGCGGAGACCACCGACAACACCACGTCGGCGGCCCGGATGCTTTGCTGGATGAAATCCATGATTTTCATCCCTGCCGGCATATCCTTCCGGTCGATAATCACCTCCAGCCCGGCGTTAGCCAGTGCCTCCTGGATTTTGACGGCCGTGTCCGCATCCCCGTGGTTGTAGGAGATGAACACCTTTTTTTGGACCGAAGGCTCTTTCGAAGCTGGCGGCTTTGGGGCGCCGGAGGGGTTGTCTTTCGCGCTTGCACCTTTTCCGGCATCGCCGGCCAGCTCCAGGGCGGCGTAGGCGATCTGGTTTTGCACGCGCTGCCACTCGGAGAAGTCGACCAGCCCCATGGAATACTGTCGCTTGCCGCTGCTGTACCGCCCCTTGAGCAAAACGGCGTCGGGGTTCGATTTGGCCAGGATGTCCAGGGCGTCTTCCAGCCGGCCGGCGGCGATCAGGTCGCGTACATTGTCCATGGGGATGCTGTTTTTCCGGCAATGATAAAACTTTTCGAAGATATGACGGGCTTGTAAACTTTTTATCGCGCAGGCTTGCATAAGTGCGCCGGGAAGTTGTATCTTTGCGTCCGCTTTTTCACTGCGGGTCTTAGCTCAGCTGGTTTAGAGCGCCGCCTTGACAGGGCGGAGGTCACTGGTTCGAATCCAGTAGACTCGACAATTCGGTGTGGGTGTGGGTGTGGGTGTGGGTGTGAACGCGAGTGTGGATAGGGGTGTGGGTGTGGGTGTGAACGCGTGTGTGGATGGGGGTGTGGATGTGAACGCGCTTGTGGGTGTGGGCAAAATTTGAAAAAACAAAAAACGACATGTTTGACTTTGAAAAGCTGGAAGTCTACCAACTGGGGAAAGAATTGAATCGGGCGGTGTTGAAGTTTCTTTTTTCCGGTAACGGCATAGACCCTTACATCAAAGACCAGTGGAAACGGAGCAGCATGGGTACCGTCCTGAATCTGGCGGAAGGTACCGGTCGGGTGAGCGATGCAGACAAAAAGCATTTTTTCACCATGGCGCGCGGTTCGGTTTTTGAATGCGTAACTTTGCTTCAGTTGGTCTACGACCTCGGTCAGATCGAAGAAGAACAGTATAATGACTTTTATAGCCGGTACGAAAAGTTGTCCAAAATGTTGCTGGGCATGTACCGGAGCAAATTATAATCCCCCACACCCACACCCACACCCACACCCACACCTACACTGGATTACCCACACTGAATTCGGGACGTAGCTCAGCCCGGTAGAGTACACGTCTGGGGGGCGTACATTGTAACTGATTGTTTTTTAATCAATTACGCATGAAAATATTTGCAAAGTATTCTTAAAAGAAAGATTCGTAACTTTGCAAATACCGCTTTTAATCAATGTATTCGGGATGTAGCTCAGTCCGGTAGAGTACGCGTCTGGGGGGCGCGTGGTCGCAAGTTCGAATCTTGTCATCCCGACCATTTTTTTGCACGGTGCAGATATAGTGCAGAAACTCAAAGAATTTTGCCCTGGTTTTCTTCAACCAAGTGTCGCAAAATTAAGACTTTTTTTGTTGAGAAACCTTGCTTGGGTGATACCTGGGCAAGGTTTTTCTTTTTTGGCACACCCCAAAACTTGCTTTTTCATGGAAACGGACTATAATAAGGCCATTTACCCCATTCTGCTAATGGAAACACAGACAAGAAGAGTCAACGAGTTTACCGAATCAATGCTTCAGATGGTTCGCCAAAATTGACTACCAGAGAGGACTTTGACTTTGGTAAAGGAAGCTTGTGAATGGATCGAAACAAATTTACCTTCCCTCACAGACTTCGATGAAAAACTAAGAGTATTTCAACTCTATACCTCTTCACAAATGATTGCACTTGAAAACTCAAACCTGAAATTAGGCAATGAAAATTTGAGAGTAAACGAACTAAGAATGGAAAGTCTCTTTCAGCAACAAAAGGAACTTTTAGAAAATCAGTCAACTTTAATTTCCAGTTTGAGTGAAAATAATTCTGGCCAACATGAACGCATTAAAGAACTCCAATCTTTATTACAAGCCCCCCCTCCAATAGTCTTGAATTAGTTAATCAAGATTGTATCGTACACTACAAAACCTATTGCTGCAAGTATTTCTTCAATGCCCTTTCATTGGTTAGTTCAATTTGGCTACGCTCAAGAGAATTTTGTAGAGACCAAATCCTTGATTGTAAGTTTTGTTCTAAATTGTAATGCGATTGCCGTTCAGCCTCCATTCGGGCATGAAGTCTATTCTCCTTTTGAAGGGTCAACAAGTTGTTCACCACGCTTTGATTCGTTAAATGGATACTTCTAATATCATTTTCTCGACCCTTTAAAGTAACTTCATTTTCTCTCTGGACTAATCCAATATTTTGGAGTTGAATGTCATTTTCAAAGTGCTTCTTGTTCAATTCAATTAGAAGAGATGTAGCTGCGTTTTTAAACTCACCATCTTTAATTTTTAGCATCATTTCCATAAGGTCATTCTGATTCTTTTGAAAATCCAGTTTGCCCTGGGTTAACATGTTTTGGACATCCATTTTTTCTTTATTCATTTCCAACAACTGCCTGTCATTTTTAATGTTCTTTTGGTCAATCTCATTCATTTGCTTCTGTAATTGAACATTCTGCTCTCTAACCTGAATACCAATTTCAGCCAGTTTTCCAACAACCTCTAACTTGATTCTTTCTCCCTGGAGGTTTTTAGCTTCTTGAAGGTTAACCATTTCGGCAGCCTTTATAAGGTTTTCCTTTGCAGTAATTTCAAATTTTTGATACTCAAAGGTTTTTTGCATAGCAAACTCTCGCATAGACAATGACTCAGATTTTAGTTCATTCCTCAAACTAATAAAGTCAATCTGCATTTGCTTTTTGTCCAAATTGATTTGCTCTCTGTCTATCTCATTTCTGTGCTTTTCACGATTTATTTCCTCTTGTTTAATTTTACTATCAATAGCAAAAATGGTTTTGTCATTTTTAAGGTCTTGCCCGTCCCTATTCAACTCTTCTTTTCTTATTTTGTCTTCGATGAATGATTGTTTTTGGTCAATCTCCAAAACTGCCTTGCCAATTTTAAGGTCTTGCTCGTCCCTATTCAGTTCTTCTTTTCTTATTTTGTCTTCGATGAGTGATTGCTTTTGGTCAATCTCCAAAACCGCTCTATCAATTTTAAGGTCTTGCTCACCTCTGTTCAATTCTTCCCTCTTAATTTGCTCTTCGATATAGAATTGCTTCCTATCTAATAAATTTTCATGGTTTGCTCTATTGATTATTTCTTGGTTTATTTGGTGTTCAATTTTAGTATGTGATTGCATTACTTCGGCCAGATACCGTTGGTTTTCCGTTTTGGTAATCTCATAAGTAAGTTTTGCCTCATTAGTCAATTTTTGGATTTCAAGGAGGATTTGCTGATGGTTTTGTGTTTCTTCAATTTGCCCTAACCTATCTAATCGAATGGAAAGTTCGTCAAAGAAATTTCTATCCCAATTAGATGGCGTATGAGTAAAGAATGAGTTATCGAGTATTCGTTGGCTAACTATTTCATCAGTCACATTCTGACGAATAGAGATAATTTGCGATTGTAATTCATCTATTTTTCTACTCCGTTCTGTGATAAGTTGATTTAGACTTTCTATTGTCTTTTGAAATGATGTATTACTATTGGTCGTTTCAGTAGCATGTTTTTTCATTACGTCCTTCAACTCAGCTTCATGGCGGCTTTTTACTACTGCTAACTCTGTTGCAAAGTCTTGTTTGATTTTCTTGATTTCTTCTTCACTTTGTTCAAGCGTCCACTTATTCCTTTCTTGTGAATTATGGATTTCAATTTTGTAAGATTCAGATTGTTGAATGGCTTTTTCTTCTAACTTATTAATTTCTATACGCAGTTTTTCCAACTCAGTTGAATGTTTATCTTCTGTTCTTTTTTGCGCTTTTTCATATTGGCTTTGCTTTTCTCTCAATTGGGTCTCAATCTTTTCATGTTGGATTTTATCTGCATTAATTTTTTTCTCATATTCAACGCGCATTTGGGTTTTTATACTGTCAAAGTCTTTCTCCAACTTACTGATATATTCTTGATGAGATGTTCTAATCTCTTTGATTTCATTTTTGTGTGACTCATTTAATTCATAAATTTCTGCACCTTTCAACATAAACGCCCTGTGTAACTCATTATATCTTTCAGTCAAAGACTTTTCGTATTCTGTACGTTTGTTTTTCAAATTGCCAATCTCATCCTCTAATGCGGTTAAATATTTTTTCAATTCACTACTGCTTTTCATAAAGTTAGAATTTTGCTCCGCAATTGAGAAGTCTATACGTTCAATTTCTTCCTGTAAACAAGAATTGTTGTACTTAACTGCATTATACCATTCCCATAGTAAATGGGTTACATTCAATAATAAAGCATAATTATCCTTTTCAAATTCCAATTCATTATTGAAGCACTCTGGTCTAAGGTCATTGGGCAGAAAATATTCAAATAAGTTCAGTATTGGTTTCTCAGTTACACTTCTCCTCGTTAGAATCCCTATAAAACAAAGCATTGTTTTTTGGCTGTTTTCATTGGAAGAGATTTTGCCTTCAATAGTCTTTGGTAATATACCATAGTCCTTTCCCACATTTAAAGATTTTTCAGTCCTACCATCTTCAAACATAGATGTATCCTCAAATCGAATAACCTTATTTTTATCCTTTGGTACTTCAGAGTTCCACTTCCAGCGATGAGGAAAGTGGTCAATGCCAAGTATTGAACTAAACAAAAATGAATTATTAAAATATTTATATAATTCACTAAGTGTTGCATTTTTCTCTGCAAAATCTGAGGAGAGTTTATAGTAATCACCTTTCTCTTTCTCTAACATAGCGAAAACCTCACAAGCCGAATAAAGTATTGCTATATAGTCTATTACTTTTAGTTTAAATCTTTTTCCTGGATTGTCGAGCAATGAAACGTCAGTAAGTGGATAATAAAAGATGTTGCTCCCTGAATTTACAGAGGGGGTTCGTGTGATTCTCAGATTCCCATTTCTGGCATTTCCCTGAATGTCTATATTTTCTAATTTCCCAATCTGATACATCATAAAAGGGAACTTGCTCAAGTCTGCACCTATATGATAAAACATGTTTTCCATTTTGTCACTTCAATTTTTGTTTCTAACCCTGTTTTAGGTTGAAAAACTCGATTTATTGTGTATCCAAGTTCAAAGGGACTGGCTATTTTTGCCACCATGAAACTTGACGTTACAAAGATATTTCCTTCCAGCCAAATTGAGGCACTTCTTCTTGATAAAGTCAACGAGTCAGATGGAGGCATTGGGGTCGGTGAGATTTCAGATATACTGGTTGAGAGCGACGCTATTGTTCCGCTCATGGAGGAGTGGGTAAAGCGTATCGAGGCTGTAAAAGATGAACTTCGCAGATTAGAAGGAGTCACCAAGCATCCCGTTCAAGAATCTGTCTATTCCATGCTTCAGCACGAAAGAGGTTTAACTTTTGAGGAATACAAGGAGCTATTTTACATTAACACTCAGGACAATACGAATTGGACTAAGTATCAGGGTTTCAGGCTATTCAATATTATATCAGAAAGACTACGCCTTCAATTTATCAATAAATACACCCCCGATGCGGAAGGATATGTTCAGGCACTTATGAAGGCGAACCTCAGCGTTATGAGTTTTTTTTTGGGTGGTCGTTTAAAAGCATACCTGCCACTGCCTAAGCTCAAAATGCACTCCTACATCGTTGCCCCAACGGGTTCAGGCAAATCTGAACTCATTAGGGCAATTTTTTATGAACTTCAAAAGAAGTACGAAAAATTCAGTTTCGTGCTTATTGACCCGCACGGCGACCTTGCTAAGAAGGTGAAACGTTTCCACCTCAACGTTGATAAAGAAAGAGTCATTTACATAGACCCATTCTTGAAAGATGGGTACAGCCCTACTTTCAACGTGTTCGATGTGGGTGAAAAATCCATCAAAAATCTTTCTCATACTGCTGAACAAATCATCATCTCTTTTGAAGAGGTACTGAGCAGGGAGGGAGGAGAACTGAGTGAAAGCATGGTCAACATGCTGGAAAAAAGCATCTACTTTCTACTGGAAAGAGACGGTTCTACTCTGGTTGACCTGGCTGACTTGCTCAATGCCCAACCTGATATTTTGCAAGAAGCAATCGAGTACAGCGAGTATTTTAATGAGAGGTTTTTGAAGACTGAAAAGAGGTCAAGAGATGCACTTTTATACAGGGTAGAAAGACTACTGAACTCCCCTGCTCTGAAGCCTTTGGTTGCGGGTCAAAGCACCTTCAGTCTCGAAAAATCGTTGAATTCGGGCAAGGTGATTATTTTCAACTTGGGTGAGTTGGGAGAAATGACCCAAGCAGCCTTTGGGAAGTTTTTGGTAGCCAACATCAAAAGCCTGGTTAGAAAAAGAGACCCGGAAAAATCGCTACCCACCTTTGTTTTTATTGACGAGTGCCAGAACCTTGTTTCCGGCAGTTTCGAGTACATACTTTCCCAATTGAGGAAGTACGGTCTGCATCTCATTTTGGCAAATCAGTATGTAAACCAGTTGGGAGAGCAGGTTGAGGCAGTCAAGAAAAATACGGCTATCAAAATTGTCGGAGGCGATGAAGCAGATGATATAAAAGCCATGATAACCTTGCCTAAAGACCAAATTTCACTAAAGGATTATGAATACTATTTGAAGATTCGTGGGCGTACTCCTTTGAAAATCAAATCACCTTCTTTTCTAATAAACAACCCCGACTTTGAAATGACCTCCCAAGAAGAGCAAGTATTCGACAAATACCAACTCTCAAAATACTACAAGGTTGTTGGCCAAACCAAGACCGAACGGATACCCCGAAAGGAGGGCGACCCGGCTTCACCACCTCCATCCAAATCAACAAACAAACCACCCTTTGATTTATTTTTAGGAGATGATGGAGATTCAACGGATAAATGAAAAACAGGCCAAAATTCTCAAAAGCTTAGGCCGCTACAAGTACCTCACCTACTCCCAGATGAAAAAGTTGGGGATAGACAAGCACACCCCAAACCTCAGTAATTTGGTGAAGGAGTTAAAGGAAAGAAGAACTCCCTATGTCGCTTCCATTCCACACCGCATCGGGACTGAAGTGAAACACTACTTGACAGCAAAGGGCAAGGACTTGTTGGTGGATTTTTATGGTCTTGAAGAAGACACAATCCACTACCCAATCGGAAAAATCACCACCGACACGCAAGACCAGAAACACCGTACCTCCATCATTGACATTCAAATCGAACTCGACAAGCAGGCCGAAGAGCGGAGGTTTCCGGTGCTGTTTTGCGACAGGTACTTTGATACGGTCGGGAACAACAAGGTGGACAGAAATCTAAAATCCAAGACAGCTTTCGTTTTTGAAGGCAACAAGACCCTGAAAGTGGACATGGTATTTTCGCTCCAGACCATCAGGCAAAACGAGCTTTACGTGCTTGAGCTTGAAAACGGAAAGGACACCAAAAAAGCCATACAAAAGTGCATCCAACACGGTAAGGCTCTACTGCTCGGTAGTGCCAATGCGAAGTATGGATTTGAACGTGGTTATCGTACTTTATGGGTATTTGAGTATGAGAGTACCATGACCTCTTTGATAAGGGAACTTTCGGGCAACCCGTTCTTTGCACACATGAAGGAGTATTTTTTGTTCAAGTCGCTCGACACGCTCGATGGGAATTTTTTTGAAACCTGGCTAAACGCTGATGGAGTTGATAGGCAAATTTTTTATGTATAAATACATTAGTTGAATTTGAAAATTAACTCTAATTTTCTGAATTTCAACAAGTTAATCTATAATCTGATTTATCGGTAAGATTATACTTCGCCTTCCCCCTAAGTTTATCGGTTTGACTTTCAGAAAAGGGGGGCTAAAAGCCCTCCAATTCTGAAAATCTGCACGGACGGAAGAACTTGTCTCTTTCGATTCCAAGCCCAAACCTATCCCTGAAACTTTGCAACTCATCTAAAGAGAAGCTTCACCGCTCGTTTTCCAGGCCAACGACGTAACCGAAAAAAATCTGGTCTTCCTCATCAAACTCAGTCGGAAACCGTGTTCGGACAGAAGCAGGATGAAAAAACTTGCAGATGATAATCGGGTCACTTTCGTTCATCTGGTCTCAAACTTTGCGGAAGTCAGCTAAAATCTGCTGAGTAAGGAGTTTCATGGTAGAATGAAAAGAATAAAAAAGATGCGGGATTTCCGTACCGCAGTACAAAGATAAACCATCCAGGAAAAAATGACTTGAAAATTTGAATGGGAAGGATACGCTTAGGGAGCTTTATTTCCCATGATACCATGAAGAGACGCTACATCGTATTAAGCCTCACTGACATGAAAGTGTATCCTCAAGAAATGATTTCAAAGTTGAAGGGTCATGTCTGGAAAAGCATCCTTGTTTAAAATGAGGAGGAGAAGGGCTTACGCCCTCCTCCTAAGTGATTTCCACTTCAAGAACTCTATCCCGAACTGCTTGTTGGTGGTGGAGCCTTTTCAACTCCAATGCCTCGTGTAGGTCGTCAGTAGATGTTCCGATGTCAATCATAATCTGGCCTTGGGGAGTCGTTCGTCAACCAATGGTCAAATTATTAAAGACGGCTCAGTAAAATCTTGCCTGACAAGCCAACAGGTCGAGAGCATATTCGGTGTTGTTGGTAAAGGCTACCACATACCTTTTCAAGTAGTCTCCCTGAAGAAGTTCGGTAAACCCGGAATGGTCAGCCGAAGCCAGGATACTTAAAATCTTGTCCTCCATCATTGCGCTTTAAAAGAAGTAAAAAGTGCCTCTTAAAAAGCACAAGACAAAGTTACAAAAATGCAGGCTATCATTGCGATTACCTGCATTTTTCAAACTTTTAAACTTGTTTTAAACCACTTGAAAAAGGTTGTTGAAACCGTAGTCTCCGACTGCTATATAGCTTTGAATAACGGGGCTTATATTTTATCAGCCTGTCTTTGGAGAATTGCCCCCAGGGTGGAATTCCCTGAAATCGGAAAACGACTGCCGTGCAAACTACGACAGTGTTTGGGGGGGTACTACCAAATGCCACATTTGAAGCCAGGTAGGACATCCTCTGGCTTTCTTTTAAACCCTTTTACAAAGGTTTACAAAGACTTGTAATTCGAGTTAAATCCCGTATATTTTAGCTGTTTTCAAGTTTTCAACCTTTCAATTTCTTCTTTTAAAACAATGGAATACGTTCTGCCAAAAGACCTTTCAAACAAATTTGATATCTCTTTACAGACAGTTTACAATTACCTCGCAAAGCATGAAGGAAATATACGCATCAGGAAAGAGTTTTGAAAGACTTTTATAAATTTTGAAGACTTTACAAACTTTTTACAACCACCTTTAAAGAACTTTGAAAATAGAGAAGAAACACCTCAGACCGTTGCTAATTTTCAAGAAATTGAAAACTTGAAAAAGGGGTTTTCAAAGCTTGAAAATGAATATGAATTGGTAGTCCAAAGGTCTGAAGACCTGGAGAAATATAACGTCAATTTACAGGAGCAGTTAACCAGGTACGGCATAATGCTAACTGAGGAGAAAACCGAAAAAAAGGAGATTTTGACGAAGTATGAGGTGGTGCAAAAGGAATATCATGAAAAGGTTGAATCGTTGTTCCGTGAAAAGTCGCTGTTTGAAAAAAGATACTTCCTCCTGCTTGGGTTTGTCATTTTGCTTATCGTTTTTATAGCTTGGAATATATTATATTATAATATTTAAATACATAAATATTTGACAAAATAGGTTATTTGTTTATAATGGTAAAAATTTTTTACTTTTCTTTTTACCAAAATGGCAGAAAAAGGTTGAAAAGTCCCAAAAGAATCTTCAGATAAACCATCCCACAAGTGACTTACTAAAGATAATGTCACGGAGGCTTTCTCTGAAGAGATAACTCAATTTTTACAGTATGAAACAGATGAGAACTACCTCCGTCAACTCTCTCAAAGTGATGACCAAAACACCTTGGTCGCAGTTGCATTATGTCCTGCTACCCCTCAAGATGTATTAGCTGACCTTGCTAAAAGTGATAACTGGGTAGTACAAGGTAATGTTGCAAAAAATCCCCATACACCAAAAGCAACGTTATCAACCCTCTCCAAACATGAAAACGCTTTGGTAAGAGCGAAGGTTGCAGAAAACAATAACATTGAATTGAAAACTTTGGTTGAATTGAGTACCGACTCAGATGTGTATGTTAGGGCTGCTGTTGCTGGACACCCAAAAACCCCAATTCCCATCTTGAAAACGTTTGTTTTTGATGAAGATGAAGTTTTGTTAAACCTTCTTAAAAATAGTGTTCTTCCTACATCTTGGTTTAATAAAATCCTTTCAAGACCCGAACTTAACCCATGAATATTAGACTTGCTCTGTGAATGAATTACTAACAATTACCTCAAATATCTGATTTTCAAGCATCCCAAGCTATCCGTAGAAAAAAAACAGATACTTTCACAAGATAAGGATTTTATGGCCATAGTGAAAGGATTAGATTGGTCATTTAAGGCAATGAATCCGAATACGCCAATTGAAGAATTAGACGAGATGGCAGCTAAAAGTTCTGAGTGGGCAGCCATTTCCGATTTGGTCAAAAACCCAAACTTACCATTTTATATATTGGAATCTTTTTTGCAAAACAAAGACTTCGGAGTAAGGAAGTTATCTGCAAGTCATCCTAACATGCCATTTCATATTCTTAAAGGTTTCATTGGTGAAGACTATCAAAATCCAGAAATATATACTAACTGAAGGATAGAAAATTGGTTAATTATGTGATTAGCAAGAAACCCAAATACACCCGTTGAAGTGCTAAACATATTAGCAAGCATTGACGATGAAAATGTGCAGTTTCAAGTCTATCTAAACGAAAACACTCCATCACACATTAAAAATTTGTTAGAGAAGAAAGAGGAGTCGTGAAAATTATCAAAACTTATTTCAGATTTTGAACTAAATATTGCTACAAACGACACAAGTTTTATTGACGATATTGAACGTGATAACATAAAATTAGCGTCCAACTCCGATACGGAGCCGAAAATATTAATTGATTTTTTAGATAGTCCTAATGACTCACTTAGAAACGCAGCAGCAGCTAATTCAAGCACCCCTTTTGATGAGATTCTTTTGAGGCTGTGAACCGACTACAATCGCAGTGATTTTGCATTATTAAGTTGAGTTGCTGCCAACCCTCAAGCATCTACTGAGTTATTATCTGCATTATCTTCACATCCTGTTGACCTAATTAAGTTTGAAGTTTATAAGAATCCTTCAACACCGCTGGATATTAAAAAACACCTTGAGTCAGATTTAGATGTCAAAAAAATGATTTCTTCTTGATTTTAATAGGCATTCTATTCAAAAATTGTTTCCGTCAATAGAATACTTAGATTGTTCAAAGATGTCATCAAGGAATTTCAAAATACTCGAAGTTTTGATTCTTATCATATCATCATTTTTATAGATCAAACTGTTTTGCCACAAGAAAGGACTTCGCTTCAATAAAAAACGATGAGAAACCCCAGTTCTCACCGTGCAAAAAATTTCATTTTTGAACGTTTTGTATCACTCCCTTATATTTTCCCACCCTCTGTATCGTACCCTTCAATTTTCAAAAATTCCTCAAAGTCGTAAGCCGTTTTTTCAAGATATCTATGTGCAATGAAATTTATCCATTGAACCTGGATATGACTTGAGTCTAATCATTTGGATTCCAAAACCTTTTTGAGTAGCGGACTTTTGTCAATTTCAAGTAGGAATTCAGACTTCAAAGTAGCAGTCTCCGCATCATCCAATTTATCCAGCACATCGGCAACGGCTTGTGTTTTTTCCCTGTCAAACTGCTTGAGTAGTTCCTTTTTCAGTGTTTCCCACTCCCCTGCTTGCTTTTCCGCTAAGGCTTTGTTTTCCTTCTTTTTTTGTTGGATTTTATCGAATTCTGTCTCGATTGGTCTGAAATCCACTTCAAAAGCCTTCATCAAATAGGCCGGAATGTTGCGTATCTCTTTGCCATTTTTCAACTCCTCTTCAATGACCCTGATGTTGGCAAGGATATAATCTTCATCATGCTTTTGTAGCCTCCCCAAAACGCGATACCACAATTTAGTAGAGGATATTACGTAAATTCACCACTAAATTGCGAACACATGCGAAAGAGTAATTTCAGTAACGATCAAAAGTTGTCGATCCTTGCAGAGCACGACGCTGGGGTT
>JANRJH010000047.1:0-34576 GCA_033764075.1 Saprospiraceae bacterium | reverse complement strand
AAGTGGTGGTGAAAGGGGCGTTTTACCTTTTGTCGAAGGTGTCCGCGCCTGCGGAACACGACCATTGATTTTGCTTTTCAAAAAAATATGCTTTCGGGAAATCCGGGGCGGGCGGCACGGCTGGCTGTCCCCGGATTTCCCGAAACTGGTTTCATCAATTTTTCAAAAATGAAAAAACAAGGTTTCGCAATTTCAAGTGGCATTTTGGCAGCAATTGCCTCTTTTTTGTGCTGTTTCACACCAATCTTGGCTTTGGTCGTGGGCGCGGGCGCGGCGACATCTGCCACCGCGTGGGCTGAAAAATGGCAGCCTGTGCTATGGGCTGTTTCTGTGTTGGCTTTCGGCTGGGCGGGTTGGCAATTTTTCCAAAAGAAGAGAAAAAAGGGTACTGGCGTGGTGCTTCAATCCATGCTCACCTGCCCGAATTGTGGTTTTCAAAAAGTGGAAACCATGCCCACAGATGCCTGTCAGTTTTTCTACGAATGTGAAAACTGCCGTACGGTTTTGAAGCCAAAGCCGGGCGATTGCTGTGTTTTTTGCAGTTATGGAACGATAAAATGCCCGCCCATTCAGGCTGGCGAAAACTGTTGCTAAATTTTAAAACGATATAAAAACAATGCTCAATACCGACCCAACCCACACCCACACCTACGACGCGCAGGGCAAAATGACCTGTTGCTCCCTCGAAGAAAAAATATACGCCCGCGCCGACGCTCAACTCAAAACCGAGGCGCACCACGACGGCGACGGGCATGACCACGACCACAGCGACGAACACGGCGAGGCGGCTTGGTGGCGGCAATATTTGCCCGTGACGGCGAGCCTCGTGTTGCTTTTGTCCGCCGTCGCGCTCGACAATTGGCTCAAACCCGACTGGTTTTCGGGCGGGCTGCACGTCGTTTGGTACGCCGCCGCGTATTTGCCCGTCGCGCTGCCCGTAATGCGCGAGGCGGAGGAAGCCATGCGAAAAGGCGTGTTTTTTACCGAATTCATGCTAATGACGGTCGCCACGCTTGGCGCGTTTTTCATCGGCGAAGCCTCCGAGGGCGTGGCGGTAATGATTTTTTACGCTGTCGGCGAACTGTTCCAGCAAGCCGCCGTCAACCGCGCCAAACGCAGCATCAAAGCCCTCCTCGACGTGCGCCCCGACACGGTGAACGTCCTGCGCGGCACAAAAACCTTGACCGTCAGCCCCGGCGAGGTGCTGCCCGGCGAGTTCATTCAAGTGCGCCCCGGCGAAAAAGTCGCGCTCGACGGCACGTTGGTGAGCGATTCGGCGGCCTTCAACACCGCTGCGCTCACCGGCGAAAGCAAACCCGACACGAAAGCCAAAGGCGAAACCGTGCTGGCCGGGATGATAAACCTGAACACCGTCGCCGACATCCGCGTGACCTCGCTTTTCAAAGACTCCAAACTTTCGCGCATCCTCGAACTGGTGCAGGACGCGACCGCCCGCAAGTCGCAGACGCAACTTTTCATCTCGCGTTTTGCCAAAATCTACACGCCCATCGTGTTCTTTTTGGCGGTCGCCATCACCGCGCTGCCCTTCTTTTTTGTGGAAAAATATGTGTTCGTCGACTGGCTTTATCGCGGGCTGGTTTTCCTCGTCATTTCGTGTCCGTGCGCGTTGGTCATCTCGATTCCGCTGGGCTATTTCGGCGGCATCGGGCTGGCGAGCCGCAACGGGATTTTGTTCAAAGGCTCGAATTTTTTGGACGTGATGAGCCAAATCAACACCGTCGTCATGGACAAAACCGGGACGCTGACGAAGGGCGTTTTCAAAGCCCAAAAAGTGGACACCGCACTGGGCATTTCCCCGGAAAAATTGGTCGAAACCGCAGCCGCCCTCGAAAGCAAAAGCACCCACCCCGTTGCCCTCGCGGTGGTCGAGTTTTTTGGAAAAGACAAGACCATGCTGCCCGTTTCCGAGGTCGAGGAAATCGCAGGACATGGCATCCGGGGCAAAGTCGCGGGCGACGACGTGCTGGCGGGCAACCTGAAATTGATGCAAAAATTCGGCATCGCAACGCCGCCGGAGGTCGCTGAAATCGTGGAAACCTTCGTTTTGATTTCCATAAATGGAAATTACGCGGGCTGCATCACCATCGCCGACGAACTCAAAGAAGACGCAAAACAGGCGGTCGCCGACCTGCACGGCATGGGCATCCAAACCGTGATGCTGTCCGGCGACAAATCAAGTGTCGTTCAAAAAGTGGCTGCCGCGCTGGGCATTGACCGCGCTTTCGGCGACCTTTTGCCCGAAGGGAAAGTTGAAAAAGTGCAGGCGTTGAAAGCCGAAAACCGCCGCCTCGCCTTCGTCGGCGACGGGGTGAACGATGCGCCCGTCGTCGCGCTCGCCGACGCGGGCATCGCAATGGGCGGCCTCGGTTCGGACGCGACGATTGAAACCGCCGACATCGTGATTCAAAACGACCAGCCCTCGAAAATCGCCTCGGCGGTCAAAATCGGGAAACTCACCCGCCGCATTGTCTGGCAAAACATCGGGCTGGCGATGGCGGTGAAAATCGCCGTTCTCGCGCTCGGCGCGGGCGGAGTGGCGACGCTCTGGGAAGCGGTTTTTGCGGACGTGGGCGTGGCGTTGTTGGCGATTTTGAACGCGGTTCGCATCCAAAAAATGGAGGTCTAAATGGCTAACTTTTAAATCGACACTTTTTCAATATGTTTCTTTTTTCTTTTCTGGTGGTTTATTTCCTGACCACGTTCGTGCTACCGAGTTGGTTCGTCTGGAAGAATACTGGCATCAATCCGGTGGTTTTGCCCAAAGACGATTCGGTTTATGGCTTTGTCGGCGGCGTTTTCAAATGGCTCATTGCACTTGTTTTTGCTTGCATCGGGTCAAAAGCATTTGCCCCGGAAAAAGTTGCGCATTTCTTGCCACCTCTGGGTTGGCTCGACCACCCGTTTGCCCATACTGCCGGGTGGTCGCTTTTAATTGGTTCATGGCTGCTAATTGTTGCAGCGCAGCGTACCATGCGCCAATCGTGGCGTATCGGGATTGACGAAAAAGAACCTACCGAATTGGTACAAACTGGTCTTTTTGCCCGTAGTCGTAATCCCATTTTTCTCGGTATGGTGCTGACTATGGCAGGACTGTTTTTGGTACTGCCCAACACAGTAACCTTGCTTGTGGCGGTCGTTTCGTGGGTCGTTATTTCAGTTCAAATCCGTTTGGAGGAAGATTTTTTGGCAAAACAACATGGTCTTGCGTACCGTGATTATTGCCAAAAAGTGGGGCGTTGGTGGTAAATTATTCTCAAAATAAGTAGCAATCTGGGTTGTTTTTCCTATAAGAACAAGGTTGTTTTTATTTCCTGTACTGTTTTGACGATGCGTTTGAAAAAGGCTAACCGGGTTTTCTACCTCATTTTTATTCAGGCACTTTTGGCAGTGCTTGGCTCTTTGTATTTCAGCAACTTCGGCGACCCTGTTCTAAATATCGCGTCCTGAAACTTGTTTGACTTTGCCAAAGGCTTCCCACCGTGCCAACTCTGTCGGCGGGCGAGGGTCTTGATGTACCCGATTTTGTTGATTTCCGGGGTCGGGGTTCTGACTGCCTCTATTGAAACGGCATGGTTCATATTACCTTTTGTCAGTCTTGGAATTCCGCTCGAAACTTACCATTATTTACTGCAAAAAGTATCTATTTCAACAACCCAGATTTGTACACTGGCAAATCCATGCAATGCTATGGAAGTCAATTACTTCGGCTTTTTGACTATACCAGGACTTTGTTTAATCGCTTTTTTAGTAGTGGCAATAGGAGTTTGGTTGTTAATAAAACAAAACTCTAAAATTATATCTAATTAGATTAACATATCCACTCTATCCACCTCCTCATTCGCAAACTTCTTGATATAGTGCTGCGTGGTTGCGATGTTCGCATGACCAAGAGCCTGTTGGATGAGCGGAACTGGGACGTTGTTTTGAACCAGGACATTCGTGTAAGAATACCTTGCCGTGTAAGAGGTCATCTTTTTCTTGAATCCCATAATTTCGGAAATTTCCTTTAGTTGGCAATTGAATACCCGAAGTGCTTTTCTGACGTAGTGGTATCTGGCTGAAGCTCTTACAGGAGCGTTGTCCATAATCGGGAACAGGTAAACTTCGCCGATGTATTTTTGAATAATTTCATCCATTTCAGGAGTGACTTTAATGGAATACAACTTACCAGTTTTTTGCCTGATGTAATTCAAACGTCCAGCCACAAGGTTATCCACTGTCAGGCTACATAGGTCAACAAAGTTCAATCCCCTTGCCCTTAGCAGGAAAATGAATACGTCGTAACTGTGTTGCAGGTGCGGGTGCTGCTGAACGGGAAACGCCTTGAGCCTTTCAAGGTCTTCCATAGGTAACGGCTTCGGGTCGTAGTCATTTTTGAGGTGGGAAAAGGAATACTTGTTTTTGTGAAACTGAGTGGCAAACGGGTATTGTTCTGATTCAAGTAATTCCCTGCGGATAGCCTCGTTCACCAATGCCCTGAAGGTTCTCATATAAAAATGCACATTCGATTTTTTGCTCCCCCTGGCAAGCAGGAAGGACTCGAAGCCTTTGAGGAAAGTGTAGTCAATGTCAGAGAAAAGGTACTCCCCTGTTTTGTACTTCAGGAGCATGGTCTTTAGTTGCTTATACTTGTTACTGTTACCAATGCTCTTCTCATTGATGAGTTCCTTCACCCTCTCATCGAGGAATCCAAGGACGGTAACTTTTTTGTCGTTACCTAAAAATTTGTGCTTGAATTCGTGAATGGAGAACGGTTTGCCGGATTCGACAATTTCAGAAAGCAGCTCTTCAGCACGGGTTAGGTGGTTTCGGAGAATGGCATTTCTGGCTTCATAGTTTGGGGCTTTAGCGTTGAACCTACCATATTTGTCGTTCCAATCAGCGGGTTTTGCGCTCATTCCAAGAGAAATGTAGCGTTCCTTGCCTAAGTAAACCCTCAAACGAATCGGATTTTCGCCATTTGCGAGCATTTTGTTCTTATAAAGAACGATTTTTAGTGCAGACATGGTGCAGAAATTTGAAAGAAATTAAAAATTATTAAATTTTTAACTCTTTGAAAATCATACACTTATGTTTTGCAATTTCAAGACTTTTACGCCTGGGGGGCGTGTGGTCGCAAGTTCGAATCTTGTCGTCCCGACTGCTGAGTTTAAGCGAGTTGTGCAGGTTTGCATGACTCGCTTTTTTTTGGTGCTGACTTTTTTGTGCCACCGCTGTTGACCGGTGCGGTCTGCTATCTTTTTCTGACGCTCCTGCTTTTTGGCATTTCTTTTCAGAATCCCTTCTTTCCGGCACTATGGAAGTCAGAATTGTAAAATACCCTGTATTTTTGTAAGAGAACGACCGTGGCTGAATTGTTCAACCGCTTTACCAATGCGCAGTTGAAGCTAGAGGACAACGGGATTGCTTTTAAAACGGTGTGATGATGGAAAATAAGATGCAAAGCTCCGACATTCAGCTACTTGCAGAGGAAATAGTCGCTTTGATTGAACAAGGCCGAATTGCGGCTGGCCGGGCAGTGAATGCTACGCTCACGCTGTTGTATTGGCGCATTGGAAATCTGCTGATTGCACAAAACCTGGAAGATGGCAAAGCTGTGTATGGCCGTCAGGTTATCGCCGGCCTCGCTACCCAACTCACGACACTATATGGCAGCGGGTGGAGCCAACGGCAGCTGTTTTATTGTATCCAATTATCGAAAGCGGTTCCTGATCCCGATATTTTGCACACACTGTGTGCAAAATTGAGTTGGAGCCACATCCGTCTGATTATTCCGATGGACGACCCGCTTAAGCGCGATTTCTATCTGCAAATGGCGCAACTGGAAAACTGGAGCGTGCGTACCCTGCAAGAGCGCATCCAATCCATGCTCTACGAGCGCACGGCCATCAGCCGCAAGCCGGAACAAACGATCATAAATGACCTGGAGCGCCTGCGGGCGGAACAAAAGTTGAGTCCCGATCTGGTATTCCGCGACCCGTATGTGCTTGATTTTTTGGGATTGAAGGATACTTATTCCGAAAAGGATCTGGAAAACGCCATATTGGTGGAGTTGGAGCGGTTTATCGTAGAGTTCGGGACAGATTTCGCGTTTATGTCGCGGCAAAAGCGCATTACGATTGACAACCGTGATTATTACATTGACCTTTTGTTTTTTCACCGGCGTATAAAGTCCCTGGTGGCTATTGACCTCAAATTGGGCGATTTTGAAGCCGCCTACAAGGGGCAAATGGAGCTTTATCTGCGTTTTTTGGAAAAGCATCTGATGCTGGAAGGTGAAAACCCGCCCATTGGCCTGATCCTGTGTGCAGGAAAAAACAGCGAGCACGTTGAACTGCTCCGGCTGGAAGACAGCAATATTCGGGTAGCCGAGTACCTGACTTCGCTGCCGCCCAAAAAACTGTTGGAAGCCAAACTGCACGAAGCCATCGAAAAGGCCCGCGAACAAATCAGTCAACGCAGCGAGCCATGAAACTCCAATTCGATAAAAACCAGCAGTATCAACTGGATGCTATCCAGACTGTCATTGTGAGGTGGCTCAATTTTTCCGCACACAAAGCAGAAATGGCTGGCTGCACAAACAGCTAACCCAGCCTGATCAATGAACTTAAGGCCCCAGACAAACCAACCGAACCTTATCTCTTACAGAAAAGTGTGCGGCAAAATTGAGCCACCTCACCCTTGCCCGGCAGGAAGATGCGTTGCCGGCAGGTTTTCCCTCCCCAATCCGCATAATTTCCTACTGACAAGTGCAGTACGCATCCATCAGCATCGTGGCCTGCACCGTAAAAGTCCCCGGCGGCGTATTCGGCGGCAAACATATCGGAAAGGTGCCGGTCAGGCCTTGAAAGCTAACGGTTGTGGCGCCGGCCGGGCTGTTTACCGTAAGGGTAAACGGAGGCGTGCCGGTCAGTACCGCCGTCACGGTATAACAATCTCCGGCACACACGTCCGTGTTGTCGACCTGCAGGAGCACTTCCGGGAGCGGATGCCAGATGAGTTGCGCGGCATTGGAAATGTCGAGACAAGGATCGTCCAGATCCACGTTTCCACCCAGGTTATTCCCGGCAATGGCAGCGACATAGTAAGTTGTCTCTGTTTGCATGGTGGCGGGGTTGAATGTGAATGTTGGCGTGTTGCTGATGGCCAGGATGCTGCCCAGTGTATCGTTGGGATTGGAAAACAGGATGAACTGGAGCAGGTCGTTGCCGTCCAGCACCTCGTCGTCGTTGTGGGTGAAGGTAGCGGGTTCGTTGATGCAAAAATGCAGGCTTTGTGCCAGCATGGTGCCGGCTTCGGTACTGCAACATTCCGAGCCGTCGCAGAGATTGGTTTCGGTCAGGACCATGGCCTGATTGGCCGTGGAGGCGACAGCAGCGGGGTCTCCCGTGTCTTCGCCGGGCGAGGCCCCCGGCGTTGACGGCGTAATGGCCGCAGCGGTGATCGGCGCGTCTTCCGGGCAACAGCCGGCAATATTGCCGATGGCGTCTGTTTTCACGATAAAGATGTCCTGCCCGGCGCCCGTACAATGCCCGACAGCCACATAACCGCCATCCGGCGCCGGGCCTGCGTGGAACATTCTCCCGCCGCCCGGCATGGCGTATGATTTGGCCCAGGTTATGTTTCCGGTAGCATCCGTTTTAATCAGGTAAGCATCGCTGAAATTGCCCGATATGGAGTAAGGGGAAAAGATAAAACCGCCATCCGGGCAGTCTTCCGCCTGTATCTCATAATTGCCCGCCGGCATCAAATAACGCTTGCCCCATACCAGGTTACCTGCCGTATTGAAACCCGCCATAAAAGGTTGCTGATTGCTGCCGCTGTATGAATTGGTTGAGCCGGAGCTGGTCAGGCCGGTACCGCCGGCCGACAGATAGTTCATAAATTCTTCATTCCCGCCGTTGACCCGGGTTGCGCTGATCAGGGTGCCGGTGGCGCCAATACGCAGCAATACGCCGTCGTTATTCCCGGCGCCGGGCAGGTGTCCGCTCACCCAGACTTCGCCGTTTGCAGCCGGTATGGGTTCCCCGCCAATATCATTCCCACTGCTGCCAAAAGCCTTGCTCCACACACTGTTGCCACTCAGGTCCAGTTTTTCAACCAAAATGTCAATGGCGCCCCCGCCGAAGCTCATGGTGCTTCCGGTGATGATGTAGCCGTCCGAAACCTCGCAAATCCCGCGGGCCCCGTCATCGTAGAGACCTCCGATCGTTCGTTCCCACAGGAGGTTTCCTCCGCCATCTACCTTGACGACATACACATCGTTGCCCGATCCTGTGCCGGACCGGTTGCCGATGGCTATGAAATTTCCATCGCTGCAGGAATGGATGTGGGTAAACAAATCGTAATTACCGCCTCCAAAAGCTTTGGCCCATTCTACTGTGCCGTCGTCGGCAAATTTAACCAGCATGGCATCGGTGCCGCCCAGGCCGCCACCGGTCGTGCCGCCGGCAACCAGAAAACTGTTGTCGGGTAGCACCTCCACAAAAAATGGAGTATCGTTGCCTGATGTTCCGAAAATTTTTTTGAAAGTGGTCTGCCCGATCAATACAATGGAAAGGCAATGGAATAGCATCAACAAAAAGAGCTTTCGCCTCAGGTGGGTAGCGTTTGTCTCCATATCCAGCGCTATATGCATGAAAAGTGGGTGGAAATGTACGATTTTATTCATCAAACCATGGTGTGCCGCGTACATTGGCCGAAAAAAGTAAAAATGAGTCGCCTTTTGACCGAAATCGGCTCTTTTTTCGCAATCACCATCGTCGAACCCCGGGCCCAGCAACCTGATTTTTTGCCGGTCATCACCTGCGTCGACGTGTTTGGCCGCAGCAAGGTTCTGCCTGCCGTTGTGCAAGCCGATGGATTGGAGGTGGCCATCCAGGGGTTGCCGACTGGATTGTTTCAAATAAATGTGACGGTTAATGACTGCAAGTATGTGGGTAAATTTGTCCGCATGCCCCAGTAGCATCCCAGGTAGAAAGTTCCACCGAAGACCTACCTTTGCCTCCCGACTTGCGGTTCAGTGTTCATTACAAAAACACTCATTTAATGCCTAAAACCACCCAACCATGCAAAAGATCATCTCCGTTCTGTTCCTCATCGTTTCCTGTTTTTCCATCGGCCAACTCACTGCGCAGGTGTACTCCAATAAACTGGTCGGTGAAAAAAACGCCGAGGTGATTGACAGCCTCAAGTTGGCCGACTACCCGTACGCTCTGCCCATCTGGGGCGACAAAGCGACTAAGCTGGGCTTCGACCTGCCGTATTCCGCCGGCCTCAGTGTGCAGTATTTCTGGCAGGAGTCCGACATCATCATCGAAGACCTGATGGTCGGGTTCAACAACGGCCCGATGTACGATCTGGACGGGTTGGTTCGATTCGATGATGCCAGGGCCACAGCGGCCGCGCTTACCGTGCGGCCGGACATCTGGTTGTTTCCCTTCCTCAATGTTTACGGTATCCTTGGGCGCTCGGGAGCGTCTACCGCCGTTGGATTCGGCGTTTGGGTGCCGGACTCCAGCAACACCTCCAGGGAGGTCTTTTCCTACGATACCCGGGTCGATTTTCAGGCTACATCCATTGGTTTTGGCCTTACGCCGACCATCGGCGTCGGTGGCGGTTTTCTGGCCCTCGATTTGAATGTGGCGTGGACGGACGTGCCGCAGTTGAAAAATCCGGCCCGAACCTTTGTTTTCGGCCCCCGCTTCGGCAAGAACTTCAAGCTTAAGAAGCCCCAAAACTCGGTGGCGGTTTGGGTGGGCGGATTTCGGGTTCACCTGAACTCCGAAACCGACGGCTCCATCAACCTCAACGAGGTCATTTCTGCCGGCGAGTTGAATGAAAAGATCGACGCCGGGTACGCCAAAATTGAGGATGTGCAAATGCAGGTGGACACCTGGTGGGAGGACCTCAGCAGCATAGAGCAAAACAATCCGGTGAACAAAGCCAAATACGAAGCGGCCAACAGCGCCCTGGAAAGGGCGAGTGAATTCCTCGTCGCTGCCGAAGGGGCCATCAACACCGCCGCGAACTCCACGGTGCAATACGCCATGAACAAGTACCCGAAAGACATGTGGAACTTCATCGTGGGCTCCCAGTACCAGTTCAACAAGCACTGGATGATTCGCGGGGAGGTTGGCTTCCTGGGCTCGCGTGTGCAGGCACTCACGGGCGTACAGTACCGGTTTGGCCTGTAATCCACAGGGTCAGCGCCCCATCAAACCCTCATAATGAGCCGCCACCCCGTCACCGGGCGCCAAAACCCGGTATTCGTGCAGCCATTGGCGGGCTGCGGACACATCGGAGGCTGCAAAGGCCGCCAGAAATGCCGTGAAAATGTCGTTCGCCCCGGTTTTTTGTGACCGCAAGCCGGGTTCGTCGTTGGAAAACTCCTCACAGAGGGCGATGGGCTGCGCACGTCCGCGCAACTCGATGGAGCCGATGGGACGGATGTGAAACGCTGCACGGTTGGCTATTTTCGTCCAGAGTTCCGAGTTGAAAACAATGTGGCAACCGTATTGTCGGGTGGTGCTTTCCAGGCGGGCCGCTACGTTCACCGCATCTCCGATCACGGTGGTGTCCAGGCGGGATTCCGACCCGACGGTGCCGAGGATCATGGCGCCGTAATTGAGGCCAATGCCCATCTGAATGGTCAGGAGTCCTTGTTCCCGGCGCCGGTCGTTGAAGTTTTTCAGGGACGCCTGCATCTCAACGGCTGCCCGGAGTGCGCCTTCGGCGTTTTGGGGGAACAGGGCCATCACCGCGTCGCCGATGTACTTGTCCACAATGCCACCGTTGCGCTCGATAACGGGCGTCAGCAGGCTCCACACCTCGTTGAGCAGGGCGAACACGGCCGGAGCAGACATGCTTTCAGCCAGGGCAGTGAAGCCCCAGATGTCGGAGAACATCACCGCCATGTCCTGCACCGATTGGTCGCCCTGGCGGACGTCGAGCACGCTCTCCCGCCCAAGCTGTTGGAGGAACTGCCGGGGTACAAAGCGCTCGTAGGCCCGGTTGAGGTTCTGAATATCCTGGTAATAGCGCGCATTTTCCAGGGAGATGGCGGCCTGTGCACCGAGTATATTGAGCACTTCGAGGCGTTGAGGGGTGAACGCGCCCGGCACGAGGTTGTTCTCCAGGTACAGGATGCCGGCGGTGTTGCCTTTGTAGCCGAGGTTCATGCACAGCACGGAACGGGCGTCGCGCTCGCGTATGTAGGGGTCGTTGGTAAATTGCCCGTGGTGCAGGGCGTCTTCGAGCACCACGTTTTCGCCCGACTGCCGAACGTAGTTGACGATGGCGGTGGATGCACCTTTGAACGCGGACATGTCCAGCAACTGATCCAGGGGCTTTGCTTCTCTTCCGGGCTCCATCACCGCCGTCACACGGAGCTGGTCGCCCAGGACCAGGAGCAGCACACCTCGCCCCGCGCCGGCGTTTTCGCCCATCACGGT
Organism: Saprospiraceae bacterium; assembly: GCA_033764075.1. Taxonomy (GTDB): domain Bacteria; phylum Bacteroidota; class Bacteroidia; order Chitinophagales; family Saprospiraceae; genus M3007. The sequence continues at coordinate 23,102 of JANRJH010000047.1, read as the reverse complement.
CAACATTTTGCCGGCAAGCTGCATCAGGTCGAGCTCACTGGAAATAACCTGGGCGCCTTTGGACAGGCTGTACACGTCGATGCCGCTTTGCGTTTGTTCCTGGGAGCGGGCGCCGGACGCGCGTTTGCGGTGTCGTCCTTCCAAAGCCCCTGTCAGGTGATCCACCACCGCGTCGGCGCCCCAGCGCCGGAATGCCTGGATGGCTTTTTCCAGGTACAGCCGGGAGAGCTCCTCCTGGCGGCGGGATTCGTGGTAACGGTGTATTTCCAGGTAGGCCAGGCCAAGATCCAGCAGGTTGCCTTCTTTTTTCAGTAAAAACTCCGCCTCCTGAAGCAGGGCGAGGGCCTGGCCGTGCACATTTTGTACGATGGCCAGGCAGGCCTCCGCCATCTTGCTCTTGCCGGCGTACTCCTCCGGGCAGTTGCGGGCGTGTTGCTGAATGGTTTTAACGCGTTTGCGGATGCGGCGTACGGTGCTATTGGGGTTGCCCTTGTGGTGTACGCTGATCAGCACGTCGAGGTAATGCAGGTGCTTGCCGATGGGCACCGGCCGAATTTGGTCGCGGCCCTTCAGGGCGAGGTCGGCAGCGTGGCGGGCGGCCGGGAAGTCGCCGAAAATGAGCGACAACTGTAGTTGGTAATAGTTTTGGTTGGTGAAAAGCCCGGGAATCTCCTCTCGTTGGAGGGTAGGGTCGAAGTGCTCGCCGGACAGCTGTTCCGGTTTGGCCACCTTGCCCCGGAGGCACTGCACAAACTGGAGGTAGATGCTGTTGAATGTGGCGGCCAGCAGGTTGTTTCCCTGGGCATACTTGGCCTGTTGGCGCAACTCTTGCTCCATATCTGCCAGGTCAACGCCGTTGAGCAGGGCATTCTGGGCGTAGGCGTTGCCGAGGAAGGCGGTAAAGTCGGCCTCTCCGTTGGACATGCTGAGCTGGTAACCGTTTTTGAGCGGCTCCAGGGTGTGGATGCTGTGGCGGGTCCAGTGCGCCACGAAAAAGTGGATGTGGAACAGCGTTCGGGCCGTGTTCGGCGTGTTGGGGTGGCGGGCCAGCAGATCGAGCGCCAGGTTGGAGAAGGCGGCGCCCCGGCGGAACTGGCTCAGGGCCAGGGACACAATAAAGGCATAGGTGGAGTACGCATAGGCGGCTGTTGGTGAGGTGCCGAAGCGGGCATTCAGGCGCGTCAGCCGCAGGTTGAGCAGTAAAAACAGGTTCGGGTCGGCAAAAAAGACCGAAGGCGCCAGCCGCATGATGATGCCCGCGATCGCCAGGACACGCGGATCGCGCATGGGCGGCATCTGGAGCAGTTGCTCCGGATTTTTACCCGAAAGGGCGATGTTTGTTTTGACCAGCTCCAGCATGACGTTCATCTGACCGACTTTGCCGGGCAGGCGGGCGCCCAACATGGCCAGGGCTTCCTTGCCTAACTTTACGGATTCGTCAATTTTTTGCCTGAAAAACAGGGAACTGATGCGTATTTCCAGCGCGCTTACTTTGTCCAATGGGGTAGCGGCATGTTCCACGATCTGCTCGATGAGCGGATCCATGATCTCATAATCGCCGTTGAGGGCGGCCGACTCGGCGCATCCGTTGATGGCTGAAAGCCAAAGCCCGTACTGTGTTGCCCAGGGTTTTTCGGGCAGCAGGTCGAGCGTTTTGCGGAAATACTCGTATGCGGGTGCGTAGGCGATGGCGCTCTTGGCGCGGTTGCCCGCCGAAAAATTGAGTTCAGCGAGCAGTTGCCGGTTTTGCATGGCCGGCCCGGCCTCGTTGAGGTGGTTGACCAGCTCAAAAATGCGCTCTTCCTGCTGCTCCGGCGTCAGGGTTTTCAGGAGCAGCATGCCTGTCTGCAGGTGCAACAACTGTTTTTCTTCCTCCGGAATGGCGGCATACACGGCCTGTCGCACGCGGTCGTGCGCGAACTGGTATTTGTATTCCTGCGCTCTCTCGCTTTCCGGCAGGTAAGAGCCGCCGGCCAGGCCTAGCGGGATCAGCAGTTCCTCCTCGAGTGCTTCTCGCAGGTCGGCGCCGGACCGGGCCGGCGACTGGTCTGCCACAATGCTCAGGGTCTGAAGGTCGAATTGAAGGCCCAGACAGGCTGCTTTGCGCAACAGCTCCCGGGTAGACGCAGACAGGCGCTCCACCTTTCGCTCCAGCAGCGCCACCACGTTGTCGCTCAGCCCGTAGTTGCCGGCCAGCGCGGCATCGTAACGCCAGTGGGTGCGCCCGTTTTCGCTTTCAATCCGGATGGCGCCCTCTTCATACAGCGATTCCAGGAGCCGGTGGGTGAAGTAGGCGTTGCCCCGCGTTTTGGCAAACACGTCGGCTGCCAGCGCTTGCGCCTGGGTTGCACCCATGGGGATGCTGTCGGTCACCAATCGGGCGATGTCCTGTTCGTTCAGGTCGCCCAGCATCAGGCGATGAACCAGTTTGGCGTCCGGGTCGTTTTCCGGCTGTTGCGCCCATTCGCGTTCCAGATCGGCTACCGCGCGCAGGAAAGGGTGTCCGTCGGGCGTTTCATTGTCCCGATAAGCGCAAATAACCAGCAGGTGACCCAACCCGGGCTCCGACATGACCGTGCGCAACAGGCTGAGCGAGGGCGTGTCGGCCCACTGCAGGTCGTCGAGGAAAAGCACCAACGGGTGTTCGCGGGTGCACACCGTTTTGAGGAAAGTACGGACGACGTAGTTGAAGCGGTTCTGGTTTTCGAGCGCCGAAAGCCGGAAGGGTGTTTCGTGGCGCCCGATGATTTTTTCGAGTCCCGGCACCAGGTCCACCAAAATACCCAGGAGATCGCCCAGGCTTTGCTGCAATCGTTGGCGCCACAACGCCAGGTAATGGGCATCCTCGGTCAGCAGGTGGTCCACCCACTTTTCCAGGGCTTGTTTCCAGGCAAAATACGGAACATTGCGCTGGTACTGTTCAAATTTTCCGGAAATCAAAACGCCGTTACCGGTGGAGATCGGCACTTGCAGGTTGTACACCAGGGCGGTTTTTCCGCATCCGGAAAAGCCGCCAATGAGAAACAGCTTCTTTTGCCCCTGCGCCGTCTGCTGAAAAGCGTCCACCAACATGGCCTGTTCCGATGCGCGTCCGTACAGGGCCGACGAGGGCTTGAACTGCAGGGCGATGTCCTGCCGGGCGATGGAGAAATCGTCAACGTGGCCGTTTTGTTCCCAGCGAATGCGACACTCGTGCAGGTCGTCGTGCAGACAAACGGCCGATTGGTAACGGTCTTCCGGGTTTTTGGAGAGCAGTTTGAGGACGATCCGATCGAGCACCGCCGGCAAGTCGGGGTTCAGGGCCGACGGAGGTTGCGGTGGCCGGGCGAGGTGGCTGTGCAGGAGTTCGAGGGGATTGTCGGAACGAAACGGTACCGCACCAGTGAACAGTTCGTACAGCAAAATGCCAAGGGCATACAGGTCGCAGCGGTAATCCACTGGCCGGTTCATGCGACCGGTTTGTTCCGGCGCCAGGTAGGCGAGGGTGCCCTCCAGGCGTTCCGGGCTACCCAGGTAGTGCGTTTTAATGTTCAGGCGGGTGGCATAGGAGAAGTCGATGATCCGGATGTCTGTCTCGTCCGGCAAAACAATAATGTTGTCCGGCTTAAAGTCGCGGTGTATGATGCGGTGGCGGTATAACTCTTCTAATTTCACGCAGATGCGTTCGGCCATGAGTAGCTTCCGACCCAGGTCTGCGGGATGCGCCATCCACTTGCGTAGTGAAACGCCATCCACAAATTCGCGGACCAGCACCAGCCGCTCCGCTTCTTCCAACAGGCTTTCGGAGGGTCGCCCGGCGTTCAAAAAGCCGTTCATCTCAAATTCGTTGCGCAGCAAACGTTCCCCCATCCGGGCGTGCTGACCGGATTTGGTGCATTTGAGCACAACGGGTTTCTCCGACGCCCGGTGCGCCAGGTACGCCTCGGTGTGTTCCGACTCAGACAACAACTCCAGGATGTGATAGCCGGCAATTTGCATGGTTGGACTCGCTTACTTTTTTTTCTTCTTTTTGAACAGCCCCTTTATCCAGTTCCAGATTTGTTCCAGAAACGGGATTGGGCCCGGTTTTTCGGGAACCTGGCCGGATGCCATCGCCGGGTAGACGTACTCGTCGAACAGGCGCTGGATGTCGGGACGGCGCTCTTTGGGTTCCAGTTGGTCGATGAGGGCATTGTAGTCGTCGCGCAGATTGATCCGGTAGGAAGCGGTCGGCGGGGCCGCCTGTTCCGTCCAGGCCGAGTGCAGGGTGAAGGCGTAGTCGAGCTGTGGGTGATTCAGGGTGCAAACAGGACCTTGCCTGAGGTTGGCCGCGTCGAATATCCATACCTCGCACTGGTAATTGTTACCACCTGCGTTGGGATAGTTGACCAGGGTAGTGGTGAGGATGTAGCCGTCCATCTGCGGATCCAGTCCGGGTGAGGCCGCTTTGCGCGGCACGAATTGTAAGGATTTGAGGATGACCGAAGCATCGAACTGGTAATAGTCGTCCAGGGTCATGGTGCCGGTGTTCTGACGCGACAAGACAAAAGGGACGCCCTGTTCGGTCAGTTTCAGCATGGTTTCCTGGGAGATCTCGCGGTTGGCGTACTGGTAGTACAGGTCGTAGATAAATTTGGTGAGCAGGCGCGGATCCATGCCGTAGCACGACCAGTAGATGTGCCGGATGCTGTCGACGTTCCGGTCGGGCGAAATGATGTCGCGGTAGGTGTACAACCCAACACCCCAGGTGTGCGCGCCGATGTGCGCCGGGTCGGCGAGGTTGCCCGCTTCGACGATGTACTGCTGGTCGATGATGGCGCCTTGGTTGGCGTCGATAACCACTTTGCCGATGCGTCCGATATCCATGCTCCCGGTGGAGATCAGCCCGATGGCTTCGGGGTCCACCGGCCGGGCGCCGTCGGGGGCCAGGGTATCAAAGGTGCGTACCCATTCGGCCAGACAGGCGGCACTGTTGTGGGCCAGGTGCAGGGTGATGCGCCCGTCCGGGTTGGCGTACTCGGCCGAAAAGTGAATGGCTTCCAGGGGGATGGGTTTGGCCAGTGGTCGGGCGGTCACTGTTTTTTGTCCGGCAACCAGATCGCTGCGTTTCACCAGGTAAATGCTCAGGTAGGGCAACTGTGGGGCGGTGAGCAGTTCACGCAGCCAGTTGTCCAGTTTGGGGCTTTTGAACGGCACGTTGAAAAGCACGTCCAGGGTGAATTTGAAGGTTGCGTCGGCCAGTACGATATAGTCTTTCGTGAGGGTGGTCTGGTGCATACACTGCACAATGGTGATGGGCTTGCCGTTGGGGTCGAGTACCTGCCACTTGTCCATGGGCCCCGAGGCGCCCGTCCAGCGCAGCAGGTACACCTCTGCCGGCGTGGATTGGGCTGTTTTCTGACGCAGCACATGCTGGAGCCAGTTGAGGGCGTGGAACTCCAGCTCTTCTTCACCAAACTGCCGGATCTGTTCGCCCATGGCTTTGAGGGCTTCCTCCGGCTTTTTGAACGTATGGAGGTCGCCGATTACTTTTTCAAAGAGATCCTTGATGGTCTCCGGATGCTCCTTGAGCAGTTTTTGCAGCGCGTCGGTCTCCAACAGGGCTTCCTCCATGTCCTTGGTGAAGTTGACGAGAAACAGTTCGCGGGTCTCCGGGTCGAAGCTGGGGTGTGCCGTGCTTTGCACGATGGGAAAAGGAAAAAGCCAGGCGGGCGTGGTGGGTGTCCACTCGCTGTTGGCGCCGATGGGGGTGATCACCTGCAGGGTGTCGGGGTTCACCTCCCAGGGGCGGCCGGCGTCGTAGCAGGCCAGCAGGCGCGGCGCGGCATCCTGTGCGAAGTGGAAAGGGGTGATGGCGGTGTTCAGCAGGTTGCGGGCGCCCAGGTTGAGGGCCAGGCGCGACAGGCCGAGGTTGTAAAAATGGAACAAATCCCCATAGCCGTTGGTGTTGCCGCGGCGCGTGGCCACGTCGGCATAATAGCAGATGGGCTTCAGCAGTCCCGTTTGTACGTGCAGGTTGGGGCCATTCAGGTCGAAGCGAAACAGGTATCCGTCACCGTTCATGATGGGACTGCCCGATTCCTGGTTTCCGGGGGGGAACGGGAGCCCGCCGGAGTTGACCGAACCGGCGGGCGAGGTGACGAACACATGGCCGCTCCAGTCGGTGGGTAAACGCCCGGTTTTGACGTTCAGGTCGAAAGACAACTCCTCCCGGGTGGCGGCGATGAGCGGTCGGTTGGTGGTGTTGGTGGCTTTTTCCATTTAACTGGCTTTTTCGATGGCAAATGTGGGAAAATAATGCAGCATCCGGAAGGCTTGTTGTAAACAATATCCGGGAGGCGCTGCGTTTATATCCGTCGAATGCTAAATTTTCAACACCATGCATGTCCGTATGTGGCGAGTCCTGCCGATCCTGTTCTCTTGCCTGGGTGATTCGTTGCCGGCGTTCGCGCAAACGGTTGTTTTTTCCGAAGACTTCTCCGGCTACCCCAATACGACCACTGCTGCCCCCGGCAAATGGACCGCCACCGGTACGGACTGCGACGATCTGGGGCTGAATTTCGGCAACCAGTTCGGCGTTTATGCCGGCCGCTTCGTGGTCAATGAGGTGGAAGGCGCACCTTGTTGCACACCGGTCGGCGGCGGCAACGACAACCGCTTCGAAACCGTATCCATCGATATTCAGGCCTACTGTGAGGTGCAAATCAGCCTGATTACCGGCGGATCGGGCGGGCTGGATTGCGAAAGCCCGGGTGCGCCCGTCTTCGGGTGCACCGGAAACAACCAGACCGACGACTTCCACGACCAGATGCTGATTGACATTCTCGTCGACGGCGTCGTGGTGCAAAACAAATACATCTGTGGCGTAAATGGCCTCGGACAGGCTGATTTTACGGGCATTAGTGGCGACAGCCTGGTCATCCGCATTTTTGCCGCCAATAAGTTTGGCGCCGAAACGTACACTTTCGACGACATTCGCGTGCTCGGGTATGCATTTGCCCCTGTTTTGCCCATCTTGCCGGACTCCGTCTTTTGCCTGACCGGGCCGCCCGTCGACCTTCCTTTTCAATTCGGCGGCGTTACCGGCAACTGGTCGGGATCAGGGGTGGACGCCGGACAATTCATTCCACTGGAGGCGGACACCGGCACACACGCCCTCCTGTTCACGCCCAATCCTGGCCAATGCGCCCTGCCCGGTTCCGTTGCCGTGTCGGTGCTCCCCTTGCCGGAAGCGTTCCCGGCCTCTGTTCTCGACTGCTCTGGCGCTGCCGCAAGCGTTGACCTCACCGCCCAGGACGCGCAGGTGAGCGGGGGGGCGGGTTACCCGGTGAGCTGGTTTGCCGATCCGGCGGGCATGGTTCCCATTCCCGATCCGTCGGCGTTTTCCCCGGTCGTGTCGGTCTCGGTTTACGCACGGGTAACCGATGGCAACGGCTGCCTGTCGGCGCCGGTACAGGTGGCGTTAGCCATTGACTCATGTCTGGTTGGGCAGGTCAACCTATCTTGCGACCCCACAGTGGATGCGAATCAGTGTATTTTATGCGAAAACGGGCTCGCGCCGGGAGAAACGGCTTCTGTTTACGCCGATTTCCAATTCCCGCCGCCGCCGGTCGGCTATTCCCTCACCATAGCCGTAGCCACCCCTTCCGGCACCGACACCCTGTCGTTCACGGGGTACACAGGGGGCGCCATCACGACCACCGCGGCGGATACCACTGCGGTCTTTCTGCTCGCCGCACAGTGCCCCAACGGTTGTGCCGACACCACCGGACTCGGCGACACCCTGACCTACTTGCTCGAGCCCGAGCCGGTTATTGCCAATCCGGGGCCGCAACAGGCATGCAAGGGCTATGTACTTCCGCCACTGGCCGGGCAAAACCTGCCCCCGGACGCCGGATATTATGCGCAACCCGGCGGAAACGGCGCAGCCTACCTTCCCGGCGCCCTGATTACCGACTCAACGGTGCTCTTCATTTTTGCCGATAATGGCTTGTGTATGGATGAGGATTCCTTCTTTATCGCCGTCAACGAGGTGCCGGACACCACCCTGCTGCAAAACAGTTCTTGCAACCCGGCGGATACCGGCACTTTCGTGCAGGTATTGCAGGGATTTCTGTGCGACAGTGTGGTGACAACGGTGACCGCCTTCATCCCGCCGGTTTTTTCAGAAATTACCGACACCCTTTGTGCCGGAGAAAGCCTGGTGTTAAACGGCACCGTATACGACCAGTCTAACCCTCTTGGCCAGGAAATCCTGCTCAATGCGTCCGGCGAATGCGACTCGGCCGTCATTACCGTAAACCTCACGTTCGAAACCCTGGTGGTGGACATCGGGGTGGAACAACCGCTTTTTGCCGATGCCGCCGGCTCGCTGACGATCATCGCCGTGGGCGGCGGCGCGCCACCGTTTGTTTATCAACTGGATAATGGGCCGGAGGTATTGCTCTCCCAACTGCCGCAGACCATCTCTTTGCCGGCAGGTAACCACGTAATTGCCGTACAAAATGTCAACCGTTGCACCTGGTCTCAGGAAGTATCGATAGCCCAGGGGCCGCCCAAAAGTGTCTACATACCCAATGCGTTTCATCCGGGGCAAAAAAGTGGCTTGAACGACGTTTTTTTTATCGCTACCGCCCCCGGACAGGTGAGTCGCATTGTACGCCTTCAGGTATTCGATCGATGGGGCAATCTGGTGTATGAAGGGGAAAATTTGGCGCCCAACGACCCGGCAAACGGGTGGGATGGGGCGACCCGGGACAAGGATTGCCCGCCCGGCGTCTATCTGTACGTAGCTGAGGTCGATTTTGCCGACGGCAAGCAGGAGGTGTTTGACGGGGAAATTACATTGATTCGTTGAACGCGTCCGGAAGCGCATCCGCTGTTATTTTGCCGTAAGTTTGCCGCGTGAAAAGCATTTCTTGTCCTTTGATTTTTACTGCGGTGGTTTCTGCGTGGTTTTCCTGTAAATCCGCAGATTCGGCGGGCGCCGGCGCAACTGCCCGGGTGGATACCATTCCCCTGGTGGTATTGCAGACCGCCGGATGTTTCGGTTTTTGTCCGGTGTACACCGTAACCGTTTATCCGGACGGACGAGCACAGTACTTCGGCGCCCAAAACGTGGCGTTGGCTGGCGAAGCGGTTTTTCAACTGACACCGGAAGAGTTGCGCACCCTGAAAGCTTCGGTGGAGGCCGCTAACCTGTGGCAGTATCCGGACCGCCTCCCGTCGCAGGTGGCCGATGCGCCCTTCAATACCCTGCGTGTCTTTCGGGCCGACGGCGCCGTCAAAAGCGTTACCGGCAGCATCGACCGTCCACAGGCGTTGCTCGATCTGGAAAAGCAAATCAAGGACATGGGCAAGGCGCATGGGCTTGAACTGGTTCAGGGGGTGAACCCTAACGACCCTTCGCGGGCGAACCGGCGCGAGGTGGTTGTCCTGTTGAAAGACGACCTGAACGCCGGTAACTGGATAGGACAACTGAACGACCTGAAAGTGCAACTCGTCCGTCGACTGGGTGAGCCCAACCAATGGGTGCTGGCCTATGATGCAGGTCAAATAGACGAGGCCCGGCTGCTCGAACGCCTCAAAGGAACACCCGGCGTGATCACCGCCGAATCCTATGTGCCGACCAACAACCGCCGAAAAGAGTGACTGGATTTTTTTGAGACTACCCAACGCGTATGACCACCGATTCTCTCTGGAAATTCATTAAGTTCGGAATAGTGGGATTTTCCGGCGTATTTGTTGACTTCGGCATCACCTGGTTTTGCCGGGAGTTGCTGGGCCTCAACCAATACCTGGCCAACAGCATCGGTTTCCTGACGGCTGTGATCAGCAATTACATTTTTAACCGCATTTGGACGTTTAAAAGCACCGACCCGCGCATCGCTGCACAATTCGCCAAGTTCCTCGGCATTTCCCTGGTAGGCCTTGTGCTCAACAACGGCATCATTTACCTGCTCAACGAGCAGGCCGGGGTGAACTTTTACCTTTCCAAACTCATCGCCACCGCCGTGGTTACGGTATGGAACTTCGGGGCGAACAAGACTTTTACTTTTGGCGGATGAAGCGGCACTGCCTCAATGGTGGTGACCACCGGCGCCGTGCACATGCCCGTGCTCAAGTTCGACAGCCTCGGCATCGCGCACTTCGGCGACGGAGCCGGTGAAAAACAGGTCTACACCGGCCATGGGGTGGTTGAAGTCTATCTTAACGGTTTCGAGGCCCAGGTAGGCGACCATGCCGTCCATACGGTGCCCTTCGGAGTCGGTAAACGGCAATACGTTGCCCACTTCGAGGAGTCCGTCCGGAATCTTGCCATCTTGTTCAAAGTTGTGCTTGGGAATCTCCACCAGCATTCGTTCGTCGTATTCGCCATAGGCTTCTGCGGCCTTGATGCCAAACGAGAATGCGTCGCCAGCAGCCAGCCCCTCGAGGTTTTTTTCGAAATCGGGGATCATGGCGCCGATACCGAATATAAACGCGAGGGGATCGTTGCCTTGAGTGGTTTCAATGAGTTCGCCTTCGGCGTCGTTTTCCGTAAGGGTATAGTGTACGGAAACCACTTTGTTGGTTGTAATGGTCATGAAAAGGACATTATATTGGGATCAAAGGTATCGTTATTGCGTCAATCGTTGTAATCTTTTTTTGTGCGCGCGCCAGTTGCGGAGGATAGTGCGTGCCTCGGTGAGGGTTGCGGTGCGTACGCCGGCCGCTTTTTGGGCTTTGTGCAGTCGGTAAATGAGCAGCCAGTGTTTCCAGAACTCGGCATACACCTGTGCGACGCTGAAACCGGGGTCGTACACATGCGCCGGTTCTCCGAACACGCCATTCATTTCGACCACCTGCACGTCTCCCTTGCGCAAGGCATCTGCAGAGGCGCACTTCAGATCGAAGCGGCCAAAGGTTATGTTGGGCATTTCATCGGCAATACGCCGGTACGTGTCCAGCATGGCCTGGTCTACCACGTTTCGGGCATCGTAAAAGGTGGTTCCGCGAATGTGGTTGCCGATGGGCTCAAGCACCACCTGCTCGCCGTTCGCGGGCACTTTCCGGTACAATTCCGGGTTGTCCCGGGCGATGCGGGCTGCCTGGAGGGATGCCCGAAACGACCCGGTCATCAGCTCGCCCACTGTAGATCGCCCGTCGCCGGTCACCTGCAGAAATCCCTTTTTGCAAACCGAGTGGATGCCGAACGCGCCTCCGTCGGGGAAGCGGTAAAAGAAAAGGGCATATTCTTCCGGCAAAGGGATAAAAGGCTGGACCAGAAACAGGGTGGGGTGGTGGCGGAGGTGGTTTTCGAGTTCGGATTCGTCGCGGCAAATGCGCACGAGGAAACCGCGCTCGCCCACGTCGGGCTTGGCGACCACCGGGAAGGCGATCCCCGCTTCCCGCATGCGGTCGAGGCAAGCCTCGATGGTCATGCCGGACTCCACCGCGATGGTTGGGGGCACCAGCCGGGAGGGCAAAAGGCGGAGAATGGCCAATTTGGATTCGCCTACCGCCCCGGAAAGCGGAATGCCGGGATTCAGGTTGGTAAAAAACAGGGGATCGCCCGCTCGAAGGGCCAGCCAAACACCCATTCCATAAACGGGCAGATTGGCAACCCGGGCCGGCCAGAATTCCCACTTGGACCACTTGATCCATGTATTTTTCATATCAAAGCGCTAAAAAATTTTCCAGGGCTTCAGCCGAAGTGGAATGGCAGTAAAGTGTTGTTTTTCATAAAATTGTGTGGCGCATGACGCCACGCCGAAATCGAAGCAATCTATGGTCATCCGTATCTTCGGATGCCGGCGGATGGCCAGCCAGGCGTCCTCCATGTCGGCCGACCAGTGGATGTCGTCGAACACCAGCAAGGCATCCGGGTGTATCCACGGCAGACAGGCCTCCAGGTAATCCAGGGTGGCTTGCCGGCGGTGGTTGCCGTCGAAATAGACCAGATCTATCGGCCGGAGTTCGGGGAGGAGCGCCGGAAGCACGTCTTCAAACCGGCCTGTTTGGACGTCCACATGGTTCAATCCCAGGAGTTTCATGTGGGCCCGCGCGATGTCGGCCACTTCCGGCGCCCCTTCAACGCTGACCACCCTGGAGCCGGGGCAGGCCGAAGCCAGGTACGCTGTGCCGATGCCGATGGAGGTGCCCAGTTCGAGTATGGTGGCCGGTTGGCGCCAGCGGGCGATGCGGAAGAGCATGCGTCCCTGCGCAGACGAACAAGCGCTGCGCCGGGCCAGGTCGCGCAGCATGGTGCGCCCGGACCGGCCGGTGCCGTGGTCCGCTACTTCGGCATATCCGCCGCTGGCCATGGCCAGTTTTCGAATGTTTTCAATGGCATCAAAAGCTGGAAAATGCCGCCGATCGTCGAGCACACGTTCAAAAAAAGCGTACAAAAACGGCGAATGTGCCTGATAACGGGTAGTAGCCTTCCCATAATACCGCAAAAACCGCCACACCCCATCAGCCCACGGCTTCAGCCGTGGGCCCCCATGCCCATGCCCATGTCCATGCCCAAACCCATACCCGCCTCCATGCTCATAACAATTCATTAACAATCCGTTCAAAACCCGTTAAAGAAGCATTAAACCTTCACGACGGCAAACATACGGCGAATTCAGGGGCGTTTTCAAAGGGTTGTTGTCAACCAAATCCAAACCGTTCTATGCTTCGCACCATCATCCTTTGTTCCGCCGTCGTACTTTTTTTCGGAAATACCGCACATACACAGGCATACAAAACTGCCGCCGGCCTGCGCGTGGGCCAGGGCATCCACCCGACCGTGCAGCAGCATCTGTTCGGCAAATGGACGGTGGAGGGCATCCTCCATACTTCGTTCCAGTCCACCGAGCTGGGCGTCAGCCTGTTGGCGGAGCGCCACCACAAACTGCTTTTTCGCGGCATCAACCTGTATTACGGTGCGGGCGGTCACTATTATGGCAGAAACGGGACCAACCTGTCGGAAGGTGGCGGAACGGACGACATATACGGCCTGTCGTTTATTGGCGGGGCAGAGATCACCCTGGGCAAGTTTAATATTTCGGTCGATTTCAAGCCCGAGATACACCTCGCCGGCTACGACGTGCAGCCGTTTGCCTGGACCGGCATGGCGGTGAGCGTGCGTCGGGTGTTGTTCAAACGGGAAAAAGAAAAAATTTGGAATCTTTTCGGAAAAAAGTAGAAATTTGGGTGTTATTCAAAATAAGATGAAAAAGGAAAACACCTCAAGCCGGAAGCCCCCCGTAAAATCGAAATCCACACCCGTACAATCCGAACTGTCTAAATTCACTAAACCGGAGAATTATGAAAAAGGCAAAGCGCTGCGCGACAAGTGCCCTCGCGAGGTGCACGCCAAATGGCGACCGGCAACCGGCCGCCCCGATCCGGTGGCTTTGGTGCTGGAGGCCGAAGAAGGCCGCATGCCCGATCTGCTGCCCCTCCGACACGGCCGGATGGCGCAATCACCGTTTACGTTTTACCGGGGAACAGCGCTGAATATGGCGGCAGACCTGGCTGGAACGCCTTCATCCGGTATCCGGATCCAGTGCTGCGGCGACGCCCATTTGCTCAACTTTGGCGGCTTCGCCACACCGGAAAGAAGGGTTATTCTATCCATCAATGATCTGGATGAGACCAACCCCGCCCCCTGGGAGTGGGATCTCAAACGGTTGACAACCAGCTTCGTGATTGCCTGCCGCGACAACGGCCTGGGCGAGTCCACCGAACGCGATATGGCACTCGCCTGCACCCGCGCCTATCGGGAGCACATGCGGGCATTCAGCAAGATGAACGTGATGGAGCTTTGGTACCACGCCCTCGACGCCGAAACGCTGATTGCCGGTATCGATGATCCGGACATCCGCAGTCGCGCCGTCAAAAGACTGACCAAAGAGAAAGAAAAAGCCGGCAAGGTGGCAGAAGACATCTTTCCGAAACTCGCAGAGGAAACGATTGGGGGGAAGTATCTCATCAAGGACCAGCTCCCGGCCATTTTTCACCTGGGGAACATCACTCCGGGAGATGTCGAAGATGCCCTGAATGAGGCTTTTCAAAATTACCGGTCGACCTTGGCGCCGGCATATCAGGTGCTGCTCGACCACTTCAAGGTCATGGACGCCGCCATCAAAGTGGTGGGCATCGGTAGTGTCGGCACCTACTGTTGGGTGATGCTGCTGATGGACGCCGACGGCAATCCGTTTTTTCTGCAGGTAAAGGAAGCCCGCACATCGGTGCTCGAAAAATTTGCAGGAAAGAGTGTGTTTGATAACCACGGGCAACGCGTCGTGCACGGCTACCGGCTCATGCAACCTTACAGCGACATATTCCTGGGCTGGACCCATGGCCGCCTGCAGCACAAGGATTACTACATCCGGCAGTTGCGCGATATGAAGATCAAATTCGCCGTGGAAACCTTCGGGAAAGCCGAAATGGAAGGCTATGCTAACTGGTGCGGGCAGGCATTGGCGCTCAGCCATGCCCGTTCCGGCGACTCCTCGCGCATCAGCGGATACATGGGAAAAAGCGAAACCTTTGACGAGGCTTTGGCCACCTTCTCTGTCCGTTATGCTGACCAGAACGAAAAGGATTACGCCAGGTTCCGGAGGGCAGTCAGGACGGGCAAGGTAGAAGCCGTTTTCGAAGACTGATCCTGAGCCATGAAACGCCTGACCGTCTATTGCGCCTCCAGCGCCCGCATCCGCCCTGTTTTTTTTGAGGCCACCGACCGCCTTGGGCGTCTGCTGGCCCGCGCACACGTGGAAGTGGTTTTCGGCGGCGGCTCCACCGGTCTCATGGGGCGGCTGGCCGACGCCGTGCTCGCTGAGGGCGGACGCATCAAAGGCATCATGCCGCGGTTTATGCAGGAAGAAGAGTGGTCGCACCCGGGCGTCACATACTTTGAATTTACCGACACCATGCACGAGCGCAAGGCAGGTCTGTTGACCGACGTCGACGGCGTGGTGGCCCTGCCCGGCGGTAGCGGCACGTTGGAGGAACTGTTCGAAGTGCTGACGCTCAAGCGGCTGGGCTTGTTCACCAAACCGGTGGTCATTCTCAACACCGACGGCTACTACGAGCCGCTAAAGGCCTTGCTCGACAACAGCATCGCCGAGCACTTCATGTCGGAAAAACACCGCACCATGTGGACGTTTGTGGATGAACCGGAGGACGTACTGCCGGCCCTCCATCAGGCGCCGGAGTGGGATGCTGATGCCCTGAAATACGCTCGAATCTAATTCAACACTTAAAAAATAAACAAGCAATCATGAAACAACTATTGCCTTTTATCGCCATCTTCCTTGGTTCGGCCACCTTCAGCCTGGCGCAAATCGACAAGGACCAACTCGCACTGGCCGTTAGCAAGGCCGAAACAGAAAACAACGCCAAGCTGCAGCAATACATCTGGAAACGAAAGTCGGATGTTTCAGTAGACGGTCAGGTAAAGCTGACCACGCTCACGGAATTCAGTTTCGACGAGAAAGGGGAGATCAAGACCCAACTCGTGGATGCTGAAAGCAATGTAGAGCAGAAAAAGGGCCTGCGTGGTAAGGCGCAGCAAAATGCGATGGAAGACAAAGCGGATTATGTTCAGAAAGCACTGGAGCTGTCGCTGGCGTACACTTTTATGTCGAAAGGGCAATTGCTTGATTTTTTCACCAAAGCCACCGTCACGGAAAAAGATGGTTTGATCGAGGCGACGGCCGCCAACGTGTATGTGCAGGGCGATCAGTTAACCGTGCTCATTGACAGTAAATCCAAACTGTTCATTCGAAAAAAATTCTCCAGCAAACTCAACAACGATGCTATTGACGGAGAGATAAACTACGAAAAGTTTGTCAGCTCGGGCATCAACCACGGAACAACCACCGTGTTGAACCTGCCGGCACAGAAAATGAAAATTAGCGCTGTGAACCAGGACTACACCCAACGGGTGAAATAAAGTAACACAGGCTCAGACCTCCTTTTCCAGCGCCTCCTCTACCTGGCGCAGGCGCTCACGGCACCAGGCGATGAGCTCGTTGGCCCGCCGGGTGTAGTCGGCAAGCTGGTCGATGTCCACCTGGTCCGACTGCACGGCTTCTACGATCTGCTGCAGTTCGGCCATGGCCTCGGCGTATCCGGCAGGCGGGTTGTGGGTCATTTTCCTTTGCTCTTTTTTTCTGCCTGAAACTTCATCACCTCTTCCATGACCTGCGGCAACTGTTCGGCGCCGATGCGCTTGATCAGGATCTCATGCTTGCGGTCGAGGATGAATATTTGTGGTGTGGAACGGACGTCGTACAACTGCTTGTAGCGACTCTTCATGTAGGGGTCGTAATAGTTGAGGAAAAGGAAGTCAGTGAATCCTTTTTCCTCCAGGCTCTTCCAACAGTCGTTGCCTTTTTCACCCACCGCCGTGCACACCGCAAAAACCTTGACCCCCCTGTCTTTGTACTGCTCTGCAAAAGATACCATAGACGGGGCAGCTTTCTTGCAGTGGCTGCATTCCGGATCCCAAAAAAAGAGTACGGTGTAATCGGCGTCTACATCCCAGAGGTTATGCGGCTGGTTGTTTTTGTCGAGCACCGTGATGTTTGGAGCCGTTTTTCCGATCAAAATTGGCGCTAAGCGGACAGCATTATCACAAATTTTCTCTACATCCTCTTTTTGAGCCCAATTGGCATTGCCTTTGCAATAGTACTCTTGAGCGATATGGACATAGACAGCGTCCATGCCCACAATGTTTGACTTTGCAAAATAATTCAAAAAATGGATGAGGTAGTATTTGTACAGTTCCGGTGATGGACTCATGTCCCGCAGCAGGCTGTCGATGGCAACGTTAATGCTGTCCGGATGCTGCGGGACAACTTTGTTGACGTAGGCGTCAACTTTCGGGAACATGACCGGGCTTCTCAGCAGGCAGGGGTCCGACAACGACAGGTTGTCGAAAAAATGTGCCCGATACCAATAGTATTGCAGTTTCCGCACGTCTTCTTCCGATCCCTGAAATTCAGGAATGTCGGGTTCGATGGCCGACCGCACCATTTTGGCGGCGAGCGTGTTCGGATGTTTTTTCAACAGGTCTTGCTGGTATTTCTTGACGCTCTGGTCTACTTCGGCCAGCTTGCTGTTGAGGCGCACAGAGTCGGCAGGGGATGACCCTGCCTGCTGTTTCCGCAGGGTATCGGCCAGCACGCGCTGTTCGTTGATGTAGCGCAGGTAGTCGTAAAAAATGGCGTTGTCTTCGCTGCCTTTCACCTTCATGGACTGCACGGCGTCCTTGTTGTCGGCGTGCATGGTGAAGTCTTGGTCATCTTCCGGTACCAAAAACTGGATGAACGTATTTTCGGGCAACAGCACCAGGATGTACACCCCACAGGGCAACAGGGTATCGGCGGCGAACGTGAAAATGCCCGATGCGTCCACTTCGGCCGTGTCTTTCACGAATTGTTTTTCGCCGTAGTAGAACCCCAGGACCAGGGATTTCTCGGTGTAATTGTCTAGCTTGAATTTCAGGTTGTGCCCTTTGGGTTTTTGGGCAAACAGGGCGCCGGTGAGCAACACCGGGAGCGTCAAGAGAACGATTCGTTTGATCAGCATAGTAGAGACGAAAGGGATTGTACAAAAGGCTTGAGCCGCAAAGGTCTCCATTCGTTGTTTGGAGCCCCTGAAGTTTGGAAAAGTTTAACAAATGGGTTTTACAGATCGTACATCTTGATCTTTCGGTACAACGTGCGCTCCGAGATTTTTAACTCCTCGGCGGCCTCTTTGCGGCGGCCGTTGTACTTTTTAAGCGCGCGCTTGATGGCTTCTTTTTCAATCTCGTCCATGGCGAGGGGCTCGTCGTCAGCGTCGTGCACCTCCACGGTGTCGCGGGCAGACACCGGCTGGCTGATGATGCGGGGTTTATCGGCTGTCGGCTGTCGGCTGTCGGCTGTCGGTAGTCGGTAGTCGGTAGTGGGTAGTGGGCGGTCGGCTGTTGGCAGTCGGTAGTCGGTAGTCGGTAGTCGGCTGTCGGCGGGGAGCAGGCTGTTGGCCATTCCTTTGAGTACGGTTTGATCGGGCAGGTGCAGGTCGTTTTGTTGGACGAGCTCGAAGATCAGCGATTTGAGGTCGTTGATGTCGTTGCGCATGTCGAACAGGATCTTGTACAGTACGTCGCGCTCGGTGAAGTTACCGGCGGTGGATTCGCTGCCGCCGGCGTCGTTGTAGGCGACGGGCAGAGAGCGCACCATTAGGTGGGGCATGTGGCGACGGATCTCCTCGATGCCAATGCGGCGCGATTCGGAGAGAATGGACAATTGTTCGGCGGCGTTGCGCAGTTCGCGCACGTTGCCGGGCCAACGGTAGTCGTAGAAAATCTGTTCGGCCTGTTCATCAAGTCGCACGGGCTCAGTGCGGTATTTTTCGGCGAAATCGTGGGCGAATTTGCGGAACAAGAGCAGGATGTCGTCGCGGCGTTCGTGCAGGGCCGGCACATGAATGGGCACGGTGTTGAGCCGGTAGTATAGGTCGTCGCGAAATTTTCCCTTGCGGATGCGTTCCTGGAGGTCGACGTTGGTGGCGGCCACGACGCGCACATCGGTTTTTAGCACTTTTGACGAGCCTACACGGATGAACTCGCCGTTTTCGAGCACGCGCAAGAGATAGGCCTGCGTGTCGGGCGGCATCTCGCCGATCTCGTCGAGGAAGATGGTGCCGCCGTCCACCGTCTCGAAATAACCCTTTCGCTCGCCGAGGGCGCCGGTGAACGCACCTTTTTCATGGCCGAAAAGCTCGGAGTTAATGGTGCCTTCGGGTATGGCGCCGCAATTGACGGCAATAAACTCGCTGTGCTTGCGTGCACTGAGCTGGTGGATGATTTTGGAAAAAGCCTCCTTGCCTACACCGCTTTCGCCGGTGATGAGCACCGTGAGGTCGGTGGGCGCCACGCGTACGGCGGTGGACAGGGCCGCGTCGAGCAGGGGCGAGGTGCCGACGATGCCGAAACGGGCTTTTATGGATTGTATGTTGGTCATTTCTTGTCCGGTTCTTGTTTTTCCTTCGGGCGGAGGGGTACGCCAAAACCCACGCGGAACGCCCACCGGGTGTCCTGAAAAGCCGCTACTGCTGCATCGCTGGTTTTTTGAAGGTTACTGCTGACCGACGGGTTTTCCGTCGTGTAATGGTTGTACTGGAATTTGAACGGGCTGTAAGTCAAGCCGGCATCCAATAACAGGAACTTGAAAAGCAAAATATTGTAATGAAACAAAACGCCGGCTTCCAGGCCGGCGCTGTAGCCGTATTCCGGAAAGTAAAAGGACTGCTCGGGCTTGAAGCGGAAATTCTCGTAGCTCAATGTTCCCAGAAAACCCAGGTAGATACGGCTCTGTTGCGATTGTTTGTTCAGCAGGTAGCGCTGTTCAAACTGGCCGGCAAGCCGGTAGTTGAAGCTGTTGCCGGCATAAATAGTGGTTTCAAACGAAGGTGAAAAGACCGTATCCAGATAATCGAACACCTGGTCTTTCAGAAAGGTAAACGCAACCGACCATTCCTGAATGTTATTTTTGGGTGTTTGGTAAGCATAGGCGAGCCACACGCCGGGTTTGCCAATGCGTTGCATGGGGAAGGTGACACCGGTATCGGTGTTCAGCATGCTGAGTTCGTGCCGTATCGTACCCATTTCGACGCCTGCGTAGGCTTTTACAAAGCGCTCCTGGGCTGCTGCGGGTATGCACAAGAGCAGGCTGGAGAGGCAAATAAGCCCCAATGGAAAAATCAATGTCGGAATTTTGTATATGATATTTTTTATATGCATTTAAACTGGTATTTTTATTTCAAATCGCTCGGCTTTGGGTTTTGGCGTGCCTGTGTTATTTCCTGGTCTTGTTGTTTTCGTATTGAAACGGATTTCTTTCAGATTACCCAAGACAACCAAGCCTCGCTTGTCGTGTCAAGCAGATGGGGGAAAATGGTGAGGTGATTAAACCAACTCGCCCAATAACGTCGCACTGGTCGCCTCCAGCACCCGTACCTGCACATAGTCACCGGGCTGCACGCCCGGTTTTTTGCGGAACACGAGCATCTTGTTCTGGGTATTTCGCCCGCAGAAGTCCTGGTCGCTCTTGCGGGAGTCGCCCTCGACCAATACCTCGAAGGTTTTACCGATGTCGGCCTTGTTGTGGCGCAGGCTTACATGGTTTTGCAGGCGAATGATCTCGTTGAGGCGGCGTTTTTTGACGTCGAGCGGAATGTCGTCGGGATATTTGCGGGCGGCCAGGGTGCCGGGCCGTTCGGAGTAAAAAAACATGTACGACATGGAGAAGTTGGCCCATTCGACCATGCTGAGGGTCTCCTGGTGTTCTGCCTCGGTTTCGGAGCAGAACCCGGCGATGATGTCCGACGACACAGCGCATTCCGGGATGATGCGGCGGATGGCTTCGATGCGCTCCATGTACCACGCCCGGTCGTAGGTGCGGTTCATCCGTTCGAGGATACGGCTGTTGCCCGACTGCACCGGCAGGTGGATGTACTTGCAGATGTTGTGGTGTCGGGCCATGGTGTGCAGCACGTCGTCGGTCATGTCCTTGGGGTGACTGGTGCTGAAGCGCACCCGCAAGGCGGGGTGCACCCGTGCGACGAGCTCGAGCAAGCGGGCGAAGGTGACGTGTTCTCCGGTTTCGGGGTTGTCCCACTTGTAGGAGTCCACGTTTTGGCCCAGGAGGGTCACTTCGCGGTATCCTTGCTGGAAAAGGGCACTGGCTTCGGCGACGATGCTGAAGGCGTCGCGCGAGCGTTCGCGGCCGCGGGTGAAGGGCACCACGCAGAAGGAGCACATGTTGTCGCAACCGCGCATGATGCTGATGAATGCGGAGATGCCGTTGCTGTTGAGGCGCACGGGGCTGATGTCGGCGTAGGTCTCTTCGCGGCTGAGCAGCACATTGACGGTGCGTTCACCCTCTTCGGCGCCGCCGACGAGCTTGGGCAGGTCGCGGTAGGCATCGGGGCCCACCACGATGTCCACCAGTTGTTCTTCCTCAAGAAATTTCTTTTTCAGGCGTTCGGCCATGCAGCCGAGCACGCCAACGAGTGTGCCGGGGCGCCTGACCTTGATCTGCTCGAAAAAACGCAGGCGTTTACGGACGGTCTCCTCCGCCTTTTCGCGGATGGAGCAGGTGTTGAGCAGGATCAGGTCGCTTTCCTCGGCGTTGCGCGTGGCCGTGTAGCCCATCTCGGTGAGGATGGAAGCAACGATCTCACTGTCGCTGAAGTTCATCTGGCAACCATAACTCTCAATGTAAAAGCGTTTGGCCCCGTCAGTATCGGAGTGGCCGGCAGCCGGCGCGTATGCGCTGCCCTGTGCTGCTTCGTCGTGGGCGTACAGACTCGTCGTTTCGTGCATGGTGGGTGGTTCCGCTTGCGGGGTGCAAAGATAAGGAGTTTGTGGAAAGTGTCAAAATGTCAGGCGGATAAATTCGTCCTACGAGTATACTCGTAGGACGAATTTGGTCCATTTCAAAATTTTAACACTTATTTATTGTTTTATTTGCATTACATTTGTATTCCAAACAAATAATCCGATTTTTATGGCCAAGTCGAAATACAATACATAGGCAAAAGTCACAATTTTTCTCATCTTAAAAACCGAATTTATGAAACCAAACACTCTATTCTGGTTGCTCGCGTTTTCCGTGCTGCTGGCCCTTGGCGGCTGTTGCAAGCCGGAGATCATCGGCAATGTGCCGAACACCCTTCGGCCACAGGAAACCAACAACTGGTGTTGGGCTGCTGTGACCCAGATGCTGGCCCAGCACTTCAGCATCAGCGTCGCCCAGTGCGACCTGGCGAACCACCGCTTTGGGAAAACGAACTGTTGCAATCCGCAAACCCCGGGTGCCAACTGCCCGAAAACCAACGATTGCAATACCCCGGGCTGGCTCGAACTCGACTTTGCGGGCCTCACCTTCGAGGAAACCACCACGGCACTTTCCTGGGCAGATGTGCGCAAGCAGATCTTCTGCTCCAAAAAGCCGATGGGATATGCCTATGGAACGCCGGGTGTGGTCGGGCACGTCGTGGTCATCAAGGGCTACGTCGCGGTAGGCAGCACCCTTTACGTGGTGCTGAACGACCCGTGGTCGCCCTGTTCCGGTACCGAAAGGCTTCTGGAGTACAACAGCTACGTTGATCCGCCGGGTACGTCGACCCACTGGCGCACCTGGTACAACCTGAAAAAGAAATAGCCGGCGGCGCCGGTTGTGGTTTCATTTTGCATTAAACATCCGCATTGGTGCATTGCTACTCGCGTGTGCACCCATGCATTCAAAAACAGTCAATTATGAAAAATATCCTTGCAATATTCGCTCTGGGCCTGGTATGCTGGGCCGCCTGCACCAATAAAACGCAATCGATGGGAGATCAAAACACCCCTCCGCCCTCCTTCGGCACACCCGAAGAGGCCGTTCAGCAAGCCAAAAAGGATCTGCTGGAGGTACTGCGCACCAGCCCGGGTATTGATCTGGGTGTAGATGCCGCCACCGCCGAACAGTCGGAGCCCGGCAAGCCAATACCGCATTTCGACGTCGATTTTAATAGACTGATGGATGCCGATTCCGCCGCTACCCTGGATCAACTGCGCGGACCGGCCGGCACCACCCTGGCCCCACTGGTTGTCGGTGACAAGATTGCGGTGATGGTGGAGGTGGTTAAGGGCGACAAAGGCTGGCAGGTTGCCGGTATCGGCAACAAAGAGATTTCCGAGGGACTGAACGCCGTGGCGGAGGCCACCGGCGCCGGACGGGGAAACATCCAGGTAATGAATGTGCCCAACCTGAACGCCACCATTTATGCCGTCACCACGCCCGACGGGGCGGTTTCGTACCACACTGACTATGCCGGCAAATTTGACCTGCGTAAAGGAGTGGATGGCCGCACGTTGACTGCTGTACTCCGTGAAGATGCGCGGGCATTTTTCAAGGAGTACGGTGATTTGTTGAAAAAACAGGAGTTGGTGAAGTAAAAGCCTTGGTGAATTCGTCCTACGAGTATACTCTGTCCATTACACACAAGTTCATTAAAATGATAGAGATGCCGAGGGCTGCCAGAATCTTTTGGCCGATGTTTGTTATTAAACATCTTAGGTGCTTGAATGCAACAAATGCACGACCTCTCCG
>JANRJH010000046.1:0-9888 GCA_033764075.1 Saprospiraceae bacterium | reverse complement strand
TCACTAATCATCTGTCAAAGAACTTCTTATGTAAAACCACCGTTGTGGTCCAATAAGTCATGTTTTTCATCCGCTGAAAAGCGGGCTGCAAAGATACGGTAAGTTCATCCACCTGCGCAACTCTCCACCCAAATTTTTTTTCACCGTATGCCGCTTTTTATCCACCGCCTTGCCAACACCACCTGCCAAAATAACCCCTTCGGGTCAAAAGCGGGCGCAAAGGTACGGGCGCTTTTGTTACTGTGCAAGGGGTAGAGAAAAAAATAAAAAAAAATGTAGTCGTTCCTGCGGCCGGGAAGGTTTTGGGTATGCCGGTGAAGTTTCCCCGGAGCGGTAACAACAGAGGCGATGGCTGCAAACCATCGCCTCTGCATCTACTTCGATCCAATTGGCATCATGAAAAAAAGCCTGTACCGGCGGAGCGGTGCCGGTATGCGGCTACCCCTTGCGCGTATTTTCTTCCACCTTGGCCATGATGCTTTTGATGTCGGCCAGCATGGCTTCCGTCGGGGTGGGGGCCGGCGCGTAGGAAACATCGTTTCTTTTCAGCATACGGTTGTAGGCGCGCAGCATCAAATATAAAACGGATCCGATGATGATGAAGTGCAGGACGGCCTGCACGACGGCGCCCCAGCCCAGCTTGGCGTCGCCGTACAGCGTGATGGCCATATTTTCCAGGTTGATGCCGCCGGTGAGTATCCCGATGACCGGCATGATGAGGTTGTTGACCACCGCCTCGACGATCTTGTTGAAGGCGCCGCCGATGATGACGCCCGCGGCCAGATCGATGATGTTGCCGCGCATGAGGAATTGACCAAGTTCTTTGAACATAAGTTGTCGGGTTTAGTGAAAAAAAAATGCGATACGGCAAAAATCGAACATCGCAGTAACTTTATGCCCATAAAATCACCGCCAATCTCATTTGTGCCAAAATCAACGCTGCCCATGAAAAGGTTTTTTGCCTTTGCCCTGTTGGTATCGATCGCCGCCGCCGCTTCCGCCCAACGCTACTCCTTTCAGCCGTATCCGGTGCTGGACATAAACTTCGCGATGGGGTTCCCTACAGGCGATTTTGGCGAAGCCACCAACGACGTCGGCTTCGGTGCCGACATGGGCGTGTACTTCCCGGTGGCCAAACAGGCCAACTGGATCAAAGTAGGCCCGCAGTTCATGTTTCTCGGAACAGGTTCCAATACCCAGTACGAAACCCAAACGCTGGAGATTACGCTGGGTGGCCAGGTCATTGATGTCATACAGTTGCCCCTGCGCATCGTGACCAACAACTCCGTGATTGGCGGACACGCTGTGGTGCGCGCCAACGCCCCCACAGGCACCTATGTGGAACCCTACATGCAGGGGTTGATCGGATTCCGGCGACTGGCCACCACCGTGCGTATTTTCGATGAGTCCAATGAGGGCTTTTTCGACCCGGACGAGGACGGCGAGATTACCAACAGTACGCCGCTGGAGGACTGGGTGTTTAGCTATGGACTCGGGGGCGGTGTACAGATCAAGCTGGGCAAAAATATATTCCTGAACCTTGGCGCCAACTTCCTGCTGGGCGGCGAGGCCGAGTATTACACCAAAGAGGACATCCGTAATTTCGACATCAACTTTGTCGGAGACGGTAACGGTTACAACCCCAGTAACCCCGACCTGGACAGCGATGACATCCAACTGAGTGCCGAACCCACCCGCTCCAAAACGCCGATTATTCAGTCCAATATCGGCGTGACCATTTTGATCAGCCCGGAGTCCGCAAAATAACCGTGTTTTTTAGAGAAATGCGCAACCGAACCCAACGGTTTTGGGGTAGCCGGACGTCTTTTTCCCAAAAAACAACCATGCAAACAACATTCCGCCTCTTCGTTTCATCCCTGCTCCTTTTTGCTTTGGCCTGTAACCGGCAGGAAACAGCCATCGACGGTTCCTGTCTGCCCCAGCAGATCGCCAAACGGCTGTATAAAACGGTGTCGACCGCTCAACCCGCAGGCTCGGGTGCGCATTCCACGGTGTACACCGCCGAATTTTTCTTCGACCAACAAAACCGCGTGGACAGCATCCGGATGAATGACACGCCTTATAAAGTGATGTACAACGCCGCCGGTCAGGTGGATAAGCTGCTGACCTACTTTGCCGAACACCCGGCGATCGTGCAAAGCGAGCAGACGTACCATTATCAAATGGGGCGGCTGGACAAAACCATATCCCAAAACTTCGACCTCCAGGGCAACCCTCAAGGTTGGCGTCCCGTAGTGTACTACACCTGGAACAGCGAGGGATTCCTGGAAAAAACGCGATACGAAGGCGGGGATGAAGAAACGGTGTACAGCCACGATGGGTGCGGAAACAGGGTAGAGACCAGGGAAATGTCCCTGCCAACCGGATTAGAGACCATGCTGGTGGTCGCACAATTTTCAGACACGTTCAGTCCGTATTTTTTAATTGGCCTCGACAAAATTTTCCCTGCCCAATACTCGGCGCACAACAAGATTATGGAACAAATCGTCCACTGGGATTGCGCCGATTACGATCCCGACCCCATCGTTTTCGAATACGAATACGGCCCGGACGGGTTGCCGACGACCATGAGCAGCCGCTACGGGACGGTGGCCTTTTTCTACGAGTAGCCCTGGTCGTTGGTCAATTTCCGACAAACCCTTAGCTTCGCCGTTCTCAACAAACGTGCTCAGCCATGCGGTACCTTCTTTTTGCCTTCTCCCTGCTTTTCGCTTTTCCATTGACCGCCCAGAAAGCCGGCCGCCTTGTCCGATCGCCCGGAGGCCTCACCAAGGTGGAGTTCGGTCTCAACAAAAACGGCGAGCCCTATTATACGGTGTCGTGGAATGGCAAAACGATCATCGACTTGTCGCAGATGGGACTCGATGCGCAGGGGTACCGCTTGTACAAGGATTTTTCACTCGAAAAGGCCAGGGTAACCGAACACAACAGTTCGTGGAAGCCCGTCTGGGGCGAGGAGTCGCAGATCGTCGACCGGTACAACGAACTCACTTGCGAACTGAGCCACCCCAGCGGCATCCGCATGGTCATTCGGATACGCGCCTACGACAATGGGGTGGGCTTCCGGTACGAGTTTCCCGATAAAACCACCGTCGGGCCACTGCGTTTCACCCGCGACCTCACGGAGTTCAAGCTCGCCGGCGACTACCGATGCTGGTGGATACCGGGCGACTACGACTCCAACGAGCACGTCTATTCCTCCTCAACCATCAGCGGCATAGACGCCACGCCTTACCTGACCGGCGAGACGAACATCCTCACCAAAACCATCAAGGGCCCGCATTTCGTGCAGACCCCGCTGACCATGCGCACGCGCGACGGCCGCCACATCGCCATCGCCGAAGCCGCAACGGTCGATTTCGGGGCCCTGCACCTCCGGGTCGACCCGGCCACACACACCTTCCGCGCCAACGTGATCCCGACCGCCGACTCCACGGTCATCTCCGTAAACACGCTGCCTTTTCACACCCCGTGGCGCGCCATACTCATCAACCGGGACGCCGCCGGCTTGCTGGCCAACCGACTCACCCTGAACCTGAACGAGCCCTCCAAAATAGCCAATACCACCTGGATCAAACCGCAGAAATACGTGGGGATCTGGTGGGAAATGCACATCGGAAAAGGTTCCTGGGACGTGATTGACTACCGCACCGGCAAGCCCCACGGCCGCCACGCCGCCAACACGGCAAATGTGAAAAAGTACATCGACTTCGCCGCGAAATACGGCTTCGACGGTGTGCTCGTGGAAGGCTGGAACGTGGGCTGGGAGGACTGGTTCGACCGCAAAAAAGACGACGTGTTCAACTTCGCCCAACCCTACCCGGATTACGACATCGAGGAGATCAGCCGCTACGCGCAGGAAAAAGGCGTGCGCATCGTGTGCCACCACGAGACGTCCGCCGCCGTCACCAGCTACGAACGGCAAATGGACGCCGCCTACGCCTTCATGCAGCAATACGGCATGAACACCGTCAAGACGGGCTACGTAGGGCGCATACTGCCCGCCGGCGAGTGGCACGACGGCCAGTGGATGAACAACCACTACGTGCGGGTGGCCGAGCGCACTGCCCAAAACCAGATTATGGTGAACATGCACGAAGCTGTGCGCCCCAGCGGGCTGCACCGCACCTGGCCCAACTGGCTGGCCTGCGAAGCGGCCCGCGGCAACGAATTCAATGCCTGGAGCAAGGGCAACCCGCCCGAGCACGAGACCATCCTGCCCTTCACGCGCCTGCTCGGCGGCCCGATGGACTACACGCCCGGCGTGTTCGAACCCCGCATGGTTACCTACGACACCACCCGCAAAACCGAGGTTGTGCACACCACCGTGGCCAAGCAGCTGGCGCTGTACGTCACCCTGTACAGCCCCCTGCAAATGGCCTGCGACCTGCCCGAGAACTACGAAAAACGGCTGGACGTGTTCCAGTTCATCCGCGATGTGCCGGTAGACTGGGACGAGAGCCGGTACCTCGAAGCGGTCATCGGCGACCACCTGACCATCGCCCGCCGGCAGAAAGGTACCCAGAACTGGTTTCTGGGCAGCATCACCGACGAAAACGCGCGGCAGTCGAACCTGGAACTCACCTTCTTGCAACCCGGCAAAACCTACGAAGCGACCATCTACGCCGACGGCCCCGGTGCGCACTGGCTGGACAACCCCTACCCGGTGAGCATCACCAGGCGCACTGTGCGGCAGGGCGACCTGCTGAGCCTGTCCGTGGCGGCGGGTGGGGGGTATGCGGTGTCGTTGGTGGTAAAAGACTAATTATAAATGGTTTAACGTTGTTTCAGGAATGCAAGGAAACTGTCCCGTCTGCTTTCACTGATGGGTATGACGGCCTTGCCCATGAAAATCCGGTTGCGTTCGATGTAATCAATCCTGTCTACAGCAACAATAAACGAATGGTGCACCCTGAAAAAGTTTGGCGACCGAAGCGTATCCATCATATCGCTGAAGCGCATTAATGTCATGATTTGTTTGCCCGGTGTGACTATTTTGATGTAGTCCTTCATTCCCTCCAGGTAAAGAATATCGGCCAACATGACCTTCTCCAACCGATATTCCGTGCGTACAAATATATAGTCCCTGGCAACCGGCGCCGGCTGCTTTGTCTGTTGGATATGGTTGATGCATTGCAAAAATTCAGCGAAATCGTACGGTTTGAGCAGATATCCGTCAATGTTATGGCGGTATCCCTCAATGGCATATTCGCCGAAAGCCGTCGTCACGATCACATACGGTTTGGAACGCAGGTTATGGAGCACGTCGTAGCCGTGCAGATCACCCAGATGCAAATCCAGGAAGAGCAGGTCGACGGTGTGGTTGTTCAGCCAGGCAACTGCCGAACGTCCGTTGGCGAACGTTTCGAGCAAGGTTAAATAGGTAAGCCGGCCAATGAACGCAGTGAGCTTTTCGGCAGAAACAGCTTCGTCTTCAACGATTACGCAGGTAAGTTTTTCCATAATTTAATCTGGACACGGAAGACGCCCGAAGTTTGGGAGATGCGGATGCTATGTGCCTCGGGGTACAATAGCAACAAGCGCCGTTGGGCAATATCCATCCCCTTGCCTTTTGGGCGATTACCGTTCGCCGGATACGGGTCATCAACTGCATTAGCGGATACAAATGTAATTGCTTCCTGCCGTTGGGTGATGCTGAAGGAAATAGGCGATCCGGCCTTTCCGGTGCGTCCGTGTTTGAAAGCATTTTCAATATACGGCAAAAAAATCGCGGGCGCAATAGATTGTTTTCCATCCGCAATATCCACTTGAAAAAGGACCTCCGGTATGCCCGATATTCTCGCGGATTGAAGCACAACGTAATCTCTCAAGAAGGCAACCTCTTTTTCCAGCGCCAGTGGCGAATCTTCGTAGATGATGTGGCGTAAAAGTTTCGAAAGTCGGATCAGGGTGGAAGAGGCAGATTGCGGGTTGTTTTGTATCTGGCTGTCAATAGTATTGAGCACGTTAAATAAAAAATGTGGACTCAACTGGTTTTTTAACGCCAACAGGCCGATTTCAAACATTTCTTTTTCGCGTTTTTCATCCTGCTCCCGGCGCCGGACAGAACGGTTGTACAACCGGAATGCCCAGCCAAGTGCTGCACAATAACTGCAAAAAAAGAGGCTCCAGAGCGGCTGCGCGACGATGCCAAACCGGTGTGTTATCCGACTGTCCCGGACATCCAGGATCCACAAGATGCACACGAAGTAAGCCAGGGCAGTCAGGATGTTGGCGACGGCCGGCACGGCCAGAAAATAAACGGCGTTTACCTTGCCCGGCCGACGAGGTGGTAGAACGTAATTGATCGTAAAAAGGATCACCCCGCAAAACACGGAGAGCATGAATATGCTTTTTGCCGGCCTTACGTCGAGTTGAATGGCAAACGGGCTTTCAAATTGGGGTAGCAGCAGGATCCAGAGTAGAACCGTTTGAGAGGCCAGCAGCAAAAACACCGGAAGCTGGTGAAAAGCATGTTTTAAAAGCGCCATATTTTCATGCGTTTTACGAAATTCCCCGACCGTATGGTCGTCAGGCCCCGCGTGATGTGGTAGTGGCTTCCGCCCCTTTCTACCCAATCAATGTTGACCACGTGTTCCAGGGATCGGGTTATGTACAGCTCACTGACACCGTTTTTGTCGGATGGGTGCACCCAGGCACAGATAAACACCAGGTCTTCACCCTGGTACAGCCGATCTCCGATTATACCGTTTTCCGTAAACCGAACGGGTAGCCCGGAATAATATTTTCGCAAAAATGCATTGTTTTCGAAGTTGCCAAAAACGATTATGTCGTGGCCGGACAAGTCTGTTGTCAAGGCGGCTTCGTCCTCCAGAATTGTCGCTCCATCGTATCGGCTGCTGTAGCGCCGAATAAAAGTTGGGAAGTCACTGGCGGATTCATCGTTCCAGGAATATACCTTCGGTGTGCCCTTCCAACTTGCCGGCGGTTTGAAGAATGCCAGCACGGCGTTGGGTTTTGCGATTTCCGCAATGTCGAGGGTGGTATCCGGACGTGTCCACGCCTGTTTTTCCCCATCGAACCATTGCATGCCACGTACATTTTTCAGGTCTGCAGTCTGCTGTCCAGCACCGTTGTTAAAAATCAGGTGTAGGCTGTCCGTGTGTTCGAATAGATGATAATACCAGCCGTTCCCTGCCGGCGTCATGGGTACGCCGGGCCACGGAACGACCGGCAACCAGGCGGCCGGCACCTGCCCTTTGGGCAAGATGATCAACGGTTTTTTAGTCACCTCGCCTATTAAGGGCAGGTGTTCGATTTCCGGTGACCGTATTCTTTGCACGGGTGCCAACAAGTCGGCTGTATCTTGAGGCTGCAGTCGGGAAAGTTCAATCGCCATTTGTAAGACAGCTTCCCCAAAGTCCATGTCGAGATGCGATTCGTATTGCTTCAAAACATCAATCATAATGGGAAGGTAGATGTATTTTTTCCCAATTTCCGGCAAACTGAAATTCCATTCGGCAAAGGCCTCGCCGAATTCGGCCTCCGCCATCCGGCATGTCACCGATCGCACCAGATGCTCTTTCAGTGTAACGCGCCAGTCGGCATAACCTTGTGCCGCCATGGAAGACCGGATGGGCGCAAACAGGTACTCGGTTGTTTGAAACTGGTCATAATGAACGTCAATCCACCGGTTGCAAAAATGGTGGCTGAATTCGTGCCATACCAGATACTGCACCTCCCGGGAATCAAAAACCGGCAAGGAGCCGGCAACGGCATCAGGTGAGATGACGGCGTAAAGCTCCTGCCCACGGTTTGTTTCCTGCCCGGGACCAAAATGACCCTTTCCCAGTAAATTGAGTATGATGTTGAATTCGTACAATTTCTTGTCCTGAATTTTGTAGTAATTCAGGAGGCTCTCGCGCTCGTCAAAGTCGCGCAGATTGTACAGAAATGTAGACAGCGTTGCGCGGTAAAGTGCTTCATTTTCGTTAAAAAAGGACACGAAATCCATGTCCGCAGCCACACTTCCGACGGCTTCCAGAAGCATCAGGATGTCTGGATCCCTCCGGTAATGGTCGTTGTCCATGTCCGTTCTCAAGGTAAAGGACGGCGTCAACCGGAGGAAAAAGAAAGTGGGGCCATCCAGACTGTTGAACTTTTTACGCACCATACTTCCAAAGGTCTGAACGGCAGGATGTTGCCTGAAATGCGCATACCGATCCAGGATCTGGATTTTGTAATCTACAGTGTGGGCGTTGATGTGCGGATTTCCGGCCAGTATCATGAGTATCTGCAGGAGTTCCATGCGAGGGTCTACGCATACCGATATTCCGCGGACTTCAGAACGGACGGGTGTGTAGGAATGGGCCAAAAAATATGCCCGGGGATCTGTGGTTTGACCATAAGCCGCCGAGCACGACAGCAAAACGGCCACCAGGAGGAAGAACATGCGCATAAAGCATCTAATTTGGGTGTACAGATGCTACAAATGTCGCCGCGCCACCCGTACCAGCCCTGGTCCGATCTGCCGTCTGGCTTATTTACCCGACACTTACCTTCTATTTATCGATACTGTTGAGACCTTCCAATCTTCTAATGCTTGTTCGGTCAATGGTGCTCAACTACATAGACATACACAAGCAACGCCTTGAATATTAACCCAAAATCAGGTTGCCAATCAATTTTACCATCAGTTCTTTTTCGTTGGGGTCGCTTTGGGCAACCAGCAAGGCGATGGCGGTCAGGGCGTTGTCGTTGATTTTCAACTCGCCGGATGCCTTGAAGCGGTGCTTGTTTTTTTCCAAAAACCACACAAACAGAAACGCGCCTATGCGCTTGTTGCCATCGCTGAACGGATGGTTTTTGATGACAAAATACAGCAAATGCGCGGCTTGCTCCTCTATGCTGGGGTAGAGGTATTGGCCCCCAAAGGTCTGGACGATGCTGCCCAGGATGCCCGAAAAACTGTCGTCTTTCTCGTTGCCAAAAAGCTCGGTGGCTTCTTTTTTGGCCATCAGTTGCGATTTGAGTTCGGCAATGGCCGCTTTGGCCTCTGTGTATTCAATTTCGTAGGTGATGTTCGGGTTGAAGGCTTCCGCAGGGAGGTTGTGGCTGTCGTACTGGTTGAGCAACACAAAACTGCGCGTGTAGCCGCCCAAAATCTCCAGCAAACCTTTCGCTTCGCCCAATTGCAGGCCGTCGGTGCTGCCCGACTGCTCGATGAGTTGCGCGATTTTGCCCAATTCTGCCAGGCGTTTTTGGTTGATGGCGTAGCCTTGCACCAGATAGTCTTTGAGCCGCTGGGTGGCCCATTGGCGGAATTGGGTGCCGCGTTGTGACTTGACGCGGTAGCCTACGGAGATGATGACGTCGAGGTTGTAATGCTCTACCTGATAGGTTTTGCCGTCGTCGGCAGTTGTCGCAAATTTTGCGACAACTGAATTTTGCACCAATTCTCCTTCCTCGAACACGTTATTAATGTGTTTGCCGATGGTCTTGATGTCCCTGTTAAACAGCAAGGCCAACTGGTGCCGGTTCAGCCAAACGGTCTCCCGATCAAACTTTACCTCAACGGTAGCCCGGTTGTCCGGGCTTTGGTAGATGATGATTTCACTCATGGTTTCGCGTGGTTTACGTCTGTTCGCCTGGCTTGTGTTTGGGTAATAAATTGTTTTGGGGGCTTTTTGGTTCCTTGTTTTTAGGGCGGGGGAACGTCTGGCACATGCGGCGTGCCGACGTTTAGGAGGCATGATCGTCATGTGCTTTGTGTGTGCCCAGAATGGGCACATCGGCTTTTCTGCCAAAGATAATCCAAAATCTTTGCACGGGAAGCCTGAAAACTGGAGGGTGAAAGTCCCTTACTGGCGAGTTGCCGAAGTCAGTTAGCAAGCCGCAAGGGCGTCG
>JANRJH010000045.1:0-90886 GCA_033764075.1 Saprospiraceae bacterium | reverse complement strand
TCACTAATCATCTGTCAAAGAACTTCTTATGTAAAACCACCGTTGTGGTCCAATAAGTCATGTTTTTCATCCGCTGAAAAGCGGGCTGCAAAGATACGGTAAGTTCATCCACCTGCGCAACTCTCCACCCAAATTTTTTTTTCACCGTATGCCGCTTTTTATCCACCGCCTTGCCAACACCACCAATCAAAATAACCCCTTCGGGTCAAAAGCGGGCGCAAAGGTACGGGCGCTTTTGTTACTGTGCAAGGGGGAAGCAGAAAAAACTTTAAAATTCTTTCAAGTACCAACGGGTTGTACCTGGACGGGGTGGTCTCACGCGGGTAACCGGCGGAACTTCAACGTCGGCGCTCACGGGTATTGCGCCCTTGCGAATGGTGAAACGAACGCAAAAACTGCCGTCGCGGCGTCGACGAACCACCATAGTGGGGTAGCGATCGCACAGGTAGCGGACCAAAAGCCGCAGTTGAACCGTCGCCATCGGCACCTGCTCCGCCGGGTTGCGCCACAATCTGCGCAAACGGGTAATGTCCGGTTCATACATGGACATTTGGCGGGCGACCTGCGCTGCCGATACTTTTGCCGGGGTGTTGGCCAGGCGCGTCAGTGCTTTGTCCAGAATTTCAGACAGCTCAAGCGGACTGTCCAATTCGACAGGATTGACAAGATGCATGATGAAAGCGTGTTTGATGAAGCGATTCAGAAGACAAAGAAAGGGGTATTTTCTAAAAAATCAAAACCAAAACTATACAAAATGGTAGCATTGCATTTTATTGGATTTTGATTTTAGTTTAATGATATTTAGACTAAAACAAAAATTAATAAAAATTATTTAATTAAAACAAATTCATCACCAGCTTTATTCTTTAATGGCCTGCCGGATAACTTTGGGGCAAAACAAGGCAATCATGACACGCAACATGCCCATTTTGACATCCCTGAGCGCGGGTTGGCAAGGCCTCACCCATCTGTTTTACCCCGATCTGTGTGTGGCCTGCGGCGGCGAACTGCCCGGACCTGAGGACAGTTTTTGTTATCCCTGTCGTTTGAAACTGGAACCCACGTACATGTACCGGGATGCCGAAAACCCGTTCACCGACCGGTTTTGGGGCCGGCTTTCCCTGCAAAGTGCCACTGCCCTGTATTATTTCGCCCGAAAGAGTCCGGTTCAAAAAGCCCTGCACGCCTTGAAATACCGGAACCGGCCGGAGATTGGATTTCGGCTGGGGCGTGCCTTGGGCCGGCACTTGCGCAACGCTCCCCATGCTGCCGGCGTGGATGTCATTGTTCCCGTGCCGTTGCACCCCGGAAAAGAGCGTCAACGCGGGTACAATCAAAGTCTGTGGTTCGCCCGGGGCCTCGAGTCCGAATTGCCATCGAGTCGCATCAACCCACAGGCCCTCATGCGCCTGACCAACACCGGGAGCCAGACCCGCAGGCGACGTATGGAGCGGTACCAGAATGTTTCCGGCTCATTTGCCCTGCGCAGCGCGGCCGGGCTGCAAGGCAAGCATGTGCTGTTGGTAGACGACGTGATGACCACCGGCGCCACCCTGGAAACCTGCGGACGCCTGCTGCTGGACATCCCGGTGGGCGCCCTCAGCCTGGCCACCATCGCATTTGCCGTGCACCAATGACCGCACAACGTTTCCATCCGGCTCGCTGCAGGGATGTGTGCCGGTTGTCGATTACCCTCGACCGCATCCTGAGTCGGCTGGAGGGCGAACCGATAGGCCTCACCTGCCGCGCACTGGGGTACGACACCGGCATTCCAGAATCGGTGTGGACCCGCTTGCGCGAGGCACACAGGCGGCCGGACATGGCAGAGGGCGTCACGGAAAAGGATTTTCACATTGCTTTTGCCAACCTGCTTTTCCGGTATCCGACGATTAAGTTGTGGACAACCTCCGAGGGAGCGGTTTTTTTGGAATTTTAATTGGATGTGCCATTCCCCTTACCTTTGCGGTCCATGCCACGCAAAAAGACATTTATTGCCAGAAACGTCCCCATTCACGGCATCGCCGACCGCGGGAAAGGGGTTGGGCGCACGGCCGAGGGGCTGGTGCTGTTCGTCGAAGGAGCCGTTCCCGGAGATGTTGTGGACGTATACGTCCAGAAAAAACGCGGTAACCACGGAGAAGGGTACGTGGAAATCCTGATAACCCCTTCTGCCGACCGCACGGCGCCGTTCTGCGAGCACTTCTCGGTGTGTGGCGGCTGCAAATGGCAATATCTGGACTACGGCGCCCAACTGCGCCACAAGGAACAAGCGGTTCGCGACGCATTCGAACGCATCGCCAAGGTGCCGGTTGCGGATTTTCAGCCCATCCTGGCATCGCCAGACACCGTTTATTACCGGAACAAGCTGGAGTTTACGTTTGCCGACCGGCGCTGGCTGTTGACCGAGGAGTTGCACAACCCGGACATCAGCGCTGCAAACGGGCTTGGCTTTCACCGCGCCGGCGCGTTCGATAAAGTCGTAGACATTCGCCATTGCTGGCTTCAACCCGACCCGTCGAATGCCCTCCGAAATGCTGCGCGGGCGATCGCCATTGAGCAGGGGCTGGATTTTTACAACGTCCGGCGCCATGAGGGCTTTTTGCGCAACCTCATGGTTCGCCGCACGCAAACGGGCGAAGTCATGGTGCTGTTGAGTGTAGGGCGCCCAGAACCCGAGGCCGCCGAGCGTTACCTGAGCGCCCTGCTGGATCGTTTTCCAGGGCAGATTACCACGGCATTGTATTGCATTAACACCAAACACAACGATACCGTGTTCGATCTGGAGATGGTGGTGCTCCACGGAAAAGGGTATGTTGAGGAGCAATTGGGCGAGCTGATTTTTAAGATTGGCCCCAAATCTTTTTTTCAGACCAACACCCGGCAAGCCAAAAATCTGTACGATACCGCTGTCGATTTTGCCGGCCTTCGGGGAGATGAAAATGTATACGACTTGTACACCGGCGCCGGTAGCATAGCTCTTTACCTCGCCGGCTACTGCCGCCGGGTGGTGGGCATAGAAGAGGTCCCCGAAGCCATTGAAGATGCTTTTGAAAACCGCGAACGCAACGGCATTCACAACGCCGATTTTTACGCCGGCGACGTCAAGGCACTGCTTACGCCGGAATTCGTTCGCCAGCATGGCCGGCCCGACGTAGTGGTGACCGATCCGCCACGGGCAGGCATGCACGAAAAGGCGGTGCAGTTTTTGCTCGAACTGGCCGCTCCGCGCATGGTGTACGTGAGTTGCAACCCGGCAACGCAAGCCCGGGATGTACAGTTGTTATCGGAAAAATACCGGGTAGAAAAAGTTCGACCGGTGGATATGTTCCCGCACACGCACCACATTGAAAGCGTGGCGTTGTTGGTATTGGATCAGTAAGCGCTTGTTTGCAATCAGTTTTTCTCGTTCGCCACGTTATTCAGCCGTATGCGGGCATCGTCGACCTTCTGTTGCTGTTTACCCATATCCGTCAACAGGGTTTCCTGCGCCCGCTGGTTTTCTGTGATGGCCTTTTCGGCATCCGCGATTTTCTGTTTGTAGGACTCAATGTTCTTCAGGAGCGCCTCGTTTTCCTTCTTGAGCTTGTCCATGTTTTCCGTTTGTTTTTTGAGGGTTTTTTCCTCGGCGGCCACCTCATTGGCCACGGTTTTGCGGCGGGCATCCACCTGGAAAGCGCCGAGGGTGGTGGCGGCAGCGGTACCGGCGGCGGCACTGTTTTTAGAAGTAACGAACGTGCTGCCGTCGTCGAACCAGGCGTGTACCACAACATCTGTTCCCTGTTTTTCAACGGTGGAATAGATGGTTCCCTTGGAGCTCCCCAACGGACCGCCGGTAGCCTCGGCAGACACCAACTCGCCGCCCTTGCCTTTTTTGGTTTTGGCGCCAAACGTTTTCCGGACATACTCCTCCCAAAGCTTGGCTACCTCTTTCTCATCGGCATTCTTGACTAAAATCCGGTAACCCGGGCGGTTGCCGTAGGACATCTCCTTGGTGACCTCGGTGACCTGTGCGTGCAGGCACAAAGCACTGACAGAAAGCATCAGCGCAATGAACGTTTTTTTCAGCATGGTAATTTCGTTTTACGTTTTTAGATCATTTCCAACACAAAGTTAGCGCAATGATACCGATCAGTTGGTCCACCGCCTGAAAAATATCCTGCCGACGGCGAGGCTTTTTCTGCAAACCCTTGTACAATCGCATTACATTACGTTTTTTTGCACACTTATTTTGATTCGGCAACATCTTTGCTGCCTTTATTCACCCCCCCTTTCACGTGACAAAGAACCGCTTACTGAGTTATGGCCAAAATCCTGATTGTTGACGATGAAATGCCCATCCGCCGCACCTTGCGCGAGATCCTTGAGTTTGAACAATACGACGTTGACGAAGCCACCGACGGACTGGAGTGCCTTGCCAAGATCCAAAAGGAAAAATATGACGTGGTGATTATGGACATCAAGATGCCCAAAATGGACGGCATCGAAGCCCTCGAGCGCCTGCAAATTCTGTCGCCCGAAACACCGGTGGTCATGGTCAGCGGGCACGGGAACATAGAAACCGCGGTGGACGCCGTCAAAAAAGGCGCCTTTGACTACATCTCCAAACCACCCGACCTGAACCGGATGCTGATCACCATCCGCAACGCCATGGAAAAAGCCGACCTGGTAAACACCACACGTGTGTTGCAAAAACAGGTAAAAAGCGGGCAAAAAGGCGTGGTCATGATCGGCGAAAGTGCCCCCATACTGGAAATCAAACGCCTGCTCGACAAGGTGGCGCCCACCGAAAGCCGGGTACTCATTACCGGCCCCAACGGCACGGGCAAGGAGTTGGTGGCCCGCTGGATACACCAGCGCAGCAACCGCGCCGACGGGCCCATGGTGGAGGTCAACTGCGCCGCTATACCCGCCGAACTCATCGAAAGCGAGCTTTTCGGCCACAAAAAAGGGTCGTTCACCGGTGCCGTAGCCGACCGACCCGGCAAATTTGAACAAGCAACGGGGGGTACCCTTTTTCTGGATGAGATCGGCGACATGAGCCTCGATGCCCAGGCAAAGGTGCTGCGTGCCCTGCAGGAGAGTAAAATCACCCGTGTGGGCGACTCCAAAGAGATCAAAGTGGATGTGCGCGTGCTGGCGGCC
The DNA here is from genome assembly GCA_033764075.1 of Saprospiraceae bacterium. GTDB lineage: Bacteria > Bacteroidota > Bacteroidia > Chitinophagales > Saprospiraceae > M3007. The sequence goes on along the minus strand of JANRJH010000045.1, from coordinate 85,744 downwards.
ACCAACAAAGACCTGCGGCAGGAAATTGAGGCCGGCCGTTTCCGCGAAGACTTGTACCACCGGCTCGCCGTCATTGTCGTTCAGGTTCCTGCGCTCAATGACCGGCGCGAGGACATACCCCTGCTCCTCGAACACTTCAACCGCCGCATCGCCGATGACTACGGGCATCTGACAAAAACCTTCACCCCTGATGCCGTAGAAGCGCTCAAAGCCCACAACTGGACAGGGAACATACGCGAACTGGCCAACGTAGTCGAACGCCTGTACATCCTGTGCGACCAAACCGTGTCGGCCGAGGATGTGAAGCGTTACGTTTAAGCGCTTGCTCAACCAAATGAAAAACCGTGTGTTTGATTCCGGTTACCAAATCAACCGCACCATATGTTTCATCTCCAAGTCGGCGATCCTGCGCCCGCCTTCAACGCGATCAACGAAAAAGGCGAAAAAGTAAGCCTGTCCGATTTTGCAGGCAAAAAACTGGTCCTGTATTTCTATCCCAAAGACGACACCCCGGGCTGCACCGCAGAGGCGTGCAGCCTGCGCGACGGGTACGGACAGTTTCTGGCCAAAGGATACGAAATCCTCGGTGTAAGCCCGGACAGCGCCAAAAAACACGCGAAATTCATCGAAAAATACAGCCTGCCGTTCAGTTTGCTGGCTGATGAGGACCATGCGGTCGCTACGGCTTACGGGGTATGGGGGCCCAAAAAGTTCATGGGCCGTGAATACGACGGCATTCACCGCACCACCTTTGTTATCGGCGAAAACGGTGCGATTGAGCGCATCATTGAAAAAGTGGACACCGCAAAACACGCGGAGCAGGTACTGGCATAACACCGCTGCGCCTTCCTCTGTGTTTCCTCTGTGTATCCTCTGTGTCCTCTGCGGTTCATTTTAAAAAACAAACCACAGAGGACTCAGAGGAAACACAGAGGAAGGCGCAGCGGGGGTTTACAACTTTTGCAACAGTTCCTCGGTGGAGCTATAATCCTCGCCGGTCGTTTTGGCCTTTGCGATGGCTTTCTCTGCGTATTTCCGGGCGTCTTTGGGGTTTCCCAGTTTATAGTGCAGCGCGGCGAGCGTGTCGAGGTTGGCATATTGCTCCTCCAACGCGATGGATCGTTCTGCCCACTTCAGGGCGTGTTTCAGCTGGTCTTTGTCGTCGACATTTTCGAAAAAGTACCAGGCGATCTCGTTGAGTCCCTGGGCGCCCACATCATCCGCTTTGTCGAAATAGGCCACGGCGGAAGAAGCGAAAGCATCCCTGTTTCCGAGGCGCTGGTAGTACATCATCTCGTACAGGTGCTTGTAGTGTGCCGCATCTTTGCCAAACGCCTTTTGCAGCTGTGGCATGGCCTCATCCGGGGTGAGCGGCGTTGGGGTGCGCGCGATTTGCGCCACCGCCATCTGCTTTTTGGAAGCGACCTCCTCTTTGCCGAATTGTTTGACGTAGTCGGGCTGGTGCTCCATAAAAACAGCGAAGTATGGGGATGCCGGATCGTTTACGTAATCAAAGATCACCTGCCGGTTTTCGGGCGTATTCAAGTCTTTTTGGCCGGCGAGGTATTCATTGACCATCTCAGGGGCTTTGGGGTCGCGCGAAGTCGCCTTGGCCTCGATCAGTGCCCGCATGAGCTCGGGGCTTCGGTCGCCTTCCGCGTAGCGGCGTTCGAGTCCGGCCATGTTTTTGGCCGGGTCGGCGGCTTCCACGCCCAATGCGAGGAACTGTTCCGCATCCCGGTAGCCCAATGCGCGATGAACGACCTGCCCTTCCGCGTTGATGAACAGCAGGGTAGGGTAAGCGTTGACCGCGTACCGACGGGCGATGTCGACGCCTTCGCCTTTTTCCATGTCGACCTGCATGTTGACAAACGTGGCGTTGTACAGTTGTCCGACTTTGGGATCGGTGAACGTGTTCTTGTCCATCATTTTGCACGGGCCGCACCAGGTGGTGTAGGCGTCAAGGAAAATAATCTTGTTTTGTGTTTTCGCTTTGGCCAGCGCATCGGCCCAGGAAGCCTTTTCAAAGGCGATTCCCTGGGCGCCGGTCCATTGTGCCGACACGACGAATGCGCCGAGCAAAATCCATAAAGGGGTTTTCATGTTGTGCATTTAAGCGATGAGGAGAAGTTTTATTGCTGATCCAACGAACGTATGAAACCATTTATTTTGGTGGTCATGTTCGGGTCGCTGTCGCCCACCAGCTCTTTGGCCTTCACCGCGGCGTGCAGGGCAGCGTCTTTATCGCCCGAATTCTTGTACACGCCCGCCAGGGTCATGTAGTAATCCGGCTGATTGCCCGTTTCTGCGGCGGTTTTGGCCCATTTTTCCGCCTGTTTGAGCACGTCGGGGTTTTGGGGGAAGCTGCGCATCATGTTCACCACCAGATCGTGCAGGGCTGCCGGATTGTTTTTGACCGCTGCTTTCTGGTACGTTTGAGCGGCTTTCAGGAAATTTTTCGGATCGTCGGCGGCCGCGTAATACCGGGTATCGGCCTTGTAGGTGAATTCGACGGCTTTGTCGGGCAGGGCCTTGGCCAGTTTTTGTTTGGCTTCCTGCAGCAGTCCGGCATCGCGAAATTCGATGGCTTTATTGACGGATTTGCCGCAGGCCGCAGTGATTTTGCGGTCTACCGTTTCCGCGCCCTTGCTTTTGGCGATGGCGTCGCGGTGTTGAAGGAGCAGATCAAACACCCGGCTGTCGGCCTCCGTAGCGCCTTCAAAGATGAATTCCAGGTTGAAGGGGGTGGTCATGTCTGTCTGGGTGGCGAGGTACTCATTGGTTACCTTTAGCGAAGGTTGGCCGGCCCGGTTGAGCGCCTTGACGTACTCGTACATAAACTCCGGATCCCGGGCGCCTGCAGCGTATTGTTCTTCCAGCCCGGGCAAGTTGTCCTTGGCGCCCAGCACGTTGCGTCCGAGTTCAACAAGGGCGTCGGGCGTCTTGGCGCCCACTTCTTTTTTCACGATTTTGCCGTCGGCGTCTATGAACAACAAGGTAGGGTATGAACGCACGGGGTAAGCGGTGGCGAAAGCGGCGTTTTCGGGCTTTTCCATGTCATACTTGACGCACACGAAATTGGCATTGAAAAAAGCGCCGACCGCCGGGTCGGGAAAAGTCTGGGAAGCCATGCGCTTGCAAGGACCGCACCAGGCGGCGAAGGCGTCGGCAAAAATCAGTTTGCCTTCCGATTTGGCCTTGGCCTTGGCTTCGTCCCAGGAGCCTTCGAAAAACACAATGCCCTGGGCGAAGGCGAAAACGCCGGTCAGGAGGAGGGCAACAAGGGTGAAAATTGTTTTTTTCATGTATTGACAACGGGTAGCGTGTGAAAATAAAACACAAAAATAAAGGAAATTTTGCACAAGCGGGTTCAGCCCCACACCCACTCCATCACCTCCGGCGTATGGACGCCTTCAAACCCGGGGATATGCCATCGGTAAAATTGCAGCAGCCCCTGCAGCAGTCGCTTTCGCCTGTCGCGTCCCATCGCCTCAATGGCCGGCGCATCCGGGTCCGGGTGTAGCAACAGCAACATGTCGGCCGTGGCTTCGGGTGTCAGAAAGGCGCCGTGCCGCGGCGATTCCGGGCTGAAGAGGCCTTCCCGGAGATCAAAAAACCAGTCGCCGCCCGTTTCCGGCACCTCCGGCTGGAATCCGAGGTGCTCGGAGAGCTGGACCAGGAACTGTACGGGCAGTGCGGCAAAGGGCATGTCGGGGTCGTCGAGCCGCAGCAGGTACGCGAGCAGAAAGTCGAACAACGCGCTGTTTTTTTCTGCCTCCCGAATGCACTTTCGGCACACTTCGGCCATAAAAAGCGCCACCGCGCCCCGCCGCACGTCGAACGGAATTTGCGTGAACACCACCGCCGCCCGCACCTCCTTGAGCCGGTTGAGGGCGCCCGGATCGTCGCGGTAATATGCCACAGCCTCCACGACGCTCATCGGCTGGAACAAGTTGAACGGCATGCGCGACCGCGGGCTCCGCACCCGTCCGCCGACAAACGTGTGCAAGCCCCGCTCTTCGGTGAAGATGTCGGCGATCACGCTGGTCTCTCCATATTTAACCGTGCGGAAAACAATGCCTTTGGTCGTGAGCAACATGTCGAATGCGGAATGCGGAATGTGGAATGCGGAATACTGAAGTGTGGAATGACCGGATCAATCCAGGAGCGCGGCCAATGTCCTGGATTCATCCGGAAAAATCTCCCGGAAAGGTTCCGGGAAAACGCGGTAGTGGTGCATCATGACCGGAAGCGGATCTACCCCGGCCAGTCCGATAACCGATTCGATGTGGGCCCGGGTCATATTGCTCACCTGCTCCAGCTTTTCCCAGACGTCGGGCTGTTCGGCGTCGGGCCAGGCCAGTTCGGGGTGACACAGGACCAGCGCTTTGGCGTATTCGTGCAGCCCCACGTTGTACCATCGGTAGGGCTGTATGAAGGCCTGCATCACCTGCTCGGCGGAGAAGAGCAGGCAACCGTCGGGGGCGTACAACTCCGATGCGTGTCCGAAGGGGTACTCCGGCGTCGGGAAAGGCTTGGGGTACACGATCACCTGTTCAAATTTTGCCAGCAGCACTTCGGGTCTTGCCCAGGTGAGGCTCACGGCCTGGGCAGACAGCGCGAGCATGACGTCGGGCGGCACCTCCTCGTCGGGCCAGGCCATCGGCATCCATTCCGTACCCATGCGAAACAGCACCAGCCGGCCCTCGAAGCGCTTGCGGCCGGCGGCCGGCAGTTGCCGGTAGAACGGCATATATTGCTCCAGCAGGACGCGCAGGCGCGCCTCCAGCGGCTTGGGGCGCCGGGAATAGTACCACCAGTCAATTTGCGGCGCAAACACGTACACCAGCGCCGCAGGCAGCACCGTTGCCGCGAGCCAGGGCGCATAGGCCGAATCGACCGTCCAGGACAGGTACAACAACACCAGCGCGGCCAAAACGAACGGGGCCGCCACTACATTGGAAAATTGCATGTTACAGGCTTCAACTTTTAACGCCGGTGCCCGAGGCCAATGGCGTTGCACTTTTAACGAGTAAAGGTATGCACATGTTTTTTTAAAAAAATTCTTGACAAATGTAAAATGAGCCGTATCTTTGCAGCCGCTTAAAGCTAAACGGTGCCTTAGCTCAGCTGGTAGAGCAATGGACTGAAAATCCATGTGTCCCCAGTTCGATTCTGGGAGGTACCACCCAAAGGCAGCATCCTGATCGGGGACGGCTGCCTTTTTTCTTGTTTGTCCGTCGGCATGAGATTTCTGCTTGCTCCTTTTGCCCTTTTATATGGTCTGGGTGTGGCCTTGCGCAACGCCTTGTACCGCGTGCGCGTGCTGCGCAGTACCCGGTTCAACCTGCCGGTGATCGGTGTGGGCAACCTGTCGGTGGGCGGCACAGGAAAAAGTCCGCACATCGAATACCTGTTGCGCTGGCTCGACCAGTACATTTTTGTAGCGGTGCTCAGCCGCGGGTACGGGCGCAAAACGGAAGGGTACCGCCCCGTGACGGTGATTGACACGGCGGACATGGTGGGCGACGAACCGCTCCAGTTCAAACGCAAATTTCCGCACATACCGGTCAGTGTAAGTGAAAGCAGGGCGCTGGGCGTGCCCGAATTGATCCGGCGCAACCCGGAAACCCAGTGTGTTTTGCTCGACGACGCCTTTCAGCACCGGGCGGTTTCCCCGGGACTCAACATCCTGCTCACCGAATACGGGCAACCCTTTACCCGCGACTGGCTGCTGCCGGTCGGCCGCTTGCGCGAGTGGCGGGCGGGCTACCGGCGTGCCGACCTGATCGTGGTCACCAAGTGTCCGCCCGACCTCTCGGAAGCCGACCGCGAACGCATGGTGGTTGAGATAGACCCTTACCCCCGCCAGCAGGTGTTTTTTTCGCGCTACCGCTACGGCACGCCGTTTGACCTGCTGCGCCCCGACTTTCGGCGCACCCTGACCACGGAGGACGACGTGCTCCTGCTCAGCGCCATTGCCAATGCCGATTATCTCATGGACTACCTCTCGGGCGCCACGCGCACGGCCCGCGCCCTGGAGTTTGCCGACCACCACTACTTCGACGAGGGCGATCTGTTCACCCTGCTGCGGCGGTTCGACGCCATGGAGTCGCCCGACAAGATTATCCTGACCACCGAAAAGGACGCGGTGCGCCTGGAAGCGCACAAAAATTTCATCTGGAAAAACCAATTGCCCGTGTTTGTGTTGCCCGTGGAAGTGGTTTTCGATCGCGACGACGAGCCGGCTTTCCAGTCGGCCGTGCAACAGTTCCTGCTGGATTTTAAAACCTGAAAAAAGACGCGGTATGTTTACCGGAATCATTGAGGCCCTGGGCGAGGTAACCGCCGTGGAGCGGGAAGCGGAAAACGTGCACTTCACCGTGCGCAGCCCCCTGGCTGCCGAGCTGAAAATCGACCAGAGCGTCAGCCACGACGGGGTGTGCCTCACCGTGGTGGGCCTGGGCGCCGACAGCCACCGGGTCACCGCAGTGGCCGAGACCCTTCGGCGCAGCCACCTGGGCGACTGGCGCCCGGGCAGCCACATCAACCTGGAGCGGAGCCTGAAATTGGGAGACCGCCTCGACGGGCATATGGTGCAGGGCCACGTAGACGCCGTTGCCGAATGCCTGGCCGTGGAAGAGACCGGCGGTTCGTGGCGCTTCGACTTCCGCTACCCGTCCGACACCGGCCACGTGCTGGTCGACAAAGGGTCGGTGTGCCTCAACGGCGTGAGCCTGACGGTGGTGCAACCCCAAGACAACCGTTTCTCCGTGGCCATCATTCCCTATACCTGGGAACACACCAATTTTCGGGACATCCGCCCCGGCGCCCGTGTCAACATTGAGTTCGATGTGATCGGCAAATACGTAGCCAGGCTGCTGAATGCGGAATTTGGAATGCGGAATGCAGAATAAAGGGGCGCTTGGTCTTACGTTTTGACCAAGCGCCCCTTTATTCTGCATTCGACATTCCGCATTCCGCACTCCTAATCTCCCCATCCCGGTTCTTCCTCCACCACCTTCGGGTGTTTGCGCACGATGCCCAGTTCCATTTCTTTTTGGCAGGTGCCGCAAATCCCGTACAGGTTAAGTGCGTGGTGTGTGATCTGGAAATTGAGCATTTCCCCCACCATATTTTTGATTTGCTGGACGCGGGGGTCGCAGAACTCCACCACTTTACCGCAGTTGGCGCAGATGATGTGGTCGTGTTGCTTGAACCCGTAGGATTTTTCGTATTGCGCGAGGTTTTTCCCGAATTGGTGTTTTTTCACCAGGTCACAGATAACCAGCAACTCCAGGGTATTGTACACGGTTGCCCGGCTTACCCTGTAGTTGCGGTTTTTCATGTGAATGTACAGCGCCTCGGCGTCGAAGTGGTCGTTTCGCCGGTATATTTCCTCCAGAATAGCGAACCGTTCGGGCGTTTTGCGCAGTCCGTTGTTTTCCAGGTGAGCAGAAAAAATGGTCATCACCTCTTTGATGATGATGCTCTCGTCTCGCGTATTGTCCATCTTATAAAAACCGGTTTGACGCCGGTTTTGTTCGTTACTGCGCGTTGGTGCGGCAAGGTTTTACTTTTTCATGCCTTCCCGTATCTTGTTCAGCGCACTGCCGGCGCGCACCCAGTCGATCTGTTGTTCGTTGTAGGTGTGGTTCACCTCGAACGTTTCGCTGGAGCCGTCGACGTGGTCGAGGCGGATTTTCAGGGGTTTGCCGGGCGCAAAAGATTCGAACCCGAGGATGCTCACCTGATCATCCTGCCGGATCTTGTCGTAATCGGCCGGATTGGCGAAGGTGAGGGCCAGCATGCCCTGTTTTTTCAGGTTGGTCTGGTGGATGCGGGCAAACGACTTGACGACCACCGCCTTCACGCCCAGGTAACGGGGTTCCATAGCGGCGTGTTCGCGGCTGGAGCCTTCACCGTAATTTTCCTCACCAAAAACGATGGTTCCGATGCCTTTTTTCTGGTAAATGCGGGCGCTGTCGGGCACACCGGTGTACTGGTTGGTCACGAGGTTGAGCACCTTGTTGCGCTCGTCGTTGAAGAAGTTGGTGGCGCCGATGAGCAGGTTGTTGGAGATGTTCTCCAGGTGTCCGCGGAACTTGAGCCAGGGGCCGGCCATGGAGATGTGGTCGGTGGTGCATTTCCCTTTGGCCTTGATGAGCACGCGCATGTTCTGGAGTTCCTGGTGGGTAATCGGCGTGAAGGGCTTGAGCAACTGCAGGCGGTCCGACTTTTTATCGACAGCCACCTTGATGGCGCCGCTCTTTTTGGCGGGGGCTACAAATCCGGCGTCTTCTACCGCAAATCCGGCTTTGGGCAGCTCAATGCCTTTGGGCGGATCGAGCTTTACCGTTTCACCTTTCCGGTTGACGAGGGTGCCGCGTTTGGGGTTGAACGACAGGTCGCCGGCGATGGCAAAGGCGGTCACGATCTCGGGCGAAGCCACAAAAGCGTGGGTGTTGGGGTTGCCGTCGTTGCGCCCGGTGAAATTCCGGTTGAAGGAGGTCATGATGGAGTTCGGGCGATTTGCGTCGTCCATGTGCCGGCTCCACTGACCGATGCAGGGGCCGCAGGCGTTGGCCAGCACCACCCCGCCGATTTCGGAAAAGTCGTTGAGGATGCCGTCGCGCTCGGCCGTATAGCGGATCTGCTCCGAGCCGGGGGTAATGGTAAATTCGGCTTTGACCTCCAGGTTTTTTTCCTTCGCCTGCCGGGCCACCGAGGCGGCGCGCGTCAGGTCTTCGTACGAGGAGTTGGTGCAGGAGCCGATGAGGCCCACCTCCAGTTTTGCCGGGTACTTGTTTTTCTTGACGGCTGCGGCGAATTTGGACAGCGGCCACGCCAGATCGGGCGTGAACGGGCCGTTGATGTGCGGTTCGAGCTTGCTCAGGTCGATGTCGATGACCTGATCGAAGTATTTATGCGGGTCGGCGTAGCATTCGGGGTCGCCGGTGAGGTAGGGCGCCACCTTGTTGCACATCAGCGCCACCTTGTTGCGGCCGGTGGCCTTCAGGTAGCGGAACATGCTTTTATCGTATCCAAAAGTGGAGGTGGTGGCGCCGATTTCGGCGCCCATGTTGCAGATGGTGCCCTTGCCGGTGGCGCTCATGCTTTGGGCGCCGGGGCCAAAGTACTCGACGATCGCGCCGGTGCCGCCTTTCACGGTGAGGATACCCGCTACGGCGAGGATAACGTCCTTGGGAGAGGTCCAGCCGCGCAACTTGCCGGTAAGGCGCACGCCGATCAGCTTGGGCATCTGAAGCTCCCAACCCATGCCGACCATCGCGTCGACCGCGTCGGCGCCACCCACGCCAATGGCCACCATGCCGAGGCCACCGGCGTTGACGGTGTGGGAGTCGGTGCCGATCATCATACCGCCGGGAAACGCGTAGTTTTCCAGCACAATCTGGTGGATGATGCCCGCACCGGGTTTCCAGAACCCGATGCCGTATTTCTGGCTGACCGTGGAGAGAAAGTCGAAAACCTCCTTGTTTTTGTCCAGCGCCACCGCCATGTCAACCGCTGCGCCGTTTTGGGCCGTGATGAGGTGATCGCAATGTACGGTGGAAGGCACCGCCACCTTTTTTCGTCCGCAGGTCATAAACTGCAACAAAGCCATCTGCGCGGTAGCATCCTGCATAGCTACGCGATCAAGCTGGAAAAACACGTAGTCTGAGCCCCGCTTGTATTCCTGAACAGGCGAGTCGGCGTGCAAGTGGGCGTACAGAATTTTTTCAGAGAGGGTGAGCGGGCGTTTTAGCTTTGCCTTTGCTGCGTCCACTTTGGCCGGGAAGTTGGCATAAAACTCCCGGATCATTTTAAGGTCGAAAATCATAGGGATACGATTGGACAATGGTGAATGCGACGCCGGGAAACACAGGTTCCCGGTCGGCGCAAATTTACATGCATGTGTGGCTGTTTGTATTTTTTTTTGAAAAAAGACCGGCAGACAGCCGTACTTTAGCGTCATGCTCGAGAAAAAAAACCGAAAAAGAGACGCCATACTGAAAGCAGCCGGAGAAATCTTTTCGCGATTCGGTTATGAAAAAACGTCCCTGGACGACATCGGCAGGGCGGTGGGTCTGAACAAGGCCAGTCTTTATTATTATTTTAAAAATAAGGACGACCTCTTTCTGGAGCTCGTACTCCAGGAAACCCGGGCGTTCAACGCCGAGCTGGAGGCCAGAACACTGGCCATTCCGGACGTACGGCGGCAGGTGCGGTTCTTTTTAACCGAACGCATACGCCGGTACGAACAAATGATCCACCTGACCAGCCTGTCGACCGAAAAAGTGGGCGAGCTGGAGCCGGTGTACCGGGATCTGGACAAGGAATTGCACAAAAAAACGACGGACTTTCTCACCGCGCTGCTGAAAAGAGGGGTCGCGGAAAATCACTTCTCCTTTCCGCAACAACCCTCTGCGGTTGTGGCGGAAACGCTGCTGCACATGCTCATGGCTTTCGAGCACGACGTAGTATTCATGTCGCGCAAAAACGATCAGTACAGCCCCCTGGACTTTACCCGCGCCATTGAAAACCTGGAGCGCCTGCTGGCCCTGATCCTGCGATAAATCCGCCGGCTCTTGAAATTTGCGCAGGTATACTGTTTTCATGTATTCATTATACTTTTGCCCTGTTTTTGTACAATTTTTCATCAAACAATTCAAAAATGAAAAAAGCCTTATTCACCCTTGCTTTCGCCATTTGCCTGCTTGGCGCCGTGTCGGCACAGGTCACTTTCCGCCCGTATATCGGGATCAACTCGTCCACGCTGTCGGAAGACCTGATCAAGGATACCGCGTCTTTCGCGAGCAACATTGGTTATCAGTTGGGCGCCGACCTGCAGATCGGCAACAAATTTTACATCCAGCCCGGCCTGCAGTTTGAGTACCTGAGCAACCCCATTGACCCTACAGGCGGCGACGAAGAAGAATTCAAACGCTCCTACATGCGCATCCCGGTCATGGTAGGCTACAATTTCGCCAATGCCGAAAGCACCTTCGGCCTCCGCGTGTTCACCGGTCCCAACTTCGGCTTCAACCTGGGCACCAACTCCGACCTGGAGGATGTGGACGACTACGTGAAAAACACCATTTTCGGCTGGAATGCCGGTTTGGGGCTCGACCTGATCTCCATCCTGTTTGTCGACCTGGGGTACCAGTTCGGCCTCTCCGAGGTGTTCGAAGACATCGATTCCAGCGCGCGCAACAACCTTTTTTACGCCAACGCAGGCTTGCGCGTTCGCTTCTAAGCGCTTGTTCGGGCCAAGGGACGGGCAGGATCGGGGCGAAACGCCTTTATGCCTGCCCGTTCCGGGCCAACACCCTATTTTCGCAGCATGAAACATCTGCTGCTTGTCCTGCTCTTTCCCGTTTCCCTGCACGCTCAGCAAACGCTGGGATGGTATCTCCCCGAAGTTTCGTACAACCCTTCCATACCCACCCCCCAGTCGTGGTTGGGGTATCCGGTTGGCGCACGCCACGTGACGCACGATCAGCTGCTGGGGTACATGCGCGCCCTGGACCAGGCCAGCGAACGCGTACAAATGGTCGAATACGGGCGCACCCACGAGGAAAGGCCGCTGGTCTGCCTGATCATCACGGCGCCGGCCAACCACCAGCACATTGACTTCATTCGAAAAAACAGGTTGTTGCTGTGCGACCCCTCACAGAGCGCATCCCTCGATCCTGCCGATGCACCGGCGGTAGTGTATATGGGTTATTCTATACACGGCAACGAGGCCTCTGGCAGCAATGCCGCCCTGCTCGTGGCCTATTACCTGGCTGCCGCCCAAAGCCCGGAGGCAGAAGCCCAACTGGCCAATACGGTCGTGCTGCTCGACCCCTGCTTCAACCCCGACGGGCTGCAGCGCTTCAGCACCTGGGTGAACAGCCGACGAGCCCGAAACGGATCGCCGGACCCGGCGGGCGACGAGTTCAACGAACCCTGGCCCGGAGGCCGCACCAACCACTACTGGTTCGACCTGAACCGCGACTGGCTGGTGGCCCAACAGCCGGAAACCCCGGGACGGGTTGCCCTTTTTCAGGACTGGCGCCCCAACGTGCTCACCGACCACCACGAGATGGGATCCAACAGCACCTTCTTTTTCCAGCCCGGCGTACCGTCACGGGTAAACCCCATCACGCCGGCCCGGAACCAGGAATTAACCTCAGCCATAGGCGCCTACCATGCCCGCGCCCTTTCTGCCAAAAACAGCGCCTTTTTTTCCAGAGAAAACTACGACGATTACTATTATGGCAAGGGCTCCACGTACCCCGATGCCAACGGCTGCATTGGCATCCTGTTTGAACAGGCCAGCAGCCGGGGCTCGGCCCAGGAAACCGAAAACGGGTTGCTTACTTTCCCTTTTACCATTCGAAACCAGGTCGTGGCTTCGCTGTCTACGCTCCAGGCTGTGCGCGACCTCCGACCCGAGCTGAACGCCTATCTGCGCGACTTCTACACCGAAGCCGCCCGGGAGTCGCTGAACGACCCGGCCGAAGCGTACGTTTTCGGCAGCCAAAATACCCGGGTAGAAACCCGCGAATTGATGCGGATGTTGCAACTACACCGGGTGGAGGTGTACGCCCTGGGCGAAACCGTGCGCGTCGAATCCGGCGACTTCCTTTCAGGAGAAGCGTTCGTGGTGCCTACCGGACAGGCGCAATACCGCATGGTGCGGGCCATGTTTGAACGACAGATCCGTTTCCGGGACAGTATTTTTTACGACATATCGGCCTGGACGCTGCCCGACGCACTCGGCGTGCCGTGGAGCGCCGTTTCCCGGAGCTCCTTCTCACCCCGAATGCTGGGCAACCTGCTGCAGATGATGCCTGCCATACCGCTGCCCGACCAGGAAGAGGCCAAATTTGCGTATGCAGTGGCCGCCGACCACCTGTCCTTGCCGGTACTGATCGCCTGTGGGCACCGGATGAACCTCCGCATGAAGGTGACCTCCAAACCGCTGAACATCGAAGCACACACGCTGAAACCCGGGACGGTGGTGCTCTTTACGGCCGGCAACGAGGCGGGTGCGCTTCGCGCCCTCCTCGACTCCGCAGCGGCCCTCGGCATCCCCGTGCAGGCCATACAACAGGGACAAAGCATGGCGGGCCCCGACCTGGGCAGCAACAGCCTGCGCCCGCTGGCCGTTCCGAAGGTGCTGCTCGTGACTGGCAAAGGGATGGATGCCTACTCCGTCGGCGAAGTATGGCATTATCTGGACACCCGGCTGCGCATGCCGGTTACCCTCATCGAATCCGACCGGATTAATGAACAAGTGTTGAGCCGGTACAACGTGTTGATTCTGGCAGATGGCCGGCCGGCGGGACTGGCAAGTCAGACCCTGCGCGATTACGCCGGGCGCGGGAACACGGTCATTGCGTTGGGCGGCGGGGTTCGCGCACTGGATTTTCTGTCGCTCAAGCCGCGCCCCGTCACAACGGGGCCGACCGATGCTCGCCGGCCTTACGCAAGTCAGGAAGAAGACAGTCGGGCCCGGGCGCTTACAGGAGCCATTTTTAAGGCGAAGGCCGACCTGACGCATCCGCTGTGCTACGGCCTGCCGCGCGACACCCTGGCCGTGTTCCTGCAGGGAAACACTTTTTACGAACCTGCAAACAACCCCTACGCGACACCCCTGGTGCTGACCGGGGAGCCGTTGCTGTCGGGCTACGTCCATCCGGACCAGTTGCCGCTGGCCGCCGGGGCAGCGGCCGCGTTGGTGTACGGCGTGGATGCCGGCCGGGTGATCTGTTTTCCGGTTAGCCCCTGCTTTCGGGGTTTTTGGCGGGGCACAGAGCGGCTGCTCGCCAACGCCATATTTTTCGGCAGCACCATTTCCCGTCAAACGGCGGGAAGGGAGTGATCAGGCGGAGGTTTTTTTCGGCTTCGGCTTGTGAATGTACTGAATGTCGAGCACCTGCAGCAGCGTCGGGTCGTCGATGTGCAGGTTGTTGCCCATCAGGATACGGTAGCGGCCGCTTTTGGTGAAAACAGGCTGATTTTCGTACACACCATGCGTGTAGGGGTCAGCCTTCAGGTTACGGGTGCTCACGCGGAGCCGGGCACAGCCGGTAAAGGCGTCGGCGTCCATGAGCGGCGTCAGATTGCCGACTGCGGAGGTACGCGGGTAAATGACGTAAAAGAATTGACCGGAGGGGTCCACGACGCCCAGACAAGCACCGTGTGGCGTGTTGAAGTAGAGATCGAGCACATCACCCTGGTACAGCGTGTCGCTGTAGGTCCACATGACAGGTGATGTCAGATCGGTTTGGGAGGGTATGGGGGGTAAAACCGGATTATTAAGCGGGAATTTCCCAAGAGAACCGGCTAAAGCCAAGCCACATACGCCTGTTAAAAACAACGTTTTCATAGGCGGTTGATAGTTTACTGCTTATTGTCAGAGGAACGACAAAATATCGTGCCAAATTCCCTCCAAGGTGTATTTTTTAGGTAACGGATCGAAGTCGGCTTAAAGAGACCGGTTTTTCGAGAAAGTCGTCGGCGCCGGCCGCCATCGCATCCTCCTCGACGTCCATGGCGCTGATCATAACCACCCTGGCCGACTTGGCGGTGTCTTTGAACGACCGGATCTGGTGGATGCCGTAGCCGTCGGGCAGGTTGTTGTCCAGCACAATCAGGTCGGGCGACAGCCGGGCGGCCATCTCCATGCCTTCTGCCAGGGAGTAAGCACAGTCGATTTGTGCATACTGGGTTGAGAGCGCGCGTTTCAGGAGCAGGCACACGTCGGGCTCGTCGTCTACAATAAGCAAGGTGTTGTTGGTTCTTTTCGGCATGGCGTTCAGATGGATAAAGCTTTTCAAGCAAACAGTACACCGAAAAAAACGTGCCAACCCAAAAAATACTATGGAAAAAAGCGCAGAAAGCCCATTTTTTGTTTTTGTTAACAAATCCTTGGGAAAAATATTCTACACCATGCGGGGTAATTGGGGCGATCAGGGCAAAATGACCGTATCCATCCAGTACATACCGATCCGGCGCATGACTTCCAGGAGTTGTTCGAAGGAGGATGGTTTGACGATGAAGGAATTGGCGCCCAGCCGGTACAGCTCGCGGATTTCGTCGGGCGATTTACTGGTAGAGAACACGACGACCGGTATGGGCTGGAAGGCGGGGTTGGCTTTCATTTCGGCCAGCACGGCCTTGCCGTCCTTTTTGGGCATGTTCAAATCCAGCAGGATGACGCCGGGCAATTGGTGTTGCCCGCTGTGCCGGCCTGTTTTGGCGAGAAAGTCGAGCAGGTCGAGGCCGTCCTCAACAAACAAAATACGCCCCTTGATACCGCTTTCTTCAAAGGCAGAGCGGAGCAGAAAACGGTCGTCGGCGTCGTCGTCGGCGACCAGCAGGATGGGATTATCTTTGGTGGTAGACATCAGGCCTGTTCATTGAAGATGGGCAAATATCGAGTGTCGAATGTCGAGTGTCGAGTGTCGAATGAACATCACGCCTGTTCATTGAAGATGGGCAAATATACGTAGAATGCGCTGCCTTTCCCGGGCTCGCTCCAGGCGTCGAGGTAGCCATCGTGGCGTTCCACGATTTTTTTGCAGATGGACAAGCCGATGCCGGATCCTTCGTACACGCTTTTATTGTGGAGCCGCTGGAAAATGGTGAATATCTTGTCTTTGTAAGACATATCAAAACCTACGCCATTGTCGGCAAATTCAATGCAACAAAAATCCTTTTCCGAATCGCCTTTCCGGGCCTGCTGGAAAGATCGCCCTTTCACAACCTTGAAACGCACATCAACCACCGGGATCTGGCCCGGCCGTGCGAATTTCAGGCTGTTGCTCAGCAGATTGGCAAACACCTGATGGAGTTGTGTCGGCCGGCCTTTCACCTTGGGCAGCGACTTGGGCAGGCGTACCAGTGCCGCCTGGCGACGTATGGCGTCGGAGTATTCATCGAGTACCCCGTCGAGCACCCTGCGCAGGCTGACGGGCACAAACGGCTGCTCTTCGCCGCGGCTGATGAGGCGGGAAAAGCTCAGCAGGTCGTCGATCAGCGTCTGCATGTGCCCCGCCGAATGCTGCATGCGTTCTACCATAAACCGGGCATCCTGGGGCAAGTCGGCGCTGTACTTGTGCTCCAAACGATCGCCGAACGTGCGCAGTTTGCGCAGGGGTTCCTGCAGGTCGTGGGAGGCGACATAGGCGAACTGCTCTAGTTCCTGGTTCGACAACTTCAGCTCCTCGATTTTCCGCTCCAGAAAGGTCTGGTACTTCTGCCGCACCCGCAATTCCCGAAAAATCATGAAAAAGGTGGCGCCAAACATGATGATGGCCAGGATCGACAGCAGGACGAGGTACCGGGGGGTCTCCCGTGTCAGTGAGTTCATGTAGTATTCATGTCGGGAGAGCAGCCGCGTTTCCGATTTTTTGATGTCGTCAACCACCTGCCGGGCGCTGTCCATCACCACTTTTTCAGACTGCAAAACGCCAATAAGCGTGTCGTTCGTGAGCGACACCGCCCACGAAAGCGGCGAAGTACTGTCCATCAGGGTATACCGCAACTCCACCAGTTCAATGAGTTGATTGATCTGGGTTTCGTATTCCGGCTTGACGTCCGTCAGGCTCTCCAGTTCCCTGATGGCCTTCGCCCGTTCATCGGAAGCCCGGAAGTAGGGCTGCAAAAAATACGCGCTTTTGGTGATTAAAAACCCCCTTTGGGCGCTTTCGGCGTCTTTCAGGTTGGAGATGAGCGATTCGGTCTTAAACAAAAATTTATTGGTTTGCTCCAATCGGTCTGCGTATTGAACCAACTCGCGCAAGTTCAAAAAAGAGGTCAGTACCAACAGAAACAATACCAAAGCTACCCCAACAAGGATCGGGTACAGCCAGATCAAAAACTCCTTGCGCATAACCGAAATGGTTTAAATTCGGAACTACAAAGTGTGGATTTTTCTCCACAAATCCATTAACTTCACTATATTTCGGCCCTCAACCGATTTTTAAGGCAAATCAATGGCCAAAATACTCATAATTGATGACGATACGGACATTTGCCTGCTCCTGAATCGATTTTTAACACGCAAAGGACACGCAGTGACCACGGCGCACACCGGCCAGGGAGGGTTGGCCCTGCTGGAACGGGAGCGCCCCGAGTTGGTCATGACGGACTTCCGCCTGGGCGATATGGAGGGCAGCGAGGTGCTTCAGCGCATCAAAGAGAAGCTTCCCGAAGTGCCCGTGCTCATCATTACGGGATATTCGGATATTCGGGTTGCCGTAAACGTTATGAAGCAAGGCGCTTTTGACTACATCACTAAGCCCATCCTGCCCGACGAGATTGTGCTGACCATCGACAAGGCGCTCCTTTCCCGCGGGCTGAAGCCCGAACAGCCGGCCCAGCCCGGCCGGCGCATAACCCCGCCGCAAGGGCCCGGGCAGGAGCGCTTCATCCTGGGCATTAGTGCCAGCGCGCGCGAGTTTTACCGGCAGATAGACCTGGTGGCGCCCACCAATTTCAGCGTAGTCATTTACGGAGAGAGCGGATCGGGCAAAGAGTCGGTCGCGCGGCTCATTCACGATAAAAGTCCGCGGCGAAACAAACCGTTTGTGGCCATGGACTGCGGCGCCATATCCAAAGAACTGGCCAACAGCGAGCTCTTTGGCCACGAAAAAGGGTCGTTTACCGGCGCCTTGCAGACCAAGATCGGCCATTTTGAAATGGCGAACGGCGGCACCCTGCTGCTCGATGAGGTGGCCAACCTGCCCTACGACGTGCAGGTGGCACTGCTCCGCGTGGTGCAGGAACGCAACCTGCGGCGCATTGGGGGCGCGCGCGAAATCGACATCAACGTACGCATCATCGTCGCTTCCAACGAACGCTTGTCCGAAGCCTGCCGCAGCGGACGCTTTCGCGAAGACCTTTACCATCGGTTCAACGAGTTCAGCCTCGAGGTGCCCCCCCTGCGCACACGCAAGGAAGACATCATGTTGTTCGCCCGGTTCTTCCTGAAGCAAACCGCCGAGGAACTGCACAAGGATGTGCTCGACTTCGAGCCGGAGGTGGAACGCATTTTCCTCCGCTATCCCTGGTACGGCAACGTGCGCGAGATGCGGAATGTGGTCAAGCGCGCAACATTGCTCACCGACGGGCCGCTCGTGCAGGCCAAAGCCCTTCCTTTTGAGATCATCCATTTCGATAAAACCGGCATCGCCGAAATAGACGACCGGATGCCCCCGGCCGGCGCCGACACCGAGGCGCCCGCAGACGCTTCGCCCTTGAAAAATGCCGCGCAGTCCGCCGAGTTCGATGTCATTTTGCGCACCCTCAAAGAAACCCGCTTCAACAAAAGCAAAACGGCAAGAATGCTGGGTATAGACCGGAAAACGCTCTACAACAAGTTAAAACAATACAATATTGAATAGCCAGGCCCTTGCCTACGCCCGCCTGTTGTTCCCTTCCCGGCAAAATGATGCCCTTTGCCTGGCAGCGGAACTGTCCGTTCCGTCCTGGCCCGGTTTCGAAAACGCGGTCGGCCAACCGGCATCGGCCCTCTTGCCTGAAGACTGGCTCAGCCACGACGTGTTTGCCTGGCATGCCCACCGTCTGCTCCTGCTTGGCTCCGTGGCCCCTGCCCCCGGCGGCGCACTCTCGGTTACCCTGATCAACACCGGTGGTTTACTCGAAGACCGGCTCAGGCAGGAAGTAGACGAATTTGCCTACAAGGCATCCCATGACCTGCAAGAACCGTTGCGCAAAATAAATGCCTTCGGCGAACGCCTGAGCGCGACCTGTCAAAGCCAATTGCAGGGCGACGGCGCCCTGTTTATCGAACGCATGCAGGCCGCTGCCGCGCGTATGCAGGCCATGCTCGACGGGCTGCTGGACTATAGCCGCGCCGCCAATCCGGTGCACGAACACCCATACCCATCTCTGGAAGAAGCCGCCCGAACCGCCTGGCAGACCATTAGACCGCAGACCCACCAGGCGACCCTCGATCTGTTGCCGCACAGCCTGCCCCGGGCAGCCACCCTCGCCAGTGCACTGCATCAGGTGTTTCTGCTGCTGTTCCAAAACGCCGTCAAGTTCAAATCGCCGGACAGACCCCTGCGCGTATCCGTTGTGGCGACGCAGACCGGCGGCAAGTGGACCATTGCCGTGCGCGACAACGGCATCGGGTTTGATCCCGTCAACGCAGAACGCATATTTCAACTGTTTGAACGTTTACATGGTGTAAGCGCCTATCCCGGCGCGGGCATGGGGCTGGCCATTGCCCGCAAACGGATATCTGCGCTGGGCGGCGCCCTGTGGGCCGACGGCCGGGAAAACGAGGGCGCCACCTTTTTCATAGACCTGCCGACACTTACGGCAACCGAAAACAACCCATGAAACGGAACATTGCCCTCTTACTGGTGGAAGACGACGAAGACGATTACCTACTCTTCTCTGCCATCCTCAAAGCGATCAAAAGCCAAACGTTCGACCTTACCTGGGCACAAACGTTCGAGGAGGCCTTGAAAAGGGTGAGTGATGCGTCGTTCGACATATGCTTCATCGACTACCGGCTGGGCGCACATACCGGACACGAACTGCTCAGGGCTGCCCGCGACATGCAACTCACCACGCCCCTCATCCTGCTGACCGGCAAGGGCGATCTGAAAGTTGACCAGGAAGCCATGCGCCTGGGCGCCACCGACTATCTGGTAAAAAGCGACTTGCAACCCGAAATCGTGGAACGCAGCATCCGCTATGCCATCGAACGGGCAACGGTGCTCAAAGCCCTCTCGGAAAGCGAACGCAAGTTCAGAAGCATGTACGAGAGCTCCATCGACGCCATTTACCTCATCGACGTCAGGAGCAGGTTCGTGGACGCCAACCCCTCCGCCCTGCGTTTGCTGGGGCTCTCGCGGGATTCCCTGCACATGCTGTCCCTGTCTGCTTTTTTCGCCGACGAAAATGCCCGCACCGTTTTTCTGGAAGCGCTGCTCGAACAAACCGAACTGTCCAACTTTGAAGCCCGCCTTCAACTGCCGTCCGGCGAGTTGCGCGACGTACTCATCACCTGCTCCCTGCACTCCCCGTCGAGCCAGAAAGAGCCGCTTTTCCAGGGGTTCATTCACGATATTACCCAACGGAAAAAAGCGGAGCAGGCCCTGCGCACCGCCGAGCAACTCGCCGCCTCCGGCAGGTTTGTGCGCATGCTCGGACACGAGATCCGAAACCCGTTGACCAACATCACCCTGGCGGTTGAACAAATGCAGGCCGAAGCCCCGAATCCGGACCATGAACTATACTTCGACATCATTCTGCGAAACAGCAACCGTATTGGTCAACTGCTCAGCGATTTGCTGCAGACGTCCAGCCCTTCTTACGTAGAACCCAAACCCTGCACGCCGGACCAGATACTCGAAAGCGCCCTGGAACGCGCCCGGGACCGCATCGCGCTCAAGGGCATCCAGGTGGAGCGCACCTACGAAACACCGCTCGGATTGGTTTCGGTGGATATGGACAAGATGGTCATGGCCGTGCTCAACCTGCTGCTCAACGGCATCGAAGCCGTAGATGCCGGCTCGGGAGTTCTGTGGGTAAGCGCCGTAGCCCAGGAGCACGAATGCCAGTTGCAGGTGCGGGACAATGGGAAGGGCATCCCATCCGAACACCTTTCACGTGTTTTTGAACCCTATTACTCCGGAAAGCCCAACGGCATGGGACTGGGGCTCGCTACCGCCCAAAACATTGTGCAATCGCACGGCGGCCGCCTCGAAGTGCTCTCCGAACCCGGGCTGGGCGCCGTTTTCAGCATCCATCTTCCCAGGTACAGCTAAACCCCTGTTTTGTTACCTCCATTTTTGGGTATTTTATCCCACAATGTCACCCATTGTGTAGAAATTTTTCTACAATTTTTTGCGCTCAGGAGGATAATATGGAGCTAAAACAGGAATATTTTTTTATTATAAAAAACTGAAATACAAATATTTAAGTGCAAAACCACACAATTGCGGCTTCGCCGGGGGTAATTGGTACGAAATTGTTACCTCTAACAGTACGCGTGAAGCAATTTCGCCCGATTTACAGGTTTTCGCAAAAGAGTGGTAGTAATTCAAATAGGGGCTTGTTCGCCTTGACAAAGCAACCAAACGTGGTGGCGGCAAGTTTTCCACACTGGCAGGTGTGGTGCGGACGGCTCCTGTTTTTTTTTGACAACTAAACCGAGTCCTCATAAAGCCGGCACATCCATCACCCATGCCGGCTTGCGTAAAGATCACTAAACCGTTTTTTCCATAATCTTTATGGTGTGCTCAAAACACGCATTTTGTGCACATACAGGTCTAAAACAGGCAACCTTTATAATCCATCAACCGGCAACAGCATGCGAGTGAGGACATTATGATGTCCAAACAAATGCTTGTTGCCGGTTCTTTTTTTATATGTTTGAATGTATTACCTTTGCGGGGCCGAATGGTTGAAGTATGCCTCAACGCGGAAATTAAGTGTACGGGAACTGGGATAGTCAAATAATCATTTACCGACACCGATAACGCAGCGCCTTCAGTGGAAAAAACAGGCGAGGGGAGGAAAACATGCAAACCGTTACCGGGTTTAACTTTTTTCTTTTACTGCATGACAGCTTATCAGTTGCTGGGTCTGAACAAATCTTTTGTTCAGGGCCTCGCCGAAATGGGGATTGAACACCCTTCTTACGCACAAACACAATTTATTCCCGCCGCATCCCGCCACGATTCCAACATTGTTGCTGTGCTGAAAGGCGGATCGGTTTATCAGGATGTCTACGGGCTTTCGTTGCTCAGCGCGATGGATCCGTTGAAGCCGAGCCTGCAGGGGATTGTCCTGTGCAATACCCGTGAACAATGCAACCAGGTGGCGGCCGATCTGGAAAAACGGGCGTCTGCCGTGCCGGGGTTGCGCATCCTGGCGCTGCCAGGCAGCACCTCTATTGAGGAGCAGGCCGAGCAGGTGCGGGGCGTGCAGGTGGTGGTCGCCTATCCGGGGCGGCTGGTAGACCTGCTGACGCACGGCGTCATCAACCTGCATGAGGTGAGCCACTTTGTGCTGCACGGCGGCGATGAACTACTCAACGCAGGCATGCGCGAGGCGATTGACATTTTGTTGATGGCCGTGGAGCATCGACGCGCCACCTGGATGCTCACCGCTTCGGTGACCGACGAGGTGAAGGAGCTTGTCCGGCGCTTCATGCCCCAGGCGCGCGAGATCACGATTCACGACGTGAGTCTCGCCGGCAGAAACATCGTGCACCAGTACTATTTGTGCCGCAACCCGCTCCGATTCCCTGCCCTCAAGCGCCTGCTGAGTGTGGAGTACCGCTGGCGGGGGTACATCATTTGCCTTACGCGCAACGACGGGCGCGAGATTGCCGAAAAGCTCAGCATTTCAGGCATACCGGCCAGGTTTATCGACAGCGAGGTTTCTGCCGATGAATACAACCACCTCATCGATCAGTTTACCACCGGAAAATACCACTGGCTGATTATGACCGACGTTGCGGTGCGCAGCCTGCAACTCCCCCCGGTGCCCGCCATCATCCACTACGGCATACCTTCGGTCCCTGAGGTGTACTACCAGCGCTGCCGGTTGCTGGCCGACATGGGCGCCGAACCGGCGTACGCCGCGTCCATCATTACGCCCAAATTCGAAGCGGACCTCATTGACGTAAGCCACCAGGTGAACGTACACCTGGAACGCCGGATAATCCCGACGCCGGAGGATCTGACAGAAGCGCGATACCGCAGAGCACTGGAGCGCTATTTTGATCAGGAGCGCGTAGAAGTGCCGGAGCACCTGATGGTGGAGTCCGTGAAAAACTTCAACAAGCTCACCAAGGGCGAGATCATTCAAATGATTGCCACCGCAGAATACAGACGTATTCGCGAGAAGGCATTGCGCGAAACCGATTTGAATTTGATTGACACCCCCGAACCGGCTTCTACCCCTGCCAGTGCACCTGTAGAGACGGAAGAGGAGACCAAGCCCCTGCCGGTTTCTTCGAACGGCAGCAAGGAAAGGCTGTTTGTCAACATCGGGCAGATGGACGGCGTGACCGAGAGCACGTTTGTTACGCACCTGCAACGCGCCCTGGGCATTCCGCCAACGGCCATTTCCAACATCGATCTGAAACGCACACACATTCACTTCGATATTGATCCGGAGTACGCCGCCATCGTGCGCAGCGAGCTGCCCAAGTATGCGGTCAAGGACCGGGCCGTGCGGGTAGACGACGCGTCGCCCACCTCACGTGATCGTCCCCGGAAAAGCAAACGGAGGTAAAACCAAGGATTTATGCAGGCACCCACAGACATTGCGGCGTTGAACGAACAAATCCGGCGCGAAGCGGCTTTCCTCGAGCCGTTGCGCACCGAAACGGCCAAAGTGCTGGTTGGACAGGAGCGCATGATGAACCGCCTCCTGATCGGTTTGCTGTGCAAGGGGCATATACTGCTGGAAGGCATGCCCGGTCTCGCCAAAACCCTGGCCATCAAAACACTGGCCCAGGCGTTCGACGCTCACTTCAGCCGCATTCAGTTTACGCCGGACCTGTTGCCGGCCGACCTCATCGGCACACAGGTGTACAACCCCTCCAACGCAACCTTTTCTGTGCGCAAAGGCCCTGTATTTGCGCACTTTGTGCTGGCAGACGAGATTAATCGCGCACCCGCCAAGGTGCAGAGCGCACTACTGGAAGCCATGCAGGAACGGCAGGTGACCATCGGCAACGAAAGTTTCCGACTTGAAGAACCGTTTCTGGTGCTGGCCACCCAAAACCCCATTGAGCAGGAAGGCACCTACCCTTTGCCTGAAGCGCAACTCGACCGGTTCCTGATGAAAGTGCTGATCGATTATCCGGAGCGCGCGGAAGAACGGGAGATCATTCGCCGCAACCTTGCTGCCGAGGAGCCCGAAATCCGGCCGGTGGTCTCCGTGCAAACGTTGCTGCACGCACGGCAGGCCGTCCGCCTGGTGTATGTAGATGAAAAGATTGAATCGTACATACTGGACATTGTTGGCGCAACCCGCTATCCGGCCCGTTATCAGCTCCACAAGCTGGCGCCCTTGCTGGAGTTTGGCGCTTCTCCCCGGGCAGCCGTGGCCATGGCCCACTCGGCCCGGGCAAACGCCTTCCTCCAGGGTCGCGGGTATGTGATCCCCGAAGATGTGCGTGCCGTGGCGCCCGACGTCATGCGGCATCGCATCGGCCTGAGCTACGAGGCCGAAGCGGAACAGGTAAGCGCCGACACCCTGTTGCGCGAGGTACTCAACGCCATACCCATCCCATAGCGCCCGGCATTGCATGCGATTACAGGATGTGTTCACCGCCGTCATTTTTACCCTGTTCCTGCCGCTTTCGGGGGCTGCGCAACAGACGCCCGTCGGCCGGCAGCCCGACACCGCCGTTCTACGGCTGTTCGATCCCGGCAAGCTGTTGTTGTGGCAGCGGTATTACCGGGGCACGATTGACGGCGTGCATGTTGTGGAATTCTCCCTGGCTGCCGACGGAGAGGTGTGTCAGGGCTACCTGCGCTACCCGAAGAGCCGTACCCGCATCCGGCTGAAAGGTTCTGTGGTCAAAAACCAATTGCGCCTGGTAGAGTTCGACGCCGGAAACACGCCTTGTGGCACCTGGCAGGGCGAGATCAAAAACGGCAACCTGGAGGTGGAATGGCGCAGCATGGATCAAGCCAGTGGGGCGTTCGCCGAAACGAAAGAGTCGCTCCATCCCCTGCAAACACCCACCCTGAACGACCGCCAGCCGCGCTTCATCCGGTACACCGGCCAATGGCAGGGCCGGAAAGCTACCCTGGTCATCGCACAGTCCTACGGCGAGCAAATCGCCGGCGCCCTTTTTCTGGCACGCACCGATCGCGTCTACAAACTGCATGGACGCATGGAGGCAGACTCCCTGCTCGCACTCCGCACCATAGAACCCCTGTCCCGGTCGGCGATCCGCCTCGACGGCGTCTTCCAGCCGGACACCGACCTCAGGCTGATGTGGAACGGCGCAGGAGAACGCGGCGAGTTCACGTTGAAGCCCGCCGGCAGCTTTCCTGTGGCGTCGGATGTGTGGGCCGACTTCCAGTCTTCCCGGGACCTCCTCTATCCGGTGACTACCTGCCCGGAATGCAACAAGTGGTTCGACAAAAAGCGGGCTGCCTGGCGCCGCCGCTTCTCCACGGATGAACAAACCGCTACCGCTGCTGAACGAAACCTGTACCAGGCTTCCGGCTGGGTGGATATCGTGTGTTGGGAAGACCAGTGGATCAGCGGATTCCTTTTTTTGACGGCTCCGGGCGACAGCATTCCTGCGGGGCACGCATTTTCCTTCGATCTGCAGAAAAAAAATGTGCTCACGGAAGAGGCCCTCTTCAAAACGGGTGCGGAATGGGAAGCCTTTTTAACCAACCGGGCGGCGGTAACCTGGAAAAAGTGGCCACGGGCCGCAACCGATAAATCGTTTGAGGCCTGGATCCGGTCAGGCGGATTTCCCCTTCGTGTACCGACATCCGGCGGACTGGTGGTGAGCACCTCTTTTCACCCCGTGTATGGAAGAAATCAGGTGTTGATCCCGTACAGTGAGCTAAAACCGTTCGTTGCCAACAAACGGCTGTTGAAGCGGCTGCCGACGGAATAGGGTTGCCGTTTGTACCGGTGTGTTAGAAATCCAGCTTGTCCAACTCCCGGAAGTGCCCGTTCATTTGAATGCGTTCCTTTACCTTTTCCATGCGTTCCAGCACCGGAAGCGCCTCGTTCAGGTGCTCAAGTATGAACGATTGCCGCTCGGCTTCCGTTTCCAGGGTCAGCAGTTCGTATTCGCCTTCCAGGGGCAGGCCCACTTGATGGCCGATTTGAAAGGAGTACGGCAGGTGTTCGTCGTGCACCTGCATTTTTTCCGAAAGCAGCCTGCACAGGCGTTCGACGGCGTCGCGCAACCCGGGATCGATTTGGGTGGTGGGTTCGGGGGGAGGGAACAGGTGCACCTTTCCGTGCGCGTACAACCGGCCGGGGGCCGGATTTTCAAATTCCAGGATCCGAAAGGGGCGTATTCCTTGCGTGCGGACGTCCAGTCGTCCGTCGTCGTACCTTTGCACCAGTTCGACTACCTTCATTTCTGTTCCATAGCCTGGAATGCGGTTGTTCATGAACACCGGGACACCAAAGGTAGTGTCGTCTTCGAGGCACTCACCGATCAATTGGCGGTAGCGGGGTTCAAAAATGTGCAGGTTCACCGTTTCCCCTGGAAAGGCGACAAGGTTTAACGGAAACAGTGGAAGAAAAGCCATGTGTATGGTCGAATTTTGTGGATTGGGGCTCAGGCTGAACGACAGCGTGCACAAAGTTACCCGGATAACTAAACCCGATAATCAATATTTGGTTTGTAGTTGAGGGTATTTATCGCACCTGCCATTCGACCCCTTAACCAGGTTAAGCAATATGACGCATTTGAAAATCTTCTTCCTGATCCTGCTTCCCGGCGTCTTGCCCGCACAGGATTCTTTGCTGAGCGCTGTCCAGGCGGTTGAGATCGCCCTGGAAAACAATTATGCCATTCGCATCAGCCGAACCGACGCCGAGGTGGCCCGGCTGAACAACACCAAGGCCAACGCCGGCATGCTGCCCACGTTGAACCTGGTGGCGAGCGACAATTTTACCGTGAGCGCATTCCAGCAGCAACTGGCCAACGGCAATGAATTCAACGACCTGGGCGCCACGTTCAACACTTTTAACGCGGGCGTCCAGTTGGGATGGACGATCTTCGACGGCCGGCGCATGTACCGGGCCAAAGACCGGCTGGCGCTGCAGGAAGCGCTCGGCGACATGAATCTGCGCGCAGCAGTGCAACGCACCACGGCTGCCGTGCTGCAAACCTATTACGGCATTGCCGCCAGCCGCCTCCAGGAACAATCGCTCGAAGAAGTGATTGCCCTCAACGAGGAGCGCCTGCGCATCGCTGAAGCCAGGCTGGCCGCCGGTTTTGCCACCCAAAACGACGGTTTGCAGGCCCGCATCGACCTCAATCAACGCCGTGGAGACCTCCTGGCCCAGCAAAATACCACCCAGGCCACCAAAAGAAACCTCAACCTGCTCCTCGCCCGCGATCCATTGACGCCCTTTTCGGTGGATGAAAACCTGGAAAACGTGTATGTGCCCGAGCGGGTGGCCTTGCTCGAAGGGCTCCAGACGGCCAATCCGGAATTGCTGGCCGCCTTGCTGAACGAACAAATTTCTGCCGTGCAGGTCGCCGAGGCCGAGGCCGTGCGCAAGCCGCGCATCAGTACCAACAGCCAGCTCAATGCCTTGCGGACCGACAACACCTCCGGGTTCCTGCTCAACAATAGCCAGGCGGGTCTGACCCTGGGACTTGCCTTCAGCCTGCCGATTTACGACGGCGGGCTCCTCAAGAGCAGGGTGAAAATCGCCCAACTCGACGCCCAGCGTGCCGCGCTGAGCAAGGAAGCCAACCAACTCGACCTGGAAACACGCTTGGATAACCAACTCGCCGAGTTTGCCACCCAGCAACAAATTCTCGTGTTCGAGGAAGAAAACGTGATCAATGCCCGCGAGAGTCTGAACATCAGCACGGAGCGTTTCCGGCTCGGCCAAACCAACTCCCTGGAGGTGCAACAGGCCCAAAGCACCTTCGAGCAGGCCCTCGTTCGCCGAAACCTCCTGCTCTTCCGACTGAAACAAGCCGAAGTTCAACTCAAACTACTTGCCGGTCAGTTGTGACGGTGTATATTCGCGGATCATAAACCATTTACTATGAATGTATCATCGCAGCGTAGCGCCATCGTCGTCGGCGCAGGTTTGGTCGGTTCGCTCTGGGCCGTTTTTCTGGCGCGCCGCGGCTACCGTGTCCAGGTTTTTGAACGCCGACCCGACATGCGTTCGGCCGGATACCGGGGCGGGCGCTCCATCAACCTGGCCATGAGCGAGCGCGGCTGGAAGGCCGTTGAGCAGGCGGGCATCCTGGAGGCCATCCGCAAGGTGGCGATTGCCATGCCGGGGCGCATGATGCACGCCACAGACGGCACGCTCACCTACCAACCGTACGGTAAAACGGGCCAGGCCATCTATTCCGTGTCCCGCGGCGGGCTGAACCTGGAACTGCTCAACATCGCCGACGCGTTCGATAACGTCGAGTTTTTCTTTGAGCACCGCTGCCTGGACGTCGATCTGGAGCAACCGCGCATTTTATTTGAAGACATGGCCACCGGCCAACAGCGGGCCGTAGATGCGCCGCTGATTTTTGCCTGCGACGGCGCTTTCTCCGCCGTGCGTTACGCCTTGCAAAAAACCGACCGCTTCAACTACGAACAACAATACCTGGAACACGGCTACAAGGAGCTGCGCATACCGCCTGCCGCCGACGGCTCGCACCGACTGGATCCCAACGCCCTGCACATCTGGCCGCGCGGCAACTTTATGCTTATTGCCCTGCCCAATGCCGATGGCACGTTCACCTGCACCCTGTTCCTGCCTTTTGAAGGCGCTGTTTCTTTTGAACGCTTGCAAACAGACGAGGACATCACGGCGTTTTTTAAAACGTATTTCGCCGATACCCTGCCGCTGATGCCCGATTTGCTGTCCGATTTCAAATCCAACCCCACCAGCTCCCTGGTAACGGTGCGCTGCAGCCCCTGGCAATGGCAGGATCGGATCGTGCTTTTGGGCGACGCAGCGCATGCCATTGTGCCTTTTTACGGACAGGGTATGAATGCCGGCTTTGAGGATTGCACCATTCTGGATGCCCTGGTGGACGAAATGGGCGGCGATTTCACCAAAGCCATTCCAGAATTTGCCAGGCGCCGGGAGGCCGACGGCAAAGCCATCGCTGAATTGGCGTTGCGCAATTTTGTGGAAATGCGCGACAAGGTGGCCGACCCGCGTTTTTTGTTGCGCAAGAAGATTACCGCCCGGCTGCATGAAAAACATCCCGATTTTTTACCCTCCTACTCCCTGGTCACCTTCAGCAATACCCCCTATCACCTGGCCTTGCAGGAAGACGATCGTCAAAACGCTTTTTTCGACAGCCTCACCAGCCGCCCGGATATTGACCAGGTATGGGACCAGCCGGAAGTGGAACAGGTGTTTTTGGAGTGGCAACAATCCTCCGGATAACCGGGATCAACCGATTACACCATGAAGAACACGATGACCATCCGAACCCTGGCAGTGATGGCCGCTGTATTGGTGCTGTTGTATATCGCGCCGCTCATCGTGATCGCCCGGGTAACGGAAGTGCCCGTCAACTGGTTTTACCTGGTGTCGGCAGCTGCGCTGTCCCTGACCCTGGCCTTCTTCCTTATCTGGCGCGTTTACGCGCTGCAACAACAAAAAAGCCGCCTGCGCGACCGCATCAACCACTTCGTTCACGAACTGAAATCGCCCCTCACGGCCGTCACGATCGGGCTGGAAGGGCTAAGGGACGACACCACCCGGCGCGATCCTCTGTTGGCAAACGAGTACCTGAACATTTCGCAATTGGAGTTGGAACGACTCACCCGCATGGTGGAAAACACCCTCCGGCTCTTCAATTACGACGAACCCGGCGCGGCCATCCAGATACAACCCCTGAACCTGGAAAAAGTGGTTCAGCAGGCGCTTAAATCCGTACAGTTGCAAGCGCAACAACGCAACGCCGAGATACTGGTCGAGATACAAGCCCGTGAGTTGCGGATGCACGGCGACCGTATGCACTTGAACAATGTGGTGGTAAACCTGCTGGAGAATGCCTTGAAATACACTTTGGCTACGCCCAGGATCGTCGTCACCGTCCAAAAAGATGGCGACCATGCCCTGCTCACGGTACGCGACAACGGCATGGGCATCGCGCCCGAGCAGCAACCGTACGTTTTCGACAAACATTTCAGGGGGGGGCATCACGCCGGCATTAAAGGGCATGGTTTGGGGTTGCATTACGTTGCCTGGGTGGTGCGCAAGCACAACGGGGAAATAGGCCTGGAGAGCGCCGAGGGTAAGGGAAGCAACTTTTGGGTCCGTCTGCCGCTGGCGGGCGGCTGACCGCTCAACTGAAATCGCCCGAAATGTACTTCTGTGTTTTTTCCTCCTTCGGGTTGTTGAACAGGGAGTGCGTGTCTGTGTACTCGATCAGGTGGCCCAGGAAAAAAAATGCCGTTTTGTCGGCGATCCGCTGGGCCTGCTGCATATTGTGGGTCACGATAACAATCGTGTAATGTTTCTTCAAATCGGCCATCAGCTCCTCCACCTGCACCGTGGATATGGGGTCGAGCGCGGAGGTCGGCTCATCCATGAGCACCACTTCCGGATTGGGTGCAATGGCCCGTGCAATGCACAGGCGCTGTTGTTGTCCGCCGGAAAGGCCGAGGGCCGACTGTTTGAGCTTATCCTTGACTTCATTCCACAGGGCGGCGCCTTTGAGCGATTTTTCCACGATGTCCGCGATCTCCGTCTTGTTGCGCATGCCGTTCACCCGCAGCCCGTAGGCGACGTTTTCAAAAATGGTCTTGGGAAACGGGCTGGGCTTCTGAAACACCATACCCACCTTTTTGCGCAGGGCGTACACGTCGACATTGGGCGCGTAAATATTTTGCCGGTCAATGTTCACCTCACCTTCTATACGCACGTTTTCGATCAGGTCGTTCATGCGGTTGAGGCACCGCAATACAGTGGACTTTCCGCAGCCGGAAGGGCCGATGAATGCCGTAACGGCTTTGGGATCAATCTCCATGGAGACGCCTTTCACGGCGTGAAAATCGCCGTACCAGAGTTGGAGTTCCTTTATACTGATGCCTTTGGCGAACATACGATCGGAGGTTTTCAGTGAATTGCGTTTACAGCAAGTATTGAATGAACAAAAGGAGGGTGTACAATCCGCCGCCGACACCGGCTGCAAAAATGCAATCGTTGGCGACAACCGGTTTCCGTGTTCGGTTTTGCGCCCAGAGGGCAACACCAAGCGGCGGAAAAACAAAGGACAAGAAATAGAGGACCGCCCCGGCTTTGTCCTTGGTAACGGCCAGGCGCGACAACAGGTTCAACGACAGCACAATGGCCAACAGCACCACGGCAGCTCCATAGGCAATGGGGCGGGCATCAAGCAGCTTGGGGTGGCTGGAGGCCATGTAGTAGATGGTAAAGGGAAGGGCCATTACCTGGCTGAAGACCGAATGGGGGAACTGGGTCAGGTAGGAGGCAGCCACCGTGAATATGATCGGCGCTGTTTCCCCCGCGATGCGCCCGATGCCGAGGATAAGCCCCGAGATGATGTTGGGAAAGGCGGCCGGCAGCACCACATGCCGTATGGTGTACCACTTGGTGGCGCCGAGGGCCAGGCTGGCCGCCCGGTAATCACCCGGAATTTGTTTGAGCGACTCTTCGGTGGTGCGGATCAGGATGGGCAGAATCATGGCCGCCAGGGTGAGTGAGCCGGCCAGGATGCTGGCGCCAAAATTGGCCGCTTTCACGAAAAGGGCCAGGCCAAACAAGCCAAACACGATGGAGGGGATGCCCGCCAGGTTGTTGGTCATGAGCCGAACCATCTTTTTCCACGCGTTTTCTCGCGAATACTCATTCATAAAAATGCCGGACAGCACGCCGACGGGGAAAGCAAACAGGATGCTGAAAAAAACCAGCAGCAAGGTGCCGGCGATGGACAGCATGATGCCCCCTTTCAGGCCGTCCTGCTCCGGCGGTCGGGTCAGGAATTCCCAACTGACGGAAGACAGCCCGTTGGAAAAAATATAATACAGCAAAAAAGAAATGCCGGCAACCACCAGCGCGGAGACGACTGCAAAAATGCTGAAAACGATGGCTTGGGTCAGGCGTTTGGCGGTCATGGCTTACACAACTTGCTTTTTGGACGCGATGTACTCCGCGATCAGGTTTATCACGAGGGTGAGCACAAACACCACGCAGCCCAGCACGAACAAGGCCTGGTAGTGGTTGCCGCCTTTGGGCGCTTCGCCCAGTTCAAGGGCGATGGTGGCCGTGATGGTGCGCACCGAACTCAGCAGCCCGGCGGGCATCTGGGCGCTGTTGCCCGTAACCATGAGCACGGTCATGGTTTCACCAATTGCGCGACCCACGCCGAGAATGGACGCCGAAGTAATGCCGGACAAGGCGTATGGCATGACCACGCGGAATATGGTCTGCAACTTGCTGGCGCCGAGGGCCAGGCTGGCCTCGCGCATCTCCCGCGGGACCGCACGAATGGCGTCGTCGGACAGCGTGATGATCGTGGGCAGCGAAATAATCCCAAGCATAATGGCCCCCGCCAGCGCCGTGGCGCCGCTCGACAGGTCGAAGGTCTCCTGGATGATCGGCACCACCACCACCAATCCAAAAAAACCGTACACCACGGAGGGCACACCTGCCAGCAATTCGACCAGCGGTTTGAGCACGCTGCGGATGCGCTCCCCGCCAATCTCCGTCATAAAAATGGCCACAATCAACCCGACGGGAATGGCAATGAGCAGTGAAACAAAAGTCACCCAAAGCGTGGCCACCACAATGGGCCAGACACCAAACCGGGGCGCAGGATTGGACGTGGGGTACCAGTAGCGCCCGAACAGGAAGTCGAAAAACGTCATGTTGTGCACCTCCAGTTTTTTTCCGTACTGGGCGTAGCGTGCGGGCAAGATAGCAATCACGTGGCTGGAGTCGCGCATCAGCCGAATCACTTTTTCTTCTGCCGGAATAGGCGTTTCAAGCAATTTAACGCGATAAAATTTTTCGAGCTTGTCCAGCGTGACCGGCAAAATCTTCTGGTCGTTTCCACCCAGGTCTTTCCAGTTGGTTACCTTTGTCTTTTTCGGATCGTCGTCGTTGCCGGCGTAGATCTTGCGAATGTCCTGGGCGCTCAGCCTGCTCACCGGATTCCGGGGGCTGACCACCACGACATACCCGTCTTCGATCTCCGGTTTTCGGAACAACCCGAAGCCTTCCTTAAACAGGTAAATGACGATCAGCAGCACCACAACGGTGGTGATGGCGCCGCTGGCTTTGATGAGGGCTTCAATGATGATTTCAGAAACAGGTTTTCCCATGGCAGGTTGGATTGGATCACTTGACCGGGATGAACCCCGCCTCGATGGCATATTGTTGACCTTCAGCAGACATCAAAAAATCCAGGAATGGTTTGACTGTGGCAGCGGTCTTTTCGGTGTTGTACAGGTAGAGCGGCCGGGTAAGCGGATAGGCGCCGGCTTTGGCATTTTCCATGGTCGGAACGGATACTTCGCCTGCCTCCCACGACACGTTCACGGGCTTTACCCTTTCGCTCATGAAACCAAGCCCTATGTAACCGATGGCGCCCGGTGTTTGGGAGATCGTTTGCTCCACCCCCCCGTTCGAACTCTGCGACAAGGCATTGGCTGCTACCTCGGATTCTTCCAGCACCGTCTCCTTGAAAAACTCGAATGTGCCGGAGCTGGACTCGCGGGATACCGGCACGATCTCCAGGTTCGGGCCGCCCACCTCGCTGAAATTCTTGATCTCACCCTTGAAAATTTTGTTGAGTTGTTCCTTGCTCAACTCCTTGACCGGATTGCCCGGATGCACCACAATCGCCAGAGCATCCAGGGCAACGATGGTTTCCGTTACGATGTGGTTTTTCTCCCGCATTTTTTCTTTTTCCGACTCCTTCATGGGGCGCGAAGACATGGCAAGGTCGGTCGTTTCATCGATCAGGTTGGCAATGCCCACGCCCGAGCCGCCTTCGCTGATCGTTATTTTTATTGCATCGTTCGCCTTTTCGAAAGCCTCGGCGGCTTTGGTGATCAAGGGGCCAACCGTAGTACTTCCAGTCACTTTAATGCTGGAACTCGCGCCTTGCGTATCATTTCCATTTTTATGATCCGTCGGACCACAGGCCGCCAGCGCCGCCACGGCAAGCATCAGGATATAATTCGCTTTCATGTTTTTGTATGTTTGATCAACTAAGCGGCGCCCTGTTGCGAAAATTTTATGTTTTCAGTACAATACAGAACCCCTAATACATGCAAAGGAATAAAATCCTGACAAGTTTCCGACTCAAAACACAGGTTAAGTTTATGATAAGTATCCCGATTTGCGCCCGGGGGCAACGGATTTCGTCAGAAAAGCTTTGCATTTTGCCCCGCTGTGGTTTATTTTGAAAGGAACCGCAGCGGACTCAGCGGGTTCACAGAGGCGCACGGAGGAGATACTCTGCGCCTCCTCTGGGGATCCCCTGCGCCCCTTTGTGGTTTATTTTTAAAAAGGAACCGCAGCGGACTCAGCGGGTTCACAGAGGCGCACGGAGGAGATGTACTTGGCGGCCACTAAAGATTCTCCACGAAAAACCGCTCAATTTTTTCAAATAAATGTACACGGTCGCGGCCGATCACATTGTGCTTGTGTTCGGGGTAAACAAAATAGTCGATCTGCTTTCCGCGCCGAACGCATTCGCGTATGTACCGCATGGAGTGCTGCCACAGCACCACGTCGTCGGAGCTGCCGTGAATCATCAGGAGCCTGCCTGTCAGGTTGTCGACGTACTTGAACAGACTGTTGGCTTCATACCCTTCCGGGTTCTCCTGCGGGGTGTCCATGTAGCGCTCGGTGTACATGATTTCGTACAATCGCCAGTCAATGACAGGTCCGCCCGCCACGCCGCATTTGAAGGTGCCGGCTGATTCGGGGCGCGACATCAGCGAGGTGGTCATGAAGCCGCCGTAACTCCAGCCGAACACGCCCAGGCGGGTAGAATCCACAAAAGGCTGACTTTTCAAAAAAGCCACACCAGCCAGCTGGTCGGCCACTTCGGCATCGCCCAGGCGTCGGTGAATGGCGCTCTCGAAAGCAAAACCCCGGTTGGCCGAGCCACGTCCGTCGAGGGAAAACAGGACATAACCCTGTTCGGCCATGCGGTGCATCCATAGTTCGCCGCCGGACAACCAGGTGTTGGTCACGAGTTGCACGTGCGGGCCGTTGTACACGTACACGATGGCCGGGTAGCGTTTGCCGGGATCAAAGTTGGTGGGCAGGATCATGCGCGCATTGAGTGGTGTGCCATCCGGCCCGATGATGTTGACCATACGTGTTTCGCCGAGGGCATACTCTTGGATCGGGTTGGGGGCGCTGTAATACAGCTTGCGTTTTTGGGGTTCCTTGACTGGCGTAACGTACACCTCAAGCGGTGTGTTCAGGTTGGTCAGGCTGGTGAGCACCCATTTTCCCGATTCGTTGACCAGTGTAGACTGTGTCCCCCCCTGGGGGTTGAGGCGGAAAGCGCCATTGGGTTTGAGCAATTCGGTGGTGGTGCCGTAGCGCTCCAGCCCGTACAGGTCGGTTTGTTCGTAAAAGCAGTGTTTCCCGTTTTTGTCAAATCCCAGAAAACGAACGATGGGTTCATCGCCAACGCCGATGGTCTGCTGCAATTTGCCTTTCAGGTCGTACAAATACAGCCGGTTATATCCCTCCCGCTCACTTTGCCAGATGAACATCTCGTCGGAACCCGGCACAAAGGCCGGCGGGTTTTCCGGTTCCACCCAGCGCGGGTCGGTCTCCTCGAGGATGGTGCGTACCAAAGCGCCGGATTGGGCGTCGAACAGCTTGAGCTGGCAGCGGTCCTGTGTGCGGTTGACGATGGCCACGAGAATATATCGGTCGTCGGGGGTCCAGGCTACATTGGTGAGGTACTGTTCCGCCGGCTCGCCCGTTTGCAGGTAAAGCGTTTTCCGGGTTTGGGTGTCGTATATGCCTATGGTCACGTGGTGGCTTTTGGCACCAGCGAAGGGATACCGGATGCTGCGCGTTTGGGCGGGCATGGAGTCGAGCACGTAAATGGCATACGGCGTGACCATGCTTTCATCCATGCGATAAAACGCCAGCTTGTCGCCTTTTGTACTCCAGAAGGTGCCTTTGAAAATACCAAACTCGTCGCGGTGCACGCTCTTGCCGTACACGATGCCCTCGGCTTCGCTACGGGCGACCATTTGTTCGGCGCCGCCGATGCTCAACCGCAACTCATCGCCCACGGTGTACGCGGCGTGGTGGGTACCCTTGTGAAAATCGACATTTTCCGCCTGGTCCGGAAATCCGTTTTTCCATTGTACGCCCTTTTTGGCATCCCACACAAACACGTCTTTATTTGTATGAAACCAAAAGGCGTGCTCGTCGAGCCACCCCACCGGCGGCAAACCGGGGAGGGTGTCGGCGCCCCGGGCGACCAGCGTTGCATTGATGGCCGGCATCACGTCCAGGGTATCGGCCCGCAGGTCGGAGGCGCGTACCCGAACCAGGCGGTTGCCGGCAACGGAATGGGAAAATGCATCCGTGCCCGGAATCCATTGCAATTGCCCGAGCCGGGCCGGCGCCAGGGAGCTTCGGCCCTTGAGAATGGCGTCGGACATACTGATGGGCTTACCCTGCTGTGGCTGGGCAAAAGTGGTTTGAGCACAAATAATCAGAAAGAGGACGAAGGTTTTTTTCATATTTGCCGGACTTGTTCCGCCGCGAATGTACAACAAGAAAAAAAATGAGGCGGCGCCACCACAGCACCACCTCAGCCCTAACCAAATAAAACCAAATTAATCTTTCGCTCCGAAGCGTTTTCGGTACGTCGTGCAACAAAGGTACAGCACTTGGTGTAATTGATACAACAACCAGCAAAAAAATTTTTCAAAAATATTTTCGCCAAACAACGATGAAAACAAATGCGAGGACTGGAAAAGCCGAGCATATCACGTCCGAACTGTTAAAATTGCAAATTTTTGTTTACGATGTTTTATTCCGACATGTTGAAAAAAGACAAATTTTCCTCGCTGCTTTTGGTGTTCAAAGGCATAAAAGCCAACTTTTGTTTTTTTCTATTCCTGGCTACCGCCGCTGTACTGCCGGCACAAACTGCTTTCCGGACCGATCCGGACGCGGAAAAAATGCTGGCCGTTGAGCGTATTTTCGACCAAACGCTGCAGGACGGTCGTTGTTACGCCTGGCTGGAATCGCTCTGCTTCCAGGTGGGGCACCGGCTCAGCGGCAGTCCCGGCGCCGAAAAAGCCGTGACCTGGGCGAAAAGCGTGCTGGACACCATGGGGCTCGATTCGGTGTGGCTTCAGCCGGTTATGGTGCCGCACTGGGAGCGCGGCGCGCCCGAACTGGTGCGCCTGCTGCGCCGGGGTGCGCCGCTCAACCTGCCGGCCTTGGCCCTGGGCGGGTCGGTTGCCACCCCGGAAGCCGGCATTCAGGCGGAAGTGGTGGAGGTAAAATCCTGGGAAGCCCTCGACTCCCTGGGCGCGGCGGGCGCGCTGAAGGGCAAAATTGCGTTTCTGAACCGTCCGATGGAATGCACCCACGTGCACACATTCCGGGCCTACGGCGGCGCGGTGGACCAACGGGTGGCCGGCGCATCCCGCGCTTCCCGGTACGGCGCCGTGGCCATGCTGGTGCGCAGCATGGGCTTGCGCATCGACGACTACCCGCACACCGGAAGCCTGCGCTACGACTCTGCGCACGCGCTCATCCCGGCAGCCGCCATCAGCACCCGCGCGGCGGAACAACTGCACGAAGTGCTCCGCCGCGAAGGCAAAGCTACCCTGTTTGTAAAGTTGAACTGCCGCACCCTGGCCGACAAACCCTCTTTCAACGTGGTCGGCGAGATCCGCGGCTCGGAGAAACCGGAAGAAGTGATCGTCGTCGGCGGCCACCTCGACTCCTGGGACGTGGGCCACGGCGCCCACGACGACGGCGCCGGTTGCGTGCAGAGCATGGAGGTGCTCCGCGCCCTGCGACAATCGGGATACCGACCCCGCCACACGGTGCGCTGTGTGCTGTTCATGAACGAAGAAAACGGGCTGCGCGGCGGCCGCGCCTACGCCGAGGAGGCCATCCGGAAGGGCGAGAAACACTTGTTGGCCATAGAAAGCGACGCCGGCGGGTTCACGCCCCGCGGGTTTTCCTTCGACGCCGAAGAGACCGTGCTTGCCGAACAGTTCGAGTACGTGAAATCGTTCGCCCCGTACCTGGAGCGCTACGGATTGCACGACTGGGAAAAAGGCGGGTCGGGCGCCGATATTGGCCCGCTCAAACCGCTGGGCGGCCTCCTCTGCGGCTACAGGCCCGATTCTCAGCGGTATTTTGACTACCACCACACGGCAGCGGATGTTTTTGAGGCCGTAAACAAGCGAGAACTCGAACTGGGCGCAGCAGCCATGACAGCATTGGTGTACCTGATGGACCAACCCTGATGCGGGTTCAGAACTTCAGGCGCGCGCCTACCCGAAACCACCAGGAATAATATTCCTGCTGTTTGATCACATCGGGTGTGCCGAGATAGAGCCGAAGTGGTGTGTCGGTCATGTTGATCCAGTCGCCGAAAAAATTCAGGTGTTGGTTGAGCTGGTAGTTCATCGTCATGTCCAGGCGCAGCGCTTCATCGTAGTACACATCCAGGTCCGGGTCGGCGCCGATCTCCAGCAGGAAAGCATCCTGGTAGTTGGCGGTCAGCCGGATGAAAAAACGCCGGGCATCGTAAAAGAGGCCTACGTTGGCGTTGTTTTTCGATTGGCCGGGCAAGGAGATCGCTTCCGTGTCTCCGTCGTCGAAAAACTGACCGAGGTCGTCCTCTTCGGGGTCGATGATGATGGCTTCGGCGTAGTTGGCCGGCACGCGTTTGGGGATGTACGCCCGGGAGTAGGTGTAGGTATAGTTGCTGAAAATGCCGAAGTCGCTGAAAAAGCCCTGGAAAAAGTCGAACTTGAACTGCGCCTGTAGCTCGGCTCCCCACACCTGGGCATCCTTTCCATTGAGGGGTTTGGTAAATTCAAAAACCGGGAAATTACCCGACCCCGGGCTCCCTTCCCGCCCGAAACGCTTGTAAGAGAATACAAAATCGTCGATCTGTTTGTAAAACAGCCCTCCGGACAATATGCTTCGGTTGAAGTAGCGCTCCACCATCAGATCCACGTTGGTGGCCCGGGGAAAATTGAGGTCCGGGTTCCCGATGCTCACCTCGTTGCGGTCTTCCTCCCGCGACGGGATGATGTCTACATAATTGGGGCGGGAGTAGGTGTATGTGAGCGCGGCGCGCAGGTTGATTTTGGGCGAAAGGGCGTATTTGAACTGCACCTGGGGCAGCAGGAAAGACTGCACGCGGCTGGTGTTGAAGGTGTCGATGCCGATGAACTTGTTGCCGTCAAGGATGACCCCGTAGGCCTGGTTTTCCCGCATGTTGGTCTGCTCGAATCGCAGTCCGGCGAGCACCATCAACCTGCCGATATCGTGGTGCACCATGCCGTAGGCGGCGTAAATGTCCTCCTTGTACGTGTAGTCCTGGTTGTAGGAATTTTTGCGGCTGGCGTTGCGGTCGAAAATAAAATATTGCGGATAGAACTCGTAAAAGTCGCGCAGGTAGTCGGCATTCGGCATGTATTCCAGCACATATCCCTGGTTGAGGAGGTCGTCTTCCCGAAACCCGTCGGAGATGGTCTCCAGGTTCAGGGGAGCGCCGACACCCGGATAAACGGTTGAGACAGGGTTGTAGGCGCCAAAAGTTTGGGAGCGTACGTCCCTTGTTTTTACCCTGGAGCGGATTTTGCCGCCGAACTTCACATAGCCGCTTTGGCGGTTGGCCAGCGCGTAGGGTATTTTTACGTTCACCCTGGGCGTCAGCAGGGTCTCTTTGGTCTGGCTGTTTTCCAGCAACATCTCGTCGAGCTCGTAATTTTCGTAGT
Source organism: Saprospiraceae bacterium (assembly GCA_033764075.1). Taxonomy (GTDB): domain Bacteria; phylum Bacteroidota; class Bacteroidia; order Chitinophagales; family Saprospiraceae; genus M3007. The sequence goes on along the minus strand of JANRJH010000045.1, from coordinate 46,064 downwards.
CGGTGACGTTGCCGGCATTGCTCGGGTTGGGGAATGTAGCGCGCGGGTATTCGGGGTCCGACACGTCAAATGCGATGGCGATGGCCTGTCCGGCACTTTCGAAACCGGCCTCCAGCCGGTTGGGTTCCGACTCGCGCGCGCCGGCAACAAACATTTGATAATCAATATCAATTTTGCCTATTCGGTGTTCACCGCCCAATGCTATGGTGCTCAATTGCTGGCGTTTGATGCGGTCTTTTACATCGTGCACGACACCGCCAAACAGGTAGTACGTAGCGCTCACGGGGTCGTCGAGTTCGTAGATCAGTCGTCGTCGCGTTTCGTCGTCGGTGAAGCTGTTGTACATACCCTGGAGGTAAATCCGGTTATTTTTATCGAATTTGTAATCCAGGGTTGGACTGGCGCTGATGCGCGTCCGGGTGATGTCGTAGTAGCGGTATTGCGCTTCGCTGTAGTGCACAAAGAAGTTGTCTTTGCCCTCTTCCTGCCCGCCGGTGTTGAAAAACGGGCCTTTGACGAAATTGTACTCGATGTTGTCGGATCCCTGGTTGTTTTGAAAGTAGCTGGCGTTCATTTGAAAGCCAAATTTGTTGTAACGTTGGCCGTAGGAGAACTGCGCGTTGTAGTTGGGGGTTTGTCGCAGGTTGTTGTACCCGGCTGCAACGGTTGCGCGCACTTCCGGTTGCCCGCTTTGCGCTTCCTTGGTTTTGATGTTGACGGAGCCGCCGATGCCGTCGGCATCCATGTCGGGCGTCATGACCTTGGTCACCTCGATGGCCTCGATCTGGTCGGAGGGAATGATGTCCATGCCCACATAGCGGAAATTGCCCTCCGGAGAGGGCACCTGCTCGCCGTTGATGTTGAAGTTGGTCAGTTCGGGAGGGGTGCCGCGCAATTGCACGAACCGGCCTTCGCCCTGGTCGCGCTGCAGGGTAATGCCCGGGATGCGCTGCATGACCTCGGCGGCATTCATGTCCGGGAAAGTCTTGATTTGCTCGGCCGAAACGATGTTTTTGATGTTATCGGCCTTTTTCATGTCGACCATGGCCTTGATCTGCCCTTCGGCAATGCCCTCAACGACCACCTCGGTCAGGTTGACGCCGGTGCTTTGCATACGGATGACGATCTCGGCGCCCGAGGCCGGCATGTGCGTCACCTGCTGCGTTTCGTAGCCGTAATACGAACAGGTGAGCACAACCTTGTCCGTCGGCAGATCGTACAACTTAAACTGCCCTTCGGCGTCGGTGCTGGCGCCGTTGTTGCTGCCTTCCACCCGGATGGTGGCCCCGACCAGCGGGGCGCCGCCCGCTGCATCCAGCACGGTACCGCTCAGGGTGGTTTGGGCTTGAAGGGTCCATGCGGTTACACAGGACATAAAGAGCAGCGAAAAGCCGCGCCGAAGGGCAGAAAAAGTGGTCATGACGACTATTAATGAACCTTGCGGTCTTATTTAACGATCAGTTGCTGGCGGTAGCGGATACCGTCCTGCAAAACCTGAATGAAATACGTACCCACCGGCATACCTGCCGTGTTCAACTGGATGGTGCGGCCGTATGCGTGGCGCTGGCGCACGATCAGTCGGCCAAGGTTGTCGTAAACAAAAACATCGGCTGCATTTTCGGATTCCAGTTCGAGGGTGGCGATGCTGTGCGTGGGGTTCGGGTAAACCGTCAGTTCTTTTACGTCGGACTTCAGCGGCGCAAACGTAGATACCGACAGGTTGGGTGAGGAGTAGTAAACGATCAGGCGCGGCACGCGCTCCGGGTGGTTTTGGCCGTCGCCGCCGTCTTCCGGATCGGCAATGTTTTCGTAGGATTCGAACTCACGGGCGTTCTCGTCATCGCTGGGGCCCTGGTTTTCGCCCAGCAGGGCAAATGCAATGGCGTTTTCGGCTTTCCAACCCGGGCGGTTGATCACCTCCTGCACGATGGCGCGCACGTCGGGCGTCCGCTCCGTTGTCCACAATCCCCAGGGCTGATCCACTACCCAAAGCAATGATGCGGTGGTGCGCGGGCGATCGGTGATCAGGGCCGTTTCGGTGTAGGTGGCTGCGCTGTCGGCCGCTTCGCCTGCGATGGTGATACGCGCGACGTCGGCGCTGGTTTTGGACTCATGGGAGACCACCTGTATGAAGGCAGAGTCGATCACGGCGCCTTTGGGCAGCGGAATGTTGCGGAAGCGGATGCCGACGGTCAGGATATTCTGCTCGTCGGGAGCGCCCTCCCAGCCCGCGTCGAGGTCGTCGTCGAACAGGGCATCGATCTCGTTGTTTTCCTGTTCCGCGTCATCAGAAGAAACGGGGAAGCGCAGGCCATTGTCGTCGGTAATGGTATCGGTGACGGCAATGGGGATTTCAATCCTGCCGGACTTGACGGAGTAATAGATCACGAGTTCGGGCACACGCTCCGGATGGTTCTGGCCGTCGCCGCCGTCTTCCGGATCAGCTATGTTTTCAAACGATTCGAACTCGCGGGCGTTTTCGTCTTCACTGGGGCCCTGATTTTCTCCCTGAAGTATGAATGCCAGGGCGTTGCCGGGCTCCCAGTTGGGGCGGTTGACGATCTCCTGCACAATGGCGCGCAGGTCGGGGGTTCGCTCGGCCGTCCACAGGCCCCAGGGCTGGTCGACCACCCAGAGCAGGGACGCGGCGGTGCGCAGGCGGTCGGTGATCAGCGCGTTTTCGGTGAACGTCTGGGCATTGTCGGTTGCCTCGGCGGTGATGGTGATGCGGGCTACATCCGTGGCGGATTTAGACTCGTGGGAGTACACGACGATGAAAGCGGAGTCGATCACCGCGCCTTTCGGGATAAACACCTGGCGGAAGCGCAGGCCGGCGGTCAGGATGTTCTGGTCACCTGGTTCGCCCTCCCAGCCCGCGTCGAGGTCGTCGTCGTACAACGCGTCGATCTTGTTGTTTTCCTGCTCTGCGTCGTCGGAAGAAACCGGGAAACGCAGACCGCTGTCGTCGGTAATCGTATCGGTCACCTGAATGGTTCTGGACAAACGCAGGTTCTGGGCCTGGGCCTTGAAACCGGCGAGCAGGCAAATCGCGCATACAGCAAGTGGTAAAAGCTTGTTCATAAAGATTTGGTTAACAAGTTAACGATGGTGTTTTAAAGAAAAATCGAATCCACCTGACGGATTGCGAAAGGTTAACTTGCAAATTAAGTCATACGACAGCCAAACCCGAATTAAGGCATTTTTAAGTAATGGTTAAGTTTAGTCGAATGCGCCCGCAGGTCACTGCTTTTTCACCTGCATTGGCAGGCCCTTTTCAATCTCTCGCCAGTCCACGAGTTTAAAATTCTGGGGCCGTTTTCCATTTTTACCATCCTGGGCGATAAAAACGCCATTAGGGCATTGCGGGGAAAAGTTGCGATGGCTCACGTCTATCCCGTCGGTTTCTTTGGTGCCGCCCAGGTTTCCCGACGGCTTGATGCGGAAACTACCGAGGTAGGCGTTGGCGCCGTTTCGCTGAAACAAAGCGTAGGAGTTGTTACCCTGGCTGGATGCGATCAGGTATCCGCTCTCCCCGTCGCCGTAATAAAGGGTCAACCCTTCCATATCGTCCTTCAGCGCTTTGTTTTCGCCCACCAGCGCCACTTTGGTGCGCGCCTGTCCGTCGGTGGGTTTTGCGCCGTATTTCCAGATGCCCATATCTTCCTCGGCCACGTACAGGTAATGAAGTTCGTCGTCGGCCACCATGCCCTCCGACTGTCCGCCCACGTCAAAAGAGCGCACCCTGTCGGCACGGAGTTGTTGGTCCGCGCCGGGGCTCAACGCCCATTGTTCGACCACGCCGTTTTTACCCACGACAAAGGCGTAGGTTTTGTCGGCCTGGTACAGGCAAAACCCGTACACCTCGTCTAGCCCTGAACGGATGACCTCGCTGTGCAGGGGGGTCAGTTCCAGGGTGTTTTCGTTCAGGCGGTAAAAAACGATGCTGTTGTCCGTCCGGTTACTGCCGCCCACGATGGTGATCAGGGCGCCGTTCCACGGGACAGACTGCCTCAGGTCGACGTTGTTTATTTTACCGAAGGGGTAGTTGTGTACGGTTTTCCCTTTTGCATCGTACACCACCAGTCCCTGTTGTTTATCGGTGCCGATCACCGCATTTTTGGACGGATCGGCGGGGTGTATGAAGATCGCAGGGTCGTCGGCCGCGTCGTTGAAGTTGGCTACCGGGTCGGTTTCCAGGACGGGGCGAACCGTGTAAAAGGCTTGGTGACAGGCCGGGAGTGCGGCCACACCAACGGCGACCAGAAGGGTTTTGGCAGTGGTCATGTTAAACAACATTGTTTCGGCTGCAAAATGGGGAAATGGTTGTTTTCAACCAAACGGCCTGTAAAACTTCATGTTTTTTTCAAACCCAGAATACTTTGCAGGACAGGCTCCACTTCGCCGACAAGGTCCGGATCCCAGGTGTAAAGCGTCCTGCCGGACGCCTTATCCGGGCGGGCAAGCGCCAGTCCTAGCAATTTCTGCCGCTCCGGTCCGCTGAAAGTGCTGAACGATCGCCGCAACAGGGGCAGCAGGTCGACAAATGCGTCTGCATCCAGGGCGCGCACCCAGCCGTCCAGTATGCGCCACAAAGCGGGGTGGTGCAGCAACAGCAGCGCGCCGCCGTGCAGGAAACCGGTAAGCCACCCGGCCGTTTCGCGGGGCGGCCCCGAACACTCGAACTGGAGCATGCGTCCGGCGTCGTCCGCATGGTATACGTTGCGGTCGAACAACAGCCGGCAGCACAAACCCGCCAGCGCGCGTGCCGAGTCCGTGGATTCGGCGATGTGTTGCAGGGCTTCGTGCCAAAGGTTCCTGAAGTCCGGGTTCTGCAGGATATCAATGCTGTGGTGAAGGGCCGGCAGGCGGGGCTTCACCTGTTCGGCGTGTTCATCAGACAGGTGTTTGCAGGCCGCCGGAAACAGGACGCAGGTTCGCGGTACCCAATCGGCGATCAGCGCATACAGCACGTCGACGTTGAGGTTGCGTGCCGAGCCATAGCGCAGGGCAGACACCAGGGGCGGCAGGGCGTCGGCCAGCAGCAAGGCGTCTGTCGCTTGTGCGCTCAGGCCCTGCAATTGCCGGAGCAGGCCGGGCAACAGTCCGGGCAGTTCAGCGGTGAGCACCCGACGCAGGTGCCGGACGAGCGCCGGCACCGAATCGGCGACCTGTAGCTGGTGCTGCATGCGGGCGTGCGCAGCGGCTTCCACGGTGTTGCCCCAGGCGGCTGCTTCGATGAGGGTCAGCAGGTAGTCGGGCCGCCAGTGCATTTCCCAATGTTCGTGAAAACCACCGTGCAGGCGATCTCCGGCATCGGCCTCCTCACCCCAGGGCACTTCCAGAATGCACAGCCGATGCAAAAAGCGGCTTTTATGCAAGTGCGCTACCTGTCGCAAGTCGAGTTTTAATGTCTTTTTTGCGGTTTCCTGCTTCAGGCGCAGGCTTTTGATCTGCGCGTCAAAATCGGCGATCAGGGGCAGTGTACCCGCCTGATGCGGCACCGCTCCCAGGGCGGTGCCGATCACCAGTTCCTCGTCCAGCAGGGCAAGTACGGATTCGCCGCCCTCGCCGAGCACCGCCCCGGCCGCTTCGCGGAGCTCCTCCATGCCGGGCTGGGCCGTGTTGCGCAGGGCGGCCAGCGTGTCGGCCAGCCGGCCGGCGTCGAGCACCTGCGCGGCCGAGGCATTGAGGTCGTGCGCCCGCAAAAGCCGGGCGGCCCGGGCCATCCAGTGCACGGAGGCGTTGTCCGGGTATTGCCACAACAGCCGGTACCAGGCGGGGGCCGTTACGCCGGCGCCATACCCGCTCTGCCGGGCCAGCCGCTCGAACGACCAGGGCACCCACAAGCATTCGGTTGGGATGCGTAAAAGCGGTTTGAGCAGTGATTCGTCGTCTTTGGGCCGGACTTCGTTCACCGTCGCCAGCGCCGGCCCATGCCAGGCGCCGCACACCACGGCGATGCTCCGGAATCCGTCTTTTTGCGCCTGTCGGATGGTTTGCCGCATCCAGGCCTCGCGCACCAGGGTCTCCGTTGACGTGTCGGGCCGGGCTTCTCGCAAGGCGTTCATCAGCGTGAGCACCGTGTCGAATGCTTCCAGCGGCGTGCAATCACCCGCGCGTTCGATTCGCGCCTCCCACCAGCGCTCGGGGTCGGAGTACCCATCGAGGAGCGCAATAGCCGACAGCGGGTCTCCGGAATCAGGTTGCCGCGGTGCAAATTCAGGCGCCACTTCCACCTGGGCTACCGGGTTCAACGTTCGGGAAAACGGAAGGTCCATAAACCGCACCGGAACGCCGTTCCGGCGGGCCCAACATAAGGCCTGCCATTCGGGGGAAAATTCGGCAAAGGGGTAAAAGGTTGCCTGATGGCGGTTTTTGACGTTGAACAGTAGTAACGCCACGGGCAGCGTTAGCTGTTCGGGGTCAATGGACAGCGCACAGGACTCGGCGTCGGCAGGCGCTTCTACGAGCAGCACATCCGGAACCCGCGCCGCAAGCGCCTTGAGCAGGGTACGGGCGGAGCCGGGGCCATGGTGGCGGATACCGTAGATGTGCATGGTACAAAGGTAAAATTCCCTTTGTCTATTCAGGCGTTCTGTTGCTTCTTAAGCCTGCCGATGGAAATGGCTTTCGCCGTTTTCATCGGCACGGCGACGGCTTTTTTCTCCATGTAATCCATCATTCGGTGGATGAGGTCCAGCGTTTGTCCGTCGAGTTGTGCCAATTCTTTGCCAAAAACCTCGTTCAGCGCGCGCTCCTTGTACCGACGCACGTCGGCCGGTATGCTGCCTAGGCTTCGTTCCACCTGTCGTTCGTGCCACACCTCGCGGAAGGCATACACCCGTTGCGCAATAATCAGGGCGGCCTGCGCGCGTTCCTGTTCCCGGTGGGCGAGGTTTTCCGCCGCGCAGGTGCGCAGCCCTTCGATGTCGATCATCTGAAGCGGATACCGGTTGGCAAGCGCGGGTTCTACGTTATTGGGCACCGACAAGTCTACAGCCACCTTGCGACCCGTTTCGTTGGCGAGCAGTTGGCGGTATACGGCTTCTGTGACGAGGGGTTCCGTTGCGCCGGTGGCGACCACCAGGGCGTCGAACCCGTCGGGATAATCGGCCAGTGCTTCCATGGGATATGCGCGGCCGCCGACATATTCGGCAACCGCTTCTGCGTTGGCCAGGGTACGGTTGAACACCACAACGTTCTGGTATCCGTATTTGAGCAGGAATTTGGCGAAAAGGGCGTTGGTCTGGCCGGCGCCGATCATCAGTATACGGGCATCGCGACCCACCCCCTTTGCCTGCATGGCCTGGAACGCCAGCGCGACCACCGAAAGGGCCTTTTCGCCGATGCGGGTTTCGGTGTACACCGCTTTGGCGGTTTCAATCGTATAGCGTACCAGCAGTCGGATGTGATCGCCCGTCAGACCCATTTCCCGACAGCGGTCGTAGGCGCCCCGCAACTGACGGATGATCTCGCGTTCGCCCACCACCAGGCTATCCATAGAGGAGGCCACCTCCATCAGGTGGCGCACGGCTTCCGCGCCGTGCAGGACGATCACGGCACGGGCAGCCGAATCAATGCGCTCAACGGGCCACTCGGGGTGCAGCGCCTCCAGCAGCATGACCGGCAGGTTCTCCGGGACCGCCTGTTGGGAATAAAACAGGTACATCACCCGGTTGCACGTCGACAGATAATACAATTCATCCCATCCGAAACGGCGCTGCAATCCCAGCAGAGCTTCCTTTTCCACCCCATTATCCACCATGGCTTCTCCGATGGAAACCAGCGGAACTTGTTTGTGGGTAAGGGTCAACACATGAAATCCGTCCAACATGATCAAATCCGAATTGCAGAAGAAATAGAAATTTTAGGTGTGGCACAAAAGTAGGGACGGCCTTTCCCGACATTGTCATATCGGTGTAAACCGATGATACTCCGTTCAATTTGGACAATGTCTAAACAAGTTGGCAAGCCCGCCGGCGCACTCCCGGAAATGGGTGTACCTTTGTTTGTGTATTCATTGCCCATGTCAGACAAACTCCGCGCGTATCTGTACCTGCACCTGTGTGTATTCCTTTGGGGGTTCACCGCCATATTGGGCAAATTAATTTCCCTTCAGGCCTTGCCTTTGGTTTGGTGGCGGGTGTTCATCAGCGCCCTAACCCTGATGTTGATTTTGCCGAAGGCGCCGTTGCGCGCGCTGACCCGGGGGCAGTTCAGGCAGCTGTTTTTCATCGGTATGCTGGTTGGCGTGCATTGGCTTTGTTTTTACGGCGCCATCAAGCTGTCGAATGCATCGGTTGCGGTGGCAACCATGGCGACGGCCTCTTTTTTTTCTGCGCTGACAGAGCCCCTGATTCTGAAAAAACGCGTCAAGGGGTACGAGTTGGCCCTGGGCATACTCATCCTGCCCGGGATGGCGTTACTGGTGGGTAACCTCGACTGGTCGTACAAACTGGGTTTTGCCGTCGGCGTGCTGGGTGCTTTTCTGGCGGCTGTTTTCACGGCGTACAACAAGAAAGTGCTCGATGCGCCGGCCCCACCGCCCCCGCTGGCCATCAGTTTTGTGGAGTTGTTTGCTGCCTGGTCGGTGTGCACTGTTGCCCTGCCGTTTGCCTCGGCGAGTGATCCGGGGTTTGTTTTTTTACCGCAGGGGATCGACTGGGCATGGATGCTGGTGCTGGCCTGGGTATGCACGGTTTGGACGTACTACCTTTCCCTGCTGGCCATGCGACACCTGACGGCGTTTGCCACCAACCTGAGTATCAACCTTGAGCCCGTTTACGGTGTTATGCTTGCAGCACTCATTTTTCGGGAAGACAAGGAGTTGAGTCCTGGATTTTACATGGGTGTGGCCATTATTTTGATCGCCGTATTCAGCCACCCTTTTCTCAAATGGTGGGTGGAGAAAAAAACGCCCGTCGAGAAGACGGCATCCTGAAAAAATATGTTATTGAAATGGATCATAACCGGCCTGGCGGTGTGGTGGGCGTACAGCCGCTTGCGCCGGATGTTTTCGCTGCCCCCATCGCCGGCATCCCCGCCCCGGGAAAGGCCTGAAACCACCGTTCGGGTCCGTCGCCCTGTCGAAGAGGATGGCGAGTACGTGGAGTATGAAGAGGTGAAAGAGTGAGGGGGGCTTAATGATCTTCCGGGTGGTCGACCAAAGCCTTTTCCCGCAGCTTTTTCAGAAACATTTTCTTGACGGGTTCCCGATGCGCCACGTTGGTGCGGGTATGGAAGTGATGGTTGTCCAGAAAGGTAATCTGGAGCTGGCTCCAGGCGCGCTCATCATGCAGGATATTGTATGCCTTTAATTCTTCAAAGAGCGAATTGGAGATGGTGTAATAATCGGCGCGGCCCAGGTAATCCAGATCGGCATCACAAATGATCTCTTCGAGGAGGTTGTTGGGCGTCTGGGGTATCTTGGTGGCCATGATCATGCCTTTGATCTGGTCAATGTCCGCCTGCGTGTATCCAAAATCGGGGAGCACAGACTGCACGATCCGGCAGCCTTCGGCCTCGTGACCGGCGTGGACATTCGTGACAAAACCGGCATCGTGGAACAGCGCAGCTGTTTTTATCAGAAGGACGTCCTTTCCGAAAATCCCTTCGCTTTCGCACAACACGGTCGCCATACGCAATACATCGAGGGTGTGATGCAGCCCGTGGTAGTGCAACTGCCCGGACAATTCCTTGCTCAAGCGGTTTACGATGTATTGTTTGGCAGCGCGATAATTCATGTAACGACGTTCGGGATGCAGGTGAAAGCACCCATCATGGATGACGGTTTTATTAGACGCTCATTTGTTTTTTAGTTTCGCCGGATAAAACGTTTTTTTTTCTGCAAAAGTAAGTTCTTTATGAAGTAATGGTAAAAAATCAAGGTCGCGAATTTGGCAGAGCGAAAAATTTACGATCTTTGTTCAGGTAAAAAGTTTTTCCTAAACACAAAAAATTGCTTTTAACAACCAAATTTTCAATTGATTATGAATCTAATGGATGTACTTCAGGGCCAGCTCAACGAAAGCGTGCTGGGCCACATCAGCGAACAAATCGGCGCGGACAAAGAACAGACCGCCCAGGCTGCCAACGGCATTTTTGCCTCCCTGCTGGGCGGTATGGCCAACCAGGCCGGTTCGGAAAACGGCATGGGCTCCTTGCTGCAGATGCTGGATCGCGACGGTGACGGCAGTATTCTGGACGATGTAATGGAGATGATGGGCGGCGCACTCAGCGGCCAGGGCGGTCAGGCCGGCATGGGCCTGATCGGTCAAATCCTGGGCGACCAGCACGAGTCAACGGCCAACCAGATCAGCCAATCCACCGGTCTGAGCATGGGTCAGGTGATGAAGCTGATGCCGGCGCTGGCGCCCATCGTATTGGGCGTGCTCACCCGCACCCGCGCACAGGGCAACGTGGACCAGAACGGCATGGCGGACCTGCTCATGGACGCCGTCGGCGGCCTGTCGCAAAACCCGCAGATGACCGGCATGCTCGGCAACCTCGCCGGCACACTGCTCGGCGGCGGCCGTCAGAGCCAGCAGCAAGGCGGCCTGGGCGACCTGCTGGGCAACATTTTTGGCGGACGCTAGGCGCAAGTGAGGCTGTCTCAACCTCCCCGGTTTGAGACAGCCTCTGTTTAATGCGGCGTTTTCCGCGCTTTATTGCGGCACCAACTCCACCCGCCGGTTCATGGCCCGCCCTGCTTCTGTCGTGTTTGGCGCCACAGGCGCGAGAAAAACAAGCCCTTTGGGCGACAATCGGCCTTGCTGCAGCGATACATCTCCGTGTAGCCGGCGGCGAGCAGGGCCTTTTGCTAACTTTTGATCACGGCAAAAACGCCGGCGTCTTTCGGGTTTTTGTAGACTATTCGGGTGACCTTCCCTTCCAGCGCTTTGCCTGGATCGGCCGCTTTTTTCTCCTCCGTTTTGGCGCCCAGCGCAAGTTCATACCGATCATATTCGCGTGTCTGATAATCGACGATGACGGCGCCGGCATAACGCGATACCAGCGGATGGTCGGCACTGCCCGGGCGATCGGTTTGGGCGTACAACCAGTTGCCCAGGAGAAGCAATAAAAGGGGGAGAATTGTCTTTAAAATTGGATTTTTCCTTTTTTAACGAACACGGCAATAGAATATTTTGACTGTACTGTATACTTTCACCGCCGGTAACCGAACCTGTTTTTGTATGAAACTTCTGCACCGCGGCGCACTCGTCGCCTTGTCCGCTTTCGCGTCTTTCTCCGCCTTTTCCCAGGGAACCTACCCACAGCCTGCTCCTTCCGACCAGCGTTCGGGCGCTTTCGCCTTCACCCACGCCACCATTTACAAGTCCTGGAACCTGAAGCTGGACGACGCAACCCTGCTCATTCGGAACGGCAAAGTGGAGGCTTGCGGCATCGGTATTTCCGTTCCGGCCGACGCGGTGGTGACGGACTGCGCCGGAAAAACCATTTACCCCGGTTTTATTGACCTGTACGCCGCCGGTTACGGGTTGCCGGAGCCCCGGCCCGCCGGCCCTGCCGGCCGGCAGCAGCCGCAGATGATGAGCAACAAAAAAGGCGCTTTCGCCTGGAATGAAGCGCTGAAGCCGGAATACAGGGCCGCCGAAGCATTTGTGAACAACCCCAAATCCGCCAAAAGCCTGCGCACACTGGGCTTTACCACCGTGCTCACCCACCAGGCCGACGGCATTTCCCGCGGCACGGCGGCGCTGGTCGCTTTGTCCGACAAGCGGGAGGCTGAAACCCTGTTGGCCCCCGATGCGGCACACGTGCTCTCCTTCCGGAAAGGCGTGAGCACCCAAAGTTACCCCTCCTCGCTTATGGGCTGCATCGCTCTGATCCGCCAGACCTGCCTCGACGGCCAGTGGTATGCCGCCACCGGCCGATTCGAAGAGCGCAACCTCTCCCTCGAAGCCTGGAACAACGTGCAAGCCCTGCCCCAGTTGTTTGAAGCGGAAGACAAACTGGACATCCTGCGCATACACCAGATCGCGCGGGAGTTTGATCTGCGCTACATCGTGAAAACCCAGGGCGACGAGTACCAACGCCTCGACGCCGTCAAAGCGACCGGTTTCCCGCTGATCGTGCCCGTCAACTTCCCGGAGGCCTACGACCTGAGAGACCCGTACGCCGCCCGACAGGTTGCCCTCCGCGAACTCATGCACTGGGAGCAGGCGCCCGCAAACCCCGGGCGCCTGGAAAAGGCCGGCATTCCTTTCGCAATCACCGCCCACGGACTCAAAGATCCCAAACAGTTTTTCCCCAACCTTCGAAAAGCCATTGCACAGGGCCTCTCCGAGGGGCAGGCCCTGCGGGCGCTCACCGCCGAACCCGCGCGACTGATCGGGGCCGAAAACCTCGCGGGAAGCCTTGAGCCCGGACGGGCGGCCAATTTTATCGTCGCCTCCGGCAATATTTTTGATGAAAAAACACACATACGCCAAACCTGGGTGCTCGGCAAAGCCTACGACGCAGAACCCGAGCCCACGGACGGCGTCGACCTGCGCGGCCAATACCTCCTGCGCGTAGGCGCCGAACGTTACCCCCTGACGGTGGAGGGCAAGCCCGAGGCCCCGGAAGCCACCCTGCTGCGCGCCGACAGCAGCAAGGTCAAGGCCGACCTGCAATACCAAAACGGCCTGCTCCTGCTCACCTTCGCGCCGGATACCACCACCAAAACGGTTGTGTCCCTGCGCGGCGAGGTCAGCGACAGCACCTGGACCGGTCAGGCAGCGTTGCCCGACGGCGCCTGGACGACGTGGAGCGCCACACGGACAGCGACAACCGGCGGCCCGGCGGACCAACCCGTTCCGCCCAAATCGCCGGACCAGCCCGTCTCCGCTTCGCCCGTTTACCCGTTCACGGCCTTTGGCTGGACGGAAAAGCCAACACCCCAAACCGTACTCATCCGAAACGCCACGGTCTGGACAAACGAAAAAGACGGCATCCTGCCGAATACCGACGTGCTCATCCGCGACGGCAAGATCAGCCAGGTGGGCAAGGGCCTCCCGGCGCCTTCCGGCGCCACCGAGGTTGACGGCACGGGCAAACACCTCACGGCCGGCATCATCGACGAGCACTCTCACATTGCTGTGGCGCGCAACGTGAACGAAGGTACCCAGGAGTCCTCCGCAGAGGTGCGCATCGGCGATGCGCTGGATTCCGAAGACATCGACATCTACCGGCAACTCGCCGGAGGCGTCACCGCCAGCCACCTGCTGCACGGCTCGGCCAACCCCATCGGCGGTCAGACCCAGCTCATCAAACTGCGCTGGGGCGCGGCACCGGAAGCGCTCAAATTCGATCGCTGGCCCGGGCAGATCAAGTTCGCCCTGGGGGAAAACGTGAAACAGAGCAACTGGGGCGACAACAACCGCACGCGCTACCCACAAACGCGCATGGGCGTCGAGCAGGTGTTCATCGACTATTTCACCCGTGCCCGCGAGTATGCCTCCGCAAAAAAATCGGGCAAACCCTACCGTCAGGACCTGGAAATGGACGCCCTGCTGGAGATCCTCGAGAAAAAACGCTTCATCACCTGCCACTCCTATGTGCAGAGTGAGATTGTTATGCTCATGCGCGTAGCCGAACAATTCGGATTCACGGTGAACACCTTCACCCATATCCTCGAGGGTTACAAAGTGGCCGATAAAATGGCCGCTCATGGCGCGGGCGGCAGCACCTTCAGCGACTGGTGGAATTACAAAATGGAGGTACAGGAAGCCATCCCCTACAACGCCAAGATGATGCACGACCGCGGTGTAACCGTGGCCATCAACTCCGACGACGCCGAGATGGCCCGGCGCCTCAACCAGGAGGCCGCCAAAGCCGTAGCATATGGCGGTACAACGGAAGAGGATGCCTGGAAAATGGTGACCCTCAACCCCGCCAGGTTGCTGCACGTCGACGACCGCGTGGGCAGCATACGCGCGGGCAAGGATGCCGACGTCGTACTCTGGACCGGCCACCCGTTATCCGTGTACACACGTGCCGAAAAAACCTGGGTAGACGGAGTGCTGTACTTCGACCTGATGCGCGACGCCGAACTCCGCGCACAAGTGCAGGCGGAGCGCGCCCGGCTGGTACAAAAAATGCTGGCGGGGAAAAAAATCGGCGGCGGCGCCCCAAAACCGGGCCGCGAGAAAAAGTATTACCACTGCGACAGCAACGCGGATGAGGGGTAGGCGTTTCTGGTTGGCAGGATGTTTTAGTCCAGCTTGATCGGTTTCAGCTCACCGTTCGGAGCGATGAGGAACAATTCTTTTACCGGTTTGGCCGGCCGCTCCACTTTCCGCTCGGGCAGGGTATAACGCACGATGAGGTTGTAGGAGAACTGAACGGCAGGCTCCAGGATCTCGGGGTTGATCACGACGTCGTAGTCGTTGGCGGGCACAGCGTTGTAGAAGCGGGCTACCGGCTTGTCGGCGCTGTTGACCACCACGCCTTTGTCCGTTTTTTCCAGGTCAAGGCTCTGCGTACTGAAAGCCCGATAGCTTTCGTAGCGGTTGATCGGGTAGGCCACCCAGGCGTTTTCGGCGGTGATCATGTAGGCGGAATCGAACTCGATGCCGATGTTTTTATAGGCTTTTTCCACGTCGTTCAGGTAAGCGAACGTGGCAGCGCGCAACTGCGCATACACACTCTGGGGGTCCCGGACGAAGTAATCGACCTTTACGATGTCGTAAATCTCCTGTTTGGCGGCTGCGGTCACGATCCGGTCGAGCAATGCGGGATCAGCGTAGCGCACATGGATGTTTTTCTGCAGTTCGAAGCCTTTGGGGATCTCTGTGTACGTTTTTTTGGAAAACAGTTTTTTGTTGACATCGTACTCGTAGCGGGGCAGAAAATTGACCATATCGACGTAGATATCGGAGCGCGGGATGCCCAGCATCTGCAAGTCGGCCAGGAGGCCGTTGATGCGCGCGCTGAGCAGGTTATCGGTTTCCTCGGCGGTTTTGCCCGATTGCATACAGCTGAATATAGCGGTGTAGTTGTCGGCTTCCTTGTTGAGCAGGGCGTTGATGCCCAGTTGGATGACGTTGTTGTCGACCAGTTCGGCCGATTTGGGTACGGCCCGGAATTGGGCGTTGAACTGCACATTCTGGTACGTCTGCTGCTGTTCGGCGTAGTTGCCCATTACCTGGGTGTAGGACGGCAAACTGCACATCAGGGCGAATGACATCACGATCAGGCGTTTCTCCATGGTCAAGGTGTTTTTTCATACAAAACGCCTCGAGGCGGGAAAATGTATACATCAGGGTGTTTTCTTTCAAAAAGGGGCCTTTCAGGCAACCGGTCCGGGACCACCGGCGTCATTCAACCGTTCATTTCAATCCAAACCGACCAACATTACCTGCTTTTCCGAAGATGACGAAGAAGAGTCTGCTCCTGGCAGCGTCTGTGACCATTTGCTCAGTTGCCTTGTATGCGCTGGCCGGCCCCGGTGGTTGGGGTGGGCGCGCCGTGACCATTTTTATGCCCCGGGAGGAAAACCCGACGGCCCCTGCACCGGCAGCCCAGGACACCACGCCCCCCCTTCGGGATCGGTACGACGACTTCCTGAACGGCGGTGACCCCAACCAGATCGACCTGAAGGACCCCTCGGCCATCGATAAACAGGTGGAATACGATCCGGCAACGAATATGTACATCGTCACCGAAAAGATCGGTGAAGAGTACTACCGCATGCCCACCTACATGACCTTCGATGAATACCTGAACTGGCGGGAAGAGCAGCAGCAACAGCAGTATTTCGACCGGCTGCAGGGCGTAACGTCCGCCGGAAAATCCACCTCCAGCCTGGGTGACCCTATCGCCCAATACAAGATCGGCAACAGCCTGATCGACCGCCTGTTCGGCGGCTCTACGGTGGAGATCAAACCCCAGGGGCAGATCAACCTCACCTTCGGGATGAACTACCAAAAAGTGCAGAACCCGGTGCTTACCCTGCGCCAGCAACGGGTGACGAACTTCGACTTCGACATGGGCATCAACATCAATGCCACAGGAAAGGTAGGCGAAAAACTCAACCTCGCCTTCAACTACAACAGCCAGGGAACGTTCGACTTCGACAACCAGCTCAAGATACAATACGACCCTAAAAATTTCTCCGAAGACGAGATCCTGCAGAACATCGAAGCCGGTAACGTTTCCATGCCCCTGCGCTCCAACCTCATCCGGGGCGTACAGAACCTGTTCGGTCTCAAAACCGAGATGAAGTTCGGACACCTGCGCACCACCTTCGTCGTCAGCCAGCAACGCTCCCGACAGCAGACGCTGAGCTTCCAGGGCGGCTCTCAGGTGCAAGTGTTTGAAAAACCCATTGACGAATACGACGAGTTTCGCCATTTCTTCGTCAGCCACTGGAACCGTAACCAGTTTGAGCCGGCCATGAGCTGCCTGCCGGTACCGCAGACGCTCTTCACCATCACCCGTATGGAGGTGTGGATCACCAACGACCGGCTCCTCACCGAAAACATCCGCGATGTGGTGGCTTTGGCCGACCTGGCGGAGCCCGATTCTTGCCGCGACGACTTCAAGCTGCCCATGCCGCCGAACCTCGACATTACCGGCAAGGCCCTGCCCACCAACGGCAACAACGAGTTGTACCCGCGTATTTTGGACGACCTGTCGGTTGACTCCTCCTTCCGGCGTACCGACCGCGTCATCCAGCGCCTGAACAACAGCTACGGCCTCAAGCAGATCGTAGATTTCGAAAAGGTTCGGGCGCGCTTGCTCAGCCCCAGCGAATATTCCTTCGACGAGCAACTCGGTTTCATCAGCATCAACCTGAATGTACAGCCCGACCAGGTGGTGGGCGTGGCCATGGAGTACACCTACAACGGCCAGCCTTACAAAATCGGCGAATTCACGAGTGATGTGTCCCAGGGCGACAGCCTCAACCAGAACGTACTGTTCGTTAAAATGCTCAAAAGCACGACGCCGAACGTGCAACTGCCCATCTGGGATCTGATGATGAAAAACGCGTACGCCGTAGGCGCCGCCAACGTTGATCCCAAGGAATTTCGCTTCGATATTTTCTACGAAGACCCGGGCAAGGGCCAAAAACGATTCCTCGACGAAGATGATGTGCCGGCCCAGGTGAACGGCATCCCCCTGCTGCAGTTGTTCAACCTCGACAACCTCAACCTGCAGGCCGACCCCGGCCCCGACGGGATCTTCGACTTTATTCCGGGGCTCACCATAAACCTGCGCTCCGGCAGGGTCATGTTCCCTGTCCTGGAGCCATTCGGCGGGCACCTGGCCAAAAAACTCTCCGACGCTGGCGCCGATCCCGCCGTAGTCGAACGGTACGTATACCCCCAGCTCTACGACTCCACCCTTTTCCGGGCCCGTGAATTCCAGCAGCTCAACCGCTTCACCCTCAAAGGCCAGTACAAGTCCACCGTCTCCTCTGAAATTTCGCTCGGCGCGTTCAACCTGCCCCGGGGATCGGTGCGCGTGACCGCCGGCGGTCGCCAACTGGTAGAAGGTGTAGACTACACGATAGACTACAACATCGGTCGGCTCCGCGTGCTCAACGACGCCATCCTGCAGTCGGGCCAGAACGTGAGCGTCAGCTTCGAGGACCAAACCCTTTTCGGTTTCCAGAACCGAACCATGCTCGGCGCACGCTTCGATTACGAGTTCAGCAAAGACCTCGTCGTGGGCGCCACCTACATGCGGCTCTTTGAACGACCGCTGACCCAAAAAGTAAACTTCGGCGACGACCCCATCAACAACCGGGTGTACGGACTTGATGTCAACCTCAGCAAAGACGCGCCCTGGCTCACCCGCCTGGTCGACAAAATTCCCCTCATCAGCACCAAGGCCGCATCCAGCATCACCGCCCAAGGCGAGGTGGCTGCCTTGCAGCCCGGCCACAGCAAAGCCGTGAACCTGGGCGACGACAAAGGCGGCACCGTTTACATTGACGACTTTGAGGGCAGCACCGCCAACCTCCCGCTCGCCAACCCGGCCAATACCTGGTTCATCTCCTCCGTACCCCAGGGCGACTCCGTACTCTTCCCCGAATCCGTCCTGTTCGACACCATCGCTCAGGGCGCCAACCGCGCCGGACTGACCTGGTACATCGCCGACCCCAGCGCCCGCGACGGCGTCGACGCCAACAATCCCTACACCCGGTTGGTGCAGTACCAGGACATCTTCCCGAACCGGCAGCTGACCCCGCTCGAGCAGTCGAACCTGCGCCCCCTCGACGTCACCTTCTACCCGCGCGAACGCGGACCTTACAACTTCGAACTGCCCGACGGCTACCCGGGCATCTCCGAGGGCCTGACCACCCTCGGCGAGCTGAATATGCCCGATACCCGCTGGGGCGGCTTTATGAAGGGATTGAATACCAACGACTTTGAAGCTGCCAACATTGAATTCGTCGAGTTTTGGATGCTCAACCCTTACATGGACAAGCAGGACGGCACGAACATTTCGGACGACGGCGACATGTACATCGACCTCGGTACCATTTCGGAGGATATCCTGCGCGACTCGCGCCAGTTTTTCGAAAACGCCATCCCTACCGAACCCGGCACGGGCGCCAGCGTAAACACCCGGTGGGGCCGCATCCCCGTGTTGCCGCCTGTTGTCAACGCTTTCGACAACGATCCTGCGCGCCGCGAAAGCCAGGACATCGGCCTTGACGGGCTCACCGACGAAGGCGAGCGCAACTTTTACCTCGAATGGATCAATGCCATCATGGCCTCCTCCCTTGGGCAGAACGCCAAGGATGCCATCATGGCCGACCCCTCCAACGACAACTTTGTCTATTACCTCGACCCCAGCTACGAGGATACCGACCCGGGTTTGCTGGCGCGTTACCGCTACTTCACCAACACCCAGGGCAACTCGCCGGTGAACAACACCAACAACCTGAATCCCTCGGCTACCAACATTCCGGACATGGAAGACCTCAACAGGGACAACACCCTGAACGAGGCCGAAGCCTACTTCCGCTACCGCATCCCCATGCGGAAAACCATCAACCCCGACGGACGCGAGGTGCTCGACCTGACCGACCCCGCCCTCGCCGAACTGATCACCGACACCGTGGTGGTGCGGTACGACCCCAATGAGGAACCCATGATCTGGTACCGGTTCAAGCTGCCGCTGGACTGGCAGCGCCGCGAGCAGCTGGGCGGTATCCAGGATTTTCGCTCCATACGCTTCATTCGTATGTTCTGGAAAGGGTTCACCGATCGCACCACCTTCCGGTTCGCCACCCTTGAACTGGGGCGCAACCAGTGGCGCCGTTTTACCCAAACCCTTTCCTGCGAGGGCAGCCTGAACCAGATACCGTTTGATGTGAATGCCGTGAGCATTGAACGCAACGCCACCCGCACCCCGTTCAACTACACCATCCCGCCCGGCATCACCCGCGAACAGTCGGTAGGCGCTTTTCCCGACATCCTGCAAAACGAACAGGCGCTGTCCTTATCCATTTGCGATCTGCCCTTCTGCGACGCCCGCGCCGTGTTCAAGCCGCTGAACATGGACCTGCGCCAGTTTGAACGCATCAAAATGTTCGTGCACGCAGAGTCCGTAGACAGCATCCTTTTTCCGCTGGACTCCACCGACCTCAGCGTATTCATGCGCCTGGGCTCCGATTACGTGAACAACTACTACGAATATGAAGTGCCGCTGACCCCGTCGGACCTAGCCCGGCTCATGGGCAACACCAACCCCGACAGTCGGGAGTACAAAGAGGAAGTGTGGCGACCAGAGAACAACTTCGACTTCCCCCTGGAGTTGCTCTCCGAGGTCAAAAAACAACGAAACGCACAAGCAGATCCCAATCTCGGCCAGGTATTCGAAATCGTTGACCCTAACGACCCCCGGGGCAAGAACAAAATCAAAGTGGTGGGCAACCCCAACCTGGGTTACGTCAAAGGCGTCATGGTGGGCGTCCGAAACGTAGACACCCTCGAAAAACAAAAACACTGCGTAGAGGTCTGGATCAACGAGTTGCGCCTAAACGGCTTCAACGAACGCGGCGGCTACGCTGCACAGGGTCGTGTGGACATGAAGCTGGCCGACTTCGGCAACATATCCCTCGCCGGCCTGTACACCAGCATCGGCTGGGGCGCCATCGACCAGAAGGTGATCCAGCGCCAGCTGGAAGAGGTCTTCCAGTACGACTTGTCGACCAACCTCGAACTCGGCAAGTTTTTCCCGGAGCGCACCGGTCTGCGCATCCCTTTCTACGCGCAGTATTCCAACATCACCCGAAATCCGGAATACGACCCCTATGACCTCGACATCAAGCTCAAGGACAAGCTCGACGCCGCCGACCCCGCCGACCGCGACAGCATACGCCGCAATGCCCAGGACGTGACCACCGTGCGGGGCTTCAACTTCACCAACGTCCGGAAAGAACGACGCGGCAGCAAAAAAGCCCCCATGCCCTGGGATATTTCCAACTTCAGCTTCTCCTACGCCTTCAACGAGATGAAACGCCGCACCCCCTTCATCATCAACGATGAGGTGGATCAGTGGAAAGGCGGGTTCGACTACCGCTACGCCCTCGGCGTTAAGCCCATCGAACCGTTCAAAAAACTTTTCCCCGGCAACAAGCACCTCAAGTTCATCAACGAGTTCAACTTCAACCCCATTCCCAACACCTACGGCTTCAACACCGTGCTCGAGCGTGTGCAGCAACAAACCATCTGGCGGTTTGCCGGCGAAGACCCCGCCCGAAACACCTACTACAACCGGCGGTTTACCTGGGATCGAAACTTCGACCTGGGCTGGGACATTACGCGAAACCTGCGTTTCAACTACAACGCCGTCAGCCGCAACCTCATTGACGAACCCCTGCAGTACGACGAGAACGGCAATCAGGTCAGCGACAGCGAACGCAGAGACTCCATCTGGAACAACATCCTCGATTTCGGCCGTCCCAAAGGGTTCACCCAAAACGTATCGCTCACCTGGACGCTTCCCTTCCGGCAGTTTTACGCACTGGACTGGATATCCTCCCGTTTCTCCTACACCACCGGGTACATCTGGGCCGCCCAATCCCTCAAACTGCAAAACCTCGACGCCGGCCAGTACCAACAGTACCTCAACTCCCGTCACCTGGGCAACGTCATCCAGAACAACAACGTCCGGCAGCTGAACGGCGACTTCAACTTCGAATCGCTGTACAACAAAAGCAAATACCTCTCAAAGATCAACCGGGGAACCCCCGCTTCGCCGCCCCGAAACACCACCGGCACCCAGCCCGGCGGAAAACCAGGTCGCTCCGACCGCGGCGCTCCCGGCAGCGATGACCTTAAGAAGGAGGAAGCGCCGGCCAATGCCGGCACCGGAAAAGACGGCACAAACCCAAAGGACAAAGACAAGTCCAAGTCCGAAAAAGAAAAGGAGAAAGAAAAGAAAAACGGCACGCCCTCCGCTACCGAGCAGGTGGTGTTCCGTACCCTCATGATGGTGCGCAAAGGTCGCTTCAGCTACTCCGAAAACTACGCCTCCATCGTGCCGGGCTTCACACCCGAAACCGCGTTCCTCGGCATGAGCAAGGGGTTCGACGCGCCCGGGTGGGGGTACGCGCTGCTGGGCGAACAACCCGATACAGACTGGCTCGACAACGCAGGCCGAAAAGGATGGATCACCCAGCGGCCTGAACTGAACCAGCAGGTGAACCGGAACTTTACCCAGAATTTCGACGCCGGCCTTTCCATTGAACCGTTCAGGGAATTCCGGATCGAACTGACCTTGAACAAACAATACGGCCGAAACAGCACCGAACTATACAAAGACCAGTCCTTCAACCTAAGCCCCGACTCGATAGACTTCCAGCACCGCGCACAGCGCGACTTCGGCAGCTACACCATCTCGTATTTCTCCATGAATACGCTTTTCGGCACCGACATCAACGAGTTGTTCGCCCGCTTCGAAGCCTACCGGCCCACCATCTCCCAGCGCCTCGGTACCGCTGCCGGCAATACCAATCCGCACGAAAACGACGGACCTGAATACGCCTACGGTTACGGACGCATTCAGCAGGAAGTACTGCTGCCTGCTTTCATTGCCGCCTACACCGAAAAGGACCCCTCCAGCGTACAACTCGACGTGTTCAAAACCCGCCCGGCCGTCAACTGGAACCTGAACTACAACGGACTCTCCAAAGTGGGCAAGCTCAAAAACATCTTCTCCAGTATCTCCATCAAGCACGGGTACAAAAACACCCTCACGGTGAATTCCTACAACACCGACATCTTCTACGATCCGGCCGTGCCCTACCAGATCGATGAGCTCAACTTCAACTACGTCGCCCGATTCGAGATTCCGCAGGTGGTCATCAACGAATCGTTCGTGCCCCTGCTTGGCATCGACCTGCGCACCAAAACCGACCTTACCCTGCGGCTCGACTTCAAAAAGGCGCGCACCCTGGCCATGTCGTTCATCGACTACCAGCTCGCCGAAACCCAATCCACTGGGTACACCTTCGGGATGGGCTACCGGTGGAAAAATGTGAACATCGCCTTTTTGACCGGCGAGAAGGGCGGCAAAAAAAGCACCAAATCGAAGAAAAAAGACCCCATGTCCAACATCTTCGGCAGCGGCGGCGGTGGCAACCAGGCACGCGACCTGGTGCTGAAGTTCGACTTCGACCTGCGCGACGACATCACCATCAACCACCGCCTCGACCAGTTGGACGTGGCCGTGCCCACCCGCGGGCAGCGCACCATCGCCGTCAACCCCTCGCTGGACTACTCGCTCAACCGACGACTCAAACTCCGCCTGTTCGCCGACTACCGGCGCACCGTGCCCAAAACGTCGCAGTCCTTCCCGATTACCACGCTGAACTCGGGTGTGCAGGTGCAGTTTTCGTTGAATTAAAAAAATGGGTAAATGTTGGGAAAAAGCAGTACCTTTGTCCCAACATTTACCAACCCGGTATTTGTCCGCCCTGGACATTGACGTTTTTGGGATCCCTCCCACATCACCCCTTGACCAATGACGGCGCGAAACCTAAAGGAGCGCCACGCGTACGAGACCGGGAAAACATTTTACATGACATTCAACGATTTGTCGCTCATCGAGCCCCTGCAACGCGCTGTTGCAGCCGAAGGCTATGAGCACCCCACTCCCATCCAGGCACAGGCCATTCCCGTGTGCCTGCAAGGCCGCGACTTGCTGGGTTGCGCCCAGACCGGCACCGGCAAAACCGCTGCGTTTTCCCTGCCCATCCTGCAAAACCTCTTTGAGGCCGGCAAAAAAGAGGGCATCCGCTGCCTGATTCTCACTCCCACCCGCGAGCTGGCCATCCAGATTGGCGAAAGCATTGCGGCCTACGGGCGCTACCTGCCGCTGAAGCACCAGGTCATCTTCGGCGGGGTGTCGCAGCACGCCCAAACGCAGGCCCTGGCCCGCGGACCGCAAATCCTGGTGGCCACCCCGGGTCGCCTGCTCGACCTCATGCAGCAGGGCTTTATCTCCCTGAGCAACATCGAGATTTTTGTGCTCGACGAGGCCGACCGGATGCTCGACATGGGCTTCATCCACGATGTGAAAAAGGTGATTGCCAAGCTGCCCAAACAGCGGCAAACGCTCTTTTTCTCCGCCACCATGCCGCCCGAAATCGCCCACCTGGCCGACTCCATCCTCCGCAACCCCGTGCGGGTGGAGGTTACCCCACCGGCTACCACCGCTGAAAAAGTGGCGCAAGCCGTGTATTTCGTGGACAAACAGGACAAGAAACGCCTGCTCGTGCACCTGCTCGAGAACCCCGAAATCCGCTCGGTGCTCGTATTTACCCGCACCAAACACGGCGCCAACAAACTGGCCGAATTTGTGAGCAAGTCGGGCACCTACGCCGAAGCCATCCACGGCAACAAGTCGCAAAACGCCCGCCAGAACGCCCTGAGCAACTTTAAAAACGGTAAAATCCGCGTACTCATCGCCACCGACATCGCTGCCCGGGGCATTGACATCGACGAGCTGTCCTACGTCGTCAATTACGAACTGCCCAACGTACCGGAAACCTACGTGCACCGCATCGGCCGCACCGGCCGCGCCGGCGCCAGCGGCATTGCCCTGTCATTCTGCGAAGCCGAAGAGCTGCCCTTCCTGAAAAGCATCCAGAAGCTGACCGGCCAAACGGTGCCGGTGGTGGAAGAACATCCCTTCGTGGCCGACCTGTCGCTGCCGGCGCCGCCGGCGCCGAAAGCGGAGGCGCCCCGCCGGGCGTCAGGCGGAAACAACAACAACCGCCGCAGACGGCGGTAAAGGGGCTTTGCGTAAAATTCGTCCTACGAGTATACTCGTAGGACGAGTTATCGGGCTAACTTAGCGCCAATTCCAGACCCAACGCTATGCCCGATTTCCGCGCCCTGCCCTTCAACCCCAACCTGCGCCCGACGGCGACCACCCCGCCATCCGTCACCCGCCTCCGCTACGCCGCCGGCCTGCCGCCCTACCTCGGCGGCCCCTATCCCGGCATGTACGTCACCCAGCCCTGGACCATCCGCCAGTACGCGGGCTTCAGCACGGCCGAGGCGAGCAACGCCTTTTACCGGCGCAACCTGGCCGCCGGCCAGAAAGGCCTGAGCGTGGCCTTCGACCTGGCCACCCACCGCGGCTACGACTCCGATCACCCGCGTGTGGTGGGCGATGTGGGCAAGGCCGGCGTGGCCATTGACACGGTGGAGGACATGAAAATCCTCTTCGACCAGATACCCCTGCACGACATGTCGGTGTCCATGACCATGAACGGCGCGGTCATTCCCGTCATGGCCTTTTTTATCGTCGCCGCCGAAGAGCAGGGCGTGGCGCCGGACCAGCTGTCGGGTACCATCCAGAACGACATCCTCAAGGAGTTCATGGTGCGCAACACCTACATCTATCCACCCGGGCCGAGCATGCGCATCATCGGCGACATCTTCGCCTACTGCGCCCGCCACATGCCCCGCTTCAACTCCATCTCCATCTCCGGATACCACATGCACGAGGCCGGTGCGCCTGCAGAGCTGGAGCTTGCCTACACGCTGGCCGACGGCCTGGAATACATCCGCACCGGCCTACGGGCAGGGCTCGATATCGACGATTTTGCCCCCCGGCTTTCTTTTTTCTGGGGCATCGGCATGAACCACTTCCGCGAGATCGCCAAGATGCGCGCCGGCCGCCTCCTGTGGGCCAAGCTCGTGCAACAATTCCACCCGAAAACCGACAAGAGCCTGCCCCTGCGCACGCACTGCCAGACCAGCGGGTGGTCGCTCACCGAGCAGGACCCGTTCAACAACGTGGCCCGCACCACCGTGGAGGCCCTGGCGGCCGTGCTGGGCGGCACCCAGAGCCTGCACACCAACTCGTTCGACGAGGCCATCGCCCTGCCGACCGACTTTTCGGCCAAGATATCCCGCGACACCCAGCTGTTCATCCAGCGCGAGAGCGAGGTGTGCCGCGCGGTGGACCCCTGGGCCGGCAGCTACTACGTGGAGTCCATCACCCTTGAACTGGTGGAAAAGGCCTGGGCGCTCATCCAGGAGGTGGAAGCCCTGGGTGGCATGGCCAAAGCCATTGAGGAGGGTCTGCCGAAGCTGCGCATCGAGGAGGCCGCCGCCCGCAAGCAAGCGCGTATCGACAGCGGGGAGGAGCGCATCGTGGGTGTCAACGTTTTTCGCGTAGACGATGAAGTCAAATTCGACATTTTGGAGGTGGACAACAGCGCCGTGCGCGAAGCGCAAATCCGGCGCCTGAACGAAGTAAAAGTCACGCGCGACGAGGATGCCGTGCAACAACACCTCTCGGCCCTGTCCGACTGCGCCCGCACCGGCGAGGGCAACCTGCTCGAGCTGGCAGTGCACTGCGCCCGCGCCCGCGCCACGCTCGGCGAAATATCGTTCGCGATGGAAAAATCCTTCGGGCGCTTCGTTGCCACCACCCGGACCGTCGCCGGCGTATACGCAGGAGAAATGAAAAACAACGAAGCATTTGAGCAGGCCCGCGCCCTGTCCGACGCGTTTGCCGAAACCGAGGGCCGGCGCCCCCGCATCATGGTGGCCAAACTGGGCCAGGACGGGCACGACCGCGGCGCCAAGGTCATCGCCACGGCTTTTGCCGACCTGGGCTTCGACGTCGACATCGGCCCGCTGTTCCAGACGCCCGAGGAAGCCGCCCGGCAAGCCGCCGAAAACGACGTGCACATCCTCGGCATCTCCTCGCTGGCCGCCGGGCACAAGACGCTGGTGCCCCAAACCATTCAAGCCCTGAAGGCGTTGGGGCGCGCCGATATCCTCGTGGTCGTGGGCGGCGTGATCCCGCAGCAGGATTACGATTTCCTCTACCAGAGCGGAGCGGCGGCCGTTTTCGGGCCGGGTACGGTGGTGGCGCAGGCGGCCGTGGATTTGCTGACGAAGCTGAGCGGGATACCGTCGTAAGCGGTAACCGGCAGGCACCGGGCAGTATTTGCCCGTGCAGCGGAAAAATGCCGATCGATTCGCAAAACCACTACCTTTGCACAAACAATCAATACATCCATGCGAAGCCATTTTGCCGTTGTAACTGCTACCACCCTGCTTGCTCTGTTCGCTTGCCAACCGGGCGCCTCCGACAAGCCCGCCGGCCCCAGGTCGCCGCTGAAATCGGAACTGAAAAAATGGAACAATAAACAATGCGTTGCCGATACTACCTGCTTTTTGATGTCGGTCAGCTATCCTGAACTCACCGGAGGCGATTCGCTCATCAGGGCCGTCATCCGGCTGGACATTCAGGACACGTACCGGTCAATGATCGATTTTGAAGGACACTACGCCGCCCTGCCCTTCGAGCAGATGCTCGACTCTGTGTTCACCGCCATGGGCAAGTCCTTTACGGATTTCCGCACCGCATTTCCTGAAAGCGCCATCACCGAGTGGACCGTGAACGCAAACGGCAACGTGCCCGTGCTCAACAACCGCATCATCACCGTGGAGGTGTCTACCGACTCCTACCTCGGCGGGGCGCACCCCAACTACGGAACCAGCATCGTGTCATACAACCTGGCCGACGGCAAGCCCCTGGAGATGGCTGATCTGCTCGCCGACACCAGCGCTGTGCTGCCTATGCTTCAAAAAGCGTATGAGGCCGACAAGGGTGGAGCGGTGGCCGACTTGCTCTTTCCCGAATTCAATGGGAAGTTGCCCTTGACGCAAAACGTCGCCGTCATGCCCCAGGGCATCCGCTTTTATTACAACAGCTACGAAGTGGCGCCTTATGCCGTCGGCCCGGCCGACCTGCTGCTCACCTGGGAACAGCTCGGGGACCTGGCCGACCGCAAAAAGCTGCTGGAATAGGCGTCAGAGCGCTTCCTCGTCGCCCAGTTCAGGAATGCCCACGTTCCGGAACCCGTTTTCATTCAACAGGTTGCGCCAGTTTTCCTGGACGTCCAGGGTGCCGTGCACGAGCCAGATTTTTTGACAAGATTGTTTTTGGTTGGCCAGGAAATCGAGCATCTCCTGGCGGTCGCCGTGCGCCGAGAAGGAGTCCATGACCTCCACGTTGGCCAATACCTGCTTGTTGTGTCCAAAAATGTACAGGCTCTTTTCGCCCGCCCGCAACTTGCCCGCCGGCGTATAGGGTGCGGCGTAGCCGACGAGCAGAAAGGTGGCACGCGGGTTTTCTATATTGTGGTACAAGTGGTGCTTCACCCGCCCGGCGTTCATCATACCGGAGGCGGCGATGATGATGGAGGGTTGTCTGGATTCGTTGAGTTGTTTGCTTTGTTCGATGGAGCGTACGTAGTGCAGTCCTTTGAACCCAAACGGATTGTCGTTTTCCATCATGTACCGGTGGAGTTCCTGGTCGAAGCATTCCGGATGGTCGGAAAAAACGTCTGTGGCGTTTATGGCCATGGGGCTGTCTACATAAACCTGAATTCTGGGCAATAAGCCTTCATGCTCGAGCTGATCCAGCATATACACGATTTCCTGGGTGCGCCCCACGGCAAATGCCGGAATGATCAGCTTGCCCTTGTTTTCCACGCAGGTCTGCCGAACGATGCGCAGCAGATGCTCCTTCTCTCCCGGAGCGCCCTCGTGGTCGCGGTCGCCGTAAGTGCTTTCGCAAATGAGGTAGTCGAGCTCGGGCATGGGCAGCGGATCGCCGAGAATGGGCCGGTTTGGCCGGCCGATGTCGCCCGTGAACCCGAACCGGACAAGGCGGTCGCCCTCCCGGACCTCGAGTGTTACAGAGGCGCTGCCGAGGATGTGGCCGGCGTCGCGGAACAACACACGCACGTCGGGGTGAATGCGGAACCACTGTTCGTAGTTGTAACCCACGAAGCGCTTCAGGGTGTCAAGGGCGTCGGAAGCAGTGTATAGGGGCTTAACCTCAGGTTCTCCATGACCTTTTTTCTTGTTTTGGTAGGCGGCGTCGCCTTCCTGAATTTTGGCGCTGTCCATCAGCATGATGGCACACAAGTCGCGCGTAGCGTGGGTACTGAAAATTTCTCCTTTGTACCCCTGCGCCACCAGCCTTGGCAGCCGCCCGGTATGGTCAATATGGGCATGGCTGACGATGACGCAGTCGATGTCGCGCGGGGAAAAAAGGAAACGGTCGTTGTCCTCCTGCATCTGCTCGTCGGGGCCCTGATAAAGCCCACAGTCCAGCAAAATGCGAAACCCGTCGTTCAGGGTAATCAGGTGGGAAGAGCCGGTGACTTCGCGTGCAGCGCCGCAGAATTTTATTTTCATAACAATGTTCTTACAGCTGTATTTCAGGCTGTTCTACTGAAAAAATAAAAAGTGCGCCGGAAGATAGAAAGAATGCCGGAGGCGTTCCATATTTACAACAGAAAAACAAAAATTGCACCCTATGTTGCCCAGTACGCTCCGCAGTCAGTTAGAGTTTGATGTTGGCTGCCCCGTATTGGAGGTCGTTCCCGTCGCCGGGGGAGACATCAGCAAAGCCTTTCGCGTTCAGTGCGCCACCGGCCGGCGGGTGTTTATGAAATACAGTTCCGACACCGAGGCGAGTGATATCTTCAGGGCAGAGTCGCTGGGGCTCGCGCTATTGGGGGCCTCCGGCGTCATTAATGTACCCAAAGTGCTCAAACACGGCAGTGACAACGCCGGCAACGCATACATCCTGCAGGAATTTGTCGAAAATGGAAAGCCCACGCCGCTGTTCTGGGAGCAATTCGGCACGGCCCTGGCCAACCTGCACGGCAACACTTCTGCGTTTTTTGGTTTTTCACACGATAACTACATTGGCCGACTCAAACAGACAAACAAACGCCTGACCAGGTGGTCCGATTTTTATGCTTCCCAACGCCTGGTCCCGCAGATGGAGCGGGCTGTGCAAAGTGGCGCCATGAATAAGGCCGACGCCAGATTGCTCGACGGGCTTTGCCGCCGGCTCAACAACCTGTGCCCCCAGGAGCTGCCTGCCCTCATCCACGGCGATCTGTGGAGCGGCAATTTCATCTGCGATACCAGCGGCCGGCCGGTGCTGATCGATCCCTCGGCCAGCTTTTCCCACCGCGAGATGGATTTGGCCATGGCCCACCTTTTCGGCGGCTTCCATAAGCGGTTTTTCGAAAGTTATGCAGAAAACTGGCCCCTGGAGCCGGGGTTTACAGAAAGAATAAACGTGTACCAGCTGTATTACCTGCTGGTACACGTCAATCATTTTGGTGGTTCGTACATCACCGATGCACGCGCCGTCTTGCAAAAATGGAGTTGAGCGGTTATCGCCCGATCACGAGTTTTTTCACCCGCACGCCGCTCGCCGACGCCGCCCGGACCAGGTACAGGCCGTCGGGAAGATGACCGAGCAGCAGCGTGGCGGTTTCGCCTGCCGTCGACGCCTGTTCGTACAACAGCCGCCCGTCGGCAGACAACACGCCGATGCGGAGCGGCTCCTGTCCGGCAGGGGCGAATTGTACCTGCACGCGGCCGGTGCTCGGGTTGGGTATCAGGCTGAATTCCGGCGCCCGCAAGCTGCCGGCATCATCCACACCCAGTGCAAAAGGCTGGATGAGAAACGTTCCGGTGATGAGGCCGCCTTCGTTGTCCGTCACGGAAAAGCGAAAAGCATCGCTGCCCTGTCCGCTCCCATAGTCGAAATAACGGATGGCGCCGTTATCCAGCTCCGCCTGCGAGAACTGCGCCCCGCTGTACAAAGGGCCGCCCCAATTTTTTTCCAGGTGGCCGAATTGGGGTGGCGTCATCAGCGTGTACACCAGTTGGTCGGGGCCGTTGTTCGCGTCTTCCGCCCGGAGCAGGGCGGGCGTGATGGCCGCGTTGTCGCCCGCCGGCAGTCCCAGCGGTTGGTTGGTCAGCAGCAGTGGTGCGCTTAACGCCACGCTGGAGCAGACCTCGAATTCGAATGCCGTGAATTCGCCGCCGGCGCCGGCAAATTTATCGCTCATTTTCACGATCCATTGGCCTCCGGCGTCGGCGCCGTTGAAAGCGGACAGCGGTTGTCGGGGCTTGTACGCCAGACCGTCCTTGGACGGTGGGCAAGACAGGGGAGATATCGCGGCATCATCGAACCCAATCGTGTACGTGCCGTTGTACGAGCCGCAACTGCCATTGAACAGCAATACCTCCTTCCCCTGGGGATTGATCAGGCGAACGTCGAGGTGCTGAAAGCTCTCGTGGTAGCCTTGTAGCCTGGTGACATTCACGTCGCTGATGCTGGCGCCGGCCGGTAAGGCGATCACAGACTGCACCGTGGTTGCTGCGCCCGCCGAAATGTTGACGGGAAGGTCGGTGGAGGCAAAAACCTGGCATTGGTCCAGGCCTGTGGCAAATGCATTGGGCTGCGTCCAGTCGCTGTAGCACAGCCCGTTGTAAGCGCGCACACGCCAGTAGAAGACGTTGCCTTTCGGCAAAATGGCGCCAATTTGTATGCTGTCAACCGGCACATCGGACCGTGAGAACAGGGTTTCGCCGGGCAAAAAAGACGGGTTGGGCGCTACCTCCACTTCGTAAAAGGCGGCGCCGGGTGTGGCATTCCAGTGCAAAACAGGCGTTTGTGCCAGACCAACAGCTCCGTCGGCAGGCGCCATGTTGGCCAGTGCCGAAAAATCGTTGTACGCCAGGTCGAAGGTCAGCGGCAGCAGGACTTCATTGATGCCGGCCGGTTTGGCGCGCACCTGCAGCGTAAAGTTTCCGCTCTCCTTCACCGCAGACAGGTCTACACGCAGGCGGGCAATTTCGCCTGGATTGACGACGGACGGCGTGATGGTCACCTCGGCCGTGGCGGGCAGGCCGGAGAGCGCGTCCAGGGTCACCGGCCCGCTGAACCCGCCCAGGCTGCTGGAGTATATGTCTATTTCCACGATTTCGGGCACGCATACCTGTCCACCCGTGCTGCTCAGGCCCATCGACACGCCGGGCGCCTGGGCCGGCTGGATGGCGAAGGGTGCGTTGGAGATGTCGAAAAAGACGTTCCCGAAGCCGTTCACGCGAATGCGCGCAGCGCTGGTGGAGACGTTTGCCGGAACAAATACGTACGCCTCGCCTGTGTTGGGCAAGCGCGACGCCAGGGTGTAGGGGTAGGTAAAGCCGTTGTCGGTGCTGAGCAGCACATCCACCATCGGGCAATTGACGAGCCCTTTGTCGGTGCCAGCCACGTCCCACTGCACCCGTTCCCAGGCGCCCTGGGTCCAGGTGACATTTGAGGTGTTGGGGCTCAGCACCAGAAAGGGGCCTGCTTGATTGGTCACGAACAGCTTGACGTTATCGTGGTGTACCCCGCCGCCCAGCACGTTGTTGTCGCGCGCGGTCAGCCTGAAATTGAGCTGACGCGTTTGGGTGGGCAGCAATTCCGTTTCGCTGTTGATGTTGCCCACGATGGTCTGTATCCGTGGGAAGGTTCGATTCGGACTGCTGCCGGGCAAAAAGGATCGGAAAAGGGGCGAATTAAAACCTTCGGAGCCGAGGGGAACTTCCTCTCCGGCGTCCATTTGTTCCCAAACGAACGACAGTACGTCACCGTCGGCATCCGTACCCAGGCCTTGCAGTTCAAAAGGAGTGCTGATGGGCAGGTAGAGGCTGTCGGGCACAAGGGAAGTTACCTCCGGCGTGTTGTTGGCCAAGGTTTCCACGGTGCCGCAAGTGGCGCCCACGCCTTGCGTGGTGTAGTTCCGGATCTGCATGATGGTGCCGGCGTGGTAGTAGTCTTCCCGGCTGCCCACGTTGTTGGAGCCACAGGAGCCCGCGTACGACATCAGGGTGGTGCCGCTACCGGGCTCGAAAGCGGAGGAGCCTGCCCGCTGAGCGGCGGCGTCTTCGCTGCACTGGTTCCAGGTGTGGCCCGCCGAAAGCTGGTGCCCTACTTCGTGTACGGCGGTGCGCACAAACGACTGGCCATAGCCGAAGGGGGAGAAGCCGGCCGAGGAGCCCCGCGCTTTGGCTATGGAGCACGCGTTGGCGCCCGACGCTACGCCGATGGCAAACCCAGCAAAATAACGCCCAAAGACGTGCCCCAGGTCGTAATTGTTTTCTCCGATAAAGAAGTTGAGCACCGGCGGATTTTGGATCATCCAGTCTCCCACATCCTGACCGCTGTAAGGGTCGTTGTCCGGATCAAGAAAAATGAGCTTGTCGTTGTCGGGCACAAGTTGAAGGCGGATGTTAGCGTCTCGCTCCAGGATGGCACTCATCCGGCTCACCCGGTCTACGACCACGGCGAGTACGGATGCGACAGTACCACCGTGGTCGAGGGCAAAGTGGCCGGTGGTGGCCACTGCCGTGCGGTAGGTACGCATGCTCACCGGTTCGCCGGCGCTGCGTGCTGCACCCAACGCCAGGGTGCCGGTCCACTGTTCAGGGTCGATGTCCTGATCGTGGAGTCCACAGGCCGAATGCACGGAAGCCACGTCTGATGCCGGCGCCTCCCGCGTGTCGTACAGTACATATGCATTGGGCGTACCCTTGCCCCATGGCTCCAGCATTTCGATGCCCATATCGCTGCGCATGAACATGGCGGTAAAGCCGTGCATGGAGGTAGATACGCGCACCGTACGTCCTGAACCGTCGAGCGCTTCGCCCGCGTAGGTCCGAATGCCGGGGTAACGGGCACCCAGATCAGGATGCATCACGTCGATGCGCCACAGGGAGAAAGGCGCCGTTCCCCCGCCGCAAACCGGAAGTTCGAGGGTAAAAGGGGCGCCTTGTGCAGATGCCTGAACCAGCGATTGCTCCAGCACGCTGAAGTCGGCTTCAAAAGCCTGAAAAACAGTCGGATTGGCTTGGCGGGTATCGGCCTGGAATGCCGACGCTGATACGGATTGGAATGGGTTGGCCATTCGCTGTACCTGTGCAAAACCCGGGACAAGCGGAGCGAAAAAGAACAGGTACAAGAAAAGTGAGCGCATGATGAATGGTCGTTTATTGGTTGTTGATGCGTCGTCCGGCGACTTGCCGCACGGTTGTTTTTTTACGGATTAATGCCGGATGATCCAACGACGAACGCCGGCGCTCTCACGGTTTTGCACTTGCACGATGTACACGCCATCGGGGGCGTCGCTCAGGGTGATCCAGGCGTTTTCGGCGCCCGGCGCGACCTGTTGCTGCCACAGGAGCCGGCCATCCATGGCGTACACCTGAATGGTGGATTCGAGCGGGAGTGCTTTTTCGAAAATGACCTGTACATGGCCCGTGCCGGGGTTGGGCGCCAACCCAAACCGATTTTCCGGTACCGAGGGCCGGCCCGTGGAGACCAAAGGTTGAATGATGAAGGTGCCGGCCACGAGGCCGCCTTCGTTGTCGGTTACCGAAAAGCGAAAGTTATCCTGCCCTGTCGGGTTGTTGCCGTAATCGAAGAAACGGATGGCGCCGTTGTCGAGGTCGGCCTGGGTGAACTGCGCGCCGGGGGCGAGGGGGCCGCCCCAGTTGTTTTCCAGGTGTCCGTATTGGGGTGTTGCCATCAGGGTGTACACCAGTTGGTTGGGTCCGTTGTTGCCGTCTTCCGTTTTCAGCAGGTCATTGCCGATGCCGGCGTTGTTGCCGCTTGGCAACGTGAGTACCTGGTTGGTGACCAGCATGGGGCCGTTGAGCGATACGCTGGAGCAGATTTCGAGCTCAAAGGCGCTAAACGTGCCGCCAAAGCCGGCCAGCACGTCGCGCATGCGCAGGGTCCATTGCCCGCCGCCGTCCTGGTTGTTGAACGCGGAGAGGGGCTGCTGTGGCCGGTACACATCTCCGTCGTTGGAGGGCGGACAAGACAACGGGGCTGTCGACGCATCGTTGAAACCAAACTGAAAGGAGCCGTTGTAACCACCGCAACTTGCGCTGTAAAGGATGACCTCGGTGCCCAGCGGACTGATGAGCCGGGCATTGAGGTGTTGGAAGTTTTCGTGGAAGCCCGACAGTTTTTTCACGTTCACGTCGCTCACGATCGTACCTGCAGGGATGATCACATTGGATTCGACGTTGACGGCGCCGCTCGCCGAAATATTTTTAGGCAGGTCGGTGGCAACGAACGTGCTGCATTGGTCCACGCCCACGGCGAAAACGAAGGGCGTTGTCCAATCGCTGCTGCAAGGGGGATTGTGCGCTCGCACCCGCCAGTAGTACACGTTTCCTTTGGTGAGAATACTGCTTACCTGCAGGGAGTTGGTGTTGATGTTGGTGTTGCGGCTAACGATGTCGCCCGCACTGAAGCCCGGGTTGGTGGCCAGCTCCAGTTCATAGTAGGCTGCGCCGGGTACCGCCGCCCAATTCAGCACAGGCGTCTGCACCACACCGCCGCTGCCGTCGGCCGGGCCACTCAGCGCCAACAGCGAATAATCGTTGTAGCGGAGGGTGAGGCTGAGCGTGGCGAGCGCCGTGTCGGTGAGCCCGGCAGCCCGGACAACAATGGGAAAGTCGCCATTGGCTGTGACGTTGTTCAGGTCAAGGTTCAGGGTAGCCGTTTGACCGGGGTTGATCGGGCTGGGGCTGATGACGGATACGGCGCCGGGCGGAAGGCCGGAGAGCACCTCGAGTTTCAAGGGCTCGTTGAAGCCCAGGAGGCTGCTGGTCAAAATGTCGGTTGCAAACGACGCGGGCAGGCAAAGCAGATCTTTGGTTGTGCCCAGCCCCATGGTAAACCCGGCCGTTTGGGGCGGCGCGATGGAGAAGTTGGCGTTCGAAATGTCAAAGAACACGTTGTCGGCGGCTTCTACTTTCACGCGTGCGCTGTTGGTGGTGATGCCTGCCGGCGCCAGCACGTAAGCGGAGCCGGTATTGGCAACGCCGGCAGCCAGTTCAATGGGGTACGTGAACCCGCCGTCGGTGCTCAGGCGGATGTTCACCGCCGCGCAATTCACCGGCGCCTGGTCTGTGTTGGCAACGTCCCAGGTCACCAGGGTGTAAGCGCCTTGCGTCCATACGGTGCTGCCGGTGTTGGGGCTTTGCACCAGGAAGGGGCCAGCCTGGTTGGTAACCAGCAGGCGCAGGTTATCCCAGTCTACGCCGCCGGACTGCGGGTTGTTGTCCCTTACCGTCAGGCGAAAATCGAGCCTGCGGGTTTGGGTGGGCAGAATTTCGGCCTCGTCGGTTTGATTGGCTACGATGGTGGGCAATTGCGGAAAAATGCGGTTCGGGCTGCTGGTGGGCGGGTAGGAGCGGAAAAGCGGCGCATTCGTGCCCTCCGTGCCCAGGGGTACAGACTGGCCAAGGTCGAACTCTTCCCAGCAGTAGGTGAGCGCATCGCCATCGGGGTCGCTGCCGGCGCCTTTCAGTTCAAAAGGTGTGCTGATGGGCAGATAGAGGCTGTCGGGCGTTACCGAGGTGGCGGTTGGACTATTGTTCGTGGTGGTTTGCAGCGTTCCGCAGGACCCGCCGGTGCCGGCGGTCGTGAAGTTGCGCATTTGCTGAACGGAGATGTTGTGGTAGTAGAGATCCGTCAGGTTCACTACGTTTTGCCCGCCGCAAACGCCGCCGTAAGACATGATTGTGCTACCGCTCGCCGGTTCGTAGGCGGTTGCGGAGGTCACGTCGTTTGGCGGGCAAAAGTTGTAGGTGTGGGTGGCGGACAGCTGGTGCCCTACCTCGTGGGCGAACGTTCCGAGGAAAAACAAACCGTAAGGGTTTTGACCCGAGGAAGCACCGCTGGCCTTGATGATCGTGCAGGCAGAGCTCAGCGACGCCAGCCCGATGGTGCCCGAGCCGGTGCCCCTGCCCACGACGTGGCCGAGGTCGTAGGCTGCCGATCCGATGGTGGTGTTCAGTACCAGCACATTTTCAGATATCCAGTTGCTCAGGTCGGTGCCGGTGTACGGATCGGTGTTGTCGTTCAGGAAGATGATCTGGTCGTTCTGGGGAATGAGTTGCAGCCGGAGGGCGACGTCGCGCTCGATCGGTGCATTGATCTTGTTAACTTTATCGACTATGGAGGCCAGCGAAGAAGACACCGTTCCGCCATTGTCCTGGGAAAAGCCACCCGTAGCAGCGCACGCAAAACGGTAAATGCGGAGCGGCACCGGCGCGGCGCTGCCGCGGGACGCGGCGGCATATTGGGTTGCCTGATCGAGGTCGTGGGTGATGTGGTGGTCGTCTACGCCGCAGGCGGTAGCGGCGAGGTTGGCGGGGGGGGCAACGGAGCGGCTGTCGTACAGCACGTACGTGTTGTTCATGCCGGCGGCCCAGGGCTCCAGGTGCTCGGAGCGCCCGTCGGGCAGCAGGAACAAGGCATGCAGGCCCAGCCAGGGGGCGGTGGTGATGCGCACAATCCGGCCGGAGCCGTCCAGGGCCTCACCGGCATAGGTTTGTATTTCCGGGTATCGGGCGCCGAGGTCGGGGTGCATAATGTCGATCTGCCAGACCGCAAAATCGACCGAACGACCGCCGGCAACGGGGAGTGTCAGGCTAAAACGATGTTCCTCGTGCTCCCGTGGCGCCTGGCGTAGCACTTGCTCCAACGCTGCGAAATCGGTTTCAAATGTTTCCAACGCAGAGGGCAACTCGGAGCGCCCCATTTGCAGGAAAGGCGTTTCAGGAACGCGTGTAAAAGGTTGGCCGGCAGATTGCGCATGAAGACTGCCCGTCAGTAAGCCCAACGCGAGGGTGCAAAGAGAAAAAAAACGCATGTGAGGATTTTATTTGGTAAAAAAACAGCCGGAACGGCAACGCCGGATGTGCCGGGTATTTGAATGGAATTAATCAACAATTTGGTTAGGCAAAGTTCGCATTATTTCAGGGTTTGGCCGGATAAAAACAAGTACTTTGCAAAGGAATGTCCATAATTACCGAAATGCCTGGCCAATAACCGCCACGCCGAATACCAGCAATAATACCCCAATGATGCGTTGTACCCGCCGGATGTGGTGTGGCGTCAGGAAATCGCGCAGGCGCTTGGCAGCGTATGCTTTCAGGATGTCGATGAGCACCAGTGTGCTCAGCATCCCGGTGAAAAAAACCAGCGTGTCCTTTTGGGTCCAGTGGTTCGGAATGATGACCGTACTGGCAAAACCCAGCCAGAAAAAAACCGTGAACGGGTTGACCGTGTTCAGCAAAAAGCCGCGAACCCAGTACCCCAGAAAACCCCAGCGCTTCCAGTTGTGGTCTACGCCCTCCGGCTCCTTCCCGTCCAGGCTGTCCAACAGACGATCGGCCGCACTGGCCTCGGTCGGCGCCGGAATGTGCCGGCTCAACAA
Organism: Saprospiraceae bacterium; assembly: GCA_033764075.1. Taxonomy (GTDB): domain Bacteria; phylum Bacteroidota; class Bacteroidia; order Chitinophagales; family Saprospiraceae; genus M3007. The sequence continues at coordinate 8,467 of JANRJH010000045.1, read as the reverse complement.
ATTGATTACGCCAAACAGCAACAAAACGCCGCCACCGGCCAAACTGGCCACCAGCTTGAAATAGGGCAGCGCTACGAGCTTCGACAGCACACCCACCCCCCGATACACCAGGTACAGAAACATCACGTCGCTCGCCCAAATACCCGAAGCCACCGACACCCCTGCGCGAAAGCCTCGCTCAAGGCTCGCCGAAATGATGGCGAACAACATGGGGCCGATCAACAAACTGAGTGAAAAACCCAATAATATGCCATGTATGTACATGAACCGAAAAAATCCTGCTTGTGGCGCGCAAAGCTAATCAACTCCGGCCGGACTTGAACGAAAGTTTATCCAAATCCTGGCTGAACCGCAGCGGATTCTTTTTGTTCTTTCAATAAGAATTGAAAATAAATGTCTTTTAAACCGATCTTCGAATCCGACCGCCCTGTCTTGGTCGCCGGCCCCTGTTCGGCCGAAACGGAATCCCAGGTGTTGGAAGCAGCCCGGGCCCTGGCGCCTCAGGGTGTACACCTTTTTCGCGCCGGCATCTGGAAACCACGCACCAGGCCGGGAGCCTTTGAGGGCGTTGGCGCTGCCGGATTGCCATGGCTCCGGAAGGTGCGTCAGGAAACCGGCATGCGGGTAACCACGGAGGTGGCCACTGCCCAGCACGTGGCGGCGGCGCTTGCCCACGAGATAGACGTGTTGTGGATCGGTGCGCGCACGACCGTCAACCCGTTCTCTGTGCAGGAGATCGCCGATGCCCTGCGCGGTACCGACGTGCCGGTGCTGGTTAAAAATCCGGTAAACCCGGATTTCAAGCTCTGGATCGGCGCCATCGAACGCCTGTACAAAGCGGGGGTCCGAAAAGTAGCGGCGGTACATCGCGGATTTTCAAGCTACGGGGACTCCCGATACCGAAACGTGCCGCGATGGCAAATTGCCATCGACCTCATGCAGACCTTCCCCGACATGGAGGTCATTTGCGACATCAGCCACATTTGTGGCCGCCGGGACATCCTGGGTGAGACCGCCCAGAAAGCGCTCGACCTCAACTTCGACGGGTTGATGGTGGAGGTGCATCCCACCCCCGACCAGGCCTGGAGCGACGCCGCACAGCAAATCACCCCCGACCGGTTTGCATTCCTCACCCATGGCCTTCAGCGCCGGAATGTGAGCACCGACGATCCGGAATTTTTGTCGCGCCTCGACAACTGCCGCACCGAGATCGATGAAATCGACGAGGAGGTCATTCAGCTGATCGCGCGCCGCATGCACCTCGTTCGCCAGATCGGCGCGGTGAAAAGAGAAAAAAATGTTACGGTGCTCCAACCCGAGCGATTTCGAAAACTCAAGGAAGCGTTGATCGCCCGGGGCGAAAAAAACGAACTCAGCGCGGAGTTCATAAGCCTGTTCCTGGAGGCCGTCCATCAGGAAAGCATCAACCAACAGGAACAGGTGATGAATCATCCCGGCGCCTGAATATGCTTACTTTTTGGTTTTCAGCGTAGTCGACAAATATTCGCCGATTTTCTGCCCGTTGCGGGTACCCGCTTCGTTGCCCAGCCGATAGTGTATACCGCCGTACATGCGGCTGTCAGCCACTTCGCGCGCTGCATCCATGAAGGATTTGAAGCTTCGGGCCGGCAGGTCGAACATCACTTCTGTGCTGTCGGTAAAGGCAAAAGGTTCTCCAAACTGATGGGTCAGGGTGGTAGCTGCGGCGGCCGAGATGGTGGCGTGCCCGCTGGTATGCTCGGGGAACGGCGGCGTTTCGATCATCGGGCGCCAGTCGCGATCGATGTAGCGGTTAATGTAGGTTTCCGGACGGATGACGTTGGCGCGGAATTTCTCGTGCCAGCAGGAAATGAAGCCGTCGGCCAGGCTGAGCGCTACCCGCACGTAGATGTCGGCGGACGTGATCATATCTATCTTGTTGGCACGGCATACGGTGCTGGTGATGTTCATCCAGTGCCCGCCGGGGGTGATTTTTTTCCGTTTGATCATGAAGTGCCCGGCCACATCGGTTGCCGATGGGTTGTCGTCCCAGTACCAGCCGATCAGTTTCTGTTCTTCCGTGGCATTTTTGCTGATCTCGTACACCTCCATGGCGCCTTTGTAGAAGGGGCTGTCTTTGTCCTCGCTAAACGGATTGGGGGGGTCTGCCGGGAACTGGTCGGGTGTTTTGAGTACCCAGGGACGAATGGTATTCCAGTAGGGTTCGAGTGCGTCTTCAAAGCCGGGTGGAGTTTTTTGCCAAACGGCCTGGTTTTTCACATCAACGCTCCACTTGGCGGCACTGCGCGTTTGGGCGTAATTGTCGGTTTTCGACCAGGCCAGGATGTGGGCAGCCACCTGATCGCCATAGGCGATGGAGCGATCAAACACATCTTTGGGAATACCGATGCGCTCAAAGTCGGCCATGACGTCGGCCTGCAGCGAATCCATATCGCTTTCTGAAAAAATCAGCGTTCGCCCCACGTTCATCAGTGCACGCGCGCTGGCCACCGGAAAGCAGTATGTTTTGCCGGATTCGGGCTGCGGCGCCGGGGTTAGTCCGTTCAGTTGGCCGGCAAGGGTCTGGTATTCGGGATGACCGGGGATCAGGGCTTCATAAGCGGCAACGGTGGAGTACGCGTAAATTCGGGAGGCCACCGGGGGTGAGAACACGTCGTGCCGAATGATTTCCGTGATGCGGCGGACGCCGGCGTGCAGGATGTCCGGGTTTTCGGCCTTCACCTGGTATTCATTGTTCACGGCGGGGGACTGGCATTGCCAGAAGAAGAGGAGGCCCGTTACAAAAAGGGCGATTGGCGCAAATTGTTTCATATTCGGGTATTGCTAAAGGATTGAAGGTGCGGGCTTATGGTCAAAGGGTGTTTTCAAAATTCCGCCACATCATGCTTTCCACCGGTTTGATGGTGCGCTGGTTGTATTTGGCGTTTTGTTTTTGGTGGTAGTAATTCTCTATCTCCCCGTCGATGCTGAAGTAGATCAGTTGACCAATGGGCATGCCGGCATAAATGCGGACCGGCTGTACGCAGGAGATTTCCAGCGTCCAGGTGTTGGAAAAACCCACGTCGCCCTTTCCGGCGGTGGCATGGATGTCGATTCCCAAACGGCCAATGCTGCTTTTGCCTTCCAGAAAGGGTACTGCATTCATGGTTTCGGTATATTCTTCCGTTACCCCGAGATAAAGAACGCCGGGCTGGAGGACGAACCCTTCTTCCGGTATTTCAAGTATCTCGATCCGGTTGTGCTTTTTTGCGTCGAGTACACGGTCGCAGTACAGGCCGAGGTATTTACCCAGGTGCACGTCGTATGAATTGGTGCCCAGCGAAGCCCGGCGAAACGGCTCAATCACAATTTGGCCGTTTTCAATGGCTTCCAGGATTTTTTTGTCGGAAAGGATCATGTCGATCGGATCGGAAAGATGGAAAGAGGGGGCAAAGATACGGCGTTTGCGTCAGGCGCCGATGGATCGGAGGTCTTTCCAGAAGTGTGGATACGATTTAGCCACCACCTCCGGAGTGTTTACCTGCACCTCGCCCAGCATACCGAGTGTGGCCGTCGCCATAGCGATTCGGTGGTCGTTCCAGGCATCGAAGACCGGGGGAAGGGTCCATTTGGCCTTGCCTTCCTGCACAAAGGATCCCGGATCGCTTGCCGGCTTCGGGGTTAACTGCACGCCAACTTTAGACAGTTCGGTCTGCAAAGCCAGTATGCGATCCGACTCCTTTATGCGGAGGGAAGCCAGCCCGGAGAACAACCCGCGCACGCCAAGGCCGCCACACAGGACCGAAACGGCAGGAAAGAGGTCGGGACAATCGGTAAAGTCGAATTCAAAAATGGCTGGCGGCGCGGTGTCATTCCGCGTCAGGCGGATGCCGGCGGTTTCGAAAGTTGTCTGCACGCCGAAGCGCTGCGCCAGCACAGCGATCCGGGCATCGCCCTGCCAACTATCGGCATAGAGCCCTTCCAGAAGAAGATCCACAGGCGAACACAAGGTAGCCATGGCATACCAGTACGAAGCTGCCGACCAATCGGCCTCTACGCGCAATACCCCGGGCCGGTAAGAGCCGGTTGCGATGTGCAGCACACCCTCGACCCACTCCCAGTCGGCGCCCATATGGCGCATGAGCTCGAGTGTCATGTCCAGATAAGGTCTTGAGACCACCGGCCCATCGGGGTGGAGCACCAGTCCGTGCGGCAAAACAGGGCCGATTATGGCCAGCGCCGACAGGAACTGGCTGCTGATGCCGGCAGGTACACGCACCTGGTTGCGGTGCAGACCCAGCTGCCAACCGTCGCCGATTTTCAGCGGAGGGAAGCCTGTTTTGCCGAGATAGGTAATTTCGGCGCCCAGGTGGCGCAGCGCGTCCACCAGCGGACCGATGGGGCGCAGCAGCATGCGTTCCGAGCCGGTGAGCACCTGCTCCTCGGGCTGCAGCGCGAGGAATGCGGTCATGAAACGAAATACGGTGCCGGCGTCACCGGCGTCGTAATGCATCGTTTGTTTGTCGGCAAGCAACCGCTGCAAAATGCGGGTGTCCTCCGCGTCGGATATCCGTTGGAGGTAAAGGCCGGGGTTGGCCCCGATGAGCTCCAGGATCAGCAGTGCACGGTTGCTGATGCTTTTGGAGCCACTGAGTACAAGATGGCCCTGCAGGCCGTTTTTCGGCGGAAAAATGCGGATATTTGTTTCCATGTTCGGCATCAGCGGGGCAGGTCCTTGAGCATTTGCTGGATTTCCCTTCTCCGCTCCGCCAGCAGGGAGTCCACCAGGCGGGGTAACTCATTGGTTTGGGCGGCCAGGCAGGAACTGTCGATCTGCCGGCGCAATACCTGGATTTGGGCGGTGGAAATGGAGTCGATCCGCTGGCGTTCCTTGGCGTCGAGCGGGCGCTCGGCGCCGGAGCAGGCAGCCAATAAAACCAGCAGTATGAAAGCGGTATATTTCACGAAGACAAATATCGGGAACCTATCCATTTTTTGCGGCAGAACTTGTTTCAGGTGTCGAATCTCTCCGGGCGGGTTTGTTCAAACAGGGCAGACAGCAGCGTTTCGGAGCAAGCACTCCAGTGCCCGCGCAGGTCCGTCAAGGCCATCGTCCACGGTTCGCTCCACGATGTTTCTTCAACTTCCGAAAGGTGCCAGAGCGCGGTTTGAAAGTCGTTCCAATCGCCCAGCAGTCGCTCCAGTTCGCTGGAGGGGTCGGGCAGTCCCTTGACCGGTCCGGGGTCAAGGGAAAGTGCGTTGATCGTATTGCGGCGGTTGTTGTTGTAGTCTTTGAGCGCCTTTCGGAATGGATGCATGCGCTCGGGAAAGGCGAGCGGGCCGCAGCCCAGCATTGCGTGTATTTCCTCCGATTTGTACTGAAAATAGGCTTGATAATCCGACTTGTCGGCGGCCTCGAAACAGGTGTGCGCTGCATGCAGGATTGACTTTCCCGCAGGAAGGTCTTCTTTCAGGACATCGGCCAGGTGGCGGTGTGCGCCGACCAACTTTTTGAGGAGTTTGGTGCGGTAGGCGTCGTAAAATTCCGGGTTGATCTCCGGTACGGCATCGAGCATACCTACCTGAAGCTGCCATTCGCGCAGCATGCCCGCCGACCGGAACAACGCGCGGAACGGGGCATAGTGGCGACGATAGGGCCATGTGGGACGCAAAAAGTGGATCAGCCGGAGGATGGCCCGCATGCGCTTCAACTCGACGCGCAGGTCGTGGGTAGCCTCACTGTCGATGCCGTTGTTCATCCTGCTAGCCCCATGGTGAATGGCATCCAGATGCGATGCCAGGGCAGACACCAGCGGGTGATGGTTTTCTTGCATTCCGGACTCGTTTAGTCCCGGATCACCAACCCTGCTTTTTCGGAAATGTCCATCATCCGGTCGATGCAAGCGCGTCCGTCACGGATGACCCATTCCGGAAGGGTGATTTCCGGGAGCTCATATTCCATGCATAGGTACAGTTTTTCCATGGTATTGCGCTTCATGTGCGGGCATTCATTGCAAGCGCAGTTGTTTTCCGGCGGGGCTGGAATGAACGTTTTGTGGGGGCTGGCCTTTTGCATCTGGTGAAGGATGCCGGCCTCGGTGGCCACGATGAATTCGGTCGCGGGGTCGTTGATGGTGTACTTGAGCAGGCCTGTGGTGGAGCCGATGAAGTCGGCCTGGCTCAAAATGGGTTCTTCGCACTCCGGGTGGGCGATAAACCGGGCGTTGGGGTGGCGGTGGCGCAATTTGGCGATGCGTTCCTGGCTGAACACCTCATGCACCATGCAGGCGCCGTTCCAAAGCAGCATGTCCCGGCCGGTTTTTTTGATGAGGTAGGCGCCAAGGTTTTTATCCGGCGCAAAAATAATCGGCTGGTCTTTGGGTATGCTGTCGATGATGTGTACGGCGTTGGTGCTGGTACAGCAGATGTCGGTCAGTGTTTTGAGCTCTGCGGTGCAGTTGATGTAACTGACCACCAGATGGTCGGGGTGCTGCTCCTTGAATTTACGGAACAGGGCCGGCGGGCAGGAGTCCGCCAGAGAGCAACCGGCCTTGAGGTCGGGCAGCAGTACTTTTTTCTGTGGCGACAGCATTTTAGCCGTTTCGGCCATGAAATGCACGCCGGCAAACACAATGATGTCGGCGTCGGTTTTGGCGGCTTTTTGCGACAGCCCAAGTGAATCGCCGATGAAATCGGCCACATCCTGGATTTCCGACTCCTGGTAATAATGGGCCAGAATGATGGCGTTTTTCTCTTTTTTCAGGCGGTTGATTTCGGCCACCAGGTCGAGGGTGGGGTCTACTTCCAGGTCGAGATAACCCACCCGGTCAAGTGCCTGTTCGGCGGTGATGACAGCGGTATTCATGGCATTGGTTGTTGAGAACGCAATAATACAACGCCTGGAACAAGTATTTGTTAGCCTTTTCGAAAGTTGGTGGCAGATGGACTCCGGCATCTGTACATTTGTGTATGCAAATAGCCATCATCGGCGGCGGCGCTGCGGGTTTCATGGGCGCGATTACGGCTGCGGAGACCGCGCCGGACGTTGCCGTTCATCTGTTTGAACGGGGCAAAAACGTGCTGGAAAAAGTGCGCATCAGCGGCGGCGGGCGCTGCAATGTGACGCATGCCTGCTTCGACGCACACGAGCTGGTGCGGTACTACCCCAGAGGCAACCGGGAGTTGCTGGGGCCTTTCCTGCGGTTCGGGCCCACAGATACCATTCAGTGGTTCGAAAAGCGCGGTGTACCCTTGAAAACGGAGGCCGACGGGCGTATGTTCCCGGTGACCGACCGCTCAGCCACCATTGTGGATTGCCTGACCGGCAGCGCCCGCAAGGCCGGCGTGCAGGTGCACACGGGCGTGCGCATCAGCCGCTTTTCCCCGTCAGAAAGGGATCGGTGGCTGCTCGAATCGGAGGCCTGGCCTGCCCCGCGCGCCTTCGACCGGTTGCTGGTGACACCCGGCAGCAGCACGGCCGTGTGGGATGTGCTCGCCGGCCTCGGACACACCCTGGTACCCCCGGTACCCTCTTTGTTCACCTTCAACACGAAAGACACCCGGCTGCGCGATCTCGCAGGTGTATCTGTGCCACGCGCTTCGCTCTCCGTTCCCGGTCATAAACTCCTTGCCGAAGGACCGCTGTTGGTCACGCACTGGGGGTTGAGCGGTCCTGCGGTGCTGCGCCTGTCGGCCTGGGGCGCCCGTGTGCTGGCCGGACAGCAGCATCGGTTTTCCCTGATCGTCAACTGGACCGGTATAGACCCCGCCGAGGTGCCCGACCGACTGGTGCAGGCGAAAAACGAACTGGCGCGTAAAACCTTGTTTGCCCAACCCCTGTTCAACCTGCCCGCCCGCCTTTGGCACAACCTGCTGCTCGCCGCCGGCATCGCGGAGTCGTTGCGCTGGGCCGACGTGGACCACAAGCGTCTGCGCGCGCTCTCCGAACAATTGGCTCAGGCTCGTTTTGAAATCGCGGGAAAAAGCACCTTCAAAGAAGAATTTGTGACCGCTGGTGGCGTCGACCTGAAAGAAATCGACTTCAAGACGTTCCAGAGCAAACGGCACCCGGGGCTCTTCCTTGCCGGTGAGGTACTCGACATAGACGCCGTGACCGGTGGGTTCAACTTCCAGGCGGCCTGGACGGGCGGGTGGATCGCGGGGCTAGCGGCTAGCGGCTATCGGTAGTCGGCTATCGGTAGTCGGCTATCGGTAGTCGGCTATCGGTCGTCGGCTATCGGTCGTCGGCCCCCCCCGGGCTAACGAGGTTTTTAAAAGGGGCCCCACGCCGGTTTATTTTAAAACTCCACCCCCGGGGGCCCCTTTTTAAACACTGTGCCCGCCGGGGGGGGCCGACGACCGACAACCGACAACCGACAACCGATAGCCGATAGCCGATAGCCGACAACCGATAGCCTACTGGATCAATAATGGCGCGCCCTTTCCGCCCATGACCACAATTTTGGTGTTGGGCGAAGCGGCGAGTTCT
>JANRJH010000044.1:0-93576 GCA_033764075.1 Saprospiraceae bacterium | reverse complement strand
TCGCGTACTGGTCAATCGCCAGCACCAACAGGATCAGGAGGGAAACGTACAGGCTCTTTCTCGACGGCATCGGTCGACGGGATGGTTTAAGTTCTTTGAACACGAGGTGCAAAGAAACGACTAAACGGGGAGATTGTTACCGGCGTCGGACGAAATGCACCTGGTTACCGGTACGTGATGGTGGTCTTGTACCATCCGTCCCGAAGATACAGGGTGTCGGGGAACTCGGAGGTGTGTGCCTGAAAATGCGCCATGGTGAGACATTTTTGCATGCATCCACCGATCAGAAGCTGAAGCAGTACGAAAAATGAGTCGATCGATGTCAATTGAGTTGCGAAACAAACCCGATTTTCCGGCTCATGATACCGTTATAGACACAAATTGGGACTTGACAGGCCCAGGGAACCGAACCCTGCAAATCATAGACCAGGACGGCATGAAGGCGAATCAAAAGAGTGGAAAATCCAACCGCGCTATCACAGACAACGCTGAACTGATGGAAAATACAGTCAATGCCCCTTATGCCCGCCGCCTTCTCCACTCATGTTGTGTCCAGCCATTGGATTTGTCCCTTTTTTAAAAACCAGTTCGCTGTGGAGGAGGTATGCCCCGGAGATTACCACAGCCTCGCCTGCCAACAATCCTTCCTTGATTTCCGTGAAATCGCGGTTCGTCGTGCCCGGGACAACCATGCGGCTTTCGAATGCGCCGTATGGCTTTCGTAGCCAGATGCTTGCTCCGTCCTTTCCCCAGATAAGTGCGTTGGTAGGCACAGCAATGGAGCTTCGGGTTTTACTTTTCAGCGTGAGCCAAGCCTGCATCCCGGGCTGCAAGTCGCCACCGGCGTTTAGAATTTCCACCCGAATCATGACGATTTTAGAGGAATTTTCGAGGGCTGGATTGACGAAACTGACTTTGCCGCGCAGTTTTTTTTCGGAAAAAGAGGGAATTTCGACCATCGCCCCGCCGCCGCCTTTTGCCAAAAACGGCAGGTCGCTGACGTACAGTTGCGCCTCCGCCCAAAGTGTCTGCAGGTCAGCGAGGCGCAGCACGGGCGAGCCTTCGACGACGTAATCGCCCTCGGAGACGGGTGTTTCGGTGGCTATTCCACTGTAATTGCTGTAAAAAACGAGGGTATTGGCGGGTTTTCCGCTTTGTTCGAGTTCGGCGATTTGGGCTTCGGTCATGCCCCAGAGGAGAAGTTTTTGGCGGGCGGCTTCGGCGATTCGGGTAAAATTCGGCTCCGTTTCAGCGAAGCGTTTTTGGCTTTGACGGGCGAGGAGGTAGTCTTGTTGGGCAGCGGCGAGTTGCTCGCTGTAAATTTCAAAAAGCGGCTGCCCTGCCTGCACCGGTTCGCCGATGTTTCGGACAAAAAGCCGCTCTATCCTGCCCGAAATCCGCGCCGAGACCACATTCACAAAGTTTTGATTTTCCTTCAGCGTCGCCGAAAGCGTGATTTCCTCGCCTAGTGGATGGAGGCGTGCGGTGTCCGTTTGGATGTTGGCAAGGCGGATTTGCTCGTCGCTCAGTTTCACTTCGCCCTGTTTTTGGTTCGGGTCAATTTCGATGCGCGTCAAATCCATCTTGCAGATGGGACAAGTCCCCGGGCGTTTTTCCATGACCTGCGGATCCATCGAGCAGGTGTAGTAAACGTTTTCCGGCACGGATTCGGTGGGAGCGTTTTTTTTGCATGTGGCAAGGGCAAGCAGCAAAATCACCAATAAAGCAGACCTCGGAGAGGCCAAACATTGGCAGGAATGGTGACAATCACCAAAATTCCGACCTCGGGGAGGTCGAAAACTAGTATTTTTTCCAAAAACAAACCAACGAGCGACTTCTTCGAGGTTGGGAAATCCCCACCACCCCTTTCCTACTAATGTTTGACCTCTCCGAGATTGGGTTAAATTGGGGCTAACTTTTTTTTCTAATTGATTCATTTTTAATTAATTGAATTTAATAAAACTCTCGCTGTCCATCAAAAACTGAGCATCGGCAGCCATCTCATCAGTTCCCGAAATGCCGGAACGAACTTCCAGCCACGCACCCGAAACGCCACCTGTTTCAATTTTTTTGCTTTGAAAAACGCCGTTCGTTTTCACAAAAACTACCCACTGCCTGCCCAAATCGAGCGCGGCGGTTTTCGGAATCCAAAGCCCACTGCGGCTGCCCGCGTGGACGGTGGCTCGGAGCAGCGCGCCGGGCTTCAAATTGCCGCCGGAATTTTCGAGGTAAACCCGTGCCCGGAGATTTTTACTGCGCGCGCCAAACTGCGGCTCGATGTAATTGATTTTTCCAAAAAAAGGCTTCTCAAACGGCTCGACCCGGATGCTAACCGCCTGTCCGACCTTGACCGCCGAAACATCCGAAGGGTAAAATTCAAGCATAGCCCAAACGGTGGCGAGGCTCCGAACGCTGAAAAGCCGCTGCCCTTTTTGGACGTATATGCCTTCGCGGAGGGTAAGCCCTTCGGTGGTAGATGCACTCGCTGTTGGAATTGCCGAAATGCCGCTGGAAGGCATCTCGTCGTTCATTTTTCCGTCCGTTCCGCTGCCGGAAATTTTCGGAAGAGACATTTCCCTTTCAAAAACAAACCCATCGAATGGGCTGAAAACGGGCAGCAAGAGCATCGGTTTTCTTGCCTCTTCGACCTCCGCGATTTGCTCGGCCGTCAAACCAAGCAGAACGAGTCGGCGGCGAGCGTTTTCAATCAAAACCGTGTTCGCGGCGTCGTCTTCCAATAAAAAAATCAAATCCTGCTGCGCGGTTGCGATTTCCGGGCTGTAAATGTCAAGGATACGCTGCCCCTTCCGAACGGGTTGGAACGGGTATTTGACGTACAGCCGCTCGATGCGACCGCCAAAACGGGCGGCAATTGACTGCACACAGCGGGCATCAAAGGCGATATAACCAGGCGTTTCGATATCGACGGCAAGGGTTTTTCGCTCCGGGCGAACGGTTTTTATTGCAGATAAAACGTACTCGTAGGTCGGTTTGAGGAGGAAATTCAGGTCGGCGGGCGCGGCGGCATGATGCTGAAAGGTGGGCGGTTCGGTTTCTTTTTTCACCAAATCCATGTGACAAATGGGGCAGGAGCCGGATTGAGGGTAGGTTTTTTCGTTCTCGCAGCGCATAGGGCATTGCCATGCCGTGGCTGCGCCGTGTTGCGAATGGTCTTGATTTTTTTTCCCGCAAGCGAAAACCGCGAGCAAAATAGCAGCGAGCCAAAGAGCGATTTTAACTGGTCGGGCGACATTGATCCGTCCGATCTGTAGCCGCCCTGCCAACCTTATTTCAACGAATTTCCAGTTCTTTTTCATAAGCCACTTTGGTTTGAAGCAATTGTTGAAGCAAGTCGAGTTGTGCCAGTCGGCTCATTTTCAGTTCAAGCCACGCATCAAGCACCATGAAAAGTTCGTCGGTGTTCTGCCCATAGGCGAGCAGGGTGCTTTGGAAGCGTTTGTGCTGGTTTGGGATGATATCGTTTTCGTAGCGTTCGATTTGGTTTTGGAGGGTTTGCATCATGGTGAGGCGGTCGGCAAGCGCACCCCGGATGTCGTTCGCGAGAGCGGCTTTTTCATACTCGAATGCGGCAAGGCGGTGGTCAATGCCCGCGATTTTGGTTTTGATGTCTTTGTTCGCCCACGGTGCAATCGGCACGGTCATCATGCCCATGAGCGAAAATTGCCACGGCTGCCCTCCAAAAGCGAACATGTGATCGAAACGCGCACCGAACTCCGGTTTGAGTTTTGAGCGGTTGAATTCTTGCTCGAGGCGGGCGGTTCGGAGCTGGGCTTCGATAATTCGGATGTCGCTGCGGGCAGTGATTTGGGCAGTGTCGGGTAGGGCGGGGCGAGTATTCCAGAATGGCAAAAAGGATTCATCCAATTCAAAATTAATCGTTTGTGTGAATTGCATCAGACTCTGGAGCATGACTTTTTGCTGTTCAATTTCCCCGGCGAACATGGCTTGCATCCGGTCGAGGTCGGCGAGTTCGGTTTCGGCCTTGTAAATGCTGCCGAGTTTTTCACGGTTGAATTTGTACCGCTCCTGTGCGCTTTCGAGCATCAGCCGCAGGAGGTTTTTGCTTTCCTCGACAACGGCGATTTTCTTTTTCAAAACCAGCCAATTGAAATACGCCGTTTTCGCCTCGGCAAAAAGCATGTTCCGCATAACACCCTCATCTGCCGCCTGCATCGCCGACATTGATGCCATGTACCGACCCTCGGCTTGCTGCATTTTTCGGTTTGGGAACATTTGCTCCCCGGAAATCATGAAACTGCCCATGCCGTCACCGAATGCGCCGCTCTCACTCCAACGGTTCGGATTGTATGGCGACATCCACAACCCTGCGCTAACTTTCGGCGGCGGCATCGATACCGTGCCGCCGGCGTAGGTTTCGAGTTCGCGGATTCTGGCTTCCGGGGCTTTCAGGGCAGGGTGTGTTTGCTCGATTCGGGTCAAAATAGAATCGAGCGGAAGCGTCATTTGGGCGGTCAGGCTTTTTTGAAAAACTGCCAGATTGACGCACAAAAATATTATTTTCAATGTTTTATGACGTTTCATTTTGAATTTCTTTTAAAAAAAACGATGACTGGCTGGACTCGTCCGACGACTTCGAGTCGTCGGACGAGTAAGGAGGGGGCGACATCACTCCTGCGCATCGTACACCTCAATTTTCCCAGCCCGCCGCAACTCCCTCTCTTTCGTCATTTCAAAAACAACGGGCGTGACGAGAAGCACGTAAATCGTGGACGAGATCGTGCCGCCGATAAGCGGAATGGTAATGGGCAGCATCACGTCGCTGCCCACGCCCGTCGCCCAGAGGATGGGGATGAGCCCAAAGAGTCCCGATGAAATGGTCATCAGTTTAGGTCGCAAGCGTTTTACCGCGCCCCAAATTATCTGTTCCCGGAGGTCGGCATGGGTGATGGTCTGGCTGGAATTGCCTTTTTCGGCAACGAGCCGTTGCATCGCTTCATTGAGGTAGATGGTCATAACCATTCCCGTTTCGATGGCTTCGCCAAATAGTGCAATAAAACCCACCGCCACCGCAACAGAAAGATTTACTCCATAAAAATAAACCATCCACACGCCGCCGATGAGCGCGAAGGGCACTGTTATCATCGTTATAAGCGCCTCTTTTACAGACTTATAGGTGATGTACAATACAAAAAAAATGATAAACAGGACGATGGGCGCAATGAGTCCCAGCGTTCGGCTGGCGCGGATTTGATTTTCCCATTGCCCGCTCCATTCGATGAAGTAGCCTTCGGGCAACTGGCGGACGGCAGCATCCAATTTTCGCTGCGACTCGACGATCGTGCTGCCCAAATCGCGCTCTCGAACGTTGAACAAAACCGTTCCCCGGAGCATGGCATTTTCAGAATTTATCATTGGCGGGCCTTCGGAAACGCGCAGATCCGCCACCGCCTCGAGCGGGATGATGCCGTAACGGGCGGTTTGCAATTGCAGCCGCCGCAGCGCATCGAGGTTGTTTCGAAAATCCTGCGCGAAGCGGGCATTGACCGTGAACCGCTGGCGACCTTCGACGGTGGTGGTCAAAATCATGCCACCGAGGGCAGATTCGACGAGCATGTTCACGTCATCCACACTCAAGCCGTAGCGTCCGATTTCGTCGCGTTTGATCACGACATCAATGTATTTTCCGCCGGTGATGGGTTCGACGTAGAGGTCTTTCACGCCCTCGACGTTTTCGAGTTCCTTCTTTAAAAGTTGCGAGACGGCGTAAATCGTGTCTAAGTTTTGCCCATAAACCTTTAAGCCCACGTCGGTACGCATGCCCGTCGAAAGCATGTTGATTCGGTTGATGATGGGCTGTGTCCAGCCATTCACCACGCCGGGAATTTGCAGTTTGGCGTTCAGTTCGTTGATTATGTCGTTTTTGGTCAAGCCCGCCCGCCACTCGCTTTTGGGTTTCAGCAGAATGATGGTTTCGATCATCGAAATCGGCGAGTTGTCGGTCGCGGTGTTTGCCCTGCCCGCTTTTCCCAAAACATGGCTGACTTCCGGCACGGTGGCGATGAGTTTGTCCTGAATTTGAAGCAGCCGTTTGACCTCCGAATTGGATACGTCGGGCAAGGTCACGGGCATAAAAAGCAGCGAACCTTCGTCGAGTGGCGGCATGAATTCCGTGCCAAGGCGCATCATCATCGGGATGCTGACGGCCAGCGCAGCGAACATCACTGCAAGGGTCGTTTTGCGCCATCGCAGGCAGCGCTCGAGGACGGGTGTGTATAGTTTTTCCAAAAAACGAGTGATGGGGTTCGCACTCTCCGGCTTCAATTTGCCTTTTAAAATAAGGACAATCAGCACGGGCGTGAGGGTGATGGCTAGGAAGGCATCCACCAGCAGGATGAACGTTTTTGTCCAGGCCAACGGCGAAAAGAGTTTGCCTTCCACACCCGTCAAAAGGAAGACCGGCAGGAACGAAGTGATGGTCACGATGGTTGAAAAGAACACGCCCGGCCCGACCTGTTTGCACGATTTTTCAACGATGGATAGCCGTTCGGAAAAGGTTTTTGCCCACGGCGCCTCCGACAAGTGGCGGTAAGCGTTTTCGACCATGACGATGCCGTCGTCAACAATGACACCAATGGCGAGCGCTATGCCTGTCAGCGACATGATGTTGGAACTCAGCCCGAAGGCTTCCAGCAGGATAAAACCGACCGCTATCGAAACGGGCAATTGAATCAAAATGACGACCGCGCTTCGCCAGTGGAAAAGGAAAATCAGCACCACGAGCGAAACGGCGATCATCTCCTCGGTCAGTGTACCTTTGACGGACTCGATGGCGGCTTGAATGAGTTCGCTGCGGTCGTAACTGGTGCGGAATTTTACGCCTTTGGGCAAGCCTTTTTCAATCTCTGCCATCTTCTTTTTAACGGCGGCGATGACGTTGTTCGCGTTCTCGCCGTAGCGCATGACGACAATGCCGCCGACGACCTCGCCTGTGCCGTTCATGTCGAAAATACCGAGGCGGAGGTCGCCGCCCATTTGCACCGTCGCCACATCTTTTACCCGAACTGGCACCGAGCCGTAATTGCCGACAGGAATATTTTCGATGTCCTCTGCCTTTTTTATGTAACCCAAGCCCCGGACGATGTACGCCATGTCGGACATCTCGAACTTTCGCCCGCCTACGTCGTTGTTGTTTTTTCGAATGGCAGTCAAAACGTCCATGAGCAGGACGTTGTAATAATTCAATTTGTACGGGTCAATATTGATTTGGTATTGTTTGCCGAAACCGCCGAAACTGGCGACTTCGCTCACACCCGGCACAGTCTGCAAGGCAAATTTGACGTACCAATCCTGCAATGCCCGTTGCTCGCCCAAGTCCATGCCCGGCGCGTCGAGGTGGTACCAAAAAATATGTCCCACGCCCGTTCCGTCGGGGCCGAGCGTGGGCGAAATGCCTTCCGGCAAGAGGCGTTGGGCGTAGTTGAGGCGTTCCAAAACCCGCGTCCGCGCCCAGTAGATGTCCGCGCCGTCCTCGAAAATGACGTACACGAAACTCATCCCGAACATGGAGGCGCCCCGAACATTTTTCACCTTCGGGATACCTTGCAGGTTGGAGACAAGCGGGTAAGTGATTTGGTCTTCGATGAGTTGTGGGCTGCGTCCCATCCATTCAGTGAAGACAATTACCTGGTTTTCAGACAAATCGGGGATGGCGTCAATCGGGTTATTTCGAACAGAAAAGATGCCCCACGCGAACAGACCCGCCGCTGCCATGAGGACGAAAAGGCGGTTTCTAAGGGCGGTTTGGACGAGTAGTTCAACCATGTTTGGAGCATTATTTGGGCGAAGGCTTTTTCCGGGGTGGCACGGAGGAAGATGCTTGGGGAATGGGTTTCATTTGAAAAAATTTAGTGCGTGAAAGAATCGCTTGGCCAAGCCTGCAAACTCCGTTTTAACAATTGCGCGTTCAACGCCACTACTATCGTGCTGGCCGACATCAGCACCGCGCCTAACGCCGGGCTTAGGATAAAGGTTGGATAAAGCACGCCCGCTGCTAATGGGATGGCGAAGAGATTGTAGCCCGTCGCCCAAAACAGGTTCTGCACCATTTTCCGATAGGTGGCCTTGCCGAAACTGACGAGGCCGAGCACGTCTGAGGGGCAACTGTCGGTCAAAATGATGTCCGCAGTTTCGGCAGCCACATCCGTTCCGCTGCCGACGGCGATGCCCACGTCGGCTTGGGCGAGGGCAGGCGCATCGTTCACGCCGTCGCCCGTCATGGCGACGAAATGCCCCTCCTTTTGCAGTTTTTTGACGATTTCGACCTTTTCGTGGGGCAAAACTTCAGCAAAAAAGCCATCCAAGCCGAGTTTTTCAGCCACCGCCTTGCCGACCCGTTCGTTGTCACCCGTTGCCATGAAAACCTGGATGCCTTGTTTTTTCAATCGCTCGACCGCCGTCCGCGCGTCGAGGCGAATTTGGTCGGCAAGTACGATAAACCCCAGCAAAGTTTCATTTTCTAAAACGAAAACTACCGTTTCGGCAGCATTTCCAAGGGTTCCCGGGGGCATGGGGATGCCTTTTTCCGCCAAAAATCCTGGGCTGACGACGCTGGTTGTTTTTTCCGAAATTATGCCCCGGACACCTTTCCCGGTCAACGAGGAAAAGTTGGAGACGCTGGGTAACACCAGAAATTTTTCGCTTGCAGCACGAACAATGCCTTTGGCAATAGGGTGTTCGCTTTGCTGTTCGAGCGCGGCGGCAGTCGCCAACAAGTCGTCGTCGGTAAGCCATTTTGCGCGCGAGACAACGCGCGACACGCCGAATTTGCCCTCGGTAAGCGTCCCGGTTTTGTCAAAAACCATCACTGAGATTTTTCTGGAATTTTCAAAAGCCGTCCGGTTGCGGATGAGCAACCCGCGCCGCGCCGACATCGCCGTCGAAATTGCCACCACCAGCGGAATCGCCACGCCGAGCGCGTGTGGGCAAGCCGTTACCATGACCGTGACCATGCGCTCAAGGGCAAAAG
Organism: Saprospiraceae bacterium; assembly: GCA_033764075.1. Classification (GTDB taxonomy): domain Bacteria; phylum Bacteroidota; class Bacteroidia; order Chitinophagales; family Saprospiraceae; genus M3007. Next base: position 84,569 of record JANRJH010000044.1, on the reverse strand, counting down.
CAAGGGTTTGACCCTTCGCCAGCCAGACCGCCAGCGTCGCTGCGCCTGTGCCTAGCGAGATGAACGTGAGCCATCGGGCGGCGCGGTCGGCTAGGTTTTGCGTTTCGGATTTTGCCTCCTGCGCCTCGCGGATGAGCGCAATTACTTTGTTCAGGTAACTTTCCTTGCCCGTTTTTTCGACCTGGATTTTCAAACTGCCCTCGCCGTTAATGGCTCCGGCAATGACTTTTGAACCCGCGTTTTTCAAAATCGGGAGGCTTTCGCCGGTGAGCATGCTTTCGTCGAGGTAGCTTTCGCCCTCGGTCACAATGCCATCCACTGGGACTTTTTCGCCGGGTTTGACGAGCACGAGGTCGCCGATTTTCAGGTCTTCGACGCGCATGTCTTGCAGCATCGTGCCGTGAAATTTATGCGCCTCGGCGGGCATCATTTTTATAATCATCTCCAAAGCCTTTGAGGCTCCGGCAACGCTTTTCATCTCCAGCCAATGCCCCAGAAGCATGATGACAATGAGCGTGGCGAGTTCCCAGTAAAAATCCATGCCCCCGACAAGCCCCAAAACGACCGCCGTGCTGTACAAATACGCCACCGCGATGGCGATGCCGATGAGGGTCATCATGCCTGGCGAGCGGCGGCGTGTTTCGTCGAGCAGCCCGGTGAAGAATGGTTTTCCGCCATAAAAAAATATGACGCTCGCCAACACGAACGAGACCAAGCCCCTCCCCGGAAAATCAAAACGATACCCGACCGCGTGCTGGAACATGGGAGAAATGGCGACAACCGGCACGGTCAGCGCGAGGCAAATCCACAAGCGACGGCGGAAATCGCCGATCATCACCGAGTGGTCGTGGGCGGCGTGGTGCGCATGCCGTGTTTGTTCGACAGATTTGGAGGGGTGGTGGGTGTGATGCTCGTGATGGTGCATTTGCTGATTGTTTTTGGTTTTTTTTATTGGTCGGACAACTTGAAATCGTTCGATCAAATTTTGGGATAACTCACTGTTTTACAAAACACTGAGCCGCCAAAATCTGCCCGTCGCGGTTGCGCATTTCCAAAAAATAAACGCCAATCGGCAGCGCGGAAACGTCGAGCGATTGCCCGCCCGCGAGCGTCCGAACGCCACCTTGCATCAGCCGCCCGGCGAGATCGAAAACATCGGCGCGGGGAATTTTTGAAGCATCCACCCCTGTAGGCATTGGCAGCGAATTGTTGCATACCGGACAGGAGCCGTTCGGCTGCCCTTCGTTTGTCGTCGAGGCGGACGAGGTGACCAAAACCTCGTTGTCTTCCTCGTCCATTTCGACAATTTGCTCGGCGGCATCAAAGGTTTTCCATTGAAAAACGAGCGTCACGTCGTCCACGCCGTAAGTTCGGGGCAGGGAGAGCGCGGCTTTCTCGGCATCGCGCGCGATGATGAAGCCAACCATGCCTTTCACGACTTGGTTCAGCGTCTTGCCGTGCAAATGCGGATGATACCAAAAGGCCTTTTTACAAAGCCTGTTTTTGGAAAAAGAGGCAGGGGCGCACGCCAAAAAACTACTGCCTAAAAAAAACGGCTGCCATTCTTCTATGAAAATTCTGTTTAGAAAGGCGTTTTGAACGCCGGGTTTGCCAAAAACTCGTCATCCGTCAGCGTTTTTAAAAACGCCACGAGGTCGGCTTTGTCCTGCGCCGAAAGGCCAAGCCCGCCTGGTTGGAGGTTGTATTGCATCAAAAATTCGACCGTAGCCGAGTTTTTCGTGCCCGTGTTGTAATGGTCAATCACCTGTTCGAGGGTTGTGAAACGCCCGTCGTGCATATAAGGTGCGGTGCGGGCGATGTTCCGCAGGCTCGGCGTTTTGAACTTCGCCATGTCCGCCGGGTCGAGGGTTACTTTCATGCGTCCTTCGTCTTTTTGGTCGGCATCCGTATCGAGACCGTTGTTCATGTATTCGTCGTTCGTGAAATTGAAAGTCGCATGGCAGTGGAAACATTCTGCGCCTTTTTTCATACCCATCGGGTCAAATTCCGTGAAAAACAAAACTCGTCCGCGCTCCTCGCTGTCGGTCAACGTCGCTTCACCACGCTTGAATTGGTCGAATTTCGAGTTATTGGAAATCATCGTGAACTCGAATTGCTCGATGGCTTTGGCGATGCGCTCCTCGGTCACGGTCGCGTCCCCGAAGGCGCGGATGAACTGATCGGTGTACCTTTTTTCCGCCGACAGCTTGGCGATGACGTTTGCCAGGGTCTCATTCATTTCGAGCGGGTCTTGGATGGGTTTGAGGGCTTGGTCGCGCATGAGCGGAACGCGTCCGTCCCAGAACATCCCGTTTTTGTGCCACGCGAGGTTCATCACGGGCATTGCCTGCCGCTTGCCCTTCATTTTTTCCACACCAATGGAAAACTGGAGGCTGTCCGAAAAGCCATCGGGCTGGCGGTGGCAGTCGGCGCAGGCTTGCGATCCGTCTTTCGAGAGCAATTTTTCGTAAAAAAGCATCCTGCCGAGCATCACGCCCTGCACGGTCGGCGTGTTATCTGCCGAAAAATCCGGGTCAGGGAAGTCGCGCAGGTTGACCGTCGCCGGGGTCGGGTCGTACACGGCCGGTTCTTCCAACGGGTCGGGGTCGCAAGCAAAAAAGAAGACTGCCAAAAGCGACTGTAAGAGTGTTAGTTTTTTCATAACCGCTGATTTTAAATTATTTGAATTTTGAGTTCGTGATGAACTTTTCGTCTGTCAGGCTCTCCAAAAACGCTACCAAATCCACCTTTTCCTGTGCCGTCAAACCCAGCGGACGAACAAGCGGGCTTCGATGCGGGTGTGATTTCCCGCCCGAATCGTAATGCTTGACCACTGCCGCGAGGCTCGAAAAACTGCCGTCGTGCATAAAAGGCGCGGTCACGCCTACGTTGCGCAAGGTTGGCACTTTAAAGCGGGCGATGTCCGCCGAATCCTCGGTCAACCGGAAGCGTCCGGAGTCGGGGTAGTTTTCGTACAAGCCGTTGTTTTCAAAGGCGTAGTTTGAAAAATTGAACCCCGCGTGGCAGACTGAACAGCTCGTTTTTTCAGAGAAAAACAAGTCCATGCCGCGTCGCTCGGAAGCCGTGAGCGCGTTGGTTTTTCCCTTGAAAAAGAACTCGTCGTATCGGCTTTGCCCCGAAAGCAGCGTCCGCTCGAAACAGGCAATGCTCCGTGTGATGATGTAAAAATCCGGGTCGCGCCCATAGGCTTCGCGGCTCATTCGGACGTAAGCCGTATCGGTTTTCAGCCGCTCGGATATGAGCAAAATATTGAAATCGAACTCGTTGTGTTCCTGAATCGGCACGAGGATTTGCATTTCCAAGGTAGGCACGCCGCCCTCGCGGGTGAAATACGGGTGGTAAGCCACGTTCGCCAGCGTCGGCGCATTGCGCTTCCCAGCCGCCCTGCCGGCGCCAGGCGAGAACGCCACCGAATCCGAAAACGCATGGCTCGGCGCGTGGCACGAGGCGCAGGCAATCGAACTGTCCCGCGACAAAACCACATCGTAAAAAAGCCGCTTACCGAGCGCGAAACGCGCCGCCGTCAGTTCGTTGTCCGCCGGAAAATTGGGAGTCGGAAAACCAGTCGGCACGGTGAGCAAGGGTTCGGGTTCGGTGGACTCGGCGGGTTGCTGTTCCTTTCGGAAAGCCAAAAAGAACAGCAATCCCAAACCGATGAAAACGCCTTTTTGCATGGAAAAATCAATTCAGAACGACCAATTTTTCCACCGCCACCGGGCGGTCGTTTTGCCAAAGGTGGATGAAAAACAGCCCCTCAGTCGGTATTTTTTCCAGCAAAAGCGACTGGTTTTCGCCTGCGGCAAGTGTCTGGCGGGCGATAATTTTACCCGTCAAATCAGTCACGGTCAGCGCGTAATCGTCGCCTGTCGGGAGCGAAAAACTGACTTGTGGCGCGGCATTGCGCACAGGGTTCGGCACGACCGAAAATGCGCCCGTGAATGCCGGGTCAATGACCGACGAACTGGTTTGGGCTTGGAAAACCACGTTTTTGAAGTTGTTCAACAGCGTCACCGCCGCGCCCGACGTGCCATGCACCACGAGGCCACCGGAGATGTTGATGCTTTTTACCGCTTGCCGGTAGTCGGCGATGAGGTGAATCATTTTCACGTCCGGGGCGACCTGTTCGGCACCGGTCGTGATGGTCTGCGTCTTGTAGTTCGCGTCGCCGAGGGCATGAATTTGGAAATTTTGAGAAAGGTTTGTCCCGGCATAGCCTTCGATTGCCGCGAAACGGTAGCCCGCCGACCAGCCCCAGTGCATTTCCGGGTTTTGCGGCGCGAGCGGCGATCCGGCGGGCTGCAAGGCAGGGTCGGCATGGTTCAATGCCTGCGGAACGCCGACCGAAAACGTGATGGCTTCGACGTTGGTGATTCCCGGCATTTGACCGAGGCTGTACATCGAATCCAGCGCGGGGCGCACCAGCAAAGTCAAGCCTGTGCAAGGCTTGACCTGCCCGCCGTCGTGCGTGATTTTGATTTCCGAGATGTAATACTCGAAACGGGTGTACTTCATTTGGTACGTCCCGCCGGGGTGGTCAATCGTTTGGTCGAGCGAAAAAACCGCCGAGCCGAGGCGCGGAGCGAGGTGCAGCACGACCTCGTTTTGGGCGTTCGCGGCAAAAGCCGAGGCGAACAGGATTGAGAGTAAAAAGCCTTTTTTCATAGAAAAAATTGAGTTTGAAAGTGATGATGGATTTTTATTTTGAAAACAGCAAACCAAGCCCCAAACCGCATTGCAGCGAACCTTTTTTCCCGACCGCGAACGGCTCAAAACGCAGCGCGGCGCGGCGCGAAATCCGCCGCTCGATGCCTGCGCCAGCCAGCCAGCCGAGCGATGCGCCCGACCGTGCGGATGCCTGAACGCTTGGCACATGACCGTTTTGGAAACACAAATCCTGACAGACCTCGGTGAAGTGCGTGACCTGTACAGTGCTTTTCTCTGAAAAATCTACGACCACACCGCCGCGCACGAAACCCTGCCATTTTCCCATGTCGAACCGCCGCTCGATGCTCACCGGGACGCGCCACGCAGCCGAGCGGTGGGCGGTTTTCATATTGAGGGTGAACGGTTCGTCGTCGGGCATCGTCGAGCCAATATCCAGTTGTTCCAAGCGCAGGGTGAGATCGTTTTGCTCGACGCCGTACACGACCGCGTATTGAAATTGGTATTCTTTCGGTCCGGGGTCGTGCGGGTTGAGACAAACGCCGTATATGAGCCGCAGCGTGGCGGAATGCTGCGCCTCCTGCGTCTGCTGCAAGTGCCGGATGCCGAGGGTGATGCGCCAGTTTTTCAAAGGCTCGAAAGCCAGCGAAACGCCCGCCTCCCAACCGCGACCGGGGCGCGGGTGCGTTTCCGGGAAAGCGAGACCACCAGGCATTTCCCCCATGTTTTTTTGCATAAAAAGGCTGGGTGCTGCCTCAATGCCGAGCCAAAAGCGTTGGGCTTTAGTCTTTTTCGGCAAAACGGGTGCTGCTGGAAATTGAAACTCGGGCAGCGGGTTTTCAGCCAAAAAGAGCAGCGTGAGGGTATTATCGGGCAATTTTTCGAGCGAGTTTACGGGTTGCGTCGGCACGGTTTTTTCTGAAAATGAGGTTTTCGGGGCGGTTGTTTTTTCTGAAAAAATGGATGTCGTGCCGGTTTCAATTTTCAAAAAATCAGCCCCGGCGAGCGCGGCGACTGTTAAATTTTTGGGCAAGCCGCTCGCCGACTGCGGACTGTTTTTTCTAAAAAAATGATTTTTCGAACATGGCTCCTCGGTAGTCGTCGCAGAATTCTCCGCTAAAACCGCAGCCTCTTTTTTCTCCAAATTTTTAGACAAAACGGCAGGTGCGGTCTGCGCGACGAGCGACTTATTTTTGGCCCCAGCGGGCAGCGCGACCGACGGCGCTGTTGATTTCAAAAACCAAAAAAGTGCGAGGACACTCGCCCCACCCGCCGCCGACCACCAAGCCCAAAACACGACCGGGCGGCGGCGTTTGCGCTGCGGCAGGTGCGGCGCGATGCGTTGCCAAGCGTCGGCAGGCGCTTCGGGGCAGTAGCCGCCGAGTGTCTGGCGAAGCCAGTTTTCGGATGCGTCGGTTGGATGTTGCTGGTCGTTTTTCATATCAAAACGAGCGTTTTTTGGACGATTTTTTTCAAAAAAGCCTTTGCCCTTGTCAATTGCGAGCGCGAGGTGCTGGCGGTGATGCCGAGTTCGCGGGCGATTTCCTCGTGGCTTTTTTCTTCCAAAACGGCGAGGTTCACCACGGCGCGGAATCCTGGCGGGAGTTTTTGGAGCAATCGCACGACCGAATCGGGGTCGTGCGGGTCAAAATCGTCGGGCGCGTCGGCAAGGCAGTTTTCGAGCCAGTCGATTTCGACCGTTTCAGGCAGTTTTTTCTGCCTGTGAAAATGCTCGATGCCCGTCCGAACGAAGACCCGCCGCACCCAACCGTCCAAACTTCCCTCGCCGCGATACCTCCCGATATCCCGGAAAACGCGGATAAAGCCTTCTTGCAAAAGGTCTTCGGCGGCGGCGCGGCTTTCGGCGAAGCGCAGGCACACGCCGTACATAGGGTTTTTGACCCGATCGAACAAGGTGCGCTGCGCCCGTTGGTCGCCCTGCAAACAAGCGGCAGCCAAGTCAAGGTCGTTATTGTTTTTCGTAAAATCGTGCATGATTGACCGCCAAAATGGAGGTGCGGCGCAGCGCGTGGAAACGCTGCACCGTACCGTAAAAAAATTTTGAGAGAAAAAAAGGCGCGATGCGAGCCGTTGTCAGCGCCCTTCAGCGGTCAGCTTTTGGGCGGTTCGCAGGTCGGCATCGCCTTCTTTTTGACCATGCCCGAAGGCTTGGTCGGGGCGGATGCTGCGGGGCGGTCGTACTGACAGCACCCGTGCAGGTTGGCGTACACCTCGTCCGGGGCGCGGAATTTTTCGCTGTCGTAACCGGCAGCCGCGATGTGTTTCAGCACGTCATCGAGGGTTGCTTGGGTGCTGTCGAAGGTGATTTTCGCCATTTTGGTGTCCGTATCCCAATCGGCTTTGACCGTGCCTTTTCGGGCAGCGGCTTTTTCGATGGTCTTTTCGCACATCCCGCAGTTGCCGTAGATTTTGACAGTCTCGGTCTTTGCGTTGGCGATGTTCTGCGCGGTGCAGTTGAAAGCAAACATGGTCGCCACGACGGTCATGGCGATGAAATTGAGCAATTTCATTTTTGAAAAATCGAACGGTGAACAAAAAAGTCAGGCGAAACCGGGCGGTTTCGAGCGGGCGCACTTCGGGCTGCCCGGCAGTTCAACCGTTCATATTTTGGGCGGAAGCCAAACGGAGAGATGGACGGCAGGGGGTATTTTGTTCAAAAAATACCAGTCCGCTTTCGAGTGGGATTCGGCGAGCAGTAGCCGTTCGGGGATTTGGAAATGGTCGGCGGGCAATGCCGAGTGTGCATTTGGCACGGGGTACGGACAGGGACAGCCATGATTGCCGCAATTGCCGCCACAGTCGTCTTGTTCGGGTTGTTCGCTGTGCGCGTCGCAGCACGTTTTGTTTTTCACCTCTTTTTTGCAGCAATCCGCGCCCTTGCCGCAGGCAAAAGCGGTAGCCGTCGGCATCGCTGAAAATGCGAAGACCAACAAGAACGGGAGCGATATGGCTGTGAGGACGCGCAACATCTGTTTGGAACAAACGCAAAAATAGATATTTTGTTGTTTTGTTCGAAAGGCTTGAAATACTCGGTGAAAGTCATAATGTAAAGTTGTTTATCACCGAAACCGACTTTTTTGCATGAATCCACTGATCAGAAGGTGAAGCAGTACGAAAAATGAGTCGGCCGATGTCAATTGAGTTGCGAAACAAACCCGGTTTTCCGGCTCATGATACAGTTATAGACATAAATAGGGACTTGAAACCGAACCCTGCAAATCATAGATCAGGGCGGTATGAAGGCGAATCAAAAAGAGTGGAAGATCCAACCGGGCTATCACAGACGAAGCAAAAGTAAAAACGCTTTTTTCCGGTAGAAGACAATATACAGACCAGCCATTGTCGGGGATTCATGCAACAAAGCCAGACGACTAAACGGAGATATTGCCCTACCGCTTAAACTGCTCCACCTGTTTGAGCAACCACTCCCGTTCCATGACCGGAGAGGTATCCTGAATTTGCTGGGCCAGGCGGCCGGTCTGCGTATTCGAGTAGGGGTTGAGGTTAAGCAGGCGTCGCATGAGGCTGATCATGTTTTTGTACGCAATTTTGCGGGCAGGGTCGAGGGCTTCCTTGCGTTTGAGGTAGATGCGCATGCTGTCGAGCAGCGATTCGAAGGCGTCGTATTCGCTTTGTTCGTAATACACCTTCAGGAGCATGGTTTTGCCGATGATGTTGAGCAGCATGTCGTCGTATTCAAACTCCATGAGCAGGCGCTGCGCCCGATCGTATTCGCCTTTTTCGAAGTGCAGGCGCGCCATGTTGAAGTGCACAATGCTGTTGCGCTCTTTTTCTTCCAGGTTTTCCTGGTGTTTCTGGATGAAATGCTCCGCCCAGTCGAACTCGCCGATTTTGATGGCAAAGGCCACGGCATTGCCAAACATGTAACGGGTCATCTTGTTGTTTTCGAGCAGCAGCCCGTACTGGCTTCCGATGCGGTAAAAGTGCATGGCACGCCGGCAGTAGTCCATGTTGCCCTGGTTCACCTTGGCCGCGCAGTAATTGAGCGCCGCCTGAAAGAGCGGGCGAAGCTCGGAATGCTCGAACTGCTTGACCGCCTCTTCGCGGATCAGCAACTCGAAACGGTTGAAATACTCCTCCTCCAACGGGTGCTTGATCGCCATGTAGGCGTAGTACTGGGCCGCCACGGCGGGCTCGCGCACCAGATCGGCCTCCAGCACGAAAGGCAGGATGTGCTCCAGCAGGGGCTGGTGGTAGTCTACCTTCTGAAACACGCGCTTGTGCGCCAGCATGGAGTTGGCGGTGCGCAACTTCTCGCTCACGTACCAGTAGTCCAGCGCGTCGTCGGTTTCCTGCAGGTTCACCGGCGCATTCTGGTTGGTGACCACCTTGTGCTCGTACTCTTCTTTTTCCAGGAAAAATTTGTTCAGCAGGTAGTTGCCGTTCCGCAGGGGCTGCGATTGCAGACCCTCCAGGCCCAATCGGTACGCCTGGCGGTACGCTTTGTCGAGCTTGCGCTGCCGGTACACCCGGGCCAGGATCATTTGGGCCTGCACCCGGTCGGCCGACAGTTCGGTGAACACCAGGTATTCCTCAATTACCTTGAGCAGGAAATACATGACCTGGCGCATGCGGGCATCGTCGTAGGGCTCCTTGGGAAACACCCCTTTCCAGATCTTTTCTTTCTCCGGAAAGGGCTCGTTGCTCAGCACAAAACGCGTGAGATACTGGAACATGAGCCGCGCGTCGTCCCGCTGGTTGTGGGCCGGAGACTGCAACCATTTGTTCACCGCGCGGATTTCCTTGCGGTCCAGCGACCGCAAGATGTCGGCCAACACGCTTTTTTCCATAGCAAGATTGGGTTATCAGCTTAACAAAACGCTTCTTTTTGAAAGAAAACAAAACCAAGCCTGTTTTGTCAACTATCTGATAAACAATGTTTAAACCAAAAAAATTGTTTTCAAAGGAACAAAAATATGATTTATTATCCAAAAAAACAAGTCAACAAATTGGTTTTTTTGTCTTTTTTTTGGCATATTCTCGTTCGCACATTTGTATCGTCAATAGAAAGTTCGACAGAAAAATAATCCATTCAACACATCCCATGTTACGCAACCTCGTTATAGTCTCCCTAGTCGTCAGCACAATTGGCGCACTGCAAGCCCAGGGTTGGGAACGCGTTTACGGCGCTTCCGGACAGGATGAACTGCTGGACGTAGCGTCCACGCCCGATGGTGGATACATAGCTGTCGGTTATTTCAACATCGCTTCGGCGATCCACCTGTTCAAAACCGACGCCGACGGGCGCCTGCAGTTCCGCAAAACCTTCCCGGGCAAGCCCATGGCCGGTGGTTTTGGGGTGACGGTCACGCAGGATGGCGGGTACGCTGTAGTTGGATACTTTCAAAATACGCCGGGAGGCGATCGCAATATATACCTGCTGAAAACCGATTCCGACGGCAACGAGTTGTGGTCGGAGCAGTATGGGGGGCCGAACAACGATGAAGGCCGCGATATACTGGAAATGCCCGACGGCTCGCTGATGCTCACCGGCTATCAGACGAATACCGACGGGAACCGGGAGATGGTCGTCCTGAAAACCGATTCAGACGGCTCCTTAATCTGGACCCAGAAGTTCGCCAAACCCGGCGCCGAGCTCGAAGGCTTTGCGCTGACGCTGGCCACCAACGGGAACATTGCCACCGCGGGGCGCCTGAGAACGCTCTCGCCGATCAAGGACGATTTTTTTGTAGTCCGCCTGGACGATAATACCGTACTATGGGAAAGTACCTACAGCCTGTTCGATCTGGCGGGGAATGCGAGCGACGAATACGCGCAGGACATCGTAGCCACCGATGACGACGCGTTCGTGCTCGCCGGATCCACCAACAACGTGCAGGGCGGCGCCGGTGTGCTGCTGAAAATCAGCGGCGACGGAGCCAAAAACGCCATCTGGCAAGAGGTCTTCCCAAAAACCGACTTTTACGGATTAACTGCCGATGGGGCGGGTGGCTTTTTTGTCACCGGGCTGAAAACCCTCAGCCCCACGGCGATTGATCTGCTCATCCTCCACACCGATTCGGAAGGCAACACCCTCTGCGAAACGCTCGTAGGCCGCGCCGGTCTCGACATCGGCTACGCCGTCACCCCCACTACCGACGGGGGCGTACTGGCGGTCGGCTCCTCGCAGGCCTTCTTCCCTTTCTCCGAAACCCAGTCGTACTTCGTCAAGGCCGACAACAAGTGCCAGGTACTCACCAGCTACATCCAGGGCAATGTGTTCCACGATTTTAACGTGAACTGCCTGCCCGACGGCGGCGAGCCCGGGCTGAAAAACTGGATCGTCCGGCTCAGCGACGGCACCACCGATGAACGCTACGCCGTTGCCGACGCCGACGGCCACTTCACCCTGGAGGTGGACACCGGTGCCTTTCAGCTTCGCCTGTTTGCGCCCAACGACTACTGGCAGGCTTGCGACAGTGTGGTGGACGTACAGGTGGGCGCCTTCTACGATACCGTACAAGTGTTTATCCCGGTTTCGGCGGTCAACTCCTGCCCCCGCAACGAGGTCAACGTCAGCACCCCCATCCTGCGCCGCTGCGCCAACAACGTGTACACGGTGCGCTACTGCAACACCGGCACCATCCCGTCGGTGAGCACGCAAATTGATGTGACGCTCGCCCCCGGCCTGAACTTCGTGACCAGCTCCCTGCCACCGTTCGACCAGCAGGGCAACACCTACACGTTCAACCTGGGCTTCCTGAACAACGGCGCCTGCGGCGAGTTCACCATCACCGCTTTTCTGGACTGCAACACCGTCGTCGGCCAGGCCCATTGCGTGGAGGCGCACATTTTCCCCGATTCGTTCTGTAATGCGGGCATCGGGTGGGACGGCTCCATCGTGGCCGCCCGGGCGGTGTGCATCGACGACACCGTGCGGCTGGTGCTCCTCAACAAGGGCCTCGGCGACATGGTGCAGGCCCTCGATTACGTGATCGCCGAAGACGTGGTGATGCTCACCCAACCCGGTAACCCGGACTTCCGTTTTCAGCTCGAGCAGGGCCAGGACTCCATCCTGTACGAGACGCCGGCGAACGGCAAAACATACCGCATCATCGCCGAGCAGAGCCCGGGGTACCCCGGACAGAGCTACCCCACCGCAGCCGTCGAAGGTTGCGTGAGTGATACGAGCAATACAGTTTTTTCTACCGGCTTTTACACCATGTTCCCCGAAGACGATGCCGACCCGTTTGTGTCGATCGACTGCCAGGAGAGCAACGAAGCCGATTATAATCCCATGGTACTAAAGAGAGGCCATCCCAAGGGCTACGATTCCGAGCACTACATCAGTCCGGAGACCGATCTCACCTATTTAATCCACTTTACCAATACCGGCGCCGATACGGTGCAAAACATTACCGTACGCGACACCCTTTCGCCCCATCTCGACCCGGCCACCGTCATCCCCGGTGTTGCCGGACACCCATTCGAATTCGATTTGTCCGGCCAGGGTATCGTCGTCTTTAATCTGACCAATGTTAATCTCGCCCCCGGCGGCAGCGGCTACGTGAAGTTTCGTGTATCCCAAAAACCAAACCTCACCTGTGGAATAGAAATATTCAATACCGCTGCCGTCTATTTTGATTACCATGAGCCGGTGTTTACTGACCGGACCATCCATACCGTATGTCCTTTCGACACCTTCGCGATCGTGCAGACCAAAGAGTTGTTTGTGCCCGGCGCCGACGTGTCGGTGTACCCCAACCCGTTTGTGGAAAGCACCACCGTTATGTTGAAAGGCGTACTCGCAGACATTTATTCCTTGGAGATTTATAATGTACAGGGCCGGTTGTTGTTCACTGCTCAACAGGCTCAACCCTCATTCCAATTGTGGAGACGCCAATTGCCGGCGGGCACCCTTTTTTACCGGATTGCCGCCGACGGCAGGCCGGTAGCCACCGGCAAACTCTTGGCGCACTAATCTGAAAAGCCTTTACTCACCTGGCGTAATCTCATCCCATGAACATGAGTCGTTCCGGAATGCCGGGGCGGCTCATGTTTGTTTTTTGGGGGTGATTCGCCCTTTTATTTAATATATTTTAAATCAATATAAAACAAATATAGCCAAATGGTAATTGACTTTCCCCCCCATCCATCCATTTCCCAATTCGTCGCCGGCTTTTTAGCTGTCGACGGCCAGTTTGAAAGGGAGGTAAACATGGTATTCAGTGCCCGAGGCATCCCAATGCTTGTTTTTCCATACGCACAACCTTCCACGACGAACTATCGGTTTGGCATATCAGAGGCTGGATACATCAAGCCGCAAATGGATGAACCGGCCCTGCTAACCGCCGCCAGCCAATACGCACAGGCTAATTTTTCGGGCGCCATCCATTTTGTCATGGTGATGCTCAAAACGACGGGCGCCTACCATTTTATGCGGAGCAGCGTCCAGGGGCTTGCAAACTGCTCGCTGACGCTGGACAGCCTTGGCCTGAACCCATATTTTACCGAGTTACAGGACCGCCTTTGGTCGGTCAGCACCCCCGATCAGGCAGTGGCACTTATCCAACAGCATCTGTATCGGTATTTTGACCAAAAAACTAAAATTGGCCCCGGCGATTTTACACCGGTATTGAACTTTATGCTTCGGCATCCGGCAGGTTTGACGGTGCAAGCCTTGGGCAAGAAATTCCGGTGTAGTGATCGCTGGATCGAGAAACAATGTGTCATACAAACCGGACTCTCGCCAAAATCATGGATCCGGCTGATCCGTTTCCGTGCGGCGGCAAACTTCTGGCTGAAGCACCCCAATACTTCGTGGATGGCATTGGTTGCCCGGTTTGGCTACACGGATCAATCGCACCTGATTCGCGATTTTCGCGAATTTACAGGCAACCCGCCAACATTCCATTTCGCTCAATATGGTGAAATGGAGCTGGACTTCAAGCAACACCAGGCAGGACTGAGCAGCTTGCTGGAGGATTAGTGTGTTCGGGTTTTTACAATGTAATGCTATAAGAAGGGGGGAAATTTGCTTCACCGGTCGCAAGACTTTGGTTATGGTGGAGGTGGACGAGGTATTTGTAGCAGTGTCGGCGTCGGAATAGGATTTCAGGCGTTTGTTGAGAGGTCCGGGAGCAGATATGCGTACGGAGCGCCGCAGCGATTAAAATTTTTTGGGGATGAGTTGTTAAGATTTTGGCGGTTTATGTCACTATGTTTTTGAGCGCCGGTTCAATGGCGTTTTAGCAGTGTTTCAGGTATTGCCGATTAGTAGAAAATATTGATGTAAGGCGGCTTTGGATTGATCAAATTTCAATAAATCACAAGTCCATGAATTCTCCATTTTTCAGCTTACCCAGCCTTGAATTGGAAGCACCTGAGCAGCAGGTGAAATCAGCAGTGCAAACGTGGAGCGAAGCAAGCCCTTTTTTGACGGTGTCCACCCTGAACGGCAAACAGCCGCTCAACGACTCCAAAACAGAGCAGCTTGTTCAGACCATGAGTGAATTGTATGATGAGGAATTGGAAGAAGCAATGGAGGAATTGCAGTATGAAGCGAGTGACCTGTACGAGTCTTACCTGGAAAACAACTCATATCTCCAGTCTGAACATGCCGCCCGACAGATGGTGCTTGAACATTATGTGCCAATGCTGGGTGAGATTGACCGCTATTTCGATCGGCTGATAGAAAAGGGAAGCGAAGTTGACCAGGGAAGAGCAACTGTTGAGGATTTTGAACACTTCGTTGACAGCCAGGTCGCCCCGACGACAGGAAGTTTTTCGGTTGTACAGGAGCAGTTTCTTGGCAAGGCATTCCGAAAAATAGGCAAAACAGTAAAAAAGGCTGCCGGCGCCGTGGCAAAATTCACACCCATAGGGCTGTTGCTCAACACGCTAAGGCCTAAAATAACCCAATTTCTCAAGGGTTTTCTGCAAAAGGGGATAGATAAGCTGCCAAAGGAATATCAGGGCATGGCGCAAGATCTGGCAAAAAAACTGGCGCCACAGGCGGCCGAAATAGCGAGAGCGGCCATGGAAGATCCGGCGGAATCAGCCGAAATGGAATTAAACGCCATGCTGGCCCATTGGATAACCTCACCCAATGCTCGAGAACTGGAGCTATTTGAACGGGAAATGGTACGGACGGCTTACCAACTGGAGAACAGCGAGCTCAGTCTGCAAAAGGCCCGGCAAGAATTTGCCCAGGGAATTGCGCAGTTAAAAGAAGGAGAAAGTCCGGAACCCCTGATGGAGCAGTTCCTTCCAGCACTGCTGCCGGTTGTTCGACAGGCGATCCGACTGATCGGAAAAGACAGGGTTATTAACACTGTTTCTCCGCTGATTTCCGGCCTTATTTCCCCATTGGTCGGCAAAGAGAATGGAAAAATACTGGGAGGCCACATCGCCAGGGCTGGAATTAATATGCTTGGAGAGGTTGTCCCCAACGAAGAGCCGGATATGTTAGCCGCAGATGCCGTAACAGCAACGGTTGAGGACACCATTCATCAGGTTGCCGATCTTCCCGCGCATGTTCTGGAAGACCGCCAATTGCTTGAGCGTTATGTGATCCAGGCCTTCGAGAACGCAGCGGCGGCCAACTTGCCCGATTTGCTTCAGGATAAAGTCTATAAAGCCAATCCCAAACTTCGAGAGTCTGACCGACATCAAAACCTGATGTGGAAACCGGCCAAAGTTAAAAAAAGGGGAAAGGTGGCGTCCAAAATCAAACAATTGAATGATGTTTTTGAAACCGAGCTGACTCCTTACATGGCTCAGGAAATCAAGACTTTCGGGGGCATTTCCCTGGGCGCTTACTTGCGGGACAGCATGGGCATCCATGTCAATTCTTCCATTCCAGTCAGGGTTTATATGGTGGAGGGCATGCCCGGCAGTTCAAGGTTTCACCTGAGCAAGTACCTGAAGGGCTTGCCGGGCATGGGTGGCATCGGGCGGGAAGCATGGATGCAGTTTCATCCCCTCACCTCTATTGCTGCCGGGATGTTGTTCAACGAGCCGGGCGTGGGGTGCAAACACAAAGGATGCCTCGGCAACGCCAGGAATACGCAAGGCCACCGGTACTATTACCTCGATGTGCCCAATGCGAGGCCACAGTGGTTCCAGCCCGCCGAAGGGCGACAGACGCTCAGGCGCGTGACCGGCTTAAAGCTCAAACTGGACTTTTTTGCCAACGAAATAAAAATCGGTTTGTACCTCAGCGAAGCCGACGCTCAGGCCATCGCGGTCAATCTCCGCAAAAGAATGCCGGAAACAGCCCATGTGATGCTCATGATGGCATTGAAACAAGGGCTGGAAAACGTGTTCAAGTACGGAAAACTCGGCTGCCTCAAAATCGTGCATCCCAACGTCTTGCCCGGCAAACGTTCCGGCATGGCAGCAGACCTGCTTCCGCCGGTGGTGGTGAACGCACTCGGCGAGGCCACCGGCAACTGGGTGGGCAGCCACCTGGTTGGCTTCCTGCGCGACCACCCCGATAAGGTGGTGGAGGCGGTGGAAGATTACTCCGACGGCATGACGCTAAACGCCACCGTGCTCAACCCGCCCGACTTCGACCAGGTTCGGCAAATGCTGGCCGGGCAAACCGTTTCCCTCCAGGAGGCCATGTTCGGCCGGCAGCCGGCTGGCGTGCGTTTGGATGCAAAACCGGGTTTCCAACATGTTTGAAACAGACGTGACATATAACCCGGTATTGCTGCAAACCCAGCATTGGACGGAGGCGGCCCGGCGGCTGGGCGACCTGAGTAGCCTGGCATCCGAACAAACGTGGAGAAGCCTGGAGGACTACCTGCATCTGGCCCTCCGGGAGCGGCTGGCAGCATCGGCCAAACGCCTGGTGCAGCAAGGTGAACAGTTGGTGCACTTGGTCATGACAAACGATGCCCCGGAGCGTTTCCGGCCGCAACTGGCACAATTGCGCAGCCAGTACATGCGGGTAGAAACGATGATGGACTTTTTTGCCAACGCGCTCGCTTCCCGTACCGATCAGGAGACCATTGCCCTGCTGCGGGCCTGCGACCGTATGGCCATTTCGGCCATGCGCTCCCTGCTCGACCCGCTCGGCTTTCGGATACCGCCTGTGCTTGCTTATCTGGACGACGGACTCGGCATGGCCCTGCTCAAAGCAGATATGCGGCTTTGGGACGGCCACACCGACAACCCGGTGGCGGCCATCAAAGTGACCCGCCACAACCTGATGCGGCCCACCGCATTGGTGCACGAGGCCGGGCATCAGGTGGCCCACATCCTGAACTGGAACGAAGAATTGCGGACGGCACTCCGTACCGATTTGCGCGGCTATGGGACGGAGTTGGCGGACACCTGGGCAAGCTGGGCATCCGAAATTGCGGCGGATGCCTACGGCTTTGTACACACGGGCTTTGCCTCTGTGGCCGCCCTGCACGATGTGGTGGATACCCCCGGCGCCGTGTTTGCCTTCTCGCCGGGCGACCCGCACCCGATCAGCTACCTGCGGGTCCTGTTCGGCATACAGTGCTGCAGGCACTTTTACGACAGCGGGTTGTGGGATGAGATGGAAGAGGACTGGGTGCGCCGGCATCCCGTCGCAGAAGCACCGGAGGAAGTGCACGGACTGATGCGGCGTTCCCTTGAGGCGATGCCGGAAGTGGTCCGTATTGTTTGTGAAAAACCATACACAGCCCTCCGGAACAAATCACTCGCCGCGTGGATTGACCCGCGCACAGCACACCCCGACCGCCTGAAGCGAGAAGCCGACACCAGTGGCAAAGGCTTTTACCGATCGCCTTACCTCGTAGCAGAGGCGCCCTTGCTGCGCCTTGCCCTGAACGGATACGAACTTGTTGAACGCCCGGGAAGAGCATCCGAACTGCTGGCACAACAGCGGGGGTGGATGGTTTTGCTGGGGAATGTAATACAGTAACTTTTTCACATATTAAAATTTAAATAAAATGGCAAGTCAAACAAAAACAACAACATCTCCTCCACAGGGAGGATCAATCACGTTGCCGACAGCAAGCGAAAGAAATATGTTATTGGACAATCCAAGCGATGATGCGTCAAAAATTGTAGCATTTTTTGAGGAGATGCAAAAATTGATGACGGGGGTTAATGATGTATATTATCATGGTACTTCTGATAAGTATCGAGAGTGGAATATTCAATTCCCATAGACGTATCTCTGAAACTTACCCTTCACCAACCCATTTCTTTTCAACGATTAAAAAACAACAAAAATGTTCAGAAGATTTGCAATGAATGTCGCTCCTAGAGGAAGAACCCTTCAAGCAAGAGCAGATGGTTTATACACCGCTCTTAACATTAAAGACCTCATGGCCTTGATGGAAATGGGGTGGGCGTTTCTGATGCGGAATCCAAATGCGCCATTGGGTAGTCCAATTAATAAGAGTAGTCTGCTTGGATTGCCACAGAACTACTTGAATACTATTGTTAATCAGAACTTTAACCAAAATCAACAACTCTTCACGCTTACTACACCTCCAAGTCAAGGCGTAGTCATCTCCCCGCACCTCATCTACGCGCTGTTGATTGACCAGACGGGCTGCGTGGAAATATTCCGGGAAGCCATCCGAAAAATCCGCAACGGTGAGTTGGAGTTCAATCCCAATAACGGGGCCTTGCAGTATGTCCGCAACACGGAGATGCTGTGGTTTTCCAATCCGCCGGTGGATTCTACCTTTAATTTGTTCAGTTGGATACACCCCGATATTCAAACCATCAAGAACAATGCGTTCTACAGTATGTTCGGTTTTGTGCCGGCCAGCGTGTCCGGTCAGCCTGCTCCCGATCCTGGCAGCTTGCCTCGAACTGCGTACAAAAACTTCCAGGCAGACTTCCAGAAACTCGGCGAGGAATGGCATGTCGCTTTTGCCAGCCAAAACGTGACCTCAGGCATCAATCTGACCGACGACGAGACGATGCAGTTCAAATGCGCTGAAATCAGGCGAAACTTCCTGGCGCAGCGCAACAATGGCTTTTTGTCGCTGATCGAGTACTATTTGAACTGCCGGTACTCCTGGTTCCATCTGAGCCTGGAAGCGCCGTGCCCGCTTTTGGAAGCTCTTGGCATCAACGAACAAAGCCCGGCCCAGCGTCTCTTTGCGCTTGCCAACAAGGTAGGCGTGCCTGCCCATGCGATGAGTGAGACGCTGTTTCGTATGGCCGACCCTGCTTCGCTTATTCTTTCGGCTATTGAGGCGGGTATTTTTGATCAAAATGCGGTGCCTCTTTATAATCGAACTGTCTTACCCCCTTCCCCGACAACCCTAAAAACAAACCCAATTCCCCCTTTAATGAATATCTTCTTAAACGGCTGGTCCACCCTCACCGGGCGAGATCTGAAAATACGCCAGGAGCAGATGCAAATGCCGATGCAACGCCCTGTGAGCAATGTACCCACCGGCAACGGCGCTGTGTAGGCTTGTCTGGCCCAAAAGACGGAACCGGTATTTTTTCAACCTTTCAATTTGATTTTCTTATGAACAACCATAAGGATGAACGGTCTATTCTGGAACGGCAGGGCGAGGTTACGCCTTGGGTGGGGGAGGTTTTCCCCAACGATGAAAGCGCAAAGGGTTGGGATAATGTGCAAAGCTCATATTATTCAGAAAATTTTATTGACCTCGGCGAAGCGGTATCAGAAGGCCTAAAACAGGTTGAAAAAGGCTTAAAACAAGTCTCAAAGAAATTTCCAATAGTTCCGGTTCAAACTATTGAAGGATATGAGGATATTTCAAATTCCGGAAACATTTTGTATAAAATCCAGGACCGGAACTACAAGCTGTCTGATAATTTTACGGTAGATGAATTTGCGCAAGCTGAAAATGGAAAATATAAATGGAATTATTTCCGTTACGATCCTGAATTGATTGCCGTGCTGCAAGAGTTAAGAGCATTTATAGGCACACCAATACAGATAATTGATGGGTACTATCCACCAAGCTATTTGAAAGAAATTAAAAAAATCACAGATTCTGAAAAAATAAAAAATAATCCCCATGTTACAGGTCGAGGAGTTAAAATATATATAGAAAACTTCAATGGACGAATGCTGGCAATTGGGACTGCTGTCGCTGTTCTTTCTGCGCGTAAGCAAAGGAATGTTAATATCAGTATTGGAAAGCAATCATTAGCCATTTATGTTAAGCAGGAGCCTAAAGAGGATCTGCTTAAGGCAGGTATTTCAGAAGACGCTCAAAGAAATACATCATATATAAAGGATGAGAAAAAAAAGGTAGCTTCATATTTGTTCCTGATAGATTTCAGGATTCTGATTGAGGAGTTTCGAAGAATTCCTTCGAAATCAAATCATCTTTTAGAATTAATAAATAGAGCAACGCATTATTATGTCTTAGATTTTTTATGTGAGCAGAACGAAATTAACATAGAAAAAATTTCTAAGGGCGAAATAGTTGAGTATAGATGGAAAGATTACCTTATTAATGCTATAGAAATTTTTTACGGCCTTAGTAAAACAAAATCTCCAGAAGTAATAATTTACTGTTTGGCATATTCAAACTTTGGATATGCATATAGCCATATCATAAAAGCTAAAAAAAGCAAAGAAAACAGTGAAAGGATTGCTCGTGAGTTATTAGAATACGCGTTAGTTGACTCGCGTGATACAAATATTAATAATGTCATACAACGGTTAAATTATCAGGGTCAAAGTTTTATCGCACGTGAAGAAGAATTACTAATAATTAAATATTTTAAAGAGACAAAATTACTTGATAAACTGAATGATAGAGAATTTCAAGACTTTAAAATGAGCTTTTTTGATGAAAAGAAAGTTCCATTTTTTTACGATGATATGAAATTGATTATTGAAGACGTTTACAAAAAAAATGGATATGTATTTACACAGGCCCTTCCTGAAGGGGGAACAAGGAGAAGGTTTAAATTATCAGAACCCAATCCGGATAAACCTTTCCTTGATATGACAGGGCACTATATTAGTGATTTGGAAGAAAATGATATATATGGGGGCAATATTATGATTAACCAAGCCGGAAATTTCATATTTGGAGTGATTGGGAGAATCCCAATACACAATAATAGTACTATTGGCAATGAGGTGTCTCCATTTTTTGGAAAAATTCAGGGACAAAATGCTGAATGTATTTTAGAGGACACAGTAAAATTAAAAGGAATAAGAAAGTTTACCTTAGAAAAAAGAAACGCAGATGTCTTGATAGTAAATTATTCGGATAACGAAACCAAATTCAAATTAATAAATTCAAGCAAAGTTACTCCATCAAAAAATATGATATATGGATTTGAAAATATAAATAGTCGTGAAAAGGGCCGTGAAAAGGATCTTGCTATAATGCACTATTGGAATCCTCCCCTTCAAAATATATATAAAAATTATTATGCCTTAATATATCAAAATCAACACAAAAATGTTGAAGAAATAATTTCAAATTATTATAAAATAACGGGAGATTCTTTTGATTCGTTCAAAGAGGATAGATTGTATGAACTAATTAAAAAACTCGATTCGGAACTACAAACCAATCATCTTCCTTTTATTTATGAACCCCTGGAAATTTACTATACTAGATTATGGTTAAGTATTACATTATTTCAACCACGAATGGATCGTGAAGTAATGAACCTTTTGGATTGGGTAAAAAGGCTATTAGAAGACTTTAGGGATATTTCTGACCGAAAAATAGTAGGTCAATTTAGTAGCTTATTTCGCATGTTTGAAGTTAATCCCAATAAGCCGGAAGAGAAATATAAGTATCACGTAAAACTAAAGTATAATGCCTACGGGTTAATTTATGAATACTTTGACGGCACGATTTCTATCGAGAATGTGACGGATTACAATAAATATCCTAATGCCAAAAAATGGAATAATGGCAATAAAAAAATCGAATACAATATTAGTTTTCATGCTTTAAAGCTTGGGCTTAAGATAGAGAAAAAAGCGTGGTTTGGAATCGATCAAATTGATGGTTATGCAATAAGCGATTATTATTTTGAGGCTACTGATTTTTCTGGTGCTGATCTTAGGCTTCTAGAAGGTTCGCTTGGAAGCGTAAAATTATCAATTATAGATTTGCCCGCTTCGGCAGGCTTCTTACACATCTATCCTGCCGGAAAACCTACTTTGACTGTTGATTTTACCAGTAGCCCAACATTTGAAAAAATCAAGATAGAAAAAAGTCTTGATCCTAAAGATTATAAAGATTACAATAAACTGGCAGTTAAACAATTTATTGATTTGGGAGGTCCGGAAATTGGAATGGCATTTGGCAAAATAACCCCCCGAATAACTAATCAAGTTATTCAATCACCCCCTCTTCCTCAGACATTACAGTCGAAATATAAAATTAATTATGTTTCATATTTTAAGCATGATGATAGTATCCTTTCTGATGAAGGAATTGATGCCATTGGTATGTTGTGTTCAGAGGAACTATTGGGTTTTTCATCACCAGAAAGCGAGCTTGAAATAGTGGGACATACCGATGCATCTGGAGATAGTGCTTACAACATAAGCCTGAGTGAAGCGCGTGCAATGAATACTTTTCAAGCAATAAAAGATCGGCTTGGAAGTAAATTTAAATGTAAGGTTAAAGCTATTAAGGCAATGGGAGAACATGAAGCTAATATTAGATTAAGCCAATTCAGTGAAAAAAATGCTTGGCATAGGAAAGTCCTTGTTATATTGAACGGCAACCTATTGTTTTCATTAGGTTAGATCAATTCATTGCTCCTTTTTGATAATTAAATTGAACTCAATTAATTGATAACTAAGCACCTAAATCCTCCATTGTCATGAATAACCAGGGAAATATTTGGAGTATTTTTGTTGATTCGGAAAACCCGAAAGAATTCGTACCTGTTCGGATGATTGAAGAATTGTCATCTTCAAAAAATGACTTTCAAGATGATAAGATTGGAATATCAAAATCTGACTTGCTTGCTGCTATAAACCGCCAAGTTGATTTACTACCAATCGCCCTCCACCAATTCCAAATCGCCAATTACTTCGACCCCAAAGAACACGATGGCATTTTAGGGACATCTACCTTAGATACATTGGGGTTTAAAGACCATAAGTTAAGACCGAAACTCAACAGCAGCAACTTCTACGGCCAACAACAACTCAACGGCATCAAATCAAAAGTAGCCCAGGCAACCAACAATGAGTTTACCGCCGCCAACTGGTTTCAGTACATCGTGCGCCCCGCTTTCTTGGGCCACAATATTAAGGATGGCATACACCTGCTTCTATGGCGTAAGCTGAAGCAAGCCGAAGCCTGGCTCCTGTCCCAACCCCAATACCAAGGCATGACGCCCGTAGCATTGGGCCGGGCATTAGGGCTTGACCGCCCTGGCGTACGCTATAGCGGCGCCCGGCTTTCAGCCGAAAAACAGGCAATGCATGGATTTGGGTTGGCCATAGACATAGACCCGGTGGGCAATCCCTGGATCGGGGCAGGATGGATTCAATACGACAAGGAAAAGCTGAAAGAACGCACACGAATGCTGCAAACCCTGAAAAAAGCGACCGGAGAGGCGCTGAAGGGGCAAACGATTTTTGAGTACCTGGACAGTATCGCCCTGGAGGCTGGGCAGGACACCCGGGCAGCATATCGCATTTTGGCACGACGAAACCAGGAGTTCATCGAATACCTGCAGAACAATCCCGCCGAATTGCGCTACTGGAAAAACTCCGCCAGCTTTTCGGGACGCGACCCACTGAAAGGCTTCCTCAACCTGCATCCCGATCTGGTTTATGCGCTCAGGGAAGTAGCCGGTCTGGCCTGGGGCGCTATTGACTTTGGCCCCCGCGCCTGCGGCGATATCATGCATTTTGACCTGCGCACCCTGGGTGTCGGCAAAGTCATTGCCACACATATCAATGGTTATATCCCGGTCTATGGACATCCAAGCTTAACCAAAAGCGAATCGGAATTCGACTTGGAATACGACGAATATGCAGAGCACTATGCGGAAGAGCTTGAGGTGCACGAGGCAATAGAAGAGGCGGAATGGGAAGACAACTACCTCGAACCGGATGAGGAGCATGAGTGGCACGACAATCCACCAGACCCTGAAACGGAATAAATCATGGAAGATACCAACAATTATCACAACAAACTCAAGTTCGAGCACGCACTCATCAACCGTCGCCTCACCTGGCTGCTCACCTCCCAAAGCATCCTTTTCGCGGCACTGGCCTTCGTTCTGGGCAAGGATATGGTCTATGACCCAACAACGAGCGGCCTTGACAAAAGTGATTTTTTTGAAATACTGGCGTGTCTGGGTCTCAGCATTTCCCTGTTGATCTGGATTGGAGTGGTTATGGGCATCGTGGCCAAATGCACCGTTTGGTACGATGAGCGGATGAAACCGTTGAAGGTTGATGCTAAACGCCCCTGGATGCTGCCCTTGCTCTTAAAAGATGCATGGTCTCAAAATCGGAAAAAGGATGAACTACCACTGGGGGTCAGAACCTACATCACCCTTATCGCTTTGCTGCCCGACTTTTTCATGCCGCTTGCTTTTGCCTGGGCATGGTGGCAGATTATGAGTGCGTAACCATCAATATGAAAAAGAAGTCACTAACCATGACAGACGAACATTACATTGCCGGTTCTGTGTCATCCCTGGCAGAATTTGTTAAGCTGATTACAGATCTGCTGAAGGAGGACAATGCCCGATACAACAACTCAACCTTGCCGATTTATCGGGGACATTCCAATTCCGATTATGAACTGCTGCCTGGCCTTTACCGGGGTGGCGAAAACGCCAAATGGAAAATTACGGGGCAACAAGGATATTGGGAGCGTGAAATGCTCAGGGATTTCAAGCTGTTGGCCCAAAAACAGGTAAAAGAGCAGTTTGTCATGCCTGCTAACGACCTAGAATGGCTTTTTATCATGCAACACTACGGCATGCCTACCCGCCTGCTGGACTGGACCGAAAGCTATTTGGTGGCGCTGTATTTTGCTGTTTTGGATGCTTACGAAAACACAGATGCGAATGCTGCCGTTTGGATGCTCGATGCCTGGGACTTTAACCAGCACTTCATGAAACAAAGATCCATTCCATCCAGTTCGGATGAAAGGATGGTAAGCAAATATGTCGCACATGAAACAACCGGAGATGTTGTCAGGGATATCTTAGGAGAACCTCCAGTAGTGTTGCGGGCTAATAAAGCCACACCCCGCATAGCAGCCCAAAAGGGGCTTTTCACCATCCATGGGCGAAATGCAGGACCCTTGCTCCAATTTATTGAAACAATAAACAACGAACGGAAAACTTCCAAAGAAGAAGGTTTATTGCAAAGAATTTTTTGTAAGAAAATCATCATCTTAGGTAGTTACAAGAAGGAGATATTGAAAGATCTGTACTGCGCCGGCATATCGCACAGCGTCCTATTTCCAGAGGTAGAAGGCATTTGCAGAGAGCTCAAGTACCGTTATTCTACAGATTTTATAGTGCCTTCTTTCACACCGGAAGATGACACACCTAAAATGGGAAGCCGGGCGGCTGCGCCGAGGGAGTCATAAAGCTAAAGCGTGTTAATCGCAGATCAAAATAAAGCATGACATGGGAACACCATCAGCAAACCAAGCAACTTCACATCGAAAAGCCATCATAACCAGTGTTATCGGTGGTATATTTGTCATACTGGTAGCCATCATCCAAAAGGACAGGATATGGGATTTTTTGTCCCCCAAAGATAATAGTGGAATGGAGCAAAATAAATGGATAGCTTGTCCACGAAAGGGGGGGCACCGCATAGCAATGTCTTGACATGCAAAATAAATATTTAAACGGATACGGAACATATTACCTATCCATTCTCTCCCTCTGCCTGGTTTACCTCTCTGCACTCGCCCAGCCCCCCCGCACCGGCATCGCCCTGGCCCCGGTCCCGGCATGGGCAACCCATGCCCCGACACCCTACATGTATCCAACCGATTCGACTACAGCGGTGTGGCTGAACCGGCCTCATTCCCGGGTCGTCGCCGCGGCGGTGCAACCGGACGGTGCCTTGCAGGTCTTGACGGCTTTGAAGTCCCCCCACGTTTTTGCCGGCCGGGATACAGGCGGCGTCACCCAGGACAGTCTTCGCCTGTACAACGTCCGCTTCAGCCCTGACGGCCAACTCGACACGAAGCACGGTCGCAGCGGCTGGGTGGAATGCGCCATCCCGTACAACACGAATATCCGAAACATCTGCGCAGTGCTTCAGACAGACGGCAAGTGGCTGGTAGCGTTCGATTTCACCTACGATAAAGACGTGTCGGTCATGCGCTTTGAACCGAACGGCCGCCTTGACACTACCTTCCGGCGAGGCGGGTATGTATATTTTACCAACGATCCGTCAAAAGAGGACGAGTTGTTGGGCCTGTCTTTGCTCCCCGACGGGAAAATACACATATTCGTCTCCAGCCGATATGAATCCCCGAACCGCTACGGCCAGATTTGGCGCCTTAACCCCGACGGCATGTTCGACACGACCCTCGGTCGCGACAGGGTGCTCACGCTCGCCGATCGGTACTGGATCGCGGCTTGCCGGATGCTGCCCGACGGCCGTTTTGTGCTGGTAAGCTATAACGGAGATTGGGTTCGCGTGGAACGCTACCTCCCCGACGGCCGGCCCGACCTGGGCTATGGCCGTTTTGGCCAGGTGCATTCCCGCATCGAAACACTCAACGACGATTACCTGACGCTATGGCCCGACGGCAGCCTGATCCTGCATGGCTACGAATCGACGCTGTGCGAAACCGGGCGCCTCGGCAGCGTATTTCGCTCCAGACGCTTCGACCCAACGGGGCGGCCGGATACGCTTGCGATTGCCGAGCCATTGACCTCCTCCCCAGCATCACCACAAGTGATAAACGATACCACCTGGATGGCCTTTTCAAACGCAAACGCTGAAGGCGAGGTCGCTTGTTTTTACGACCGCTACGGCAGGACTTACCCCCATCGCCTGCACTTTTCAGGCATCTTTAGTTGGGAGAAACAGGTCGTTCCCTCGCCCGATGGAGGCCCTTTTATCGTGGATACCTGGGACGGCTTGCTCAGGGTGGCGCGCCTCCTGCCCAACGGCCGCCTGAACCTTATGTATGGATTGGACAGTGCAACCATTGCTGCGCAGGGCTACATTATCCGAACGACCGAACAGCCGGAAAAAACCTCGGTGGAACTAAGGGAGACAAATCCGCTTCCTTCGCCGTTTAACGTCACGGTAATTAAGACTAAGAATGTGTTTTATTTTACAGGCGCATATACGCGCTGGGTATTTGACGGTAATGTGCGGACTTGTTATAGTACTCAGGAAATCGACGCCCCTTATTTGGTCGGAAAAAACCTAAATCTATGCCTGCAAGACTGCGTTTTCCCCGTCAAAGGGACGGATTGGTCGGCTGTCCCGGCCGAACGGCTACTGGGGTTGAGCCTGACCAACTGCCGGTTCGAGGGCAGTATCCCGGCCGAATTGCGGCGGTTCAAGCAGCTCCAACTCTTGGAAATTTGCTACGATAGTTCCCTTACCGACTTTCAACGGCACCTGGACGAGGCGCTAAGGCTGATTCCGTTATTTCCACGCCTGAAATGTTTAGTGATACACGCCCCGGGTATGACGGAGGTCCCGAAATCATTGAAAAAACTTCGGGAGATCGTTTCCATCGAACTGAATATCCCCCAACTGAAACAATTCCCGGATGCTGTTCTCCGCATGAAAAAACTGCGAGCGTTGCGCCTGACGTTCCGTTGTCCGGACGGGCTGCCCCCTGCTATCGGACGCCTCGACTCACTCCAGCTCCTGGAACTGACCGGTTCCGGCCCGGAATCCCGGCTCCAACTGCCGGAATCCCTGGGCCGGCTGCAAAGCCTTAAAGAGCTCCGGCTCACAGACGGCGCCTTATCATGCACCTTGCCGGAATCAGCCGGCGCCTTGCAACAGCTGGAAAAATTCGGCGTGGTAAATGCGGGTATTTCCGCACTGCCTGACAGCCTGGGTGCCTGCTCCCGCTTAACAGAAGTTGTGATATTGAGCGCCGGGAACTTTGAGCGTTTGCCGAAAGGTTTAAGCTATTGGCCAAACCTGACCCGATTGAAAATTGAGGTCTGTAATCCAACACCTTACCTGCGTCAACAGTGTGAACGGCTGCGCAGACAGGGGGCGAGCCAAAATCGTTGGTTTGAAATACGGGTTGGAGAATGGTAAATTGGACTTTTAACCTTTGGCATGCCGTTATTAGGCCATCCAGTACACACAACTTTAATGCCGGGGCGGCTCATGTTTGTTTTTTGGGGAGAAACTACAAAAAATTGAATAAAAAATCATTACTTTTGGGGCAGGCTTGAAAACAACGACTGTTCGCGCATCTTGTTTCAAACACGCAACCGCTGCGCTTTTTGCGCACCGCACTGACAAATCAATACACCTGATTTTGTCCCTATGACGCATCAAACCGCCACCGTTCCATCGAGGGTACTGCCCGGCGTTGCCTTTCAACTGCCCGACGGCGGCATGACGGACGATCAATTCTACCGATTTTGCCTGCTGAACCCGGACTTGCGCATTGAGCGCACCTGGGATAAATTCATCGTGATCATACCCCCAACCAATAGCGAAACCGGAAACCTGAACTTCGAATTGTCCACCGAACTGGGTATCTGGAATCGACGCACCCAGCTGGGTGTCGGGTTCGACTCCTCCACCGGTTTTAAATTGCCAAACGGCGCAGACCGCTCGCCCGATCTGGCGTGGATACGCCGCGAGCGATGGGATGCGCTGCCGAAAGAGGAAAAACGCCGGTTTGCGCCTATTGTACCCGACTTCGTAATAGAAATCCGTTCGCCGGATCAATCGCTGACCGGACTCAAAGATAAAATGTCGGAATACCTGTCCAACGGTTGCCTGTTGGGTTGGCTGATCGACCCACAACAGCGCCTTACCTGGGTTTACAGGCCGGAAGAGCCTGAACGTCCGGTTGATTTTTCCCAGCTATTTAGCGGCCACCCGGTACTGCCCGGTTTTGAGTTGACTATGGGCAGCCTATGGCAGATGTAATCCGTGCCCTTCACACCCCCGCCAAACAAACATACTTGACCTCCACAAACTCCTCGATCCCGTACTTCGAGCCTTCGCGGCCGATCCCGCTCTCCTTCATCCCGCCGAAGGGGGCTACGGCGGTGCCCAATACCCCGGTGTTAACGCCCACCATGCCGTACTCCAGCGCTTCGGCCACGCGGAACACGCGCCCGATGTCGCGGCCGTAGAAGTAGGCAGCCAGTCCGTACGGGGTGTCGTTGGCCATGCGGATCACCTCGTCTTCGGTGGCAAAACGCGCGACGGGCGCCACAGGGCCGAAAATTTCTTCCTGCACGATGTTCATGTCCGGATGGATGTCGGCCAGCACCGTCGGCTCAAAAAAGGTGCCGCCCAGCGCGTGCGTGCGCCCACCGGTGACCACGCGGGCCCCTTTGCCCACGGCGTCGCCCACGAGCCGCGCCACCTTTTCTAAAGCCTCACGGTTGATCAGCGGGCCGATCTGCACGCCGGATTCGGCGCCGGGGCCCACTTTCTGGCCGGCGACAGCCGCAGCGAATTTCTCCAGAAAGGCGTCGTAAATACCGTCCTGCGCAAAAATCCGGTTGGCGCAGATGCAGGTCTGGCCAGCATTCCGGTATTTGGAGGCCATGGCGCCTTCCACGGCCGCGTCGAGGTCGGCGTCGTCGAACACGATAAAGGGCGCGTTGCCGCCCAGCTCCAGCGATATTTTTTTCACGGTGTCGGCGCACTGGCGCATGAGTAGCTTGCCCACCTCCGTGCTGCCGGTAAAGGAGAGTTTGCGCACCACCGGACTGTCGGTCAGCGCACGGCCGATGGCCGGGGCATCCATTCCGGTGACGACGTTGAGCACCCCGGCCGGCATGCCGGCGCGCTGCGCCAGCTCGGCCAGGGCCAGGGCGGTGAGGGGTGTTTCTTCGGAGGGCTTCACCACCACGGTGCAGCCGGCCGCCAGGGCGGGCGCTACCTTGCGGGTGATCATGGCCAGGGGAAAGTTCCACGGGGTGATGGCGGCCACCACGCCCACCGGCTGTTTGATCACGAGCAAACGCTGACCGGGCAGCTGGGGCGGAATGATGTCGCCGTACACGCGCTTGCCCTCTTCGGCGAACCACTCCACAAAGGTGGCCCCGTAGCGCACCTCCCCACGGGCCTCGGCCAGCGGCTTGCCTTGTTCGGCGGTCATGAGCGCGGCCAGGTCGTCGGCGTGTTCCAACAATAAATCGTGCCAGGCGCGCAGGATGCGGCCGCGCTGCATGGCCGTTTTGTTTTTCCAGGCCGGCAGGGCCGCTTCGGCGGCAGCGATGGCGCGGGCCGTTTCGGCGGGGCCGCAATCGGCCACCCCGGCAATCGTTTCGCCGGTTGCCGGGTTGATTACGGGAAAAACGGCGTGGGTGTCGGCGTTCGTCCAGGCGCCATTGATGAAGGCTTGCGGGTGCAGCAGATTACTGTCTTTAAGTGCGATCATTATCCGGAATGTTGGATGCACAAAAAGCGCGGTGATGCCGGGCGTTTCGAGCATTTTTTTTTGTCGGTGCAAGCTATCGACAACCGATTGTCTACTTTTGTTTAAAATTCAGGAAAAAGCATGAAATATTTTCAGCCCATCCTCAGCGCGGTCTCTTTGATCTTTCTTGCCGGACTCACTTTTCACCTGCAACAACTCAAGGCGCCGGACAAAGAAACGACTTATTACCTCGGGTTTGTCATCGTCGCCGTCGCTGCTCCCCTCCTGGGCGCACTGCTCGCCGCCTTCGTCAAAAAAACCACCACCCCAGACGGCGTCTTTGAGTGGAGCCTGTTCCACTGGTTTGTCATCGGATTCGCCGCGCTTTCCATATTCAGCCGCATCGCCGAAATCCGGGCACTGGAAGGCCAATAAAAAATACCCGGTTTCTTCAGCAGCCCCCTTTTGTGTTTTTCACCGTGCGCATTCCACATTCCGCATTCCGCATTCCGCATTCGCCATGTCTCTTCGCCAACTCGCCTCCCAAACCGCCCTGTACGGCCTGAGCACCATTCTGGGCAGGTTCCTGAACTACCTGCTGGTGCCGCTGTACACGGGGGTATTGAAGCAGACCGCCGACTACGGGATCGTCACCCAGATGTTTGCCTATTCGGGGTTTCTGATGGTGTTGTACGCGTACCGCATGGAGTCTGCTTTTTTCCGTTTCGGCACGCCGGAGGCCGATCGGGAGCGGGCCTACACCACGGGTCTGGGCACGCTAACCCTGACCACCCTGGCGTTGTCGGCGGGTATGCTGGTGCTCAGCGGCCCCTTGTCCGGTTGGCTGCTCATAGGCGACCATCCCGAATACGTTCGGTATTTCGCGCTGATTCTGGGGCTGGATGCGCTCGCCGAGTTGCCTTTCGCGCGCCTGCGCCTGGAGCAGCGGCCGTTGCCTTTTGTGGGCATCAAGCTGGTCAACATCGGGGTAAACATCGGGTTGAACGTCTTTTGGCTCGTTTTCTGCCCGTGGGCAGCCGGACAGGGTTGGCACTGGGTGCACCGGGTTTGGTCGCCCGAAGTCCAGGTGGGCTACATCTTTTTGGCCAACCTGGCTGCCAGCGCGGTCACGCTGCTGCTGCTCGCGCCGACGCTGCGGATCCGACTGCGGGTGTACGATCCTGCACTGCTCAGGCAAATGCTGCGGTACGCCGGCCCGCTCGTGGTCGTGAGCCTGGCCGGCGTGGTGAATGAGATGCTCGACCGCAGCATCCTCATCTACCTGCTGCCCGGCAGCACGGCGTGGAACCGCGCCCAGCTGGGTATCTATGGCGCCAATTACAAACTGGCCATGCTCATCACCCTGTTCACCCAGGCCTACCGGTACGCGGCGGAGCCGTATTTTTTCCGGACCGCAGGCGATTCGGACAGCCCGCGCATCCTGGCCGAAGCGGCCAAATGGTTCACCCTCGCCGCTTCGGCGGCCATGTTGGGCATCCTTTTGTTCCTGCCGGTGCTGAAGCATTTCCTGCGCAACCCGGCGTATCACGAAGGGCTGGGCGTGGTGCCCATTCTGCTGGTGGCCAACGTATTACTGGGGGTGTACTACAATGTCTCCGTGTGGTTTCGGCTCAAGGACAAAACGGCGACGGGCGCCTGGATCGCCCTGGCCGGCGCCGGCATCACCATCCTACTGAACGTGTTGCTCATCCCGCACATGGGTTACTACGGCTCGGCCTGGGCCACCCTGGTGTGTTATGCGTTTATGTGCGCCACCACCTGGTACGTCGGTCAACAGCACTACCCGGTTCCGTATCCGCTGGCGAAAATGGCGGCTTACGTCTGCGTGGCCTTGCTGTTGTACGCGCTGGATCAGTGGTTGTCGCCGGGCATGCACGAGCCGGGCCGGTGGATCCTGCGCACCGGCATGCTGACCGCCTACACGGTGCTTTTTTTTCGCCTGTCCAGGCGCTGAAAACCCGCTACCTTTCGGCTCCAAACCCACCATTCCATGGCATTTACACACGACGAACTGCAATCCCTCACCGAACAAACGCGCCGCGCCGTGCGCCGGGCGGCCGATTTCATCCGCGGAGAGGCCGGTAAAGTGCAGACCGGGCAGATCGAGGAAAAATTCATGAACGGTCTGGTCAGTTATGTCGACCGCACGGCCGAAGAGATGCTGGTGGCGGACCTGCAAGCATTGTTGCCGGAAGCCGCCTTCCTGACGGAAGAAGAAACGGTGGCGCAGGCGCGCGCCGACATGCAGTGGATCATTGACCCGCTTGACGGCACCACCAACTTCCTGTACAACCTGCCGCACTATGCCGTGAGCGTCGGGCTGCAGGTGCACGGTCGCGTGGTGGTGGGCGTGGTGGAGCATGTGCCCCTCGCCCAGCAGTATTATGCCTGGACGGGCGGCGGCGCCTACCTCGACGGGCGCCCGATCCGCGTTTCCGGACGGACCGATCTGCGGGAGGCCCTGATCGCCACCGGATTCCCTTATCACCAGTTCGACCGCGCTGACGGCTGGTTCGGCGCCATGCGGGCGTTCATGGCTTCGTCGCGCGGCGTGCGGCGCTTCGGCGCTGCGGCGCTGGACCTGGCCTACGTGGCCGCCGGGCATTACGACGTTTTTTTTGAGTACGGGCTCAGCCCGTGGGATATTGCCGGCGGCGCCGTCATCGTGGCGGAGGCCGGCGGCGTGTTGGGCAACTTCGGCAGCGACAAGGACTACCTGTTCGAAGGTGAGTTACTCGTGGCCAGCCCGGGCATATTCGACGCCGCCCAGGCCGTGACCAAAAAATATTTTTCGAAAACGTAATTTTTTTCACCCGGTCGGAACTTTTTGCCCGGGCGCCGTCGTTTTCATTTTCGTCAATCTATTTTTATATGGCAACGATTACTAAAACGATCGGCGAATCGCTGGACTACGAGAGCCGTATGCGCATCTTCGAGCGGGAGTTCCATCCCTTGTTCGGAGGGCTGTACGCGTTTGCCTACCGACTGACCAACGACGGCACTGCTGCCGAAGATCTGGTTCAGGACGCCCTGCTCAAAGCATGGAACAGCATCGACTCGTACCTGCCGAACACCAACGCCAAGGCTTGGCTGTACACCATCTGCCGCAATGCCTTTATCAACGGTTGTCGCGCCACCGCGCGCAAGCCGAAGATTACTGACTTCGCAGAAGTAGTGGCCACGCACCATGAGGATGAAATCGAGCGTACGAACTTCTCCGAAATGCACGAAGACCTGTATTTCCGGCTCCTGGGCGACGAGGTGACCAACGCACTCTCCCTGCTCAACGCGGAACAACGCGTGGCCGTGCTGCTCGAACTGGAGGACTTCACCTACGAGGAAATTGCAGCCATCATGGACTGTCCCATCGGCACTGTGCGCTCCCGCCTCAGCCGCGGCCGCGACGCCCTGAAAGAGAAGCTGTACCAATACGCCCTCTCTCAAGGCTATATCGGTCGCCAAACGGACGGAGACAAACGCATGCCCGCCTGACACAAGGTTTACCAACCCGGCCCCGCCGGTCAGGTAAACCTTTTTTCTTTGATATAAACAGATTTTGCTATGAAAAGCACACTCGTTGACCAAGGCAACAAACAGCAACCCGCCGAATTAAAAGGCGAACAAGCACCCCAGGGCCCCGACCAGATTACCCCCGCACCGCGAATTCGTCCGGATCAACCCCTGACCATTCAGAACGACCCGCCCCTCAAAGACTTTCTTAACAATAGATTGAAAAAAATGCACCCGCCCACCGATCTGTGGCGCAAAATAATAGATAAAATTAACCATTCAAATTCAAATAATATCCCGATAGGACACAAAAAAAGACAATAGCCCCAAATAAAGATAACCTAAAATTCATATATCGTTAACATGCAGTTGATGCGTGCAGGGTAATTTTGCTCAAATGTTTTCTAATCTCCTGCACTTGTAACCGCTGACATGAAACGAGAACTCGACATCGTGGTGCTTTCCGATATTCACCTCGGAACCTACGGATGCCATGCCCGGGAACTTCACCACTACCTGCGCAGCATTCAACCCCGGACGCTGGTGTTGAACGGCGATATTTTCGACATCTGGTATTTTAAAAAAAGCTATTTCCCTAAAGAGCACCTGGAAGTCGTGCGTCGGATCCTGAAAATGGCCGTCAACGGCACCAAAGTGTACTACCTGACCGGCAACCACGACGATCTGTTGCGCAAGTTCGGCGAGTTCTCGCTCGGCATCGTGCACCTGCGCAACAAGCTGGTTTTCCAGGTTGACGGCAAGACCCACTGGGTATTCCACGGTGATGTGTTCGACGCCAGCGTTCAGCGCGCGCGGTGGCTGGCCAAACTGGGCGGCGAAGGGTACGACTTGCTTATCCGCATCAACCGCAGCATCAACTGGTTCCGCCGCACCCTGAACCTGCCCCCGGTGTCGTTTGCCGCCCGTGTGAAAAAAGGCGTAAAAGGCGCCGTAAAATTCATCAGCGACTTCGAAGAGGTGGCCATCCAACTGGCGGCCGAAAAAGGGTATGATTACGTGCTGTGCGGACACATCCACCAGCCGCAGATCAGAACCGTCACCGTAGACAACAGCCGGCAGGTGACCTACATGAACAGCGGCGACTGGGTCGAACACCTTACCGCCCTCGAGTTTGTGAACGGCGAATGGAGCCTGTACAAGTACGACGAATCCGCCTTCGCGCCCGCCACCGCCACACAAGCGGTACCGGCACAGCCTGAAATCAGTCGCGAACGCTCCGACCGGAGCGGCATGGCGGCCCTTCAGACCACCTGAACGCGGTTCCTGACCATGTAAACCACCCACCCTGCCAGGATAAAGGCCATGCCGGCCAACAGGGGAAACGACCCGCTCAGGGTGTTCAGGTAGCCGGCAATGATCGGCGGCAGCGCCTGCCCCACCGAGATCATGCTCTGGTTGATGCCCAGCACCTCCCCCTGCTCGTCGGCCTGTGCGGCGGTAGACACCACCGTGGTGAGGTTGGGAGCCGTGAGCCCCTGAAAGGTGGCAATCACCGGGTTGATGAAATACACATACGCTGCGTCCTGTGGCAACAGCACGGCGCCGATGCTCAACCCTAAAAACAGGATGGAAAAACGCAACACCTGCTCCGGCGCAACCTTGCGCGCCACCCGCCGCACGGTGAAGCCCTGGGTGAACACCAGCCAGAAGCCTACCCAGGCGAACAAAATGCCGATCTGCCGCTCCGTATAGGCGAAGGTTTGCATCATATACACGCTGAAAAACTGGGTGAAAAAGGCAAAACCCAGAGAGATCAGCAGGGAAACGGTAAAAATAAGCCTCAGGTTGGGCCTGGTGAACGCCTTGCGGATGTTGGTGAACCCGGCAGCGAACGACAGGGTGGCGACCCGCGGGTTGCGGTTGGTCTCGGGAAACAAAACCTGCACCACAATCAGATTGGCCAGCGAGAGTGCGGCTGTAAACCAAAAAGGGGTGGCGTGGTCGAACCAGGGCAACACCGTGTTGTCGGCCAGAATACCCCCGATCGCCGGCCCCATGATGAATCCCAGTCCAAAAGCCATGCCTACGAGGCCAAACAACTTCGTGCGGTTTTCCGGCACGGCGATGTCCGACAAAGCCGACATGATGATGCTGATGTTGCCTCCGGTAAAGCCCGGCAACATGCGACTCAGGAACAGCAACCAGAGGTTGTGCGTCAAAATGGCCCAGCCGAACAGCAGGTAACCGAGCAGCGTACCGAGCAGCGACACCTGCAGCATGGGCTTGCGCCCGTACCGATCGCTGAGCGCGCCCAGGATGGGCGCACCAAAAAACTGCATGATGGGGTACACCGCCACGAGATACCCGTACAGGATACTGCGCTGCGCCGGGGTGAAGTGGGCGGGCAGGAAATCGTTCCCCGGATCAATGAACAGGGCGGGCAACACCGGAATGACGATGCCCACGCCGAGCATGTCGAGAAAAACCGTCAGAAATACGGTGTAAACCGGCGATCGCCTGAGCATGGAGTTGTGCTGAGTTGGGTACAAAGCTATCCCGAAAACTTTTGTCTCCCGGATTAATTTTTTCACACAGAAATGCCCTACTTTTATTTCCTAAATTTTACCAGCATGCGTCTGATGATTTCTTTGACCCTGGCCCTTTTGACGGCTACGTGCTGCAACCAACCGGAAAAAATTCCCTGCGCAGTTCAACTGCACGCTGCCGATCAGGCGCTCCTGAAAAGGACCGACTCCCTGGTGCAAAACACCGGCGCGATGGACACGGTTGCCTACATCGCCCAGCTCAAAACCCTCCGCGAGGAGGAGCAATCCCTGTTTGAACAAGCCAGGCAATGCGACTTTGGCGACGACCGCCTCCAATACAACTACTGGCACCGTTCGCGCCTGAAGTTCCCCAGCCGGCTGGAACAGGAACTGACGCGCCTGGGTGCTCAGGACCGCTGAACCTTTTGACAGGGTTTTGCATTTAGTTCAGGTATGTCCCACGTGTTGTTTGAGTCGGGTTTTCCGGAGTTGGTGCAGGCCCGGTTGGCGGCCCCCCTGCCGGGGCGGGACGCCCAGTACCGCATGGCCTCTTTGCGACGCCGGGAGGACAACGAGCAGTTTTACACCCAACCCACCACCGACGCCCGCGTAGCCTCGGTGCTCAATCTCCTCCACTACCACGAGGGGCAATGGCGTACGGTGCTCATCCAGCGCACGAGCAACCCCAAAGACCGGCACAGCGGTCAGGTCAGTTTTCCCGGCGGGCGCTGGGAGGAAACGGACGAATCGCTTGAGCAGGTGGCCCTGCGCGAAGCCGAAGAAGAAGTGGGCATCGATCCCACCCGCGTACGCCTCCTGGGCCGGCTCACCGAGTTGTACATACCGGTGAGCAACTATATCGTGCACCCGTTTGTCGGTATGCTGGAGGGCGAAGCCCGGTTTGTTCCCCAGCCCGGCGAGGTGGCGGCTGTGATCACACCGGAATTGCGCATTTTCAGACACCCCGATATCCGCAAGGTGATTGACCTGCCGCTGGGCAACGGCATCACCCTGCCCCGTGTGCCCTACTTTGAAGTAGACGGGCATGTGGTGTGGGGGGCTACGGCTATGATTATGAATGAGTTTTTGGAGGCGGTGTTTGGGGAAAAAAGAGATTGAAATTTTTGTATCAATTCTATCCTTATTTAAAACATTTTATTTATCTTTGTGGTAAATTTTTCCAACCA
Source organism: Saprospiraceae bacterium (assembly GCA_033764075.1). Lineage (GTDB taxonomy): Bacteria > Bacteroidota > Bacteroidia > Chitinophagales > Saprospiraceae > M3007. Next base: position 47,159 of record JANRJH010000044.1, on the reverse strand, counting down.
GTACACAATTCATATTCAAGATCACGCTGTATGCGAAAGCTAAAACTGCAAGTACAAACCAGCATTGATGGCTACATCGCCGGCCCCAATGGCGAAATGGACTGGATGGTATGGGATTGGGACGATGAACTGAAAAGCTTTGTAACCGAACTCGCCAATCCTGTCGATACTATCCTGTTGGGCCGAAAACTGGCCGAAGGGTTCATTCCTCATTGGAGCAACGCTGCACAAAACCCGGAAACAGCCGACGATGCTGCCCGCAAATTTTCAGAAACGCCCAAAGTGGTATTCACCACTACCCTGGAGGAGCATCGATGGCCCAATACAACGCTTGCCAAGGGCGATCTGGTGCAAACGGTAACCGATCTCAAAAATCAACCCGGCGGCGACCTCATTGCTTACGGAGGCGCCGCTTTCGTTTCGGCGCTCCTGCGTCATGGCTTGATTGATGATGTATACCTGTTTGTCAATCCGGTCGCCATCGGTCAGGGTTTATCCATTTTCGACGACCGCACCCATATGAAACCGGCCGGGGCTCGTGTCTTCCCTTGTGGCATTCTACTGCAGCATTACAAACCTTGATCGGTTACCTAAAAAATGGCTCATGTTACCAAAAGCCATCCAATCAATAGCGATTGTCATTCCGAGCCCGTTAGGGCGAGGAAACACGGATTGTGCTATCAGGCGTTTCCTCGCCCTAACGGGCTCGGAATGACAAGGCCGCTTTTAGGGATAAAAGCGGGTAAGCTTAGCCCTCACCCTGGAAGAAACCCAAAATTCGGGATGACTCATGTTTCCCCCAAGCATTTACCGCCGCCAGGGCAAATCCAGCACCCGCTGACCGGCCAGGTAGCCCAGGCGCAAACCTTCGTCGCAGTCCATTCTGAAATGCACACCCAGGGGTATACGCGAGTAGGCGTTTTCCACCGCCATATCAATGAACGTATTGAACGTACGCGGGGTACCCTTGAATTCTGACCTGTTCTGGTGGCAGTAATCGGTGAACGGGTATTGATAGCCGAAGATTTCAGTCAGCACCGTAGCGGCCGCGCCACCGAAGCCGGAATGGCCGGAAGGATAGGCCGGGAACTCGGGGGTAATACCGGTTACACCCGTGACCGGATTATTCATGATGGTTTGCCACCCCGGGTCGAAATTGCGTCGGATGTAATGTATCGGGCGCTCGTAATTGTACTTGAATTTGGAATTCCAAACGGCGACACCCGCGTCGGAAAGCGACATACCCATTTTAGCATACAACTCTACTGCGGTCTCCAGCGACGGTTTTTCCAGCGCCACCACCTGGTTGGCGATGGCAATCCACCGGCCGGCCGGGGTAAAGGTCACCCCGCCAAAATCGTCACTCCAAAACTCGGCAATCCAGTGCGCCTCACTGTCCTGGCCGACCTTGATCTTGTCCACCCAAATCTGCACCTCCCTGGCCTGGTTGTAAATCTGTGCATTGGGTGTCTCGCTCCAGGGCAGCGGCGCGCGCGCATTCAGGTCGTCCGGCCGCATGGCAAAAGGCCGCACCTGGCCCCAATACGGAAACAGCGCGGGGGAGAAATCAGGCCAGGAGGGCTGCCACAAGCCGGGGCCGGCAGGCGGAATATAGCTGGACGGGCGTGGGTTCAGATAAGCCTCGTGGCCTGTGGCATCGGTTTTCGACCATTCGAAGATCGCGTTGGCCACTGCTGTGCCGAAGGCGGCGGAGCGGTCGAGCACCTCAGGGCTGGCGGCTCCTGCAAACTCGTTGCTGAAATTCGTGTTCAATTGCTCCATCGCTGCCAGGTGCGACGCCTGCACGTGGGGATAAAAATGCTTGAGCATGGTGTAATAGGCGGCGTTTACCGCCGTGGGCCAGTGATAGGCACTCCCTTTTTCTGCCTGGGGCAGCGACAGCCCGCCAAATTGGTAAACCAGGGATCGGTGATCGGGCATACCGTGTACGGCAGCCTCGTAGCCTGCCAGGCCAATGTACCCCAAGGCACGTGCGGCAGCGGGAGGGCGATACCCCGGCGCATAGCGGTCGATCTCCTCAAAGAGTTTGTACCATTTGTGCGGGACATCGGCGGAAAACGCCACGGTCAACTCCGACTGCTCGAGGTTGTCCTTTTGGCAGGCGGTGAAGAATACTGTGCCGGCCAAAAACGCCAACACCAAAAGCGGAATGTGTTTCAAAATTTTCATGAAACCGAAGGTTTGGTTAAAAAATGTTGGAGAATACAGGGGGGCTGTTATTAAAGTGTATTTTGTCTTATTTTTGGTCAAAAAAACACTTACGGCATCAACCGCAAGTTTCGTTTCAACGCTTTTTGCCCCATATCGGCAATCGTGGTGTTTTCAAACTCGTCCTTGAGCGCCCCCCGTATCTCCTTCCAAAACGCGTGCATCGGGCAAGGCGCCAACTCGCCACACCCCGGAAGCCCCAGCAGGCACTTTTCAAAGAAGTCATTGCCCTCCAGCACCCGTACCACATCCCCCAGCAGAATCTGGGCCGGAGAAACCTTGAATGCTACGCCCCCATGCGGCCCCCGATAAGAGACCAACAGGTTGGCCTGGGTTAAGCTTTGCAGAATCTTGGTGAGAAAATGAAACGAGATGCCCAGATGCTCAGACATTTCCCGAATGCTCACAAATTCCTGCCCACCGTCCTTACCGACCATGTACAGCAGGGCACGCAACCCGTATTCGCTCGATTTGGATAAAACCTTCACCTTTAATTCGTTTTTAAGAGTATTTTGTCTGCAAAGAAAACAACTTTTTACCATTGCGACCCCTTCAACACCTCAATTTTTCTCCTTTAGTCGGAAAACAGACATTAAACACCACCCTGGTATTGGAAAATGTCAGGAGTGTGTAAAATCCAGGTTTAAGATTTAAGATTATTTTGTCTTATTATAAACAAGGTCTACCTTTGTCATCGACAGAAAGCGCTATTGAGGCGTCTTTTTTTATTCAGTTCAACAACTTCAAGCAAAATAAAGCATAAAAATGATGGCAAATCCGCAGGATATCACGATCACACTATGGGTGGATGAAAAGCCGATCACCATCGGCGAGATGGTTGTGGCCGATTATCGCAAGGCCGAGGTTTTTCGCAAATACGGCATTGACTACTGTTGCGGCGGCAAGAAGACCGTGTCGGAAGTGTGCCTGAGCAAGGGCCTGAACCCGCAGTCGATACAGGAGGAACTGGCGGAGTTGGACAAAAAGCCGGACACTGCCGACCAGGATTTCAACAACTTGGCCCTGGACGTCCTCGCCGACCACATCGTCCGGAGGCACCACGGATATGTAGCCGAGGCATTGCCCATGCTCCACGAACTGACGGCCAAGGTGGCCAGGGTACACGGTGAGCGGCATCCGGAACTGTTGGATATTGCCCGGCATTTCGAGGCGGTTGCGGGGGAGCTACGGACGCACATGCACAAGGAAGAACAGGTACTTTTCCCTTACATCGCCAAAATGGCTGAGGCCCAACGTGAAAACCGGCCCGCGCCACGGCCCTTTTTTGGCGCCATCGAAAACCCCATTCGCTTGATGGAGGCCGAGCATGAGACTGCCGGAGAGGGCATGGAAGCGATTCGCCGGCTGAGCGGCGACTACACGCCGCCGGAGGGCGCATGCACTTCCTACCGAGTTTTGTTTGCCAAGCTGGATGAATTTGAGCAGGACCTTCACCAGCACGTTCACCTGGAGAACAACATTCTTTTCCCCAAATCCATCGCATTGGAAAAGGTTCTATTTGCGCAATGATCGCCTGGTGGTATCTGATCTCGGTGTTCGCACACATTGTGCTGGCCGCATTCTGGATCGGCGGGATGTTGTTTCTGCCGCTGGTTGTGTTGCCCGGGATCAGGCAACATCCCGACCGGGTTGCCATTCTTTACAAGACGGGCATAACCTTTCGGTTTTACGGTTGGATTGCCCTGTCGGCCTTGTTTGCAACCGGCCTGACGAATATGTATTTCAGGGGCGTACCCTTCTCATGGGACTTTTTCACCCAAAGCGGTTACGGCCGCCTGGTCGTTTACAAGTGCCTCCTGTTTTCAGGCATCCTGCTGGTGAGCGCCGCACACGATTTTTTCTTCGGTAAAAAAGCGCTGGAAGAATTTCAGTCCGGTTCCAATACGCGACTCCGGTTGCTCGCCCGGTGGTCGGGTCGCATCGGGCTGCTGCTGGCCCTGGTCATGGCATTTTTGGGTGTGGTGCTTTCCAGAGGGGGCGTGGTGTAAAATACGTGGGGTTTTACTCTCCGCCGTTTGTTACGGCACAATCATTACACAATGGGCTACCCTGAAAAATCAGAGTAGCCCATTTTTATCCTGTTTTATGTCGGAAACGGCCCCGGACGCGTCGATCGCTCGCTGAATGCCTGGATAGAAAACCCGGGCATTACCATCCCTAAATCTCTTCCATCACCTCTTCCTCCCGCGGCACATCGCGGAACGGACGGCCGGAGCCGGTCACCTGCAGGCGCTCGTAGCGGCGCATACCCGTACCGGCCGGGATGCGTTTGCCGACGATCACGTTCTCTTTCAGGCCCATGAGGTGGTCTTTCTTGGCGGCGATGGCTGCCTGGCTGAGCACCTTGGTGGTTTCCTGGAAGGAGGCTGCGGAGATCCACGATTCGGTTCCCAGCGAGGCTTTGGTAATGCCCAGCAGCATCGAAATGGCCGTGGCGGGCATGGCGTCGCGGTATTCCACCAGTTTGTGGTCGTTGCGTTTGAGGAAGGAGTTTTCCTCGCGGATCTGGCGCAGGGTGACGAGCGAGCCGGCTTTGAGGCGGCTGCTGTCGCCGGCGTCGGTGACAAATTTCTTGTCGAAGATCCAGTCGTTGTAGTCGATGAATTCGTTGCGTTCCACGGGTTCGCCCTCCAGGAAGTGGGTGTCCCCCGGGTCGACGATCTCAAGGCGGCGCAGCATTTGGCGAACGATCACCTCGATGTGTTTGTCGTTGATGTTGATGCCCTGGCTCCGGTACACTTCCTGCACGCCGTTCACGAGGTAGTAGGAGGCGGCGAAGGGGCCTGCGATCTGGAGGATGTCCTTCACGGCGATCACGCCTTCGGTCAGCGGCGTTCCGGCGCGCACGTAGTCGCCATCCTGCACCAGCACGTGTTTGGTGAGCGGGATGAGGTACTTGCGTTTCTGGCCGTCGCGCGCCTCGATGGTGCACTCGCGGTTGCCGCGTTTGATGGCGCCAAAGGTGATGATGCCGTCGATTTCGGCAACAACGGCCGGGTTCGAGGGGTTACGCGCTTCAAAGAGCTCGGTCACCCGCGGCAGACCACCGGTGATGTCTGCGATTTTACCCATTTTACGCGGAATCTTGACCAACTGCTGGCCGGGGGTCACGGTCTCCTCGTCGTCCACCTGAATGTAAGCGTTGATCGGCAGCGAGTAGTTTTTGAGTTCCTCGCCGGTTTTGGGATCAATGATCGAGATGGTCGGGATCTTGCGTTTGTTTTTGCTTTCGATGACCACTTTTTCGGCGAAGCCGGTCTGGTCGTCGCGCTCATTGCGGTATGTTACGCCTTCTTCGAGGTTGTTGTAGCGCACGATACCGGCGAATTCGCTCACGATCAAAGCGTTGAAGGCATCCCAGTCGCAGATTTTGGTACCCTTTTCCACTTCCTGGCCTTCGGTCACATACAAGGTAGCGCCGTAGGGGATGTGGTTGTTGGAGTACACACGGCCGGTGCGGGTGTCAACGTTGCGGATCTCGCCGGTACGCGACACCACGATGTGTACCTTTTTGCCGTCGGCGTCAACGCCTTCCACGGTGCGGATGGAGTCGAACTCGAGTCGGCCCGGATAGCGGGCGGTAATGTCGTTTTCCGTTTGGCCGACCATGGCCGTACCCCCCGTGTGGAAGGTACGCAGGGTGAGCTGGGTACCGGGTTCACCGATGGATTGTGCGGCGATGATGCCCACGGCGTCGCCCATTTCGGCTACCCGGCCGGTCGCCAGGTTTTTGCCGTAGCACTTGGCGCACACGCCATGACGGCTTTCGCAGGTGAGCACGGAGCGAATGGTGACCATTTCTACCTGTGCGTCTTCGATGGCCTTGGCAATCTTGTCGCTGATGTATTCACCGGCCCCAACGAGCAATTCTTCCGTTTCGGGGTGGTAGATGTCGTAGAGGCTATAGCGGCCTTTGATCCGGTCTTTCAGGTTCTGAATGACCTTGTCGCTTTCGCGCAGGGCGGTGGTGTCGATGCCGCGCAGGGTGCTGCAGTCTACCTCCCGGATGACCACGTCCTGGGCAACGTCGACGAGACGGCGTGTCAGGTAGCCGGCGTCAGCCGTTTTGAGGGCGGTATCGGCCAGACCCTTGCGGGCGCCGTGGGTAGAGATGAAGTACTCCTGCACGGAGAGTCCTTCGAGGAAGTTGGACAGGATCGGGTTTTCGATGATGGCCCCTCCGGTGTCGCCCGATTTACGGGGCTTGGCCATGAGGCCGCGGAGTCCGCAGAGCTGTTTGATCTGTTGTTTGGAGCCACGGGCGCCGGAGTCGAGCATCATGTACACCGAGTTGAAGCCCTGTTTGTGGGAGCTGAGCTCCTGCATGAGCCGGTCGGTGATGCGGTTATCGGCGAAGGTCCACTTGTCGATGATCTGGTTGTAGCGTTCGTTGTAGGTGATGAGGCCCATGTTGTAGTTGTCCCACACCTCGTCCACTTCTTCCTGTGCAGAGCTGAGCACGGTTTTTTTGATCTCGGGGATCACCAGGTCGCCCAGGTTGAACGACAAGCCTGCGCGGAACGCCCAGCCAAAGCCCATTTCCTTGATGCCGTCGAGGAAGTCGGCGGTGGTCTTGAAGTCGGTTCGGTTGATGATTTCGCCGATGATGACCTTCAGGTTGCGCTTGGTGAGCAGCTCATTGATGTACGGTACTTTTTCGGGCACCACCTGGTTGAACAGCACGCGTCCGACGGTGGTATCGATGCGTTTGTGAACGAGTTGCCCGTTTTCTTCCACGCGCACCCGGCACTGAATGGCCGCGTGCAGGTCGATCTGGCCTTCGTTGTGCGCGATGACCACCTCTTCGGGGGAGTAGAAACGACGGCCTTCACCGATCACGGGGTTTTCCGGGATGGAGCGCCGCTCTTTGGTCAGGTAATACAGGCCGAGAACCATGTCCTGCGAGGGCAGGGTGATCGGGGAGCCGTCCTGCGGGTTGAGCATGTTGTGGCTGGCGAGCATGAGCACCTGGGCCTCCAGGATGGCGGCGTGGCTCAGGGGCACGTGCACAGCCATCTGGTCACCGTCGAAGTCGGCGTTGAACGCCGTACAAACGAGGGGGTGGAGCTGAATGGCCTTGCCTTCGATCATCCGGGGCTGGAAGGCCTGGATGGACAGGCGGTGCAGCGTCGGGGCGCGGTTGAGCAGCACCGGGTGACCGCGGAGAATGTTCTCCAGGATTTCCCAGATGACCTGGTCTTTGCGGTCGACCAGTTTTTTGGCCGATTTGACCGTTTTCACAATGCCGCGCTCGATGAGTTTGCGGATGATGAACGGCTTGAACAATTCGGCGGCCATGGCTTTGGGCAGGCCGCACTCGTGCAGTTTCTGTGTGGGACCCACTACAATTACCGAACGACCGGAGTAGTCCACGCGTTTACCCAGCAAGTTCTGGCGGAAGCGTCCCTGCTTGCCTTTGAGGATGTCGGAGAGTGACTTGAGTGCGCGGCCGCCTTCGGCTTTTACGGCGTTGGACTTGCGCGAGTTGTCGAACAGGGAGTCCACGGCCTCCTGCAACATGCGTTTTTCGTTGCGCAGGATCACCTCGGGCGCCTTGATTTCGAGCAGGCGCTTGAGGCGGTTGTTGCGGATGATGACGCGGCGGTACAGGTCGTTCAGATCGGACGACGCAAACCGGCCACCGTCGAGTGGCACCAGCGGGCGCAATTCGGGCGGCACAACGGGCAGGTACTGGATGACCGTCCACTCCGGGCGTTGGTTGGCGCCTTCAAGGCCCTGGCGGAAGGACTCCACCACGCGCAGGCGCTTGAGGGCCTCGGCTTTTTTCTGCATGCTCGACTCCTGATGGGCTTCGTTGCGCAGGTGGGCCGACAGGTCGTCGAGGTTCAGGGTAGAAAGCAGGTCGAGGATGGCCTCGGCGCCCATTTTGGCGACAAACTTGTCCGGATGGCTGTCTTCCAGCATCTGGTTGTCTTTGGGCAGCGATTCAAGGATTTCCAGGTACTCCTCCTCGGTCATCAGGTCTGCCTTCGACATACCCTCTTCCGCTTTGATACCGGCATTGATCACCACGTAGCGCTCGTAGTAGATGATGCTCTCCAGTTTTTTGGAGGGGATGCCAAGCAGGTATGCGATTTTGTTGGGAAGGCTTTTGAAAAACCAGATGTGCACGACGGGCACCACCAGCTTGATGTGGCCCATGCGCTCGCGACGCACTTTTTTCTCGGTCACCTCGACGCCGCAGCGGTCGCACACGATGCCTTTGTAGCGAATGCGTTTGTATTTGCCGCAATAGCATTCGTAGTCCTTGACCGGACCGAAAATGCGTTCACAGAACAGACCATCCCGCTCGGGCTTGTACGAGCGGTAGTTGATCGTTTCGGGCTTCAGCACCTCGCCATAGCTGCGCTCCAGAATCTCGTCGGGACTGGAGAGCGCGATGGTGATGGTGTCGAAGGCTTGGTCGGTTTTGTTGCTCTTCTTTTTGAACGGCATATGTTGGATGGTGTGTTTGGTCCAAAAATGATATGCAGGAGGGTTAAGGCAGCTATTGGCGCTGCAAAACCCAGATCTGGTCGTTGGTTTCGATTACGGGCAATCCGGCGTCCAACAGTATCTGTCGGCACTCGGCTACTTCCTGGTCGGACAGGTTTTCCGCGTGCGGGTGGACTTCCATGATTACGGTATGCACTTGCCGGAGCCAGGCGCTGTTTTCGCGAAGGAAATCCAACTCGGCGCCTTCAATGTCCAGGATCAGGGTGTCAAACGCCAGACCGTATTTTTTTTCCAGTGCCGCAACGGTCTTTCCCGGTACGGTAATGGCTTTTCCCGACTTGCGGCGAAGACTGCTTCCGCCGATGGCTGAACTGACGTAAAAAACGTGTTCTGCCTGGCTTGAAACGATGCAATTTTCAACCGAAAAACGGCTTCCTGTGTGTGCCCGGTTCCGTTCGATGTAGGGGATGAGTTCCGGGTTGGCCTCTACCACTACGTGTCGTTCGGGGTGTTTGAGCAGGCGGTTGGTAATGCAGGATACCACGCCCAGACAACCACCGAGTTCAAGCACCGTTGCGTCGGGGCGCACATATGCTTTCAGGAATCCGCGCTCTTGTCTTTCGTAGGAGCCGATCTGAAACTGACCACGGAGGTGCACATCCGCCTTGTCGTAAGGCACCAGCACGTCAACCCCATCCAACACCATACTTTTTTTCCCCATAAGGGTAAAAAACCAACCTGCAAACCAGGTTTTCGTGTAGAATTTGAACAGGTTAAAATCGTTGCGCCAACGGTGGAGCGTATGTATAGCCATGGTCAATCGAACGTTTACCATCCGCTGACCTTCAGCCACCACCGATACAGGGCGGTGTACTTGAGTCGGTGTCGGATGTTTCGGTACACGCTTCGCCGGGGTACACCCACCAGGGGCCCGATTTGCTCGGGATGCACCGGAAGGGTCTGGCCTTTGCGAAGCCGTTCAAACAGAAGCGCGATGCCGCCGGTCTTTTCCGAGGGCAGGTGCCAGATGGGCAGGTTTACATCGGCGGCTTTCACGTCCGTGTACCGCGTGGAAGTCCAGATGCGACGAATCCACGGCTCAAGCGATCCGAATTGGCCGATCCTGTGGTAGCAATAGCTCAGGAAATGGGCTTCTTCGTTGAACTTGGCCCTGGCTTGCCGGTGACACTCCATCATGGCTTCCCAGACGGGGGGCATGATGGCGTTGATGCGGCGGACGACGGGCGGCGTGGCGGCGAACACTTCGCCACCATAATACACCGGAACCATGCCCGGGTCGCGACCGTCGAGCTCGGCAAAGAGCGCGCGCATGTCGAGCCGGGTGATGCCGTTGATGTTGTCTTCCGGCGGGTGGTCGTGTATCGGCAGGGCCATAAGGCCGTGGCGCCGGATTTCTTCGAAAAGTTGATCCAGCGGTCGATTGACGAGGCAGTCGGAGTCGAACACCAGCAGCGGGGTGTCGTCGTTGTAAACCTGTTTTTCAAAGAACTGCAGGATGTCGAAGATGTAAAACTGGTTTCGCCAGCTCCCGAAATACCCTGGTGGTGTTTGCCAGGTGAGGGGCAGGGTGACCACTTCGACGCCCAGATCATCCAGAAAGCGGGCCCAATCAAACCCGTCTTTCACCGGCAACCGGTCTTTCTGCTGGTTGGTAAACAGCAGGTGACGCGCGCCGGGATTATGGTGTTTACTGAGCGCGTAAAACACCGCCACGCATTGCCAATACACCATTTGAAAGGCCGGCAGGTGCGATTGCTTACCCACTTGGGGGTACACGGAGCGCTCTTCGGGCGCGTCCAGGTAGATCCAGGTGGAAACGATGGCGCTCATGGATTATCCGTTCAACCGTCCGACCAGCACCACTCTGTTGCGGAACATGGGGCGGTTTCTTAACCAATATTTGATGCTGAGGGGCGAGGCGTGCACGTCCACACAGAGGTCGTACGCTTCGGGTTCGATGCCCGCCTGTTTGGCTACCTTGAGGAGCGTAAACGGGCTGAACCAGAAACGGTGGTCGGAGTTGATCAATTCGGTGTTGCGCAACGCGAAGCGGAAGTTGGTGTAACTCATCGCATTGGGCACCGTGATGATGATCTTGTCCGTCACCGGACCGTATTTTTCCCGGATGGCGGTCAAAAAAGCCACAGGGTTATCAATGTGTTCGAGCACTTCGCCGGCCACGAGGTAGTCCCATTTGCGCTGGAGCACTTCCGCGGGGGCGGGGTCGGTCAGCACGTTGGCGCGGTATACCTCGAAACCTTCGCCCTGCATGTAATGGATGCCTTGTTCGTCGATATCGATGCCTGCCAGGTCGGTACATTGTTGCGCCAGGATGTCGTGCAGCCACGTTTTTTCCTTGCGTCGTTGTTCAACGATCGACAGGTGATCCACACAACCGAAATGGATAACCCGTTTGCCGCGGACGATCGGCACCAGCCATTCGAGTCGGGTTTGGGGGTTGGAAGACCCTTTGAGGCTAAACTCATAAATGGTGGAAAACGATTTCCCGCTCAGGTAATCCCGGTCTGTTGCGTTGATTTGGAGCATGGTTTATTCCTCGCTTTCAAATTTCACGTCCAGCGCCAGGCCGCGCAACTCGTGCACGAGTACGTTGAACGATTCCGGAATATTCGGTTCGGGCAGGTTGTCGCCTTTTACGATGGCTTCGTAAGCCTTGGCGCGTCCCTGGATGTCGTCGGATTTCACGGTAAGCAACTCCTGAAGGATGTTGGAGGCGCCGTAGGCTTCGAGGGCCCAAACCTCCATCTCCCCGAAACGCTGACCACCGAACTGGGCTTTACCGCCGAGCGGCTGCTGGGTAATGAGCGAGTATGGGCCGATGGAGCGCGCGTGCATCTTGTCGTCGACCATGTGGCTGAGCTTGATGATGTAGATCAGACCCACGGTCGCTTTCTGGTGGAAGCGGTCGCCGGTTTCGCCGTCGCTTAGGTAGGTTTGGCCCAGGCTGGGTAGTCCGGCCCGTTGGATGTAATCCTCGATCTCGTCGGTTTTGGCGCCGTCGAAGATGGGGGTAGCGAATTTGAGTCCGAGGCGTTCGCCTGCCCAGCCAAGTACGGTTTCAAAGATCTGGCCCAGGTTCATCCGTGAGGGTACGCCCAGGGGGTTGAGCACCACGTCGACCGGTGTGCCGTCTTCGAGGAAGGGCATGTCTTCGCTGCGCACGATCCGGCTCACGATACCCTTGTTGCCATGGCGGCCGGCGAGCTTGTCGCCTACTTTGAGTTTGCGTTTTTTGGCGACGTACACTTTGGCAAGTTTCAGTACGCCGGCAGGCAACTCGTCGCCGATGCTGATGTTGAACTTTTCGCGCTTATAGCGGCCGACTTCCTCGTTCACGCGGATGCTGTAGTTGTGCAGCAGCCGGGCAATAAGTTTGTTGGCCTGAGCATCGGAAGTCCAGTTGCCGTAGTCTACCTGGCTGTAGTCAATTTGCTCGCGAAGCGCCTGAACGGTCAGTTTGGAGCCCTTGGGCACCATTTCTTCGCCATAAATGCTTCGGATGCCGTTGGTGACCTTGTCTTTGATCAGCAGCTGCAGCTTATCGATGAGGGTGGTGCGCAGCTTGTTGAGGGCTACGGCGTGCTCGTCGTCGAGTTTGTCAAGCAGGAGTTTTTCCTGTTCTTTTTGGACCTTATCTTTTTTGGCGCGGGCGAAAAGCTGTTTATCGATCACCACGCCACCCACGCTGGGGGGCACCTTGAGGGATGCGTCTTTCACGTCGCCGGCTTTGTCGCCGAAGATGGCGCGCAGCAGCTTTTCCTCTGGTGTGGGGTCGGTTTCGCCTTTGGGTGTAATTTTTCCGATAAGGATATCGCCCTCGCGCGCCCAGGCGCCGATGCGGATGATGCCGTTCTCGTCGAGGTCGCGGGTAGCGTCTTCACTTACGTTGGGGATGTCCGCAGTCAGTTCTTCCTCGCCGAGTTTGGTGTCGCGCACATCCAGTTCGAAGTGTTCGATGTGGATGGAAGTGAAAACATCTTCCTGGACCACGCGTTCGGACAGCACGATGGCATCCTCGAAGTTGTACCCTTTCCAGGGCATGAAGGCCACCTTCAGGTTTTGTCCGAGCGCAAGTTCGCCGTTTTCGGTGGCATACCCTTCGCAGAGGATATCGCCTTCTTCGACGCGTTGGCCGCGGCGCACGATGGGCTTGAGGTTGATGCAGGTGCCCTGGTTGGTGCGCATAAACTTGGTGAGTTTATACGTTTTGCGGGCGTCTTCGAACGATACCAGCTGGTCTTCCTCCGTACGATCGTAGTGGATGATGATCTCGTTGGCGTCTACGTATTCCACCACGCCGTTGCCTTCGGCGTTGATGAGCATGCGGCTGTCGCGCGCCACTTTGGCCTCCAGTCCGGTGCCCACCACGGGTGAGTGGGGCCGGATGAGCGGAACGGCCTGGCGTTGCATGTTGGAGCCCATGAGGGCGCGGTTGGCGTCGTCGTTTTCCAGGAAGGGAATGAGCGAGGCGGAGACGCCCACGATCTGGTTGGGCGCCACGTCAATGTACTCGATCTCTTCGGGCGTGAGCACAGGAAAGTCGCCGTGCTCGCGGGAGCGAATGCGGTCTTCCACGAATGCGCCCTTTTCATCCACAGGGGAGTTGGCCTGGGCGATTTTCCGGTAATCTTCCGCTTCGGCCGACAGGTATTCTACATCGCCTTCGAGGATGACCCTCCCCTCTTCCACCTTGCGGTAAGGGGTTTCGAGGAAGCCCATCTTGTTGATCTTGGCGTGGGTGCACAGGGTGGAGATCAGACCGATGTTGGGTCCTTCGGGCGTTTCGATGGTGCAGAGGCGACCATAGTGCGAATAGTGTACGTCGCGCACCTCGAAACCGGCGCGTTCGCGCGACAGACCGCCGGGGCCAAGGGCCGAAATCCGCCGTTTGTGGGTGATTTCAGACAGCGGGTTGGTCTGGTCGAGGAATTGCGAGAGCTGGCTGGTGCCGAAGAAAGAGTTGATGACCGACGAGAGGGTACGGGCGTTGATCAGGTCGATGGGCGTGAACACCTCGTTGTCGCGCACGTTCATGCGTTCGCGGATGGTGCGCGCCATACGGGCCAGGCCCACGCCGAACTGTGCGTAGAGCTGCTCACCGACCGACCGCACGCGGCGGTTGGAGAGGTGATCAATATCGTCTATCTCGGCTTTGTTGTTGATCAGGCTGACGATGTAGCGCACGATGGCGATGATGTCCTCCTTGGTCAGCACCAGGTTGTCGTCCGGGATATCGAGTTGGAGTTTGCGGTTGATCTTGAAGCGGCCGACGTCGCCGAGGTTGTAGCGTTTGTCGGAGAAAAAGAGCTTGTCGATGATGCCGCGGGCGGTCTCGTCGTCCGGGGGGTCGCTACCGCGCAGTTGGCGGTATATGTAGGTCACGGCCTCCAGTTCGCTGGAGGTCGGATCTTTCTGAAGGGTATTGTAGATGATGGAGAAGTCCTCCTCCACGTCGGTACGCTGCAAGATGACGGTAGTGGAGCCGGCCTCGAGAATAAACTCAATGTTATCGGCGTCGAGCACGGTATCGCGTTCGAGGATGATCTCGTTCCGCTCGATGGTCACAACCTCGCCGGTGTCTTCGTCTACGAAGTCCTCCGTCCAGGTTTTAAGCACCCGAGCGGCGAGTTTGCGGCCGACGGCGTTCTCCAGGTTTTCGCGCGTGCAGGCGACTTCATCGGCCAGGTTGAACAGGTCGAGGATAGCCTTATCGGTATCGAAGCCGATGGCGCGCAGGAGGGTGGTGACGGGAAACTTCTTCTTGCGGTCAATGTAGGCGTACATGACCAGGTTGATATCGGTGGCGAACTCCATCCACGCCCCTTTGAAAGGGATAACGCGGGCGCTGTAAATTTTGGTGCCGTTCGGGTGGAAGCTTTGTCCGAAAAACACACCAGGCGAGCGGTGGAGCTGGGAAACGATGACCCTTTCGGCGCCGTTGATGACGAAGGTGCCCTTCGGCGTCATGTAGGGAATGTTGCCGAGGAATACGTCCTGCACGATGGTCTGGAAGTCGATGTGTTCCTCATCGTTGCACGACAGGCGCAACTTGGCCTTGAGGGGCACCGAATAGGTCAGACCCCGCTGCATGCACTCATCTATGCTATAGCGGGGCGGGTCGACGAAGTAGTCGAGGAATTCCAGGTTAAAGATGTTGCGCGCATCGGTGATGGGAAAGTTTTCTTTGAAAACTTTGTACAGACCTTCGTTGATGCGGTTTTCGGGTGTCGTTTCCAATTGGAAAAACTCCTGAAACGACTTAAGTTGAATTTCCAGCAGGTCAGGATAATCACCGGCATGTTTAATTTTGCCGAAATTAACGCGTACCTGGACGCCGGTTTTGTTGTTCACTCCATTGGAGGAGATGCCGTTCATGGTCATGCTGAAATTGTGCTTTTTGGCGTGCGCACCGCGTTGCCGATTCTTTTACCGGCGGGAATTGCGCTGATGGCGAACCATTAGAACGTATGAAAGGGCCGGATGGTTCCGGCAGAGACAACGAGAGGCTTAACACAGGCTCCGCGTTGCGGGGGCCGTGTTAAGCCTGTTCGTTGTTGGAATATTGAATTGTCGTGCTGGGTGCATGTTAATCGGAAGTGTCGCAGTGACGGAAGGACGAATCGACCGGGTGCGGCCTGGGGAGGCCGGCCGGGATTGACGCAGCCGGACTTACTTCACCTCGATTACCGCACCGGCAGCCTCAAGTGCCGTCTTGATCGATTCGGCCTCAGCCTTGTTAACGCCGTTTTTCAGCGGGCTGGGGGCGCCGTCAACCAGGTCTTTGGCTTCTTTCAGGCCCAGACCGAGCAGGTTCTTGACTTCTTTCACGACGTTGAGCTTTTGGGCTCCTGCGTCTTTGAGGATCACGTCGAATTCAGTTTGCTCCACTGCGGCGGGCGCTTCGCCGCCACCGGCACCGGGCATAGCGGCTACGGCTACGGCAGATGCTGCCGGTTCAATGCCGTAATCGTCTTTGAGGATATTGGCCAGTTCGTTGGCTTCTTTGATCGTAAGGTTTACGAGCGATTCAGCCAGAGCTTTCAGATCAGCCATTGTTGTAGAATTTTAGATTGGGTGATTTGCGAATGTTGTTGAAATAGCGGTTGATTGGGGGCACATTATGGTGCGATACTTGGAAGCCTTAAGGGGTTTAGCCTTCGCGCTCTTCCAGCGTCTTGACGATGCCGGCGATTTTGGAGCCGGTAGCCTTGAGCTGGCTGGCGAGACGGCGACCGGGCGACTGGAGCAGGCCGATGATCTCTCCGACCATTTCGTCCTTGCTCTTCAGTTTGGTCAGCGGTTCGAGCTGTTCGTCGCCGATGTAAACGGCGGTGTCGATGTAAGCGGCTTTCAGGAGCGGCCGTTCGTTTGTCTTACGGAATTTCTCGATCAGGAGTGCCGGCGCCTTGGGGTTTTCGGCGATCATGATCGTGGTTGGTCCGTGCAGCACTTCGAACAGCGCAGCATAGCCTTTTTCCGCCGGTGCGTCTTCAAGCGCTTTCTGGATGAGGGTGTTTTTGGCTACCTTCATTTTTACGCCCTGTTCGTAACACAAGCGGCGGAGAGCGTTCACCTTACCCACCGACAGCGTGGAGGAGTCGGTGAGGTAAAAGAAGGGTGTACTTCCCAACTCTTCCTTCAACTCGGCGATCGCGGCGGATTTTTCTTCGCGGGTCATTTTCGTATGGTTGAAAATGGTGAGTGTTGATTGATTTGTGCGTTACACTTTGATCGACTTGGGGTCGACGGGAATACCCGGGCTCATGGTGCTGGCAACGGCAATTGTTTTCATGTACACACCTTTGGCAGAAGAGGGCTTCATGCGGTGGAGGGTGGTGATGAGTTCGGTTGCGTTTTCAGCGAGTTGCTCCTGTGAGAAGGAGACCCTGCCGATCGAGGCGTGAACGATACCGAATTTGTCGGCACGAAAAGCGATCTTTCCTTTTTTGACTTCGGAAACGGCCGAGGCGATGTCCAGTGTCACCGTACCCGTTTTAGGGTTCGGCATCAGGCCGCGAGGGCCCAGGATCCGCGCCACTTTGCCGAGTTGGGCCATTACGTTGGGGGTAGCGACGATAACGTCCACGTCCATCCAGCCTTCCTGGACTTTTTGAATGTACTCGTCGAGACCAACGAAATCGGCGCCGGCTTCTTTGGCTTCTGCTTCCTTGTCGGGTGTGCAAAACACCAGCACACGCTTGGTCTTGCCCGTGCCGTGGGGGAGCGATACGGTACCGCGCAGGGCCTGATCGGCCTTCCGGGTGTCGATGCCCAAACGCACGTGTACGTCGACGGAGGCGTTGAATTTAGTAGTGTTCACTTCTTTGACCAGGCTCATCGCATCGTTCAGCGAATACAGCTTGTCGCGATCCACTCTTGTTTCAACGGCCTTCCGCTTTTTGGTCATGTTAGCCATTGTTCAATTGTTTAAGGTTCAGCGTTCCGATGGGCGGAACTCCCTTTTAGATTGTCGAGTGTCGAATTTCGAGAGTCGATTTAGCGTAGCATATTCGACACTCGACACTCGACATTCGACACTCGAATCAGTTTTCCCAGGGGGCGGTACCGGTAATGGTCAGGCCCATGCTGCGGGCGGTGCCGGCAACCATGCGCATAGCGGCTTCAACGGTGAAGCAGTTCAGGTCAGGCATCTTGCTTTCGGCGATGAGGCGCACCTGTTCCCAGGTGACCGAGCCTACCTTCTTCCGGTTGGGCTCGGGCGAACCTTTTCCGGGAGCGAGTTTGGCGGCTTCAAACAACTGGATGGCGGCCGGCGGCGTTTTGATGACAAAATCGAACGTTTTGTCCTTGTACACCGAAATGATGACCGGCAATACCTTGCCTATCTGCTCTTGCGTTTGCGCGTTGAAGCGCTTGCAAAACTCCATGATGTTCACCCCTTTGGAGCCGAGAGCGGGTCCAATGGGCGGGGCCGGGTTTGCCTGGCCACCTTTCACCTGGAGTTTAATATATACATCGACTTCTTTTGCCATGTGTTCGGTTTTTCAACACGATCAGTGCGGAATGTTTAAACTGTATGGGTAACGGTTGCCCGCGTTGAGATGGAAGCGTGTCCGGGAGAAGATCGGACATCCAACGGTTCAACCGATTTTTTCTACTTGCATGAAGTTGAGTTCGACTTCGGTACCACGACCAAAAATCTTGACAATCACCTTCAGTTTTTTCTTTTCGTCGTTAACTTCCTGGATGTCTCCCACGAATTCGGCGAACGGCCCGTCAATGATTTTGACGGTTTCGCCGTGCAGGAACGGTTCGATCATGGTCTCGCCTACTTCACTGCTTTCATCGACCTTACCCAGCAAGCGGTTGGCCTCTGTCTGGGTCATGGGGATGGGGGTTTCTTTGCCCAGAAAGTGGATTACGTTGGGGATGTCGCTGATGGCTTTGGCGACGTCGCCGTTGAGTTTTTGGCCGATGGCCTCCACCAGGATGTAGCCGGGCAGCAGGTTTCGCTCCTGGACTACCTTTTTACCACCCCTGATCTTGTACACCTTTTCGGTAGGCACAATAACCTGGAAGACAAAGTCTTTCCATCCGGATCGTTCTATCTCCAGATCGATGCGTTCCTTAATCTTCTTTTCCTTACCGCTGATGACCCGTAGCGAATACCATTTCTTCTCTTCAGAAAGGGTGGAAGCAGGGGCAGGGGCCTTTTCTTGATTCATTGTGCAATCTTGGTTGACGATATACCGTGCGACAAAGGTGTCGGCTGTTCGATATCCGATCAGAAAATGCCGTAAATGGTTTTGAACACCACGCTGCTCAGGCCGTCCATCACAAAGATGACCAATGCCAGTAACCCGGCAGTAACCAGCACGACAATGGTACTTTCAACCAACTGGTTGTACGTAGGCCAGGACACATGATTGACCAACTCCTGGTAGCTTTCGCGGAGGTAAAGGGTCAGTTTT
This sequence comes from Saprospiraceae bacterium, assembly GCA_033764075.1. Classification (GTDB taxonomy): domain Bacteria; phylum Bacteroidota; class Bacteroidia; order Chitinophagales; family Saprospiraceae; genus M3007. The sequence goes on along the minus strand of JANRJH010000044.1, from coordinate 28,479 downwards.
TCCATCGCATTGACAATTCCCGGGACGATCCCGGCGGTAAAAAGAGATTCGCCACCTCAAATGGGCGGCGAACCGAACCATCGAATCGGCAGGGGCAGCAGGGCTCGAACCCGCAGCCTGCGGTTTTGGAGACCGCCACTCTACCAATTGAGCTATGCCCCTAATTCGGTGTGGGTGTGGGTGTGGGTGTGGGTGTGGGTGTGGGTGTGGGTGTGGGTGTGATACGCACCCTCATTCCACTGTATGGAGATATTTTCTTCTTTCGGTGGAATGAGTACGTGTATCACACGCACACCCACACGCACACCCACACTGGATTAATCGATGATATCCGTAACCTGACCGGCGCCTACGGTGCGGCCGCCTTCGCGGATAGCGAAACGCAGACCTTTTTCCATAGCGATCGTGTTCAGGAGTTTTACTTCCAGTTCCACGTTATCGCCCGGCATTACCATTTCAACGTTTTGGGGCAGCGCAACGTCGCCCGTTACGTCGGTCGTACGGAAATAGAACTGCGGACGGTAGCCGTTGAAGAACGGCGTATGGCGGCCACCCTCTTCTTTCGAGAGGACGTACACGGAGCACTTGAAGTGCTTGTGCGGTTTCACGCTGCCCGGTTTGCAGATAACCATGCCGCGTTTGATCTGTTCTTTTTCAATACCGCGGAGCAGCAGACCGGCATTGTCGCCGGCTTCACCGCGGTCGAGGATTTTGCGGAACATCTCAACACCGGTGATGGTGGACTTCAGCATCTCACCGTCTTTTTGCATACCGATGATCTCCACCGGTTCGCCGACGTTGATTACACCACGCTCAATACGGCCGGTGGCAACCGTACCGCGACCCGTGATGGTGAATACGTCTTCTACCGGCATCAGGAAGGGCTTGTCCACTTCGCGTACCGGCTCAGGAATCTGGGTATCGCAAGCTTCCATCAGCTCATCGATCTTGGCAACCCAGTTCGGGTCGCCTTCGAGTGCCTTGAGTGCCGAACCTTTGATGATCTTGGCATTGTCGCCATCAAACCCGTAAGAGCTGAGCAGTTCGCGGAGCTCCATGTCAACGAGTTCGATCATTTCCTCATCATCAACGAGGTCGACTTTGTTCATGAACACCACGATCTGGGGCACACCTACCTGACGGGCGAGCAGGATGTGCTCACGCGTTTGGGGCATGGGGCCGTCGGTGGCGGCACAAACCAGAATAGCGCCGTCCATCTGTGCGGCGCCCGTGATCATGTTTTTCACATAGTCGGCGTGACCGGGGCAGTCCACGTGTGCGTAGTGACGGTTGGTGGTCTCATACTCCACGTGGGCGGTGTTGATGGTGATACCGCGCTCCTTCTCTTCGGGAGCGGCATCAATGTTTGCATAATCCATCTTCTGCGCCAGACCTTTTTGCGACAACACGTACGTGATGGCGGAGGTCAGCGTAGTTTTTCCGTGGTCAACGTGGCCGATCGTACCTATGTTCACGTGCGGCTTTGAGCGGACGAACGTATCCTTTGCCATTGGTTAAATTGATTTAGTATCAACGTTTGGTTAAAATGTTCATTTTTACTTGCAGAGCCGTGGGATGCGCAAATCGCTCCAGACTCCTCGGTAGAGCCGTTGAAGAGAATTGAACTCTCGACCTCTTCCTTACCAAGGAAGTGCTCTACCCCTGAGCTACAACGGCAATTCGGTGTGGGTGTGGGTAATTCGGTGTGGGTGTGGGTGTGGGTGTGGGTGTGTACGCGATTGCGGGGAGTGGGCAATTCGGTGTGGGTGTGGGTGTGGGTGTGGGTGTGTACGCGATTGTGGGGAGTGGGCAATTCGGTGTGGGTGTGGGTGTGGGTGTGGGTGTGGGTGTGAAGCGTTGCTCTGATCATTTCAGAGCGGCGGACGAGGCTCGAACTCGCGACTTTCAGCTTGGAAGGCTGACGCTCTACCAACTGAGCTACCACCGCATTCATTGTACTGGCCACACTCGCTATCAAACTTGTGTACACACGCACTCGCACTCGCATACACACCTATCATTCCCCACCATCGCGTACACACTCACACCCACACCCACACCCACACCGAATTGTGGGGGTGGTGGGATTCGAACCTACTCAGCGGTCAAGCACCAGATTTACAGTCTGGCCCGGCTCTCCGACTCCGGGGCACCCCCAATTCGGTGTGGGTGTGGGTGTGGGTGTGGGTGTGTACTCGATTGTGGGGAGTGGGCAATTCGGTGTGGGTGTGGGTGTGGGTGTGGGTGTGAGTATGTGATTGAGCCAGTGGAGGGACTCGAACCCCCGACCAGCTGATTACAAATCAGCTGCTCTACCAACTGAGCTACACTGGCGGGTGTATTTGCTCCACTAGCCCAAAAATTTTGGGTAAAAAAACGTCAAAGAACACACTTTTTGAGCGAGATTAAACCCCCTTCTCGAAAAGCGAGTGCAAAGATAAGGTCTTTCCAATCAGTGTTCAAAATTTTTTTGAAAAAAACTTGAGAACAATTTAGCCGGCACGGTACTTGGGCGCCGGCGCCTCATAAACCGGTCGTAAAACGAAGACCAACAAGCGTCTGCCGCCTCCTTTAGACGGCTTTTAGAATGGTTCCCGACTGCCGGCAACGGTTTGCCCGCGTCATTTTCCGCGCTTGCGCCTTATTTTTGCCATAAATGAACTTGTCGGCACCATCCTTAACCCAACGGCATGCCCAACCAACACACCACCGCTTTATACTGCGAGGAGCATACCAGCACACCGGACGCCCTGCTGCTGGAACTGGAACGCGAAACCCATCTGCGCACCCTGAGCCCACAGATGCTGTCGGGCCGCCTGCAGGGCCAGTTTCTCCGCTTCATCAGCCTGATGTTGCGCCCGGAGCGTGTACTCGAGGTCGGCACCTTCACCGGATACTCGGCCCTGTGCCTGGCTGCCGGGCTGCCGGAGCACGGTATCCTGCACACCATCGAGGCAAACGACGAGCTGGCGCCGCTGATCCGCAACTACTTCGACCGTAGCCCCCATGCCGGCAGGTTGACCCTGCACGTGGGCGACGCCGCCGACGTAATACCCACCCTCGAGGGCCCTTTCGACCTCGTGCTGCTCGACGCCGGCAAGCTCGATTACATACAACACTACCATATGGTGCTGCCCCTCCTCCAGCCCGGCGGCATCCTGCTGGCCGACAACGTGCTGTGGGACGGCAAAGTGGTGCAAAATGAGCAGGACGACACCACCCGCGCCCTCCGGGCTTTCAATGAACTGGTACACCGCGACGACCGGGTGGAGAACCTGCTGCTGCCCCTGCGGGATGGGTTGATGATGGCGCGCAAGAAATAGACCGGAACGTCTTGCACGGAAGACGGGAACTCCTGTTGGGCTTGGCCCGTACATTTTGCGCCATTTCCCATTTTTCCATTATGTTTGCCCCCGGTCCCCAAAGGCCGCGCTCAACCATCCCATCTGCTCATGGCCGACGAATCCAAAGCTCACCTGTTGTATGTCGAAGACGACGAAAGCCTCAGCTTCGTCACCCGCGATAACCTGGAACTCAATGGTTACCGGGTAACCTATTGCGAAGACGGCAAAAAGGCCCTCGAAAGCATCCGATCCGGGCAAAAATTCGACTTGTGCATCCTCGACGTCATGCTGCCCGAAGTGGACGGATTCACCCTCGCCGAAGAGATCCGACGCCGCGATGAGCAGGTACCCATCCTGTTCCTCACCGCCAAAAGCATGAAGCAGGACAAGATCCACGGCCTCACCATCGGCGCCGACGATTACATCACCAAACCGTTCAGCATCGAGGAACTGCTGCTCAAGATCGACATCTTCCTGCGCCGCTCCCGGTATGCCGGCATCCTCAAGGCGAACACGCCCGTCCGCATCGGCGCATACCTGTTCGACTACCCCAACCTCAGCCTGAGCTTCGGCGATGAGCTCCCCGAAACCCTCACCCAAAAGGAAGCCGACCTCCTCAAACTCTTCGTGGAAAACAAGAACCAGGTGGTCAAACGATCCTACATCCTCGAAACCATCTGGGGTAAAGACGATTATTTCCTCGGCAGAAGCCTCGACGTGTTCATCTCCCGGCTGCGCAAATACATGAGCCAGGACGAACGCATCAAAGTCGAAAACATCCACGGTGTGGGCTTTAAATTCAAAGTGGAAGAGTAAGGGCATCCGCTCCGCTGCTACACCCGGACACAAACATGGAATCCATCTACCTAGATCACCCCAAAGGCAAGGTGCACGCCCTGCGCTTTGGCAACGGCCCTACCCTGCTCATCGCCCTTCACGGCTTTGGCGACCGGGCTCGCCTCTTCTCTGTGCTCGCCGAGGCCCTGGGGCCCAACTACACCACCGTAGCCGTCGACCTTCCGTTCCATGGACAAACAACCTGGCACGACACCACCTTCACCAAAGAAGACCTGCTGCTCATCCTCCGGCAACTCACACCCACCCACGATCAATTTGCACTGATGGGCTTTTCCTTTGGCGCCCGGCTGGCCCAGGCCATGCTGCCCGAACTGCAGGACCGGCTCAACAAACTGATTCTGCTCTCGCCTGACGGCATCAACACCCGCGGCATGCGCCTGGCTGTGCACACGCCCCTGTGGATGCGTCGGGTGCTGTTCCGTGCCCTGCAAAAGCCCGACTGGTTTCTGAATCTTTTGTCGGCAGGCCGGAAAATGGGCGTGGTGCCGCCCCTCATCCAGCACTTTCTGGCGGCCAACCTGAGCAAGACCGACCGCTTCCGGCGCACCTTCGGATGCTGGTTTGCCCTGAACAAATTTTACCTGCCGCGCAGGACCATCCGGGCCATCTGGTCGACGGGTAAATTCCCCGTCGACCTCTACTTCGGCGCCAAAGACGAAATGATTCGCTTCAAATCGGTGCAAAAAATGGTCGTGGGGCTCCCGCATGTACAACTGCACATGCTCGACGACGAAGGGCACCGGGTGGTGGGGGAGGTGCTGCAGCGGATGATGGCAATTGGCAACTAAGGCATGGAGGTCGGAAGTACCTACTTGGTTCCTTCACGTACAAGAATATGGTGTCTGCTACCGCCTGAACAAGTGCCTGCCTCATTGAATACCGGCAATCCCGAAACAACCATTTGAGGCATACGAGAGGGGGTGGGGCGCGCCGCTCCCCCACCCCCACAACCATTCAGACGAAAGCAACTACGCAGGCATGATTACTTTGTTGATCACGTGGATCACGCCATTCGTCGTTTCTACATCCGCCAAATTTTGTTTATATAGCTGTTTAACATATATTTTTAGCAATAAGTTTTTTAGACTAATTTTGTTAATAATAAATTTAAATTATCAAAAAAAACAACAATTAAATTACAATAAACACGAAACTTTTTTTAAAAGCCGTATTTTTTCACATAAAAACTTTTTATTCCGACAAACACGCGAACAAACACAAAATTAATCCCTTATTGCGCAGCCGGTATTGCACTTTTTTCGACATGCCCCCTGAGAACGAAATCCTCGACCTCCTCGCCCGCAGCATCCGCCAGCGCAAGTGCGCGCTGGTACTGGCCCCCTACGCACATACTGTGTCCGTGGGTCCGGGCGGCGCCCCATACCCCTGCGGGCTGTTCAATAGATTTGCCCAATCGTTCTTTTCCGCCGATATTTGTCGGCTTTATTGATTCATCATCAACACGCTTTTCTTCATGGCCAACACGTATCACCAACTGTACATTCAGGTGGTATTTGCCGTTAAATACCGCCGCGCCATGCTCCTGCCCGCATTCCGCCAAAACGCATTTGGTTACATGGGCGAGATCATCAACAGCCTCGGGCACAAGACCCTCATTGTAAACGGCATTTCCGACCACGTGCATTGTTTCCTCGGGCTCAGCCCCAACCAGTCGCTCTCCGACCTGATGCGGGAGGTCAAGGCCAACTCCTCCCGCTGGATCAACGACCAGGGGTTCCTCGAAGAACGCTTCGAATGGCAATCCGGCTTCGGCGCGTTCAGCTACGCGCGCTCACAACTCAACACCGTCTACCAGTACGTGAAAAACCAGGAGGCTATCCATGAGGCGCGCACCTTCCGAAAGGAATACCTGGAACTCCTCGCCCGCTTCGAAATAGAACACGACGAACGCTACATCTTCCACGACCCCCTGTAAGCCCCGAAGGGGCAAAAAAGCCCAAGAGCCCCGTAGGGGCACCCCTATCGCAGCCCCGAAGGGGCGTAAAAACAGGTAAGCCCCGTAGGGGCGCCCCTATTGTAGCCCCCCGGCAGGGGGGCGGGAGCGACGAAAGAGTGCCGTAGGCACGGCATTATTAAAGGCATGTCCACGTTGGCATTTTATAATGCCATGCCTACGGCATTCTTCTTCCACCCGCCCCCCTTCGGGGGCTACAATAGGGACGCCCCTATGGGGCTTTTTTGTCCCTTCGGGGCTACGATAGGGGCGCCCCTGCGGGGCTCTTGGGCTTTTTTTGCCCCTTCGGGGCTTTTCACGCGATTTTGGGGGTTATTACCGCCCCAATGCCTATAACGCAAATACCGGCGGCCCTATCCCTTCAGGAAAGAACCGCCGGTATCGCCGGATCGAATAGTACTAAGGGGGGTTAGTCCATTTTCACCACTTTGGAATGCCACAGTTGTTTGCCGTCGGCGAGGCACACCACGGTATAAGCGCCGGCGGGCAGGCGTCCGAGGTCGAGCGTCAGCTCCTGGCCGGCATTGCCGAACTGCTGCAGGGCCGTCCGGCCAAGGGCGTCGATCAGCAGGATGTCATACGCCTGCCTGGGCGCCTCGGCAAAGCGGATGTTCAGCAGACCGACGGTCGGGTTGGGGGTGAGCGTCACCTGGCGGTCTTCTGCCAAGTAGGTTGTGCGGCTCAGCAGATCCACCTCGTACGTTTCAGTGGCCACGAGGCACCCACTGTTATCGAAAACCGAAACGGTATACATACCTGCCGGCAAACCGGCGACATCTTCGGTGTTGGCCACCACGTTGGCGCCGTCGGTCCAAACAAAGTTGTAAGGGGCGTTTGCGCCGATTACGCTGATGTCGATGGCACCGGCGCCCGTGCCGCCCTGGTCGGGAGTCAGGTTCTCCAGCACGAGATCGGCGTCGGGGGCCACCTCCACGACAAACGAGCATTCGGTCTGGTTGCCCGCGGCGTCGCGCGCCGTCCAGGTGTTCACCGTTACGCCAGTGGGGAACGCTGATCCGGAGGGAAGCCCCTGGGAGAGGATCAGCGAAGCCACGCTGCAGTTGTCGGTCGCCTGCGGGGTGTCGAACACCACGACGTTGTCGGCCGGGCAGCGCAGCTGGTCGGCCGGGCAGGCAACGGCGGGCGCTTCGGCGTCGGTGGTTGCCATATTAACCGGGATGACGAATGCGGACGTACAGCCGTCGGCGTTGGTCAGCGTCAGTGCGTATTCGGCGTTGTTGGGCGCCTCCGTGAAGGGCAGGGTGCTGCCGTCGGGCCAGGCATAGCCGCTGTAAAAACCGTCTACCATGATGCGCACGCGGTTGTCGCACAGGCCTTCCTGGAGGATGACGGGTTGTGCGACCGTGCTTTCGGCCACCACGGCCGTTTGCTCGTCCGTGCAGCCGTTGGCGTCCGTGGCGGTCAGGGTGTAGGCGCCGCCGGCGCTGATGGTGCGCGCGGGCCCGGCGACACCGTCGGACCATTGGTAATCCGCGAAGCCGGCGCCGGCGGTCAGCTCGGCAGTCGTGCCGGAGCAGAGCAGGGCAGGGGCGTCGAGCGCAAGCGTGCGCACCTCAGGCACCGTTACCGACAGAGCGGCCGAACCGGTGCATCCCTTGCCGTCGCTCACCGTAACAGCATAAGTGCCCGAGGCGGTCACGGCCTGAGCGGTCGAGGTGACGCCGTTGGACCAGGTGTAGGAGGCAAAACCCGTGCCTGCGTCGAGCGTAAGCACGCCGTTGCAGGCGTAGGGAAGCGTCGTCACGGAGGGCGTCAGGGTGTCGCCCACCACCAGTTCAACCGTGGTTTCGGCGCGGCAGCCGGCGGCGTTGGTGGCGGTCACGGCGTACACGCCGGCAGCGGAGGCGTCGATGGCCGGGCCCGTTTCGCCGGTTGACCAGCTGATGGACGTCCAGTTGCCAAAGACCGTAAACGTGGTGCCGCCGCCTTTGCAGATGTTGCGGGCGCCGCGCACAATGATGGGGTCCAGCGGGAGCACGTCCACCGTTTGCGTCGCCTCGGCGGTGCAGCCGTTGTTATCGGTGGCCACCACCGTGTAGGCGCCGGCGCTGCCGACCTGTATGTTTTCGGTTTGTTCGCCATTAGACCAGGTGTACGCGCTGAATCCGGGCGTAGCCTTGAGCACCGTGCTTTCTCCCGGGCAGAGGGCCCCGACGCCAGCGATGGCCACCTCCGGCAAGGAGGGCACATCCACGGTGATCGAGGCGGTTTGGGTGCAGCCGTCGGTGTTGCTCACCGTCACGCTGTAGTCGCCGGAGGCGTTAACGGTGACCGACGGCGTTTGATCGCCGTTGGACCAGGTGTAGGCAGCAAATAAATCGTTGCCAACCTGGAGGGTGCGGGTCGCGTCGCAGGCGTAGGGCAACACGTCGAGCGAAACGTCGGGCAAGCTGGAAGCAGCCAACTGAACGGTTGCCGTGGACAAGCAGCCCAGGGCGTCCCAGGCATCCACCGTGTAGGCGCCGGGCTGCATGGTGCTGATGCCGGCAAGGGTGTCGCCGGTGCTCCAGGCGTAGCGGGCAAACCCGGGCGTAGCGCTCAGGCTCACCGGGGTGGCCGGGTTGTTTTCACAAAAAGCACCCTGGCGGTCGATGGCAACAGCCTGCCAGGCCGGTACGTTCACGGCTGCGGTATCGGCGCTGATGCAGCCGTCTTTGGAGGTGATGCGCACGGCGTAGTTACCAGACTGGTTTACCGAAAGGTTCTGGAGCGTATCGCCGGTACTCCAGGCGAAGGCGGACAGGCTGTCGGGGCGAATGCGGAGGGTCATCCGGCCGTCGCAGGCGTAGGGCAGCATTTGAATCTTGTTGTTGTCAACCGCCTTGGAGGGCACGCTGACGATTCCTCTGGCGCCGCAGCCCAGGTTGTCGGTCACGGTCACTTGGTAGGTGCCGGGGCGGGTGACGGCGGTTTGCGGCTTGTTTTCGCCGTTCGACCACTTGTACGAAACGATGTTGTTGCCCGTAGCGTTGAGGCGGGCAGTATCGCCGGGGCAGATGGGGCCGCTCTGGGACAGGGTGAGTCCCAGTGACTTGGCCTGCACCGTGTATTTGGCTGTTCCGGTGCAGCCGAACTGGTTGGTGACGGTCACGAAGTAGTCGCCAGGCTCCATCGCATTGATCTGCCGGGTAGTGCTGCCACTCGACCATTCGTACTGGTTGAAGGACTGCACCACGCTCAGCGGCACCGTGTCGCCCAGGCACATGGTGGAAACACCGGAAATATTAACACTGAAGGCGCTGCCATCGACCACCAACTGGTTGTCGACGCCCGTGCAGCCCTGGTTATTGGTCACCGTGACTGCGTATGTGCCGGGCTGATCCACGTTGATCTCGGCGGTTTCCTCCCCGGTATTCCACCGGTAGTCGGTCAAGGTTGCCGGGCTGTTCACAGACAGGGTGCGCGGTGCCTGTTCGTTGGCGCATACGGCCGGAATGCCCGCTATGTCTACAGCCGGGGTGGAGCCGGGTTTTACGTCGATCGATTTGGTGGTGGAGCATCCGTTGGTGGCGAGCAGAGAAAGCGAGTATGTTCCCGCCGCATCAATTTCGGGATTAGGCACGTTGGGCAAGGCCGGATTCCAGAGGTAGAGGGGGTTGTTACCTTTATAATCGACAAAGATCCGTCCCTTTTTCCCGGGACAGAGGTACTCGGGTCCGGTGAGTTCAAATTCCGGGTTAGGTTTGAAGCCCGATACATGGAAGGATCGGGCAGCCGTGCAACCGTTTTGGTTGGTGACGGTTAGCTGGTAGGTGCCGGCGGTACCCACCATGATCTGGGGTGTCGTCTCACCGGTAGACCAGGCGTACTGGGTGATGGTCCAGTTGGACTGGGTAGTGGCGCGCAGGTTGAGCAATTGTCCTTCACAGCGTGGGAGAATAGAGTCGGAAACGATGGTGGGAAAAAATGGCGTCACCGTGAAAAACGTATTGGGCGTAGCCCAACTGCATCCCTCTGCATTGGTGACGGTTACCGATATGTTGCCTGTCGGCGGGTGGCCGCCACCGTTCACCACTTCATAGGTGACCACGGGCTGCGAAGGGGCGCCGTTTGACCACAGGTAAGTAAACGGACCATTATTGCTGGCGTGGCTGGCCGTCACGGTCGTTTGCTGACCGAGGCAGTAGGGGCCTGCCGGCGAAACGCTCACCGTTACCGGTGTCATGGGGGCATTGACGGTTACCGTGTGCGAAGCTGTGGCGGTGCAGCCCGTGGCGTCGGTGATCGTCAGGGTAAAGGTGGTCGTCTGGCTGACGAACGCGTGCAGGTTCGGGCTGGTGGAACCCGTTGACCAGGCATAGGTGATGTTGCCCTGGGTGTTGACGGGCACGGACGTGAGGCCTACCCCGCCCGGGCCACAGCGAAAGGTAGGACCGGTGATGGTTACCGAACAGTTGGCGAAGGCAAGTGTGCCGACAGATGTTCCAAAAAACAAGAGCAGGGTCAACAGGCTGAGCACCCCTTTTTTGTAAAGCATTTGATTCATAACAATAGTTTTGGTTTGGTTTGACAACATTTGCCGTTGTAGGCGATTTTAAAACCAACCGGTAAAAAAGTAGTTCAGGTCATTTTGAGGGTAACCGTATCAAATGCCGGAATTAGGCAAATGTTGGGGCCATTCGCCCTACCTTTGTACCCGTCACACGACACCACCACACCATGCAACAACAAACGCCCTACCAGCCCACCCATAAGATCCGCCTCGTGACCGCCGCCAGCCTGTTCGACGGGCACGACGCCGCCATCAACATCATGCGCCGCATCCTGCAGGCCACCGGCGCCGAAATCATCCACCTGGGTCACAACCGCAGCGTGCAGGAGATTGTCGACTGCGCCATACAGGAAGACGTGCAAGGCATCGCCATCACCTCCTACCAGGGTGGCCACATGGAGTTTTTCAAATATATGTACGACCTGTTGCGCGAGCGCGGCGCCGGACACATCAAACTCTTCGGCGGCGGGGGCGGCACCATCCTGCCCTCGGAGATCGAGGAACTGCACGCCTACGGCATCAACCGGATTTACCACCCCGACGACGGACGCCGCATGGGCCTGCAGGGCATGATCAACGACTTGCTCCAGCAATGCGACTTCCCCGTCGGCGAATCCCTTACCGACGAACTCGGCCGCCTCGCCGCCCCCGACCAGTTCACGCGCAACCGCGCCATCGCCCGTCTCATCTCCATTGCCGAAAACAACCCCGAACTGTTTGAACAGCAGGTGCACCCCGGCCTGTCGCCTGCAGCCGAGGTCCCCGTGCTCGGCATCACCGGCACCGGCGGCTCCGGCAAATCCTCCATGGTCGACGAACTCGTACGCCGTTTTCTGTACGATTTCCCTGATAAAACCGTGGGCATCATCTCCGTCGACCCCTCGAAGCGAAAAACCGGCGGCGCGCTGCTCGGCGACCGCATCCGTATGAACAGCATCCACAACCCGCGCGTGTACATGCGTTCGCTGGCCACCCGCCAGAGCAACCTGGCCCTGTCCAAATATGTGCAGTCGGCGGTGGACGTGCTCAAAGCCGCCCGGTTCGACCTCATCCTCCTCGAAACCAGCGGCATCGGCCAGAGCGACACCGAGATCGTGGACCACAGCAACGCCAGCCTGTATGTGATGACGCCCGAGTTTGGCGCCGCCTCCCAGCTCGAAAAGATCGATATGCTGGACTTCGCCGACGTGATCGCCATCAACAAGTTCGACAAGCGCGGCGCCCTCGACGCCCTGCGCGATGTGCGCAAGCAGGTGCAGCGCAACCGCAACGCCTGGGAAACACCTGCAGACCAGATGCCCGTGTTCGGGTGCATCGCCAGCCAGTTCAACGACCCGGGCGTCAACCAGCTCTACCGCCGCATCATCGACCTGCTCGACGAGCGCTGCGGAACCGCCTTTCGCTCCCAGTTTCAGGCCGGCAGCGAACTGTCTGAAAAAATCTACATCATCCCCCCGGCCCGTGTGCGCTACCTCAGCGAGATCAGCGAGAATAACCGCAAATACGACCATTGGGTGGACAAGCAGGTGGCGCTCGCCCGAAAACTCTTTGGCCTGAAAACCACCATCGACACCCTGCGTCAAAGCCAGGCCCCAGAGGAACTGCTCAGCACCCTGCAACAACGCTTCGACGACCTGTACAAAGACCTCGACGGCGAATGCCAGCGCATCCTCGAGGGCTGGGAAGAGAAAAAAAGCCGCTACGCCGCCGACGAATACGTGTATCAGGTGCGCGGCAAGGACATCCGTGTGCAGACGCACACCAAAAGCCTGAGCCATACGCGCATCCCGCGGGTGAGCCTGCCCAAGTACCACGACTGGGGCGAAATCCTGTATTGGTGCCTGCAGGAAAACGTACCGGGCGAGTTTCCGTACACCGCCGGCGTGTTCCCCTTCAAACGCCAGGGCGAAGACCCCACGCGCATGTTCGCCGGCGAGGGCGGCCCCGAACGCACCAACCGCCGCTTCCACTACGTGAGCCTGGGCATGCCCGCCAACCGCCTGTCCACCGCCTTCGACTCCGTAACGCTGTACGGAGAAGACCCCGACTACCGGCCCGACATCTACGGCAAAATCGGCAACTCCGGTGTGTCTGTATGCTGCCTGGATGACGCCAAAAAGCTGTACTCCGGCTTCGACCTCTGCGACCCGAAAACCTCGGTATCCATGACCATCAACGGGCCCGCAGCCACCATCGCGGCCTTTTTTATGAACGCGGCCATTGACCAGCAGTGCGAGCTGTACATCCGGGAGCACCGGCTCGAGCACCTCGTGGAGGCCAAACTCAAAGAGAAATACGACGACCGCGGCCTCGAACGACCCCAATACCGCGGCGAGCTGCCCGAGGGCAACGACGGGCTGGGCCTGCTGCTGCTGGGCATCACCGGCGACGAGGTGCTCGAGCCCCACGTGTACGCCCCGATCAAAGCCAGGGCCCTCTCGGCCGTGCGCGGCACCGTGCAGGCCGACATCCTCAAGGAAGACCAGGCCCAGAACACCTGCATCTTCAGCACCGAGTTCAGCCTGCGCCTCATGGGCGACGTGCAGCAGCACTTCATCGACCACCAGGTGCGCAACTTCTATTCGGTGTCCATTTCCGGATACCACATCGCCGAGGCCGGCGCCAATCCCATCTCCCAGCTCGCCTTCACGCTGGCCAATGGCTTCACGTTCGTGGAGTACTACCGCAGCCGGGGCATGCATGTAGACGACTTCGCGCCCAACCTGTCCTTCTTCTTCTCCAACGGCGTCGATCCGGAGTACGCCGTCATCGGCCGGGTGGCGCGCCGCCTGTGGGCCAAAGCCATGAAAGGACTGTATGAGGCCAACGAGCGCAGCCAGATGCTCAAGTACCACATCCAGACCTCCGGCCGGTCCCTGCACGCCCAGGAGATCGCGTTCAACGACATCCGGACGACCCTCCAGGCCCTGTACGCCATTTACGACAACTGCAACTCCCTGCACACCAACGCCTACGACGAGGCCATCACCACGCCCACCGAGGAGTCGGTGCGCCGCGCCATGGCCATCCAGCTCATCATCAACCACGAGCTGGGGCTGGCCAAAAACGAAAACCCGCTCCAGGGCGCCTTCATCATCGAAGAGCTCACAGACCTGGTGGAAGAGGCCGTACTCGCCGAGTTCGACCGGATTACCGAACGGGGCGGCGTGCTGGGCGCCATGGAAACCATGTACCAGCGCGGCAAAATCCAGGAGGAAAGCCTTTACTACGAGACCCTCAAGCACACCGGCGAACTGCCGCTCATCGGTGTGAACACCTTCCTGAGCAAAGAAGGATCGCCGACCATCGTTCCGGGCGAGGTGATCCGCGCCACCGAGCAGGAAAAGGAAGAGCAGATCCAGACCCTGCGCATTCTCCACGAGGCAAACACCCAAAAAGGCCCTTCGGCCCTGCGCAAACTACAGGACACGGCGGTGCACAACGGAAACATCTTCGCCGAATTGATGGAGGCCGTGAAGTGTTGCTCGCTGGGTCAAATTTCCCACGCGCTGTATGAGGTGGGCGGGCAGTACCGGCGGAATATGTAAAAGGCCGCATATTTTACGGCCGCTGAACAACCATCCGCAGCGTGTACAATTTCCGGGAATAAACCTTCACAAAATACGTACCCTCGGGCAATTGCTGGTTCAGCAAAGTGAACTGTTGGTTCCCGGCGTTCGTGGTGGAGCGGTAGAGCAGGCGCCCGTCCTGACTCAGCACTTCCACCTTGTCGATTGGGTAAGCCGACTCCACGATGCTGTAATCGCCCGCCGGGTTGGGAAACAACCGGACGCCCTCGTTGGAGCTGATGGCGCTGCCCGTGCTGGAGGACGGGTCTGCCATCGTGAAATAGCAGCGGTTTGATACTTCGTTGTAGGAGTCATTGGTGAACAGTACAACGAAGTAGTTGCCGGGCACGGCCGGCACCAGGGTGTCTTTGAGGGTAAGGGAGCCCTCCGGTTGACCACCTATGTATGTGTATTGGTCAAGCACGTCTATGTTCGGGTCTTTCCAGGCCTGGTAAACGCCTAGCCAGTCTTTGGGGATACCAGGCCCGTCGGTCCAGGTAGCCACAATATACTCGCCCAGGTTGTAGATGCTTTTGTCGATGATGAGCTGCGAAATGGTGTCGCCCACGGAGAAAAAGATGCGCTCTCCCGCTTCCGTGTATTGATCCTGAAGGAAATACACCCCGAAATAATAACCCTTCGGCAGGTTGGCAAAGGTGCGCGTGCCGGCCTTGTCGGATGTATACGACCATTGAACGGAACCAACTACGCCCGGGGTCATGCCGACCTTGTACAGACCGATCCAGTCATTGGTCAGGGCAGGCGCATTTTCGTAGGTGATTACCACAGGTTCGCCTTCGGCGTAGGCCGTCTTGTCGCTGTGCAACACGGGGATGTCGCCATAGTAGAATGTCACGCGGTCTGCGATTTCCGTGTAGCCGTCATTGGTAAAAAAGGCGGCAAAGTATTCGCCCGGTTCTGTCAGGGTGAATTGGAGGACGCCGCCAGACCCGTTCACATAGCTCCAGACGGTGGAGGCGATTTGCCCCGGCGTTTGGCCTTTTTTGTACAGGCCTACCCAGTCAGTAGACAGGCCGGGGCCGTTGGCATACGTGACGGTGATGGTTTCTCCGGTGGCGTATTGCGCCTTATCGAGCGTAATCCTGGGAAAGCCCTGTACGCTGTTGACGACCACAAACGAATCGGGCGCCGACCAGCCTGACCATTCCAGGTTGCGGTCGCGGTGGCGGGCACGCACATAGTGTTTACCGTTGGGCAGGGCCCCGACGGGAACGTTGTATTCGAGGATGTTAAGGCCAAGGTTGATATCTTTGGTCGTATCAGGAGCGCCTGCCGAACCGAAGTAATTTTCAAAATCGCGCAATTTATCCAGCACCGGCGCGGCAAAGTCCGGGGAAGCCGCAATCTGGAATTGGGTGCTGTTCAGCAGTTCTCCCTCCGGAGAAGAGAAGGCGGCGGAAATTGCCGTGAACGGCAATTCAACAGTGTCGGCAGCCACGTTCACCTCGGGTGTTTCCGGGATTTCCTGGCCGAAGGTGCGGTGAAACGAGTCGATCAGGCGGTTGTCGTGCCAGCGGTAGATGCTGCCCACAGAATACGTTTGCACGTCGACGCGCTGGCGCAGGAGATCGAAATCAACGATCTGGTAGGGCCAGTTGGAGAGGGTTTTTTGCACGTCGTCAAAGTCCGTTTCCGTGCTCATGCCCCAGTATTGATCCCAGGCGGTACCTCCTGAAATAATGTGGTAATTGGGCGTTTCCTTGAGCTGTCCGCGCGCGTACAGGTGGTGGTGCGCCCCCACGTGCATGAAGAATTTCGGAGAGGCACTCAGGAATGGCACGGCTGTGTTGCGGATCCAGGGAGAAATATCACCCACATACTGCTCCGCCTGGTAGGGACGGTGACCGAACGACATAATCCACTGGACCGACGGATCGTTATTGGCCTTGTTGACCACCTGTTGCAACCAGGTGTACTGGGCCAGGCCGGCGGCGCCACTGGTGGCTTCGGTGTTCAAGTTGATGATAATCACCGGGCCCACCTGAAAAGCGTAGTAACGCTCGGTATTGGAAGGAACATCGGCGTACTGGATTTGATCGTAGAAAAAGTGATTCTCATAGGCGCCGAGTTGCAGGGTGCCATAGGTTTCGTGGTTACCGATGATGGTGCTGATGGGCAGTAGGCCGGACAGGTAGCGGCACTTCGAGAAGTGTACATTTTCGTAGTGGTCGAGGGTACCCACGTCTACCTGGTCGCCCACCATGAGGATCATGCTCACCGAGTCGTTGAAATGAGGGCCGTATAACGCCTCGCATTGCCGTTTGGCGTACACCACCAGGGAGTCGAACCGGGGTTGGGCCTTGATCTGGTTGTCGCCCATAATCAGGAAGCGCACGTGCCCGTCCGGCGTCATCGGTTGGCCGGGCAGGGGCAGGGTGCGGAAATGTTGAACGTCCGACACCAGGCTGCCCGTTTTAATCCGGTAGAAGTACTTGCTGTTGGGCTGGAGGCCGGTAAGCTGTACGCTGTGGTAGTAGTAATTATTGGGGTAGCCCGCATCACTGAAAATCTGGGTGCCGCCGGTGGCGATGGCGCCCAGACTGCCGGCCGATGTGCCGTACTCGACAACCGACTCTGTATTGGACGATGTCTTCCAGGTGATCCAGATGGAATTCGGGGTTACACCCTGCAGGTATGGGGAAAGTGTTTGCGCGTTCAGCAAGGTGCTGAACGCGCACAACAAGATGACAACCAGTTTTTTCATAAGGGAGGATTTTAGTTTCCCCAAAATTAAACCGGCAGTGTTAAACGAATATTACGAATCCGTTAAGCATCAAACACCCTTGCGCAGCGCTTCCGCATACGCCAGGGGCAACCCGCTTTCTTCCACCGCCCGGGCCGCGCGCTCCACGTCGTAGTGGAAACGAACAAACTCGACGCGCACGCTGTCGGCAGCGCCGGCGGATGCGTCCTCGTTGAGGTGCAGCATGGCGTATCCGCCCTGTGGATTGCCGTCCTTGGGCTTGCCCACCGAACCGATGTTGACGGCGTGGTAAAAACGGCCGTCGTCTTCCAGGATACGGTGGTACGGCTTGTGCGTGTGGCCGAAGCACAGCACGTCGGCGCCGGCGTCGCGGACGATGCGCAGCAGGCTTTTTTCCTCCCGGTCTTCAAACAGGTACTCGTTGATCTTGCGCGGGCTGCCGTGCACAAGCATGACGGTGAGGGGATCCCGGTCGCTCATGTCGAACTCGAGTCGGAAATGCCGGGGCAGGGTGCGCAGGTACCCGCGCTCTTCGGGCTCCACCCAGCGGTTGGTGTTGGCGATGCTCACCGCTCCGTTGGCGCGCTCCTCATCGGTTTTGTAGGCGCACCCGCAGTCGTCGCTGCTGCGCCCGATGCCGTAATCGTAGTTGCCTGCAATGGTGGGGATGCCGCGGCGGCGAATCTCGCGAATCACCTCGTTGGGCCAGATGTTGTAGCCCACCAGGTCACCGAGGCAAAATACCGCATCGGCGCCGCGCGTGTCCAGGTCGGCAAAAAAGGCCTCCAACGCCGGCAGGTTGGCGTGGATGTCGGAAAAAAGGGCAATTTTCATGGTATGCAGTTGGGTTTGTCAAACGGAAAATTTCTTCTCCTGCCGCAGGGCAACGCCCACCAGCAGAATCAGCACCGGCACCTCAATCAGGGGGCCTACCACGCAGGCGAAGGCTACGCCCGAATCGATGCCGAACACGGCAATGGCGACGGCAATCCCCAGCTCAAAATTGTTACCGGCGGCCGTGAATGCCAGCGAGGTGGACTTCGCATAGTCCGTGCCGGCGCGTTTGGCCAGGTAAAAGGCGCTGAAAAACATGATCACAAAGTACAGGGTCAGCGGCAGGGCGATGCGCACCACGTCGAACGGGATGCTCAGGATCAGGTTGCCTTTCAGGCTGAACATGACCAAAATGGTGAACAACAAGGCCAGCAGGGTGATCGGGCTGATGGTCGGGATGAACACACGGTTGTACCAGTCTGCGCCCTTCCAGCGCGTCAGGAAGTACCGCGACAGCATACCCGCCAAAAAAGGAATACCCAGGTAAATAAAAACGCTTTGCGCTATCTGCCGGATGCTCACCTCCACCAACGCGCCTTCCAGACCGAAAAAAGGCGGCAGCAGCGTTACAAAAATGTACGCGTACAGGCTGTAAAACAACACCTGAAAAATGCTGTTGAACGCCACCAGGCCCGCTGCATACGCATTGTCGCCCTTGGCCAGGTCGTTCCACACGATCACCATCGCGATGCACCGGGCGATGCCGATCAGGATCAGACCGGTCATGTACTCCGGCTTGTCGTACAAAAGCAGGGTAGCCAGCGCGAACATGAGCAACGGGCCGACGACCCAGTTTTGCACCAGCGACAGCATCAGTATCCGGGTATTTTTAAACACCATGGGCAACTCCTCGTACTTCACCTTGGCCAACGGCGGGTACATCATGAGGATCAACCCGACCGCAATGGGAACGTTCGTTGTCCCGGATTGAAAGCGGTTGACAAACGATTCCATGCCGGGAATGAGATAACCCAAGGCTACCCCCAGGATCATGGCCGAAAAAATCCACAGGGTGAGGTAACGGTCGAGAAAGGCGAGTCTCTTTTGCATATTGTTTCAGTGGCTTAGCAGCAGCCGCTGCCGGGCGTGCAGCCGGCCGACGTCAGCTCGCGCAGCGGGCGTTTGGTTTTGGTGGTTTGCGCAGCGTCCCCACCTGGCTTGCGGGCAAAGACGGTTACGCTGAAAATGCCGGTTCCGGAAGCTACAAACTGGTGCACCTCCTCCATCGACAGAAATTGCAGCAACAAGTCGTCGGGCAGCAGAATCGGTTTTTGCTTCTGAACCACCACGCCCTCAAAGCCGGCCTCCGCGATGAGGTCGAGGTAGGCGTCGCGCTGGATGGCGCCCGACACACAGCCGGCGTACAATTCGGCGCTTTGTTGCATGCCCTCCGGCAGTGCACCGACGACCACCACGTCGGAAATGCTGAAATGGCCGCCCGGTTTGAGCACGCGCATGATCTCGGAAAAGACCTTTGCCTTGTCGGGCACAAGGTTGAGCACACAGTTGCTCACCACCACATCGACCGAGTTGTCGGTTACGGGCAAATCTTCGATGTCGCCCTGCCGAAATTCCACGTTGTTGAACCCTTTGGCTTCCACTTTTTGGCGGGCCAGGGCGATCATGGACGGGGTGAAGTCGACTCCGATCACCTTTCCGGCGGGGCCGGTTTCTGCGCGGGCAATGAAGCAGTCGTTGCCGGCGCCGCTGCCGAGGTCGAGCACGGTGTCGCCCTCGCGTATCTGCGCGAATTCGGTGGGCAGTCCGCAGCCCAGGCCCAGGTCCGCGTCGGGGTTGTAACCCTCAATGGCGGCGTAGGAATCAACCATGATGTTGGTGGTGCAGGGGGCGCCGACACCGCAACAGGAGGCGGCATTCGACTCCCTGCTTTGTTCGGCAATTTGCGCGTAGCGTTCGCGCACCATGTCCTTTACTTCAGATGCAGTGTTCATAATCAAGGATTTTTAAAATTAGCAACAAGTGTTTTCGGGCTCTTTCAAAAAGGTATCGAGCAGTGTTCTGAACCGATCCAGGGCCTCCCGATTGAGGCAGTAGCAGGATTTGACGCCCTCCACCGTTCCGGAAATCCAGCCCGCTTCCTTCAGCGCTTTGAGATGCTGCGAAACGGTGCTCTGGGCCAGCGGCAGCACATCCACGATCTCCCCGCACACGCAAGCATTGCGGCGCGACAGCGCCACCAAAATGGCGATCCGCGCCGGATGACCAAGTGCCTTGGCCAACTCAGCCAGGTTGTTTTCCATTTCTCCGAAAGAAGCCGTTTTGCCGGTAGCCATATCGTTTGCATTTAAATTCATCGCAAAAATACGATGAAAAAATCGAAGTGCCAAATTTAATCGTAAAAAAACGATAAAAAAAATATTCCCGGGGCATGTTCCGGTGGCGGCAGTTTGAATTGACATGCTTTTCAGCCCCGTTCATCCGTCATTTTGTTGTTTTAATAGAAAAATTTGTCCGCGTTTAAGCGCACCCCTGTAATCTTGTTCCGCAAAGACAAAAAACTATGAAGCGCCTTCTTTTCATTTTTCTCGGATTGGCTTGTTTCGGGGACGGAATGTCAACCCTGAATGCTCAGGAGAGCTGGCCGCTCGAGAAGTGCATTGCCTACGCGCAGGAGTCGAACCTGACCATCAAGCAGGCCAAAGCGAACGTACGGGCGAGCATGATCGCCGAGCAACAGGCAAAAACCGCCCGCTTGCCCAACCTGAGCGCCTCAGCCAACCTGGGTGAGCAATTTGGTCGGACCATTGACCCCACGACCAACACCTTCCGGAATGAGGCTATTGCGTTCAACTCCTTTGGCCTGAACGCCGGCATCTCACTGTTCAACGGCGGGTTGATCCACAACCAGGTCAAACAAGCGGCCTACGACCTCAAGGCGGCCGAATCCGACGCCAAAAACACCGAACTGACGCTCGGGCTGCAGGTGGCCCAGGCGTATCTGGTGGTGTTGCTGTCGGAGGAGCAACTGGAAGCGGCACAGCGGCGGGTGGAGCTCAGCCAGCGCCAGCTGACAAACACCCAGAAACTGGTGGAGGCCGGCTCGGTACCGCTGGCGGAGCGGCTCAACATTGAGGCCCAAATCTCGCGCGACGAGCAGTCGGCCATTACGGCCGTCAACAACCTCGAACTGGCCTTCCTGAACCTCAAGCAGTTGCTTCAGCTGGAACCCGACTTTCCGCTGGAGATCGTGCGCCCTGAGTTCACCATTCCCGCCGATGCCAACCC
Organism: Saprospiraceae bacterium; assembly: GCA_033764075.1. Classification (GTDB taxonomy): domain Bacteria; phylum Bacteroidota; class Bacteroidia; order Chitinophagales; family Saprospiraceae; genus M3007. The sequence continues at coordinate 7,415 of JANRJH010000044.1, read as the reverse complement.
CGACGCGCAGAACTTGCCGGCCGTGTACGCCATCGCTGAATCGCAGCAGCCCTCCGTTCAGGCGGCAGACTACCGGCTGGAGAGCGCCAAAGTGGGTGTCAAAGTGGCTCAAAGTGCATATTGGCCAAGCATCTCGGGCTTTGCTAACCTCACCACCAACTACTCCTCGCAGTTCAACGACTTCGGCTTTACGGGTGAGACCGTCCTGGGCGACCCGCGCCCGGTGGTGGTCAACGGCAGTGTTGTGGCGATTCAGGAATTTGTGCCGGTGACGTTCGTCAATGCCGTACCGTATTTCGACCAGTTGGATCAGAACTTCGGTCAGGGCATCGGCGTGAGTATGAACGTGCCGATCTACCAAAACGGCCGCACCCGCCTGAACGTGGAGCGTGCGCGGCTGAACATCGTCAACGCCGAACTGCAAAGCACCCAGGCGCGCCAACAGCTCAAAAACGATATCCAGACCGCCCTGGCCAACGCTCGGGCCGGCAAACGCCAGCTGGCGGCCGCCGAAAAAGCGTACAACTCCTTCAAAACCGCCTACGAAAACACCGAAAAACGCCAGACCCTGGGCGCCGCCAACAGTCTCGACCTGGTGACCGCCAAAACCAACCTCGATAACGCCGAAAACGACCTGCTGGTCGCGCGGTACGATTACCTGTTCCGCCTCAAAATTCTCGACTTCTACCTGGGTAAACCCTTAACCTTGAACTGATCATGACTACATCCACCAAAAGAAGAAGAACCCTGTGGTACATCCTGGGCGGCCTGTTTGTCCTGCTGGTTGTCGCCGCAGCCATTAAGGCGCGCCAAAAACCCAAAGGAGAAAAGGTCACCACGGAGAACGTGACCCGCCGCACCATCCGGGAAACGGTGAGTGCGAGCGGCAAGATCTTCCCGGAAATGGAAGTCAAGATTAGCTCCGACGTGTCGGGTGAGATCGTGGAGCTCTACGTGCAGGAAGGCGACTCGGTGACTGCCGGCCAGGTGCTGGCCAAAATTCGCCCCGACGAATACCAGAGTGCCGTGGAGCGTGGAGAGGCAGCCGTGAGCGGCGCCCGGTCCCAGCGCGAGATCTCGGCATCCAGCGCCCAAAGCAGCAAAGCCGGCCTGGAGCAGCTCAGGGCCGACCAGTCGCGCATCAAAGCCCAGCTGGCCCAGGCTAAAAGCGCACATGCGCGCAACGAAAAACTGTTCAAGGAGGGCGTCATCGCCGAAGCCGAATTCGAAACGTCACTGAGCAACCTGCGCACCCTGGAGAGCACGCTGGCGGCCAATGAGGCGTCTATCCTGGCGGCCGAGAGCAACCTCGCCGGCTCTAAAGAAAACATCCGGGCCTCCGAGTACAACATCACCAGCGCGCAGGCCACGCTCAAGGAGCTGCGCACCAGCTTGCAAAAAACCGTAATTACCGCCCCGGTGAGTGGCATCGTCACCCAACTGAACGTCGAAAAAGGCGAACGCGTGGTCGGAACCCTCCAGATGACCGGCACCGAAATGATGCGCATCTCCAACCTGGGCTCCATGGAAGTGCAGGTGGACGTTAGCGAGAACGACATCCTCAAGGTGTCGCTTAAAGACGAGGTGGACGTGGAGGTGGACGCGTACCTGGGCCGCAAATTCAAAGGGTATGTGACCGAAATCGGCAACAGCGCCAGCAACCTGGCCACCGCCACGGCCCTGAACACCGACCAGGTGACCAACTTTGTAGTGAAAATCCGCGTAGACCCTTCGTCTTACGCCGACCTCATCCGACCGGGCAACCCCTACCCCTTCCGGCCCGGCATGTCGGCCAGCGTAGACATCTACACCCACCAGGCTGAAAACGTCCTGAGCCTGCCGATCATCTCGGTAACCGCCCGCGAGGACGACGAGGAACTGAACAAGAAAAAAACTGGGGAGGACGAGGACAACAAGTCCGGGGAAAACAAAAAAGACGACCTGAGCGTCATCCAGGAAATCGTGTTTGTGGTGCAGGGCGACACCGTGGGTGTCCGCAACGTAAAAACCGGGGTGCAGGACAATACCTACATCGAAATCCTGGAAGGCCTGCAAGAGGGGGAAACGGTGGTGTCCGGCCCCTATTCCGCCATCGCGCGCAAGCTTAAAGGCGGGAGCCGGGTGACGGTGGAGAAAGAAAAAGATAAAAAAGAGGGAAAAGAGGGCGGCGTTTCGATTAAGGTGGAATAAGGGGTATTTGTTGCCCGGTCCGGAACAGAATGGCACGCGGATGACGCGGATTGGGCGGATGTACGCGGATTTTTAAATCTGTGTTGATCCGTTCAATCCGCGTCATTCGTGTGCCATCAGTTTACGCCCCACCACCATCCAATCCGCCACCAACACCCCTTTCCCATCTGTATACTCCTTCCGCTCGGCATATACCACGTCAAACCCGGCGTCCAGGAGCGATTGTTCCAAAAACGCATAATCGTAAAAATACACATCCAGCGTGTCGCCGACGGAGTTGGTGGTGCTGCCCGACTGTTCGTAATCGCCTTCTATGGCGCTGAGGTAAAAGACGCCACCGGGGTTCAACACGGCGGCGGCGTCGGCCACCAATTGAAGGACTTCTGCTTTGCTCAGGTACGGCAGCGCGAAACCGCAGAGCAGGGCGTCGAACCGGCGGCCCAGAGAGCGTATTGCCCGGCAGTCGAGCAGCAGGAACGCGGCGCCGGGGTTGTTTTCCCGGGCTAAATCGAGCATATTCGGCGCCAGGTCGGTGGCCAGCATGCGCAGGTCGGGCCGTTTCTCCAGGACATACCGCGTGAGGTTTCCCGGGCCGCAGGCGAGCTCCAGTACTTCGGCGTTTGCTTTGGGGATGGCCGCGCAAAAGGCGTCGAGGGACGGGTGGTACAGGCCCACATCCATGAATTGTTCCTGGTACCAGCGGGCGTGTTTGTTGAAGATTTGGGCGGCGTTGTTCATGGTTTGTGTTTTTTGCACACATGCGGCATAATGGCACGCGGATGACGCGGATTAAACGGATTAACGCGGATTTTTAAAAATCCGTGTAAATCCGCCCAGTCTGCGTCATCCGCGTGCCATTCACGCCGCATGCGCGCCGAATTCCTTTCGGGTGTGAGAAATGCCCCAAACCCCCTATATTTGTACAATAAAACCACGCCACACCCATGACTCCTCCGGCAACCGTAGCCCCCAAATACCCCGTTACCCTCGCCGAGCGCCTCGAGCTGGGCCCCGAACCGCTGCGCTTCCCGGGCTCCCTCTCCGATTTTGCCGAACTGTTAGACACCTGCGACTACCCCATCGAGTTTGATACAGACCACATCATCGCTATGAGCATTGCCAGCGACAAACACGAGCAAATAGTAGCCAATGTCCTTGGCCTACTCTACAATATATACACCGGCCACCCCAACTACAAGCGCTACGGCTCCAACCGGCACGTATTCTCGGCATCCGGCCCGGTGGCCTACGCGCCCGACGCCTCCGTGGTGCGCGGCGAACCCGACGTGGTGGAATATTCCCCGGGCAAAACCGCCAACCGGAACCCCTGGCTCATCGTGGAGGTGCAGTCGGAAAGCACCCGCGACCGGGACTGGGGCGATAAACTGCGGCACTACAAAGACATGCCTTCCGTCGAACACATCCTGTTCATCGAACAAGACCGGCCGATTGTGAATCATTTTACCCGCCAGGAAAACGGGCTATGGGTTGGTGTGGAGTACAATGCGCTGGAGCATATTGTGGTGATAGAGGGGCATGAAATGCGGTTGATGGAGGTGTATGAAAATGTGTTGGGTTGAGTAGGGTGCAATTTCCGCACACGACACGAATGGCACGCGGCATGAATAGCACGCGGATGACACGGATTAAACGGATTTACGCGGATTTTTAAAAATCCGTGTAAATCCGTTTAATCCGTGTCATCCGTGTGCCATTAACCCTCGCCGAAGGCGAAAAAATCACACCTCCAACACCCGGGTAACCACCTCTTTCCCGTCCACCGCCGACTTCCGGCCGAACAGCAGCCCTGCCCCATCGGCATCAATCAGCACGGTATCGCCTTTCACGTAGTTGCCGGCCAGCACGTGTTTGGCCAGTTCGTTGATCAGCTCGCGCTGCAGGGCCCGCTTGAGGGGTCGTGCGCCGTACTGCGGATCAAAGCCGCGGTCGATGAGCACTTTGGCGGCCGCGTCGGTCACCTCGAGGCGCAGCTCCTGGTGCTCGAGCATGTCGCGCACTTCCACGAGCAGGATGTCGAGGATGGTGCGCATCTGGCTTTTTTGCAGCGGGTGGAACACCACCGTTTCGTCGATGCGGTTGAGGAACTCGGGGCGCATGTTCTGCTTGAGGGCGTCGAGCACCTCGGCCTTCACGGTTTCCACCACCTCGTGCTTGCGGTTGTGTGGCATGTCCTCGTAGTCTTCGAACGCCTCCATGATCTGATCCGAGGCGATGTTGCTCGTCATGATGATGATGGTATTCTTGAAGTTGGCCAGGCGCCCTTTGTTGTCGGTCAGGCGCCCGTCGTCGAGCACCTGGAGCAGCACGTTGAACGTATCGGGGTGGGCTTTTTCGATCTCGTCGAGCAGCACGATGGAGTACGGGCGACGGCGCACGGCTTCGGTGAGCTGTCCACCCTCGTCGTAGCCCACGTACCCGGGTGGCGCGCCCACGAGGCGGCTCACGCTGTGGCGTTCCTGGTATTCCGACATATCGATGCGGGTGATGGCCTTTTCGTCGTCGAACAGCACGTCGGCCAGCGCTTTGGCCAGCTCGGTTTTGCCCACGCCGGTGGGTCCGCAGAAGATGAAGGAGCCGATGGGCTTGTCGGGGTCGCTCAGGCCCGCGCGGTTGCGGCGGATGGCGTCGGACACGGCCTCTACGGCCTCGTCCTGGCCCACCACGCGTTTGTGCAGCTCCGCTTCGAGGTGGAGCAGGCGCTCGCGCTCACTTTGCATCATTTTGGACACCGGGATGCCGGTCCAGCGCGCCACCACCTCGGCGATGTCGTTGGCGGTGACGGTCTCGGTGGTCATGCGGCGCTCGGGCGACATCTCGGCGAGCTTCTCCTCGGCGGCGCGCAGCATGGCCTGCTGGGCGGGCACATCCTCGTATTTCAGGCGGGAGGCCAGCTCGAGATTGCCCTCGCGCTCGGCGCGCTGGTATTGGAGTTGCAGCTCTTCGATGCGCTGTTTAGTGTTCTGGATGGCTTCGACGGCCTCTTTTTCGCTTTGCCAGCGGGCGCGCAGGGCGTCGAGCTTCTCGCGCAGCTCATCGATCTGCTTGTTCATGGCCTCCAGCTTGCGCTCGTCTTTCTCGCGCTTGATGGCTTCGCGCTCGATCTCGAGCTGGCGCAGGCGGCGGTCCAGCTCGTCGATCTCCTCGGGCACGGAGTCGAGCTCGAGGCGGAGCTTGGCGCCGGCCTCATCGATGAGGTCGATGGCCTTGTCGGGCAACTTGCGGTCGCTGATGTAGCGGTGCGAGAGCTCGGCGGCAGCGATCACGGCCTCGTCGAGGATCTGCACCTTGTGGTAGTTCTCGTAGCGCTCGCGCAGGCCACGCAGGATGGAGATGGTGTCTTCCATCGAGGGCTCGTCGACGAACACCGACTGAAAGCGGCGTTCGAGGGCTTTGTCTGTCTCGAAGTATTTCTGGTACTCGTCGAGCGTGGTGGCGCCGATGGTGCGCAGTTCACCCCGGGCGAGGGCGGGCTTGAGGATGTTGGCCGCGTCCATGGCGCCCTGTCCGCCGCCGGCGCCCACGAGGGTGTGGATCTCGTCGATGAAGAGGATGACCTGCTCGTTGGAGTCCACCACCTCTTTGACCACGGCTTTCAGGCGCTCTTCGAATTCGCCCTTGTACTTGGCGCCGGCGATGAGGGCGGCCATGTCGAGCGAGAATATTTTTTTGGAGGCCAGGTTTTCGGGTACGTCCTGCCGCACGATGCGCCAGGCGATGCCTTCGACGATGGCCGTTTTGCCCACACCGGGGTCGCCGATGAGGATGGGGTTGTTTTTCTTGCGGCGGCTGAGGATGTGCAGCACGCGGCGGATCTCCTCGTCGCGGCCGATGACGGGGTCGAGTTTCCCCTCTTCGGCCATGGCGGTGAGGTTGATGGCGTATTTTTCCAGGGCGTTGTACACGTGTTCGGTTGTTTGGTCGGTTATTTTTCGGCCTTTGCGCAGCTCGGCGACGGCCGCCTGCAGGGCTTTGGGTGTGGCGCCGGCGTCTTTGAGCAGGCGCGCGGTTTTGTCGGCGCCGTCGGCGATGCCCAGCAGGATGAGCTCGAGGGAGATGTAGCTATCGCCGAACGCCTTGAGGTGCTTTTCGGCGGCGCTGAGGGCCTTGTTGGCGTCGTTGGTGAGGTATTGCTTATCGGCGCCGGACACGCGCGGGGTGTCCCACACGAGTTTGTCGATGTCCGCTTCAAATGCGGCTGCGTTGGCGCCGGTTTTTTGCAGGAGGAAATCGACCACCGAGCGGTCGGTTTCGAGCATGGCTTTGACGAGGTGGGCGGTGTCCACGTTTTGTTGCTCGTACCCGGCGGCGATCTGGCGGGCCTTTTCTATGGCCTCCTGGGCTTTGATGGTGAAGTGGTCGAAGGTCATGGTGGCTGTTGGTTGTCGGCTTTCGGTAGTCGGTAGTCGGCTTTCGGCTGTCGGTAGTTGGCTGTCGGCTATCGGTTGTTGGGTTTGTGGATGATGTTTGGGTGATCAAAAGTGTGGCCAAACGGGTTGGGTGGTGTTTGGACCTGTAAATGTCGCAGATTAGGGGATTGGGTGGCGACAAAATGTCGCTTGGCCATTTAGTTTTATGACAAATTTACATGATCGAAGTCAATATTTGTATAATTTGAGGGCGTTGTTTATCCCAAAAACAAGACAGGGGAGGCTGGAGCGGTACATCAATCCGTCCCTGGTAAGCGGGGTATTATGAAGGAACCTTAGGCTGCCATTCCCAAAATTAATATCATTTTTGTGAGTTGACTCCCAAATTTACCAGGTATGCATTCATTCCTTTTATTGGCCCCATTCGTTCTTTTTAAAAAAAAAAGTGAAAAAATTGAAAAACAGACCATAAATCCCCAAATTTGAGTCTGTATTTCGCTTTCACCTCAACCATACCACCCATTGAAACACCCCCTTTCCCTGCTGCTATTTTTCCTGCCTGCGCTCTTGTGCGCACAAGCAGTTGACTCCATGGCCATCCGGCAGGTGGACAGCCTCCTTCAGGTATCCCGCACGCTCACCAGGCAGCTGCAATACGAGCAGGCGCTGGCGGTGAATGCCGAGGCGGAGCAGCGGGTGTAGCCTTCCCCAATCACGAGGCCACTGAATAATAGAGAACCTCTTTTTTGTTCTCATACTGTTCCGGGGTGCTGTTCCCCAGGTTTTCGTGCGGCCGCAGGTGGTTGTACACATGCGACCAACTTTGTATCTCCTCGT
>JANRJH010000028.1:0-147761 GCA_033764075.1 Saprospiraceae bacterium | reverse complement strand
CAAGTTCATTAAAATGATAGAGATGCCGAGGGCTGCCAGAATCTTTTGGCCGATGTTTGTTATTAAACATCTTAGGTGCTTGAATGCAACAAATGCACGACCTCTCCGAGGTCGAAAAACGTTGTGAACGAACGATTCTACAAATGCAGCACCTCTCCGAGGTGCTGCAAGGGTTATCAGAAACGACCTCAACAGAATGACCTCGGAGAGGTCAAACCTTTGTAGAATGGTGCAGTATCAACGTTTTACGACCTCGGAGAGGTCGAGCATTTGTAAAAGCTAACCGCAACACCCTAGCGCTTAGCATAAGAAATCTTCACCTAAACACGCCGTCAATTCTTGACATGCTACGATTTCAATGAACTTGTGTGTAATGGACAGAGTATATTCGTAGGACGAATCTTCAATCCCAAATTTTAACGTTTCACCCCCGTTTTTTGCTTGACTTTTCAGGCGAATCACCTCAACTTTGCAAGGCATTCAAAGTACCGAAGTGTCATGTGTATGCGCCGCCAAACCTCCGGGTTTTGATTACGCGGCGCGCGAATAGAAGATACCTGTATATTCCGACCTAATCCGTCTTTTTGCTGTGTTTTACGCGTTTGCAGTATAGCCACTTCCACGCCCCAGGGGCGATTCCGGCAGCAAACACTTGATGACAAATGACCCGGCGCTCGTGGGTACACGATGCGCCCCTGACGACTATTACCGTTGCTTTGAATGCGTTTTTTTCAACCTCATAAATGGTAGCCAAAATTCTTTCGTTGTGAATAATGTAAAGAGCAACAGCAATACCCAGGTTATGCGATGGGTCAATCCCATAACCACAGTCGACGCGGCCAACCTGCCCGCCGAAAACGAGAAACTGCTCAACGCCCTGTACCTGACCAACCAATTGTGGTGGTCGGTGGAGCCCTCGAGCGGTTTGTTGGACAGCATCCGATCCGTAGCCGACCAGTGCCCGTACGAAGGCGGCTTTGCCGTGCACTGGGCCCGGGGGCTGTACAGCCGCTTTGTGAGCACCACTTCTTGGAATGACACGACGCTGTGCGCCGTTTCTGAACGTGCCGCTCGATCCGAACAGAACCGTGCACATGGCGGGGCCTTGCTGTTGACCCCCAACCCGGCGGGTGACCTGCTCCAAATCAACACCACCGGCTTCAATTCCGAAGTTCTGCTTCAACTGGTCAACGCATCGGGTTCCGTAGTGTTGCAAACCACGCATCCCGCCGGCACACATACCGGCCAATTGAGCGTGGCGCATCTTCCGAACGGATTGTACTTCTACCGGTCGGTGGAACAAGGGCAGATAACCCATACAGGCAAACTCGTTATTCAACACTAAATCTTTCACCGGAAAGGTTATCCGGCTCACACCTGCGGTGCGTAGCCTGATACCTTTTCTATTTAATTTGCCATAAGACAGGCGGCGGCAGGTGGTGATGTGGTGGGGCAGGGGAAGGTGGTGCGGGTGTTTTGAGCCAAGTGAATAAAAACAAACCAAAAAACGACCCACACAACGGCCATAAGCCATCGTATGGGTCGCGTCTTGCAAAATTTTTCCGGCCCTTCAGGGCGCCCTCAACTGGTCGTTGTGCAAGCAGAAAACCCTACTGCAACAAAGACACATCGCCCTTAAACAGCAGCACCCGGCCGTCAATAAGCTCAATTTCAGCGTAGTAGACAAAAACGGCGGGATTGAGCAGCTTGCCATCCAGGAACCCGTCCCAGCCGTGGGCAGGGTCGTTGGGCTGGAAGTCAAAATCCTCGAAAACGCGTTCGCCCCAGCGGTCGTAGACCTGGAAGGCGTTTACCTGCCGGATCTGTTCGGTTTTGGCAAAAATCATGAACTTGTTGTTCTGGCCGTCTGCGCTGTTGGGGTTAAAGGCATTGGGAATATAGATTTTCGGCTCGTTATCCACCAGTATTCGCACCCGGTCGGTGGCCTCGCAATCATCCCCGCTGATCACCGTAACGGAATATTCGGTGTACTTGATCGGCGAGGCCGTCGGGCGAAGCAGGTCCGGAATGCTGGATGACTTGAACGTCAATCCGTCCATGGGCGACCAGATCACCGTGTCGATGAGCGCCACCGGGTAGCCCGGGGGCAGGGCGGCGTTCAGCGTAATTTGTTCGCCCAGGCTGATGGTGAGTTGTGGCACCAGATCGACACCCGGATCGGGCGCTTTGGGCACCACCAACGTCTGGTCGTGCTCGCATCCGTTGGCGTCCTGGATCACCAGCGCGTAGGTACCCGGGGGCAGGTTGCTGAACTCAGGTTCGGAGGTGAACGTTGCGCCGCCGTCTATCGAATACAAATACGGCTCGAAGCCTCCGGTGACCGCCCCGAATTGGATCACGCCGTCGTTGTCCTTACAGGTGGGGCGTAGCATCACATACGCAAAGTCGGTCGGCAGGTTGTCTTCTTCTGTAACCACCACCTCGGCGGTTTGGGTACACCCGGTGTTGGTGTTGGTCACGAGCAGGGTGTACGTCCCCGGCTCGCTCACTGCAGGTGTGAGCGTGTTGGCGCCGGACACAATTTGTCCGTCGGTGGTAGACCATGCGTAGGTAAAATTGGCGCCTGTGGAAGCCGAGCCGGACAGGGTGACCTCGTCGACCGTACAGGTAAGTAACTGCGGGGCGCCGGCGTCGGCCAACGGCAACTCAATGTCGTCAAGCACGTTGGTGGTCGCGGTGGAGGAACATCCGGTGGTGGTATTGGTCACCTGAAGGGTGTACTGACCGGTGGCGCCGACGAGGGCTACGGGGCTGTTTTGGCCACCGACGATGCTCCCGTTCGCCGTAGTCCACTGGTAGCTGATGTTGGCGCCTGTTTGGCTGCTGCTGCCCACCAGGGAGGTTTGCGGCTGCACGCAACTCAGCACAGCGGGCGGTGCGATCGACGCCAGCGGCGCCAGGGTATCCACACTCACGTTCAGTTGCACGGTGCTGGCGCAACCGTTCAGCGTGTTTAGCACCTGTAGCAAGTAAACGCCCGCTCCGGCAACCGTCGGGCTGAGGGTGGTTGCTCCGGTAACAATCACCCCGTTTTGTGTCGACCAGGAATAGGCATACGGCGTTCCCTGGCTGGAGCCCCCGCCATTGAGGATCAGCGATTGCACGGTACAGGTCAGTATGCCGTTTACGACCGCCTGAGCGACCGGCGGCGTCACATCCTGTCCCACCAGCACATTGGCGGAAGCCGTACAACCGTTTACCGGATCGGTCACCAGCAGGGTGTAAGCGCCGGGTTGGTCAACTACAGGCTGGAGCGGGTTGCTCTGGTCGACAATGTTGCCGCCGGTAGTCGCCCAGACATAGTCCATCCCGCCTGCGCTCGACGCCGAAGCATCCAGCGGCACCTGGGTGGTCACGCAGGTGAGCGTAGCGGGATTCTGGATGGCGGCAACCGGATCGATCTGGTTTACCAGCACGTCAACGGAGGCCGTGTTGGTGCACCCGTTGACCTGATTGGTCACGAGGAGTGCGTACGTGCCGCCGGCATCCACGGTCGGAATAAGTGTATTGGCGCCGCCGGTGATGTTTCCGCCGGCAGAAGGCTGCCACAGGTACGTGTAGGTGCCCCCCTGTGCCACACTGCCCTGCAGGGTTGCGGAGGGCTGCGTACACGTCAGGATAGGTGAAGGGCCAGCGCTTACGGTTGGCTGTTCGACATCTTCGTCGACGACCACACTGGAAACAGCGTCGCAGTTATTGGTTGCATCCAGCACGGTCAGTATGTAGGTTCCGGGCGCATCCACCGTCGGCGTCAGGGTGTTGTCGCCCCCGACAATATTGCCGTCGCCAGTCGACCACACGTACAGAATGTTGGGTCCGGCACTGGAGCCGCCGGCATTGAGTTGCACCTGGGTGAGGGCACAGGTGAGCGCCGGCGCGGAGCCGGCCAGGGCGACCGGCACGTCGGCAGACTGGGTGATCGTGACGTTAGCGGACGACGTGCAGCCGTTGGTGGTGTTGGTGACGGTAAGGCTGTAAACCCCGGCGCCGTTTACGGTCGGGTTGAGCACATCGGCGGGCGTGGTGAAGTTCCCGTTTTGGGTAGTCCACAGGTAGGTGAAATTGGGCCCCTGGCTGGCGGTGGCGGCGAGGGTATACGTTTCGACCACACAGTCCAGTTCAAACCCGGGACCGGCGTTGGCGGCGGGCGGCACGAAATCTGTACTCAGCAAAACATCATCGATGGTGGTGCAACCATTGACCGTATTGGTCACCGTCAGGGTGTACGTACCGCCCTGGTCTGCTAACGGGGCAGGCGTTGTGGCGCCGCCCGCAGCGCCGGGGCCGTCCCATGCAAAGGTGTATCCCGGGCCGGAAGGGTTGCCGGGGCCGCCAATCGGCAGCTGGGGCTGGTAGCAGTTGAGCACGTCGTCGGGGCCGGCATCGGCCGGTGGCGGGATGATATCCTGTCCGATGTTCAGGCTGAGCGTATCGATGCAACCGTTGTCGGTGTTGGTAATCTCAAGGGTGTATGTCCCCGGCTGATTGATGACCGGTTGAAGGGAGCCTTGCCCGGAGACCAGCGCAGGTCCGCTCCACGCATAGGTGAAGTTGCTGCCGGTGCTGGAGGCCAGGGCGTTCAGGGTGAGTTGTGTTACCGTGCAGGTAAGCGGGCCGGCCGGCTGAGCGGCAGCCACCGGAGCATTGACATCTTCGGTGATGGCCACCACATCCGTGCTGGTACACCCGTTTAGCAAGTCGGTCACCGTCAGGTTGTAGGCGCCGGTGCTGTTGACGACCGGGGTGAGCGTATTGGCGCCGGAAAGAATTCCGGGGCCGGCCCACAAATAGGTGTAGCCACCCGAGCCCTGGTTCACCGAGCCGCTCAGTTGAATTTGCGGGGTGGTGCAGGACAATACCTGATCCGTACCCGCGTCGATCGCCGGAGCATCGACATTTTCTTCCACCTGAACGGTATTGGTGGCCGAGCAGCTGTTGGCTGTATTGGTAACGGTCAGCACGTACGTACCGGGCGCATCCACGACCGGGTTAAGGGTGTTGGCGCCACTGACGATGTTGGCGCCGGGGCCGGCGCCCCAACTGTACTGAATGGTCGGCCCGGCGCTTGATCCGTTTCCATTCAGGGTTTGTTGGGTGGTGGTGCAGGTCAGGGTAACCGGGGGGGCTACGGTGGCCGCCGGCACGTCGGCCGACTGGGTTACCGTGATGTTGGCCGCGTCGGTGCAACCGTTGGTGTTGTTGGTCACCAGCAGGGTGTACGTGCCGGGTTCGCCGATCACCGGGCTTGGTGTATTGTTTCCGGAAAGGATGTTCCCGGTTGTTGTGCTCCATGCAAAGGCGAGGTTGCCGGAGGGTGTGGAGCCGGCGCCGCTCAGGGTCAGGTTTTTTACCGTACAGGTTAGCGTTCCGGGTGGTGCAATGACCGCGTTGGGGGCTACGGTATCGACACCGATCACGGCCACATCCGTTCGGGTGCAACCATTGTCGGTGTTGGTCACCAGCAAAGTGTACTGTCCGGTGTTGCCGATCTGTGGCGTGGCTGAATTCGCGCCATTGAGGATGACGCCGCCGTTCGAGGGCGTCCAGGCATAGGTAAAATTCGGGCCCTGGGAAGAACCGCCTCCGTTGAGGGAGATGCTGTCGACCACGCAGGTGAATGCCTGGTCGGGGCCGGCATTGGCGGTGGGCAACGTCTGATCGGCTGCGACGGTCACTGCGGTGGTGGCGGTACATCCGTTGCCGGTGCTGGTCACGGTGAGCACATAGTTGCCTGCCTGGTTGACAACCGGGTTGAGGGTATTGGCGCCGGAAACGATGTTGCCCGGGCCGGCGGTCCATATTGTGGTGTAACCCGGCCCGGAATTGGAGCCCGATCCGTCGATGCCCACGCTCAGCACGGTGCAGGTAAGCGGAGGAGTCGGTGCGGCAACAGCCGTTGGCGGTGCGAAGTCGCCGGGCACATCTGCTGTGATGGTGCCGGTGCAACCGTTGTTGTCCGTCACGGTCACGGCATACGTCCCGGGCGCCAGGTTTTGCGGGTCTTGCACGTTGCTGCCGTTGTTCCAGTTGTATCCGTAGGTGGGGGTGCCGCCGCTGACGGAGAGGTTAATGCTGCCCCCCGTGGGGTTGGTGCAGTTGGCTACCTGAACGCCGCTGATGGTGGTATTGAGGGGGGCAGGAGCGCCCACGTTGAACGTGTCTATCTGGGTACAGCCAAAGTCGTCGGTCACCGTCAGGAAGTATTGGCCGGGAACAAGACCGGTGGGATCGGGTCCGTTGCTTACCGGTTGCGGCCCCGACCATTCGTAGGTGTGTATGGGGCGCCCGCCCGTCACGGTGGTGTTTATCGAGCCGCTGGGCAGCCCTGCACAGGGCGCGTTGGTGACCACGCCGCTGACCGACAGGGTTGATTCAACGATAAACAGCGACCCCTGCCCGGGCCCTACGCATCCGGCAGAGTCTGTAACGGACACCACCGTGTACAGACCCGTTTCGTCGATGACCAGGTTGTAGGGGTCTTCGGTGATGTCGTACAGGTCGTAAGTATTGCCGTTGATGCTGTAAGACAGGGAGAAGGGGCCCGTGCCGTTGAAATTGACCACGATGGTGGCGGTTCCGCCCGGGCAGAGTTGCGGGGCGGGCGGCAGCAGTTGGGCAGTGGGCGGCGGGGTGACGATCACGCGGGCTGTCTTTACGGTGGTCTTTCCACAGTCGTCGGTCACCGTAACCCGGTAGTTGGTGCTGCCGGCGGCAAACACGTCAATGGTCTCGCTGGTGCTGCCGTTCTGCCACAGGTAGGTGTAGGGAGAAACGCCTTCCACCACCGAAACACCAACGGTAGCGGCGCCAGGGCCGCAAATGGTCACGGTGTCGGCTACGGCCGTGAGTACCGGCAGGTCTTTGATGATCAGGATTTCCTGCGGGTTGAGGCAGGAGCAGGGGTTGTTGAGGGTGATGACGATGTCTTCGTCGCCTTCCGTGATGAGGTCGTTGACGATGTTGACCGGGATGGTCAGCTTGTCCTGGCCGGCAGGAATGATCACGGTGGTTGGGATGGGCGAATAATCGGCGCCCGGGGTGGCCGATCCGGCAACGGTGAAGGAAACCGGCAGGGGGACGTTTATGTTGCCGCCCACCCGGTCGAAGCGCAACACGGCTGTTTCGCACCCTTCGTAAGCGTCTTCGTCGTCCGGGTCGTCATTGACCAGAAATTCGACCGAGGCGCTGCCGCCGCCATCGAAAGAGCCGGCCTTCAGGAACACAGCCGAGTCGTAGGCCGAGTCGCCGGCGTCGGCGATTTTCAGCTTGATGTGGTAGGTCTGGCAAGGGATGACGTTGGCCACCGCCAGAAAACGGCGGGTGTAGCCGTCAAACTGCAACTCGTTCACCGCGGCCGAGAAAGAGGGCCCCTGTCCGCAAAGAATACCGCCCGGACCCGTATTGTTGACGTACAAGCCGGAGAAGCTCTGGTGGTTTACATCGTTGATGGTGATGTTGATGCCCGTACCGGGTATCTGGGCGAGGTTGGCGGCGCCGCTGAAGGGGCCGGAAATGCCGGGGCCGTCGATGAAAAAGCCGAAAGCGTCGTTGTATTGGGTACCGACAAACTCGCAATATTCTTCCGAGGCAAACACGTATTCAAAGGTTACCGGCGTTTGCGTAGGCGTAAAATCAAACTCGATGTTGGCCAGGTCAAACAGGTTGCTGCTTTTGGCAATGATGGACAGGTCGGGGTCCGCCCCGCCGGTACCGAAACCGGCGCTCGCGTTGTCGGTTGTGTTGGGGCCAACGGCTACGGAGATGTCGCCGGTGGCCATGATCATGCCGCTTTCGAAGCCGACATTGGTCAAACCGTTGGAAAACTTGCCGATGGCGCTTCCGTTTCCGTCGTAGGTAAGCCCGGAAATATCGAAGCAGTTGCCGCCGATCAGCACCTCCTGCACCAACTCAAAAGCGGAGTAGCCGCTTTCAACGGAGATGACCGCGAGCGACTTGAGGTACTCCTGCAGGTCCGTCTTCTTGCACGTTTGGCATACGAGCGATACGTAGTGCCGGGGCGGGTTGTCCGCCGGCCACTGGCACGGGTAGCTGAACAAGAAAGTGTGCTGGGCGGCTGTGGCGGTAAAGTAAAGGGTGTTGGCAGGGGCATCCAGCCGCACATCCTTTAAACCGGCATCCGAGGAAGCCGGTGTGGGGCGGCAGGCCGCGAGGGAAGGATCGTCCGGGATGGTCAACGCGTATTGTTCGCCGGGTATGAGCTGTTGAAAAACAACGGCTTGTTGGGGCTGTGCAGCCGTCATCACCTGCCGTTGGAGGTGACCGTCGAGCGATACGGGGGTGCCTGTTTGCTGAGCATGAACAACTCCGGAAAAACAGAGCAGTGCGAATAGAGCAGTAAAAATACGCATAAGCAGCGGTTGTGGTTAGGCTGGCAAACGGTTCTCATCGGCAAAACAAAAACCGACACGCCATCGTGTAAGATGGCAAAACGGTGCAGGCCGCTGCACGACCCTTCAAAAAAAACTTATGGAAAAAAGAGCGGGTGGGAATAAACAACAGCGGCACTGAGCATTCTGCGACGCAAGATTAGAAAAATTTTTGGAACTGGAGCCGCTTATTCTTCAAAAACGTCGCTTTTTTACGAACATCATGCCGGCAATACAGGAAAGGCCGCCATTCGGATGGTTTGTTTTTCCGGAACATTTGCTTGTCGGCGCAAACCGGTGTACTTTTGCGCTGCTCAGGCTGCCCCCGCAGTGATCCTTTAACCACTTTTCCTTTCCATGGACGGTGATCCGATATTATATTCGAGAAAAACGGCGGCTGGCCGAGATCGGCGAGCCGGAGCCCGGTTGTTGGATCAACCTTACCCCTCCGTTTGGACCGGAGGAACTGGAGGACTTTGCCCGGCAATTCGGGTTTGATCCTGTTTTCCTGACCGACTCGCTTGACCTGGAGGAGCGGGCGCGTTACGA
Organism: Saprospiraceae bacterium; assembly: GCA_033764075.1. Taxonomy (GTDB): domain Bacteria; phylum Bacteroidota; class Bacteroidia; order Chitinophagales; family Saprospiraceae; genus M3007. The sequence continues at coordinate 138,804 of JANRJH010000028.1, read as the reverse complement.
GCGCGACGAAGACGTGCGCTTCATCCTCATCAACACGCCCGTACGAAACCAGAGCGGAGAAAGCGACAACGAGGCCATCTTCATTACCGTTCCCATCGGCATCCTCCTGACGATCGAACACTTCATCACCATCTCGGCCATGGAGACCCCGGTGATGCAAGCCTTTCTCGATCAAAAAGTGCGCGGATTTAACCCGGCCGATGAAAAACGCTTCGTCCTCCAAATCCTGGAGCAAAACGTGCTGTACTTCCTGGCCTGCCTCAAACAACTCAACCTGCGCCGGAACCGCATTGAACGCGAACTGATGAATTCCAGCCGCAACCGGGAACTCAAACAACTGCTGGCCATCGAAAAAAGTCTCGTGTATTTCGTTAACTCATTAAATGCCAATGAGTTGTTGAAGATGAAAATGAAAAGGACAGACTTTTTGCACATCAACGGCGACGAAGACCTGCAGGAGTTGTTTGAAGACATCATCATCGACAACTCCCAGGCGCTGTCCATGTCCAACGTGTACACCAACATCCTCAACGGGACGATGGATGCGTACTCCAGCATTATTTCCAATAACCTGAACGTGGTCATCCACCGCCTGACGGTGCTGACGGTGGTGCTGGCGGTGCCCACCCTCGTCGCATCGCTCTTCGGGATGAACATCCCGAACGGACTGCCGGAGCAGCCGGTATTTTTTTACCTGACCATACTGCTAACGGGGGTCTTTACGGGAATGCTTTACTGGTATATGCAGCGCAGGCGTTTCTTTTAGCGCCGTCAGCCGGCAGCAGCGTCTTTGACCAGCAGTTGAAAGCCGTTCCCGTGGATGTTTACGATCTCAATGGCGGGATCAAGGGAGAGGTATTTGCGCAATTTGGTCACGAACACATCCATAGAGCGGGCGGTGAAATAATTGTCTTCGTGCCAGATTTTATTGAGTGCCTCCGAGCGCGGGGTCACGTCGTTCACATATTTGCAAAACAGCCGGAGCAAGTCAGCCTCTTTGGGGCTTAGTTTCCATTTGTTCTCGCCGCCATTGTTCGCACCGTTAAAGGTTAACATGCGCAAGGGGTAGTCGAAATGGAACTTGCCTATGGTGAACTCGCGCAGGTCGTCGCGCGGGTCGGCGGCTTTGTTGACCCGCTTGAGCACCGCCTGAATGCGCATCAGTAGTTCTTCGGAATTGAACGGTTTGGAAATGTAATCGTCGGCGCCGATGCGAAAACCCTGCAGCACATCTTCTTTCATGGTTTTGGCCGTAAGAAAAATGATGGGCACGTCGGCGTCAATGTCCCGAATTTCCCGGGCCAGTGAAAATCCGTCCTTCCGGGGCATCATCACATCAAAGATGCACAGGTCGAACGTTCCTTTTTTAAAGGCCTCCAGCCCCAGCTGTCCGTCGGTGGCGAGGGTTACCTGGTAGTCGTTCATGTCCAGATAAGAACGCAGTACATCACCGAAATTTTGGTCGTCTTCGACCAGCAGGATTTTGTTTGCAGCACTTGCCATATGGGATCGGTTTGCTGATGATAAGGATTACAGATGTGTTAAAAACGGTTTCGAATGGTTTAAATTGTGGTGCGGTTCTCGAAATTAACCCTGTAGGGCGGAATTGTGCCCTTAAGCAGACAAGGCGGGCAGCGATTGTCGGGCAGATGTTGTCTTTAATGCCGTACCTTAACGCCACAAAACCCGAATAGCTGTTTTATTTCCTATCTCTCTCGCTCAACCACGGCTAATCCATTTTGACCGAGTCTGAAATCATCCGTGGATGCCTGCGCGGCTCTGCCCAGTGTGAACGCCTCTTGTACGAGCGCTATGCCGGCAAGATGTACGTCGTATGCCTGCGCTACGCGCGCACACCATCCGACGCAGGCGACTTGCTACAGGAGGGTTTTCTCAAAGTGTACGCCAAACTGGGTCAGTTTCAATTCCAGGGATCGTTCGAAGGGTGGATTCGGCGCATCATGGTAAACACCTGCCTGCGTGCTTACCAGCGGCAACGTTTTGATCTGGAGAACAGCGGGTATGAATACATTCCGGATGTTCCGGTCGAGCCCGATGCCGTCTCGAACCTCACCGAGGCCGAACTGCTGGCGTTGATCACGCGGCTTCCGGAAGGGTACCGAATGGTGTTCAACCTGGTGGCCATTGAGGGCTATTCGCACGCAGAAGCGGCGGAATTGCTCGGCATACAGGAAAGCACCTCTCGCTCCCAGCTGACCAAGGCGCGCCGTTGGTTGGCCGAACAATTGCAATTGCTGTATAAAACCAATAAAACATAGGCAGCGAATATACGCCGCTGTGCATCTCTTGAAAAAATGAGTTCATCTTCTCACATCGACAAGCAACTGCGCGAACGCCTCGCGGAAGCAACGGCAGCACCCCCGCCGTTTGTCTGGGTCAACATCGAAGCCCGTTTGCGCCGCCGCAGACGTCGCCGCTTTTTACTCTGGCTGGCGATTGGCGGAACCGCAGGCGTTGTGCTGTACAGCCTTTGGCTTCAGTTTTACCCGTCGGGCATAACCACCCCGGCAGGGCCCGGCGCCCCCGTGGAAGGCCGCCATGAACCAGCGGCTTCGGCGGCTTCTTCGCCCCTCACATCACCCAACTTGCAGGCTTCGCCCAACGGAGGCGCCATCAGGCCGGAACATCAACCCGACGAAACGCTCCGGCCCTCCCGACCGCGCACCACCGGAAAGGGCAGTGCCCTGCCGCGCCTGCCGGCCACCACCCTGCTGCCCCAGGCTGTCCCCGGAGGCGCCGTGACGCCATCTGACGCATCCGCCCTTTCCGCCGACAACACAACGGATGTCCGCATGGGTTCACTCGATCCGCTTGACCAAATCTGCTCCGAACAGCCGGTGCAAAAACCGGAGCTCAACTCGTTTGCGGTGGCCCCGCCCGTCCGGCTCAAGCAGAAACCTGACTATTGCCACCCTTTCCGCGGAACCAAACCGGTTTGGATGTTCGATGCTTACGCCGGGCCCAGTTTTACGAACAAGCAGCTGAGCACCCATGACAGCAGCGGACAGGCACTGCTGGAAGAACGCCTGGCATCGGAAAGCCGGGATTGGGGGTTCCATGCCGGCCTACGCGCATCGGTGGTGCTGAACCGTCACTTTGTGGTGCGCAGCGGCCTGCATTACGAGCAATTTGTGGAGCAGTTCGAATACGTCAACCCCAATTCCATCCAGGTGCTGATCCGCCAAACCACCCAAATCATAGACAACAAACCGGTAACGGTGACGGACACCCTGGATGTGCTGTATGGCGAAGAATACACCAAAACCTACAACCGCTTCGGGCTGCTTGATTTGCCCCTTGAGGTTGGTGTTGAATGGCGTGGGCGGCGCTCGGGGCTAAGCCTGCAAGGCGGCGCTTCCGTCAACCTGCTCTTTTGGAAAAGCGGGAACATGCTCAACGAGCAGTTGATATCGGAACCGATAAACGACATCACCCCCGCCCCTTTCAAGGATCGTGTCGGACTAAGCATCGGCGGTAGCGCGCAATGGTTTTATTGCCTGCACCCCTACACGAGGCTGTTTGTCGAGCCCTACTATCGCCAGGTAATCAAACCGGTGTCAGGACCCGGCTACCCGCTGAGTCAGCGGTACGGGTTCGGCGGGTTGCGGCTTGGCGTCACCCAGGTATTATACTGAATGGAACAGACCCATAAACATTCGTGTAAAAAATGCACGAAGTGCAGGCAGCGAAAACAGCGAGCCCTTCATCTTAAGCGAAAGGCAACATGAAACGTACTACATATATATCCTTGTCTGCGCTTGCAAGCGTATTGGTGCTCCTCACTTTCTGGCGATGCCGCCAGGATGAGGAAGACTTTCGCCCCTATCCCAATACGCTTACCGCTGTGGATCAGGTTATCCGGCAGGTGCCGGACCCTTCGATCTATACCGCGTTCAAGTTATATGGGGCCATTCCCGACACGGTACTGAACACCGGTTCGGGCATGCAAATTCAGTTGATCGATGCTGAAAACCTGTTTGCCGACAAGAACGGCGCGCCCGTGCCCTGTAGCACCTGCGACGAGGTAGTGATCGAACTGACGGAAATTCGAAAAAAAGGGGATATGGTGGCGTATCGGTTGCATACGGCCGGCGATGACGGCAGTCTGCTTGACGCGGTGGCGGTGGTTGAATTTCGGGCCAGTTGCGACGGCAAACCGCTGACCCTGCTCCATGACCGCAATGTGCTGTTGCGCCTGCCGGTGTCCGGTGCGAGCCTCACAGAAGCATACCGTGCCGTTTTTCCGGACGCCGATTCCACCGTCTTCAAGTGGAACCTGCCCGGAGAACCCGCTTTTTTTGCCGAATGGCCTGTCCAGTCAACCCTCCTGAAAGGATATGAACTGGTGTTGAACCAAACGGGGCGGGTTGCCTGCGCCCGTCTGCTCGACGCGCCCTCGGTATCTACCTTTTGTGTTCAGCTGGACGCCCCGCCGTACAACAACCAGAACACCCGGATGTACCTGGTTTTTGAAGGGGCCAACAGCGTCGTTGAACTGCATACCGTACCCGGAACCAATCACTTTTGCTACGATTTTGCCCCGCTGGGATACCCCGTTCAGGTTGTTTCGCTTTCCAATACAAATTCTGGCTTTGAACTGGGCAACTATAAAACCGAAATCGGCACCAATAGTGAAACGCCCCTTGACCCGGTAATCGTCAGCGAACAGGAATTGATCGATTTTCTGCGTGCACTGTGACCAATGATGCCTTTTAAAGCTGCGCTTAAAATACAACCCGTGTTTAGTAACTTCGTTTTCGGTCGAGCCAGAAAAGACTGACTCGGCTTTTTTTTTGAACAAACTGAAAGAAAACAGCTTTACATGTTGTCATTTCAATTGTTCATGCATACGCTAACCAGCCACGGCATCACCATCAGTGTGGTAGTACAGTACCTGCCCATGCACTCCAGCCCGCGAGAGCAAAAATATATATTTGGGTATCACATTGTTATTGAAAATGGCACACCGCATACGGTTCAGTTGCTGCGTCGCCGATGGGCCATCAAAGATGCCGACGGGAGCCTTCGGGAGGTGGAAGGCGAAGGGGTTGTCGGGCTAAAACCCGTTTTGGAACCCGGGCAGCAGCACAGTTATTCTTCTTTTTGCAACCTGCGCACCGAACTGGGCACCATGGCGGGGGCCTACCAGATGTGCCGCGTTGCAGACGGACACCTGTTTGAGGCCCGGGTGCCGGAGTTCGACATGATTTTTCCGGGCAAATTGAACTGATTTTAACCGATTTAGCGTCTTTTTCAGGCAGCAAAAGGGCGATTGTTCGTATCTTTACGTTATTTTACATCCCGTCGTAATTTTTTAATACTCATGAACAATGACCAGGCCGATTTTTTTCTTTCCCCTGCTGTTTTTGCTTTTTTCGGGTCGGATAGCATTCAGCCAGAACGACGTCGTATTCATTGATGGCCCCGCCTTTATTTGCGAGGGCGACTGCGCACAGCTGACGGCCGTTACGCCGCCCACCATGAGCACCCCGCTCAGTTACGCCTGGTCGAACGGAGATCAATTGCGCACCATCACCGTATGCGCTGCCGGCACGTATTCCGTGACCGTGACCAGCGGCAACGGCCTGGCCTACACGGCTTCCTTTTTGCTGCAGGAACTGCCTTATCTTCCGATACAGATACTGTCTACCAACGCCAATCTCTGCCCCGATACCATCTCCCAATGCGAACGGGTATGCCCCAACACCACGGTGACGTATTATCTGTCCGGTACCGGCAGCACCCCCGGGGGAGGACCGGCAAAAGACAGCACCCTGTGGTCGGTCCAGGGATCCGTCGATTTTTCCATCAGCCCGGATGGGCGATCGATCACCATCAACTGGGGGCAACCGGGCAACGGGTCGGTATCGGTCATCGCCATCAGCCCCGCCGGATGTGTGGGCGAAACTTCTGTTTGCGTTAACATCGTAGAATCGCCCCAGGCTGCATTCGCCACCGTGCCGGCAGCGCCGGCAGATACGCTCGAGGTGTGCGCCGGCCAGTTGGTGTCGTTTCAGAACAGCAGCTTGTACGCCGACATATTCCAGTGGTATTTTGATGACGACAACTCTGTGAGCGACGTTCCGAACCCTGACCACCCGTACAACACCCCGGGTGTTTATAGCATTACCCTCGTCGCACAGAGCGCATGCTCCTGCGCCGACACCGCTGTGCTGCCGGTGCGGGTACTGCCGACTGAGCCGTTTGAGCTGGACTGCATCGGTACCATCTGCCCGGGCGAGGTGGTTACCTACACCGCCACTACGGCTTGTCCGATCAGCGGCTGGTCGGTGACCAACGGCCTCATTCTCGGTGGCGGCAGCCCGGGAGACGACACCGTGACCGTGCAATGGCTCAACGGGCCTGTGGGCGTGCTCCAATACACCCAGCAGCCGTGTTCACCCAATACCTGCCCGCTGCCGGCGGTATTTCCCATTCCGGTCATAGATGACCTGCCGGAAATTGAAGGGCCTGAGTCTGTGTGCATCAACGAACGGTCGGTATACCGCATTGAAGCGTTTGCCGGCACGGACTATAATTGGAAGGTATCGGGTGGCGGCAGCATCATCGACGGGCAAGGCACCAACCTCATCACCATCCAGTGGGGCGGTTTTGCCAACCCCGGCCAGACCCGCTGGGTGTCGGTGGAATACGAAAACTGCTACCTGGGTTGCGGGGGCAGGGACTCCATTCCGGTACGCATATTGCCGTCATTTGTAATTGAGGGGCCCACGGGCTTGTGCCTGGGCGCGTCCGACCTGTTTGCCACTCGGCTGGTGCCCTCGGGCGGCACCCTGATCGCCAACTGGCGTCTTTTGGCGCCGAACGGGGCCGTGGTGTGGAATTCCGCCGTCCCTTCTGCCGTCGCCAATGTGCCGTTTACCGCCGGCACGGGCCTGTACCGCCTGCTCGCTGTGCCCGCCAATCCGGCAGATGTGTGCTCCACCCAGTCCGAATGGCTCATTCAGGTGTCGGCAGCGCCGGCCCGGCCAACCGCCATCGAGGGCCCAACCATGATCTGCCCGAACACAACCTTCACCTACCGGGCCACGGGCGTGCCTCCGGGCAGCCGCATCCGCTGGACCATACAAAACGGCCCGGGAGCCCCCACTACGGCGCTGGGCAACCCACTGAACGTGACCTGGGGCGCTGCGGGCCCGTACAGCCTGAGCGCAGTTCAATTGTCGGCCGACGAGCTGTCGTGCCCCTCCGATACCGCTTTTCTGGCCGTCATGGAGGTCATGCCGCTCAACATCGCCGGCGGCATCACCCACTGCACGGAGGTAGTCGGTTTTTTTCAGGTCAAGGAAATCCCCAATATCCGCTACAACTGGTCTATCGTGCCCGATGATGCCGGGGAATTTCACGGCGGCGTGGGCACCAATGGCATACGGATCTATTGGCAGAAGCCCGGTACCGCCAGCGTTAACCTGGAAGTTTGCGGGCATGTATCTTCCCTGCCGGTGACCATTTTCGGCAAAACACCGGCGCAGGTAAACGCGCCGGCCGGCATTTGTGCCGGTGGGCTGGATACCATCACGCTGGACACCGTGTACTCCGACGCCAAATGGTACAACGACCAGCAGGTACTGGTTTCCGACACCACCTTCCTCATCGCGGGTCCGGGCAGTTATACGGTCTTCCTGATCGACGCCTTTGGGTGCCCCACCAGCGACGAGTTTACGATTGCCGAATATGCGCTTCCCAACGTGAGCGTCAGCACCGCCGACCCGACGGGGTTCTGCAACAATGCCCAAACGGTCACCATGCAGGCGCTCACCGACGTGGGCGGCAATTACACGTACGAATGGTTCCGCGACGGCGTTCCGCTCGGCGTCAATTCGCCGGTGTACGTCACCAACCAGTACAGCACGTACACCGTTCAGGCGACCAATGCATTCGGCTGTACGGCTGCCGCCGGTCCGATCATGCTCTTTTCCTTTTGCGGCGGGCCGCCGGTGGTGGCGCCCAGTCAGGGGCCTCCATGCCCCGCCGGCGCCGTTGATTTTGCGACAAACAGCACCGTGCGGTGCGACAGCTTCAGCTTTCAGCTCATCCCCGGCCCATCCATCGTGCCAGGGTCGGCCATCTGGCAGATCGGCATTTCAGGTGGGCCGGTATTGGCCAATGCAAGTGGAAACCTGGTGGGTTTGCCGTTCCCGAATGCCGGCATTTACACTGTTCTGATGAATGTGCAGTTGACCAATGGCGCCAATTGCACGGTGGTGGACTCCGTCCGGGTGGAGGCGGTAGCCCGTTTTGAAACGACGCCGGCCTGTGCCGATTCAGCCACGGCCTTTTTTAACAGCACCACCATCCTTCCGGGCACTTTGGTCTCCGGCTGGGACTGGGATTTTGGCGATCCGGCCAGCGGGGCGAACAACGCGTCGACGTTGCAGGATCCTTCACACGTCTTCCCCGTTTCGGCCACACCCTTTCCGGTGACCCTCACCGTCACCGCCCAGAGCGGCTGCACGTCGGTTTACGCGTCGGACGTATTGGTGCCGGTGCCTACCCCGGTGCCGATATTGCCCATTTACCCGCGCTGTACCGATTTGGCGTCCCCCATTCCGGCCGGCGCCGGTCTGGACATCTCGGAGATATTCTGGGATTTTGGCGATCCGGGCAGCGGAGCGAACAACAATGCTTACGGGCAGTTGGTGTACCACAAATACGACACCGCCGGCACCTATACCATCATCGCCCGTTTTACCAATATATACGGTTGTATTTCGGCCGATACGGTCGACATTTTTTTCAGCGAAAACAACCTCACGGGGGACATCACGCCGAATAACCCGGGGCCCATTTGCGAGGGCGACACCCTCACCCTGACGGCGCCGCCGGCATTCGTATCCGGCTGGTCGACCAACGAATCCGGGCCCTCGATCAACGTGACAGAGTCGGGCACCTATTCCGTGCAGATCGCCAACTTCGACGGCTGCATACACATTCCGCCGCCGGTGGTGGTCAACGTGACCCCTCAACCCAGCGCTATCGTGAAAGCACTGCAGCAAAACAGCCTGGGGCAGATCACCGGAACCGTGCCCTCCCCGCTGGTCGCCTGTGCGGGCGAAGATGTCATCTTGCGTGTCTTTGGTGAAAGTGGCTACGCCTACACCTGGTCTAACGGCGTGTCCGGCCCAACCGTCATTTTTGCCGACGTCCGGAACAACGCGCTCCCCGTCGGAACGCATACGTTTACCGTCACCATTACCGATGTGGCCAGCGGCTGCACTTCGGTCAGCGCGCCTTTTACCGTGATCATTAACCCGAACCCGGGGGCCATCGCCATCAACGCTACGGGCGTCTGCTCGGGGCAGGACAATGCCCTGTCGTACACAGGGCCTGTACAACCCGACTGGGTGCTGACCTGGAACACGGGCATTACCGGGTCCACGCTGATCACCGCCCAACCCGGACAGTATTTCCTTCGCGTGGCCAACGGATTGGGCTGCTCCTCCGAAAGCAACCGCATCACGGTGTTTTCGGCTCCGCCCGTACAAACCCTGCCCGACGGTTGTCTGACCCAGTGCCGGCCGGACACCCTTTGTGTGCCCAGCCTGCCCAACATCGTTTCCTGGCAATGGTACCTCGACGGTTCCGTGCTGGCCGGGGCTACGCAGCCCGAACTGGCGCCCCTGGTGAGTGGCGATTATTACGCCGTGCTGACCGACGTGCGCGGGTGTACGGCCCAGAGCGCCACCATCAACCTGACCGTACTCGACGGGTTCGGGCAACTGACCGGCGAAGTGTGGTCGGATGTCAACAACAACGGCTTGATTGACCCTGCAGACACGCTTGTCTCCGGCATTCCGGTGCTGCTCTTCAAAAACAATGTGCCCCTGGATACAACGGCCTCCAACGTCAATGGAGACTTTGTTTTTCCCAATATTGCCGCCGATACCTACACCACGTTGCTCTCGCCGGCGCTCCTGCCTCCGGGATGGAATGTCCTCATCGGGGCAGATACCGCCGGACTGGTGGGGTGTGGCGCCAGTGCAGCGGTTCAACTCCTGGTTTCTGCTTTCGTTTGCCCGCCGCTGGGCAGCACGCTCGCTGCTTCGGCCTGCCAGGGCAGCGCATTCACCTACCAGGGTGTGGACGTGCCGGCCGGACAAAGTCAGACGTTCACTTTTAAAACCGCACTGGGTTGCGACTCGCTGGTGACCGTACAAGTGACCGAACTGTCGCACTCCGACACCACGCTGAACGCCGGCGCCTGTGTAGGCCGGTCGTACACATACGAGGGCGTGGCCATTCCGGCCGGTCAAAATCAGGTGTTTGCGCTAAAAAACCGCGCCGGCTGCGACTCCCTGGTCACGGTGAGCGTGGCGGCATGGCCCAACGAGGCGGTGGCGCTCAACGTCAGCGCCTGCCAGGGAGGGGTCTACCTGTACAACGGCATACCGGTGCCGGCCGGCAGCACCCAGCTGTTTGCCTTCACCACAGCGTTGGGGTGCGATTCAACCGTAACGGTCAACGTATCGGCCATCCCACCCCCTTCGAGCGATCTGGAGGTCGTCATCTGCCCGGGAACCACTTATGCTTACGCCGGACTGGAACTGCCAGCCGGAGAAACGACTGCCGTCACCCTGCGGTCGGCCGCCGGTTGCGACAGCCTCGTGGCGGTAAGCGTTGACACTTTCCCGGGGCTAACGCAGACCCTGAACGTGTCCGCTTGCGCGGGCGACAGCTACAACCACTTCGGCATGCCGGTACCCGCCGGCAGTGTTCAGATTTTTCAATACACCACCCCGGCGGGCTGCGATTCCGTGGTAACGGTGGCCGTGGATGCGTTGGCGGAACCAACCGACACCCTTTTTGCTTCGGCGTGCACCGGCTATCCCTTCATTTACATGGGCACGCCGGTGCCTGGCGGCGTCACGCAGGATTTTGTGTTCAAAACGGTCGCCGGCTGCGATTCCACCATCACCGTTGTGGTCGACGAGCGTTTCCCCACCGTGGGTACGCTCGACACCGTGCTGTGCGGCGCAGACACCCTGTACTATCAGGGCACCCCCGTCCCGGCCGGCGAGTCTGCCGTCTTTATGCTCGCCAACCTGGCCGGCTGCGACTCCACGCTGACCATCAACGTGGGGGCGTTTGCCCCTCAGTCTTCTTTCCTGAGCGCCGGGGTGTGCGCCGGTGACACTTTTTTCTACGCCGGTCTGGTTTTGTTGCCCGGCGACACGACAGCCGTGGTGCTCACCGGCGCCAATGGATGCGACTCCATCGTGACCGTCGGCGTAACCGAATGGCCCACAGGCAACTTCACCCTGGCAGCGGACCAGCCCTGCCCCGACGCCGCCGACGGCGTCATCCGCATTGAAAACCTGAGCGGCGGCACGCCTCCCTGGATGCAGACGCTCAACAACGGCGTTTTTCAGAACGACACCATTTTTGAAAACCTTCCGGCCGGCGCCTATGTGATCTTGCTGGAAGACGCCAACGGCTGTACGCTGACCGCCGACACGCAACTGGTGGACAGGCTTCGTCTGCAACTGGCATTGCCGGACGCTGTACTGGCCTGCGATTCAAATCAGGTGTCGCTCCTCCCGCTGGTGACGGGCGACACCACCGGCTTGTCCTGGCGCTGGTTCAACGGTGTGCAAACGCCCGTAACGGTAGCCACTGCGCCCGGGCCGGTTTGGGTGGAGGCAACCAACATTTGCCAAACGGTGCGCGCGGACGCCCAGGTACAACTCGAAGCGCTGGAAGAGGGGCAGGGGATGCTCTACGCCCCCAACGCCTTTCATCCGGAGAGTTCGGACGCGCTCAACGGCGTGTTCCGGGTGTTCTTCCCCGCCAGTGCCGAGGTGCAGGTGTTTGTGCTGGAGGTGTACGACCGATGGGGCAATCTGGTGTTTCGCACGGAGGAATTTACCGACGGCTGGGACGGCTATTTCCAGGAAAAAATGATGGACCCGGCCGTATTTGTCTGGCGGGTGAAGGCGCAGATCCGCTTTTGCGGACGGATAATGGACATCGACCAGTTTGGCGATGTGACGATCGTGCGGTGAGCTCTAAAACATCAGGGCGTTGGCAAAGAGCATTTTTCCCTCTTCCCACATGCCCCGGTACAGCGGGTTGTCGATGAGAAACAGCAGGTGGCCACGTCCGAGGGTTTGCGTGGTGGCGATGGGCGTTTGTGCCAGTTTGGGGCGTAATTTGCTGCCGATAAAACCGTAGCTTTTGTACTGTTCGGGCAGCCAGATTACCGTGCTGCTGTTCTCCGACGGCATCTCGAACACGTCGGCTGTCGTTTTCAGGGAATGGTACACCTCCCCCAGGCCGAAAGCCAGCGGGTGCGACGCATCCAGACGGGCCTGCACAATCGCTCCCGGCAGCGCCTCGCTGATTTTGGCCCGCTCCCGTTGCCGGTACAGGACGGGTTCCCGTTGGGCGCCGGAATCGGCGGCGGAGACCTCCCTGGTTTTGAGGTCAATGCTCTCCTCGCCGGCAAAGGCTTTAACACCGCCCTCGAAGGCCACGATGCGACCGCCTTGTTTAACGTACTGCAGGAGGGCAGCCTGTGCGCTTTCCGTCAGGTGGTAGTTGCCGTTGGGAAAAACGATCACCGAGTAATTATCCAGAACCATCCTGTCCAATTTGTCCACCGGCAAAGCCGATACCGGGTGTTGCAAGGACTGCTCAAAAAAGTGCCAGGTGTGTCCGTAGGAATTGTCGTCTACCTCATCGCCGTACACAATTGCGGCGCGCAGCGCCGGTATCATCCGGAATGCATCCGCCGATCCCAGGTCGCGCCCTTTGGTGACCATACCTGAAAACAGGGGATGCAGGGTCACGTTGTGGGCGGCGGCAGCGGCCAGCACCAGGGCGTCGAGCCGGTCGGCGATTTCCGGGTTGTCGGCCCGGTTGATCACCAGGGCGCCGGGGTTGAACTGCTGGTCGGCCACAGCGAACCCTTGCGCTGCGTAGCGCACCCTTACGCCCTCGCGCAGCAGGGCGCTCAGAAAACGCATGTCGGCCAGAGAGCGTCGGTGCACGCACCAGGAATAGGGTGGGGCGGCCAGGCGAATACGGGGCGCCTCCCAGGGCTTAAAGGGGGCCTTGGGCTCCAGGCGTTGTTTGAGGGCATAAGCATCAAGCCCGAAAGAAAAAGGCAGCGCCCAGGCGGTGGCGTCGTACGTCAGGGAGTCGCTCAGCCGGCTTTCCGGATCGAACAAGGCCTGCAGCAGTCTGCCATGGGGCTGGTAGGCGCTGATGACCAGGTCGCCAGGCTCGTAATTGCAGCCTGCCAGGTCGCCGTTGCGGTAGCCAAAAGCTTTGGCGACGCTGCCGGAGGCGCCCGCCCTGCCGTAGCGGATGTGGTGCCGGTCGAGCAGGGCACAGAGGTCGTTGAGTTTGTTGGGGTCGTTGGTGGCGGAGGGGATCAGGTACGCCTTGTATTCGCCCTGGGGGTCCGAGGCCGATTTTTGGTAGTAGTCCCTGAACTGATCGGTCAGGCGTTTGGCATTCCGGCTGGTCATTTCAATGGTCGACCGGCTGGTACTCAGGTGGTGTGTAATGCGGTCGAGCAGGGTCAGCGTGTCGCCGCCGGCCATTTCCACGGTGCGGCCCGCTGCCGAATGCCCGGCCTGCTCGTAGGTCATGCCGATGGCGCCGTTGAACAGCGGGTAGGTGTCTCCGTAGGAAGGGTAGAACAGATCGAACACCTCGCGGGTGAAGTACAACCAGCCGTTGGCGTCAAAGTAACGGGCGTGGTTGGCGCCGATCTCCACCTGGAAATCGCGCTGCCAGGGCGTGATGTATTCGTGAATGGGCTCGGCGGCCGGCGCGAAGTAGTAGTTGGCGTCGATGTATTGCTCGTGGAGGTCGGCGTGGACATGCGGCAGCCACTGGTGGTAAACGGCGAGCCGCTGACGGGTTTCGATCTGGGTGGCCCAGGCCCAGTCGCGGTTGAGGTCGAAATAGTAGTGGTTGGTTCGCCCCCCCGGCCAGGGTTCGCGGTGTTCCCGGCTGTTGGGGTCGGGATTTTTTTGCATGTTCGACGCCATGCGGTACCAGTGGGAGTAGCGGTCGTAGCCGTCGGGGTTGAGCGACGGGTCTACGATCACCACCGTGTTTTGCAGCCATTGTTTCATGTCGGGATCCGTCTGGGTGGCCAGTTGCCAGGCCAGCAGCATGCTGCATTCGGAGCCTGATGGCTCGTTGCCGTGCACGCTCATGCTCAACCACACGATGCCGGCGCCGGCTTTTCCGGCGCTGCCGTCGGCCAGGCCGGCCGAGCGCAGGTGATCGAGCCGGATTTGCTCCAGCCGCTCGATGTTTTCCGGCGACGAGAACACGGCGTACTGCAGCGGACGCGCCTCGTGGGTGGCGCCATAGCGCACCAGCCGCATGGTTTTGGGCGCATTTTCAGCCAGATACGCAAAGTAATCCGTCAACAGGTGGTGCGGGGTGAACTGTTCGCCGAGTCGATGGGGCAAAAACTCGTCCGGCGTTTTTAACGGCTGTTGTGCCCCCAGGTCATCGGCGGAAAAGAAAAACAGGCCGAAGAACAGGATCACCCCGAAAAGAGCGGGCGTCGCGCCGCGTTTCCCGGGCCGGGGAAAGGGTGGAAGGCAGGATAAATGAAAAAAACCGGAGGGCCGGAACGGGGGGCGCGAAACAGCGTTGATCATCATTTTACCAGATAAAGGCGCAAAGATACGGAACGCGTCGCATGCGGCGTGCGGAATGGTTTGCTTGGATGGGCTGCAACTCCCTGACGTGGGCTGCAGGGTCCTGAGACCCACGGTGGTGAGTTGTAGCATATCACCCTGAAGGTGACACTACCCATGTCGGTACGACGCGCCGTTGAAGCCGTCCCGGCACGAACATAAAAATGCCGGGATGACGAACCGCCATCCCGGCATTCAGCCGAAATCATAAACCGAACCAAAAAATGATCAGGCCATCGCGTTCACGTGGCGCATCAACCCGCTTTTCAGGTTGGCGGCTTTGTTGCGGTGGATGTTGCCGCGCTTGGCCAGACGGTCGATCATGCTGATGACCTTGGGCAGGAAGGTTTCGGCCGCGGCCTTTTCTTTCAGCTCGCGCAGGTTTTTGATGGCCGTGCGGGCTGCTTTTTTGTAGTAGCGGTTTTGCAGGCGGCGCTTTTCAGTCTGACGGATGCGCTTGAGTGCAGAACGATGGTGTGCCATATAACTGTATGCAATGCTTTTTCAAAAAAATACGGCCGATAAACAGCCTTTTCTATTCCCACTTTCTTTTGGGAGCGCAAAGGTACATACTCTTGTGCGCACTTTCAAGTGTTGTGCAAAAAAATTCTGGCGCGATACTTGAATTTTCATTCAACCGGTCGGATGTGATCCGTGTTTTCCCCTTAAATTTGCAGTTCTGTTCAGCCCCAACCCAACGCACAGACTTTTCCTTTTCGCATAAAGCAACATGAGCGACTTTTCTTCGGTGTTCAACGCCCACCCCGCCTACATCGAGTCGATGTACAAAAACTGGCAGATTGACCCCCAATCGGTGGAGGCCGACTGGGATGCCTTTTTCAAAGGGTTCGACTTTGCCCTCACCGCCGGCGGCAACGGCCATGCCGCCCCCGCCGGTGCCATGGACGGCGCCCAGCTCCACAAGGAGTTTGCCGTGATGGGGCTCATCCACGGGTACCGCGACCGGGCGCACATGCTCTCCACCACCAACCCGCTGAAACCGCGCAAAAACCGCGAACCCAAGCTCGATCTGGCGGATTACGGCCTGACCGACGCCGACCTTGACACCCATTTTGCCGCCGGCGCGGAAATTGGCATGCCCAACGCCGCACTGAAAGACATCGTCGCCAAGCTCCAGAAAATATACTGCGGCAACATCGGCTTCGAAGCCGCCCACATCCACGACAAGGAAAAGCGCATGTGGCTGCGCGCGAAAATTGAGAGCCGGGGCATGACCGACGACTACGGCTTTTCCGATGAAAAGAAAAAACGCATCCTGGAGAAGATCAACGGCGCCGTGGGCTTCGAACAGTTCCTGCACACCAAATTTGTCGGCCAGAAACGCTTTTCCCTCGAAGGCGGCGAAGCGGCCATCGCCGCGCTCGACGCCATGATCAACACCGCCACCGAATGGAAAACACCGGTGCAGGAGGTGGTCATCGGCATGGCCCACCGCGGGCGCCTGAACGTGCTGGTCAACGTCCTGGGCAAAACCTACGAACAGGTGTTCTCCGAATTCGAAGGCAAAACCCTGCCCGACCAGAGCTTCGGCTCCGGCGACGTCAAATACCACCTCGGCTACTCGTCCATGGTCACCACCCCGGGCGGCAAAGAGGTGTACCTCAAGCTGCTGCCCAACCCCTCGCACCTCGAAGCCATCGATCCGGTCGTCGAAGGGTTCTCCCGCGCCAAGGCCGATATTCTGTACGGCTCGGAGTACGACTCCATACTGCCCATCCTCATCCACGGCGACGCTGCGGTGGCCGGCCAGGGCGTGGTGTACGAAGTGACGCAAATGAGCCAGCTCAAAGGCTACTACACCGGCGGCACCATTCACCTGGTCATCAACAACCAGATCGGATTCACCACCAGTTGGGAAGATGCCCGCTCGTCGAACTACTGCACCGCCGTGGCCGAGGTGGTGCACGCACCCATCATCCACGTGAACGGCGACGACGCCGAAGCGGTGGTATACGCCGTTGAGCTCGCCACCGAATACCGGCAGCACTTCAACGCCGACGTGTTCATCGACATGGTCTGCTACCGCAAATACGGCCACAACGAAAGCGACGAGCCGCGCTTCACCCAGCCCGACCTGTACGAACTGATCAACAAACACCCCAATCCGCGGGAGGTGTACAGCAAAAAACTCATCGAACGCGGCGATGTCGACGCCAAACTGGCCCAGGAAATGGAAGCGCGCTTCAAGGCCGACCTCCAGGCGCGGCTCGATGAGGTCCGACAGAAACCCCTCCCCTATACCTACCAACAGAACGAGCTGGCGTGGCAAAACCTGCGCATTACGTGGGACGACGCCGACTTCCAGGAATCACCCGAAACCGGCATCCCGCGCGCAACGATTGACCGCCTCATCAACCACCTGCTCAACCTGCCGGCCGACTTCAAAGCCCTCGGGCAGATCGCCAAGCTGCTCGAAAACCAGCGCAAGCTCGTGTCGGAGGGCAAGATCGACTGGGCGCTGGGCGAATTGATGGCCTACGGCAGCCTCCTGCTCGAAGGCCACAACGTGCGCATGAGCGGCCAGGATGTCAAACGCGGCACCTTCAGCCACCGCCACGCCTACGCCGTCGACGCCGAAACGTTCCGCGAGATTAACCGCCTGGACGGCATCGCCGACAAACAGGGCAAGTTCTACATTTACAACTCCCTGCTCAGCGAATACGCGGTGCTCGGGTTCGAATACGGGTATTCCATCGCCACACCCGACGCTATGGTGATCTGGGAGGCGCAGTTCGGCGACTTTGCCAACGGCGCCGCCACCATGATCGACCAGTTCATTTTTGCGGGCGAAGCCAAATGGCGCAAGTCCAGCGGCATCGTCATGCTGCTGCCCCACGGCTACGAAGGGCAGGGACCCGAGCACTCCAGCGCCCGCCTGGAGCGCTTCCTGGCCGGCTGCGCCGAAAACAACATCACGGTGGCCAACGTGACCGACGCGGCCAACTTCTTTCACCTGCTGCGCCGCCAGCTCGCCCGCCCCTTCCGCAAGCCCCTGGTGGTCATGTCGCCCAAATCGGGCCTGCGCGCACCGTTCAACCTCGGCGACATCAGCGCGCTGGAAACCGGCAACCGCTTCCGCGAGCTCATTGACGACCCTTTTGTCGACCCTAAAAAGGTCAAAAAAGTGCTGGTGTGCTCCGGTAAGGTGTACTACGATCTGCTCAAACGCCAGCAGGAGGAAAAACGAAAAGACGTGGCCATCGTTCGCCTCGAACAAATTTATCCCTTCCCGAAAAATCAGTTCGACGCTTTAATGGCCAAATACGGCAAAGCCCGACTCGTATGGGTGCAGGAAGAACCGGCCAACATGGGCGCCTGGGGTTACCTGTTGCTGAACCACGGGGTTTACGGCTGGAGCCGCGTGAGCCGCCCCGCCGCCGCCAGTCCGGCCACCGGATTCCCGAAAAAGCACGAGCAGGAACAGGCTGCACTGGTGACCGACGCGTTTGGCGAATAGCCGGCGTCAGTCGCGCCGCACAAACCGCATGGTCTGGTCGCTGTCGAACACCGCAGGTCGGGCGTCCTGTTCGTAGCGAAAGCGGAAGGAGCTGTCGGAAGTCCATTCCATAATGCCATACAGGGTCTTGCCCCGGTGCGGCCCTGCGTCGAAGTTGCTCAGGTCTAGTCCGGCGGGCGCAGCGCCGCAGTCGAGGGTGTACCGCAGGTGCACGGTGTCGTATTGGGTGCCGAACTGGGTCAGCCAGAGCATGTTGTTTTCAGGCAGAAAGACAAACTGGAACCCGTCGGGGTTCGTCCAGGCGCCCTCCGGCGCCCGACAGGGCGTGTTGCCGGCCGGCCGGCATGCGTACAAGGCCGCGAAAAACAGAAGGTATGCGGCCAGGCGTTGTGGTTTTATCATGCTGTTGTTGATTTGATGGAATAAAAGTACTGGGTATAGACCTTATTTTGGGAAGATCGTTGTTTGGGTGGAGGGAAAATAATGGACTTGGCGGCTACACCACCCCCTCATCCGCAAAACTGAAATACCCCCGCTCCGACACGATCAGGTGATCCAGCATGGGCAGATCCAGCACCTCACCCGCCTTGCGCAGGCGGCGCGTGAGGTCTATGTCCATCTGGCTGGGTTGCAGGCTGCCGGAGGGGTGGTTGTGCACGGCGATGAAGGCGGTGGCGCGGGCGTCGAGGGCGGCTTTGAAGATCATCTTCACGTCGACCACGGTGCCGGCCGAGCCGCCGCTGCTCATGCGGGTGCGGGCGGTGATCTCGTTGGCCTTGTTGAGCAGCAGCAGCCAGAACTCCTCGTGGTGGAGGTCGGTGAGCAGGGGGGCGACAGCGGCGTAGGCGTCGCGGCTGGACGACACGCGCGGGCGCTCGCGCAGGTCGGAAAGCTGGCGGCGCCGACCCAGCTCGAGGGCGGCGGCAATCGCTACGGCCTTGGCCTCGCCCACGCCGCGAAAGAGGCACAATTCGGCAATGGAGCGCCGCCCCAGTTCGTGCAAGTTGTTTTCTACGGAAGAAAGCATGCGGCGGGCCAGCGCGACGGCATTTTCGCCCGGAACGCCGGAACCCAGCAGGATGGCGAGCAGTTCGGCGTCGCTGAGCGACATTTTGCCCTTGAGGAGCATTTTTTCGCGCGGCCGGTCCTCTTCGGCCCAGGAAGTGATGATGGAAGACATGATGAAGCGTTTTTGGATGAAAAATTGACATCCAAAAGTAGGGATTTTCCCACAAAATGCATATCTTCGAAGGATAATTTTGCTACGGATTATGCCACACAACCACGACACCAGCCCGGACTATGCCCTCGAGCTGTACCTCCCGCACCTCAGCGATGCGGAGTTTTTTGCAATTTGTCAGGAAAACCGGGAGTGGCGCATGGAGCGAAACAGCGATAAAACCATACGCAGTTTGCCCCCCACCGGTTTTGAAACCGGCAAGCGAAATGCCGAATTAGTTGCCGAATTGATCTTGTGGAACCGTAAGTCCAAGACCGGCGTAGTCGGCGAGTCCAGCACGGGGTTCACCTTACCCAACGACGCCATCCGGTCGCCGGATGCTTCCTGGATTTCGCACGAACGGCTGCGTCAAACCACGGCGGCCGACCGGGAGCGCTTCGTGCACGCCGTGCCGGAATTTGTCGTGGAAATCCGCTCCGCTACCGACTCCTTAGGGCGCCTGATGGCCAAGATGGACGAGTATGTGACCAACGGCGTTTTGCTGGGCTGGCTGATCGACCTGGAGCGCCAGGCTGTGCATGTTTACCGCGCCGGCAAAAGTGTGGAAGTGATGACGGGATTTGAGCAGACGCTGAGCGGCGAGGAGGTGCTGCCGGGATTTTTGTTTGACCTGAAATGGATTCGCTAAAAAAAGCTACTTGCCCGCCGCAAATTTCATGCGGTAGTCCGACGATATTTTCCCCAACCGGATGTCTTCCAGCTTCCGGCGGATCATCTGCTTTTTCAGGGGCTTGAGCCGTTCGGTGAACAGCACGCCCTCAATGTGGTCGTATTCGTGCTGAATGACGCGGGCGTTGATGCCCTCGAACGTTTGCTCGTGGGTGTCGAAATGTTCATCCTGCCAGCGCAGGTGGATGATGGGCGGGCGCTCCACGTCGCCGCGGATGCGGGGAATGCTGAGACAGCCTTCCTCGTAGGTCCACAGGTCGCCCTTTTCATCGAGCATTTGGGCGTTGATGAACACGCGCTTGAAGCCTTTGTCGTGTTCGCGCTTGGCGTCGCGCTCCACCTCGGAGGTGTCGATCACAAACAGGCGGATGGACAGGCCCACCTGGGGCGCGGCCAGCCCCACGCCGTCGGCGTGGTACATGGTTTCCCACATATTGTCGAGCAACTCGGACAGCCCCGGGTAATCGGGGTCTATGGGGGCGGCTACTTTTTTGAGTACCGGTTGGCCGTAAGCAAAAATGGGCAATATCATGGGTGTAATTCGGTAGGGTTCAATGCCAGTGGTGCTCGTGCATGTACTGTTCGAGGATCAGGGCGGCGGCTACTTTATCCACCAGCGCTTTGTCGCGCCGCTTTTGTTTTTTCGCTCCGGAAGCCAGGATGACTTTTTTCGCCTGGTTGGAGGTGTTGCGTTCGTCTTGTCGAAAAACAGGTATCTGGGGGAACATGTTTTGCAATTTTCGGACAAATGCGTTTACCTGGTCGGCGATCTGGGCGGGGTTCCCGTCGGGGTGCAAGGGCAGCCCCACCACAAAGGCTTCCACGTCTTCTTCCTTGAGATAACGCACGAGAAAGGCTTCCAGTTCGGTGGCAGGCACCGTGACCAACCCGGAAGCGATGATCTTCAGCGGGTCGGTCACGGCTATTCCGCACCGTTTCAGTCCGTAGTCAATGCCCACGATCCTGCCCATGGGTGCGGCTTACTGCGTGATGCCGGGCAGCCCGGGTTGCTGGGGCATGAGGGGCATGAAGCGATCTTCCAGGTTTTGGAGCAGGGTAGAGTCGCCCGATTCTGCGGTAACGCGCATGAGCGACTGCATGGTGCTCATGGTGAAGTTCATGTCTTGCTCGTAGCCTTTTTGCATGTCGAGCGACAGGGAGCGGTAGAACCGCATCTGGGCCTCCATGGCGGCGGCGATGTCGTTGATTTTCTCCGCCGCCTTCTCTTTGGCGCCGGCGCGGGCGTAGATGTCGGCCATGAACGCCGAGAACTGGTCGTAGGGGAAGTTGAAGCTGGGAAATGCCTCGAAATACCGGTCCACCAGGGCGACGGCCTGGTCTTTTTTCCCTTCGGCCACGAGCTGGCGGCCCACCCGGATGAACGCTACGCGCATGGTTTGCAGGCTGGGCATGTACGAGCGGTTCACGTAGGTGGGATGGGTGTCGAAATTGCCCCATTTCCACTTGTTCATCATGTTGTCGAAAACGATGTCGGTGCCCACGCGGCCCATGCCCACCATGCCGTAGCCCTGTCCTTCGCTGCGCGATTTTACGGGCACCAGGCGCAGGGCAAGGCCTTCGAGCTGAAGGTAGTCGTCGAGCCCCAGCAGGCGGTCTTCCCTGCAGGTAACGGCCCAGTAGATGGGTCGTTCCCAGAGGTTGGAGTATACAATATCGAGCATGGCCAGCTGGTCTTTGAGTATCCAGCTCGACTGGCCTTCGCCCACGCCGAGGTCGAAGTAGATGGTATCCACCACGGCGGTGTCGCCGGCAGGCACCACGTTGTATTGCCGGACGGCGTTTTTGTCCACCGTCATGTAGATTTTATTGGTCGGCAGGTAAGTCTCGAAGCTGCGCCCGCCCTGGGAGGGCACCGGATGGTCGTCGCGCAGGAAGGTCATGACCTCCTGGATGCTCATGGGGCGGTCGTTGCCAGGCACGTAGGGTGTCTGGAGCCGTTTGAAGCCGCGGATTTTGTCCTGGGGGATGGACAGCTTGACGGCCGGGGCGTTGTTGACGGCGCGCCTGAGCTGGTCGATGTACCAGTCTACGGCGATGAGCGAGAGGTTGACCACGCGCACGTCGGTGCGGATGTTCTCCACCTCCTGGCAATACCAGAGGGGGTAGGTATCGTTGTCGCCGTACGTGAAAATGATGGCATTTTCGGCGCAGGACTCGAGGAAGTTGCGCGCATAGTCGCGGCTGGCGTAGTGTTTGGCGCGGCTGTGGTCGTCCCAGTTTTGGGTAACCATCAGCAGGGGCGCACTCAGGGCCAGGAGGGAGGCCACAACGGCAGCGGGTGCGCCGAGGCGGAACCTGCCGGCGAGGAGACCGTAAATGGCCGGCACGCTCATGCCGACCCAAATGGCGAACGTAAAGAACGAGGCTGCCAGCACGTAGTCGCGTTCGCGCGGTTCGTTGGGTGGCTGGTTGGAGTACACGATGATGCCGATGCCGGTGATGATGAACATGGCAAAAATGGCAATGAACTCCTTTCGGCTTTGCTGGTAGTGAAAAAACAGGCCGACGAGGCCGAGGAAGAACGGGATGAGGTAGTACTTGTTTCGCGCCGGGTCGTTCTTGATGTGTTCGGGCGCCTGCGACTGGTCGCCGATGCGGCCGCGGTCGATGAAGTCGAGCCCGGTGATCCAGTTGCCGGCGGAGGGATCCCAGGCGTAGAGGCCCTGTTCACCGTTCTGGCGGCCTGCGAAGTTCCACATGAAGTAGCGCCAGTACATCCAGCCGAGCTGATATTTGACAAAAAACTCGATGTTATCGGCAATGGTTGGCGCTCCCTTGGGCTTGTCGATCCAGCGGCGGTACAGACCCGGGCGGCCCTGTGTATAATCGCTCATGCGGGGGAACAGGGTCTTGTCGCGCGCATTGTATTCGTACTCCACCTTTTCATCCACCACTTCGTAGCGGTCACCCACGCGTCCGTAGCGGGGTTCGGGCTCCTGAATGCCCAGGGGTTTGGCGTCGAAATGCGGTCCGTACAACAACGGGCGTTCTCCATACTGCTCGCGGTTGAGGTAGGGCAGCAGGCGCGCCGCGTCGGAGGGGTCGTTCATGTTGATCGGGGTGTTGGCGTTGGCGCGCAGCACCACCATGCCGTATGACAGGTAGGCCATTACGATGAGCGCGAAGGCCACTATGGTGCGCTGGAGGAGCCCGTTGCCCGTTTGGTGCGCGCGGCGAAGTCCGTACCAGATGGCGGCGGCAAACAGCAGGAGCACCACCACAATGCCGCTGTGGAACGGCAGGCCAAATGAGTTGACCAGCAGGCGGTCAAAAAATGCCCACAGCTTGGGGATACCGGCGATGATCAGCACCTGAATGAGCACGATGGCCAGCACGCCCACACCGGCGGCGGTTCCGGCGCCCAGCCAGGAGGGCGATTTCGATTTTTTGTAGTAGTAAAAAAGCGCCAGGGCGGGGAACGTCAGCAAGCTGAGCAAGTGCACACCGATGGACAATGCGGTGCTGTACACCGCAAACACCAGCCAGCGGTCGGCCTCGGCCGTGTCGGGCAGGCTATACCATTTGACCACGGCCCAAAGGGTCATGGCGGTGAAAAACGTGGACATGGCGTACACCTCGCCCTCTACCGCCGAAAACCAGATGGAGGTGGTGAAGGCGGTGGTGAGGCCGGCCACCAGACCGGCGCCCATGATGGCGATGGTCTGGCCGCTGTCCGGTGTCTCCTCCCGGCCCACCAGCGCCATGCGCGACAGGATGGTGGTGCTCCAGGTGATGAACGCTGCGGTGAAAGCCGTGCTCAGGGCAGAGAGCAGGTTGACGGCGTAGGCGATGTTTTCCGGGTTGTCGGAAAACATTTCCGCCACCCAGGCAAACAGGCGGCCAACGATCAGGAACACCGGCGCGCCGGGGGGGTGAACCACCTGCAGCTTGTAAGCGCCGGAGATGAACTCGCCACAGTCCCAAAGGCTTCCGGTGGGTTCGGCCGCTAATCCGAGCACGATGGCGGCAATGGCAAAGGTTAACCAGCCGGTGATGTTGTTGAGCGTTCTGTACGTCACGGTCGAGCTTTTTTTATTTGGAGAAAATAGGGTCAGAGACCAAGTTGTTTGCGCACCAGTTGGGTCACGTCGTCCTTTTCGTCGGCGTGCAACATGGCGCCCGAACTGGTGTCGAAAATCAGGCTGTACCCGCCTTCTTTGGCAACCGCCTGAATGGCCGCCAGGATCTTGTCGAGGATGGGATCCAGCAGTTCATCCCGGCGCCTGGCCCCCATGTCCTGGGCATTTTTTTCGAACGCCTGCAGTTCCTGTTGTTTTTTGGCCAGGTCGGTTTGGGCTTCCTGGGTCTGAAGCGGTGTCAGTTCGCCCTTCTTGTATTTTTCCTGTATGGAAGCGTATAACTTCATAAACGCTTCCTCCTTTTCGGCAGCCACTTTCGACAGGCTGTCGGCGTATGTTTTGAGCGCTGCTTCCGCCTGTTTGGTTTCCGGAAGCAGTTCCAACAGGTTGCCGAGATTGGTGTGCCCGTACTTGAACTCCTGCGAAAAAGCGGGAAATACGCACAACAGCAATCCTGTAATGAACCCAAATCGCAGGTTCGGTTGTTGTAATGAGGACATGAGGAATTGGTTCAAAGTTCTGATGAATGCGCACAAGGCGGCGCAAAGGTACGATACTCTGTGCGATAGGTGTTCCCTTGTGTGCAACAAACGCACATTTCCCCAAATAAGTGTTAACATTTGCTTAAAACAGGCACCGCCCGGTCGGCGAAACATCCTTTCACAACGTTCAATAATCCCGTACCTTTGAGGGAGCAAATTTTGTGATCCAAACAACACCATCCGACGTGAGAATTACCACCACGCTATTGTTTTTAAGCCTGCTGCTCGCGGGTATCGCGCATGGGCAAACAGATCCGGACAAGCCCAGGCTGATCCAGTTCACCGGTATGCTGCTCACCGAAAATAACGGGCAACTGGTGCCCGTACCCTACGCCAGCGTTTTCCTGCCGAAAAAAAACCGGGGCGCCTACGCCGATTACCGGGGCTTTTTCACCATCGTGGTGGAGCCGGGCGATCAGGTGCGCTTCAATTGCCTGGGCTTCCAGCCGGTGACCATCACCATTCCGGACACGCTCTCCCAGGAACGCTACTCGGTGGTGCAGCTCATGGCGCAGGATGCCTACCTGCTCCCCGAAACCGTTATCTTCCCCTGGCCCTCGCGCGAACATTTCAAGATAGAATTTTTGAAAATGGACGTCACGCCCGAACTACAGCGGTACGCCACAGAAAACCTGGCCAACGATTACCTGGCCGAGGCGCGCAAAAACGACGACATCATCCCGTTCTCGGGCCGCGAAAGCGCCAATTTTTATTTGAGACAACAATCGCGTGAGTACGTCTACATAGGACAAACCCCGCCCATGAACATCTTCAGCCCCATCGCATGGGCGCAGTTCTTCAAGGCATGGCAAAACGGGGACTTTAAGAAGAAAGACTAACGCATGAGCGACCCGATTCAGCACGAATGCGGCATCGTATTGATACGATTACGCAAACCCCTCACCTATTATCAGGAGAAATACGGAACAGTGTGGTATGGCCTGCAAAAACTGCAGCTGACCATGCAGAAAATGCGCAACCGCGGGCAGGACGGCGCCGGACTCGCCACCATCAAACTCAACCCCGCGCCCGGTACCCGGTACATTAGCCGCAAACGCAGCAACGCACCGAACTACCTGACCGACCTGTTTGACATGGTCTGGGGGCGCCTCAACCAACTTACCCCCGAACAAAACCAGGACGCTGAATGGCTCAAACACAACGCCCCCTACGCGGGCGAGGTGCTCATGGGCCACCTGCGCTACGGCACCTACGGCGACGACAGCATCGAGCGCGTCCACCCCTTCCACCGCCAGAACAACTGGATAAACCGAAACCTGCTCCTGGCCGGCAACTTCAACATGACCAACGTCGACGAACTCTTTCACGAACTCGTTGAACTCGGCCAATACCCCAAGGAAAAAAGCGACACCGTGACCGTGCTCGAAAAAATCGGTCACTTCCTCGACGATGAGGTTCAACGCCTCCATACCTGGTATAAACCCGACGGCTACAGCAACCAGGACGTCAACCAGCTCATTTTCGACAACCTCGACATCCAGCGCCTCCTGCGCCGGGCCTGCAAGAAATTTGACGGCGGTTATGTACTCGGCGGCCTCATCGGCCACGGAGACGCGTTCCTGCTGCGCGACCCCAACGGCATCCGTCCGGCATTCTGGTACATGGACGACGAGGTGATCGTCGGCGCCTCCGAGCGATCGGCCATCCAGACGGTCTTCCACGCGCCCTTCACCGCCGTGCACGAGCTCAAGCCCGGCCACGCGCTCATCATCAAACACAACGGAAAAGTAAGCGAGGAGCCGTACATCGACGAACAGGAATACAAGGCCTGCTCTTTCGAACGCATCTATTTCAGCCGCGGCAACGACCGGGAAATCTACCAGGAACGCAAAAAACTGGGTGAACTGCTCGCCAAACCCGTCCTGGAAACGGTAGACTACGACCTTCGCCACACGGTGTTCACCTTCATCCCCAACACCGCCGAATCAGCCTTCTACGGGCTATACGAGGGCCTGGAAAAAGAGCTTAACCGCTGGAAACAGGAACAGATTCTGGCGCTTGGAGCGGACATCAGCCCGCAAAAACTGGAAGAAATCCTCTCCATCAGGCCACGAGTTGAAAAACTGGTGCACAAGGACGAAAAATCGCGCACCTTCATCGCCGACTCCAAAAGTCGCAACAGCATGGTGAGCTACGTGTATGATGTCACTTACGGACTCGTGGAAAACCACGTGGACACCCTGGTGCTGCTCGACGACTCCATCGTGCGCGGCACCACCCTGCGCGACAGCATTGTGGCCATCACCTCGCGCCTCAAGCCCAAGCGCACCGTTATCCTGTCCAGCGCCCCGCAAATCCGGTTCCCCGACTGCTATGGCATCGACATGAGCCGAATGGGCGACTTCGTGGCCTTCCAGGCACTGGTGCAACTGCTCGAAGAAAACGGCAAGGAACACCTCCTTCAAGAAACATACGATAGGTGCAAGGCCTCCGAAGACCTGCCTATGGAAGACATACGAAACGAGGTGGCCCACCTCTATAACCACTTTGACTACTGCCAGATCAGCAAGCGCATCGCGGAAATCATCACGCCCAAAGACCTGAACATCCCGATTCACGTGATCTTCCAAACGCTGGAGGGGCTCCATGAGGCTTGCCCCAAAACACCTGGCGACTGGTATTTCTCCGGCGATTACCCAACTCCGGGAGGGAACCGGGTGGTAAACAGGGCGTTCATCAATTACATGGAAAAGAGCGACAAACGGGCTTACTGACCTGACAGGTTACGTTAAAACCTGACCCACCCAATTTGCTTTGGCAAATTGGGTGGGTCAGGTTTTAACGTAACCTGTCAGGTCTGCCACCTGCTCCGGCACCGTAACCACCAACCCCGGATGCGCCGCCATGGTCCGGCGCAACGTATCCAGCGCGTGCGGGTTCCGCGCCCAGGCCCTGCGGGCGATGCCGTTGTTCACATCCCAAAACAGCATGCTGTGCAGGCGGCGAGCGGCGTCGGCGCTGCCGTCGAGCACCAGGCCGAAGCCGCCGTTCATCACCTGTCCCCAGCCCACGCCGCCGCCGTTGTGCAGGCTCACCCAGGTGGCCCCGCGGAAGGCGTCGCCGATGACGTTGTGCACGGCCATGTCGGCCGTGTAGCGGCTGCCGTCGTATATATTGGCGGTTTCGCGGAAGGGCGAGTCGGTACCGCTCACATCGTGGTGGTCGCGGCCCAGCACCACCGGACCGGAGAGCTCGCCCCGGGCGATGGCTTCATTCAGGGCCTGGGCGATGCGGATGCGCCCTTCGGCGTCGGCGTACAGGATGCGCGCCAGGGAACCCACCACGGGTATGTTGGTGTCGGCCGAGCGGATCCAGAGCAGGTTGTCGTTCAGCTGGCCGCGGATATCCTCCGGTGCGTCGCGCAGCATGTCTTCGAGTACCCTGGCCGCGATGGCGTCGGTGCGGTCGAGGTCGGCCTTGTTGCCCGAGCAGCACACCCAGCGGAAGGGCCCGAAGCCGTAGTCGAAGCAAAGGGGGCCCATGATGTCCTCCACGTAGGAGGGGTAGCGGTAGGGCGACTCCTCCACGCTGATCTCGCCGGGCGCCAGGGCGCGCGCGCCCGGCCGAAACACGTCGGCGCCGGCGTCGCCGGCCTCTTTGAGAAAGGCGTTGCCGTAATCCCAGAAGTACATACCGCGGGCGCTCATGGCGTTCACGGCCGCCGCGTGCCGGCGCAGGGTAGCGGCCACCTCGGCCATAAAGCGCGGCTTGTCGGCCAGCAAGAGCGTTTTGGCCTCGGCGAAGGTGTAGCCTGCGGGGCAGTAGCCCATATCGTCGATGTTGTGGCAGGAGGTCTGGTCGGAACCCAGGTCGATGGGCACGCCTTCCGACACGAAGCGCTCCCACAGGTCTACGATGTTGCCGTGGTACACCAGTGCCACGGCCTCCCGGTTGCGCCGGGCCTGTTCGATGCGCGGGAGGAGGTCCTCCAGGCGGTCGAACACATTTTCCGCGCGGATGTAGCCGTCGGCGACGCGCTGCTGCACGGCGTCGGGGTCTATTTCGGCCACCACGCCCACGCATCCGGTGATGACGGCCGCCAGCGCCTGCGCGCCCGACATGCCGCCGAGGCCCGAGGTGACAAACACGCGGCCCCGCAGGTCGGTGTCGCCCAGCCCCAGCCGGCGCCCGGCGTTGAGCAGGGTGATGGTGGTGCCGTGCACAATGCCCTGCGGACCGATGTACATGTACGAGCCGGCGGTCATCTGGCCATACTGGGTGACACCGAGCGCGTTGAAGCGGTTCCAGTCCTCCTTGCGCGAGTAGTTGGGGATCATCATGCCGTTGGTGACCACTACGCGGGGCGCATCGGCATGCGAAGGGAACAGCCCCATCGGGTGGCCCGAGTACATGACCAGGGTCTGGTGCTCACTCATTTCCGACAGGTAGCGCATGGTCAGCCGGTACTGGGCCCAGTTCTGGAATACGGCGCCATTGCCGCCGTAGGTAATCAGCTCGTGCGGGTGTTTGGCCACCTTGGGGTCCAGGTTGTTCTGGATCATGAGCATGATGGCGGCGGCCTGGGGCGTAAGCGCCGGATAGTCGGTTATCGGCCGGGCGTGCATCGGGTACTCGGGCCGGAAACGGTACATATAGATGCGGCCGTACGTTTCCAACTCGTGCAGGAACTCAGGCGCCAGCTCGGCGTGCCAGGCCGGCGGGAAATAACGCAGGGCGTTGCGCAGGGCGAGTATTTTTTCTTCCCGGCTGAGCACCCCTTCAATCAACCGGCGGGGTGCATGGCTGACGGAGGGGTCAAGGGGCCTGGCCGGCGGCAGCCCGGCCGGGATGCCCTGACGGATATCGGATTGGAACGCAGATAGAGTCATGTGCAAAAGAAAGGTTGATTGGACACAAAGGTACGGAATAGTTCTCCGCCCCATGAGCAAGAGCCCTTGGCCATCGAACAGGCCGGTCTTATGGCGTCCATCCGACATTTGTCGAAAAAACAGACCAATACGCTTGCACACGTCAAACCATGGAATTACATTTGCTACAGTTCTTGACGAACTACCGTAATCCGATCACTTACACCGATTGATCACTCAACCGTTACCATCCCATGAACAGGATTTTTCCTACCTTCCTTGTGCGCCTTGCGCATGTGCGGTTTTTCCTCCGCATTTTCCCTGATCGCTCGATTGTCCCCGTGTACGCAGTGCGTTTGGTGCGCACGCGACACTGATTGATTTCACCTGCCCCGTTCGGCGCTGCCATGCCGGCCGGGCTTTGTGCTTTCCAGCGATCCACTTTCCCCACTGCTCTCTTTTGCCGCGAATCCAGACAGCCGCCTTGTGCCGGCGCCTGGCGCGCGTTCATCCGTTCGCAGACCGCTTACCCGCGGACAGCGACCCTCCTTTTGGTTCAGATGTCTTATGCTTCATAGGCGAGAACCCCGGTTGTGAAACGTCGCAGCCGGGATCTTTTTTTTGGTGCACGCATCAGCAGTCACTTCGGCGCATACCAAAAAGGCACAACGCCAAAAACCTCCAGCGAATCGGGTCGGGATTCCGTGGGCACCTGAACCAACAACCGGTTTCTGCCGGGCGGAAACGATTTCGTGTCGAAATACGCCACCAGGCCCCGTAAGCCGTTTTTTTCCGTGTACAGCCATTCGGCCTCGAGCGGCACGGTGTCGTTCAGCGTCACCCGGTAGAATTGCCGGAAGCAGGCCAGGTGAACGCTGTCGCGGTATTGGCGGGCCACCGCTTTGGGCAGTTGCGCAGCGCGCTCGTCGTCGGTTGGGGTACCACAGGTGTTTTTCAACCGGGCGTCGAGGTAATAGGCATATTTTACAAACACAGGCAGCATGCGCCCGTCTATCACATCGGATGGAATGGACACATTGGCGGGGCCGGCGCCGTCGGGGCGCAGGTTGTCGTATTGGGCAAGTAAAAGCCGGTTGGCCGGGCTGCCTTGGCTGTCGAACGTCCGCAGCCCGATGGTTCTGTTGCGCAGTTCGGCCATTTTGCGGAACATGACCCCCATTCCGGCCACCATCATGAACAACGCAATAAAAGCCACCGTCCCGTAGTATCGCCGGGCGGTCGTGTTGCTCATGAAAGTCAGGCTCAGGTACTGCAGCGGGTCGGAAAAAAACAGCATCATGGAGCGGCCCATTTGCAATTGAAAGCGGGCAGCGGCGAGGTTATAACGCTCGGCGTGTCTGGATTTTTTGGACAGCGATTTTACCGACAGTACAAGCAACATGGTCACCAAAAAGAGAACATACGCCACCAGGCCAATTTTTTCTATCCACTCCATCCCGATAAAACGGTTCAAAACGAGGATGCCCACAAAAAGCAACAGGTAGATCAGCCCAATGGCGCACAGGCTCATGGCCATCATGAACGCCTGCGCATAGATGCGGTTGCAGCGCAGATCGAGGCGCCGGATAAACCCCGAAAGAGAGCCGTAGTAGGTCCGGGCGACCTCCCGGTATTGCTCGCTGATATTGGGTATTTTGTCGTATTGAATGCCTTGCGGATAGGCAGAATGCAAACCGACCGCTGCCACCCACAGGGCGCGCAGACACAGGTGAGCGACAAAGGTAAAAATGAGCAGCCAGGCCGTCACCTTGAAAAAGGCGTAGGCCAACACGGGAAAAACAAGGGAAAAATTGTTATTGGAGGGCGCCAGGTTGTCCAGGTAGTATTCGAGTCCGTATTCAATCCAGCCCGGCAAGAAAGAAACCGCAAACGTGGCGGCGCCGGAGATGGTCATCTCCAGGCTCCAGGTTTGGGAATCGAGCAGGGCGACCTGCTCCTCGGTGCTGTCCGGCGTATTTCCTTCCATACGTTCATTTGCTGATTTCAGGGCTAAAGTACTGCCTTTGCGAAAAATATTCCCGGCGCATGCGGATTGGCGCATATTTGCATCACCTACGCACCAAACGGGATTCAGCCATGACCTTGCCCGACTTTACCGACACCATCGCCGCCGTCGCCACCCCTCCCGGCATGGGCGCCATTGCCGTGATCCGGCTCTCCGGTCCGCGCGCGCTCCTCATCGCCGACGCTGTTTTCAAGGGCAAACGCCTCGAAAACCAGCCCTCGCATACGGCCCATTTCGGTCGCATCGAGGACGAGCAGGGCAACACCGTCGATGAGGTGCTGGCCACCGTCTTTCAGGGGCCCCACTCCTACACCGGCGAAGACGTGGTGGAGATCGGCTGCCACGGCTCGGTGTTTGTGCAGCAGACCCTGCTCCAGCTCCTGCTGCACCGGGGCGCACGACTGGCCCAGCCCGGGGAGTTCACCCTGCGCGCCTTCCGCAACGGCCGCATGGACCTCAGCCAGGCCGAGGCGGTGGCCGACCTCATCGCCGCCGAGAGCGCCGTCGCCCACGCCGTGGCCCTGCGCCAGATGCGCGGCGGCTTCTCACACGAACTCCGGCAACTGCGCGAACAACTGCTGCACTTCGCCAGTCTGGTGGAGCTGGAGCTCGACTTCGGCGAAGAAGACGTAGAATTCGCCGACCGCGCCGAGTTGCGCGGACTCGTCGCGCAGATTCGCGCCCACACCGGCCGCCTGCGCGACTCCTTCGCCCTCGGCAACGCCCTCAAACACGGCGTAAACACCGTGATCGCCGGCCGCCCCAACGCCGGCAAGAGCACCCTGCTCAACGCCCTGCTCAACGAGGAGCGCGCCATCGTGAGCGACATCCCCGGCACCACCCGCGACACCGTGGAAGAAGTGCTGCATATCCGGGGCGTCGCCTTCCGCCTCATCGACACCGCCGGCATCCGCGAAGCGCAAGACCAGATCGAAGCCATCGGCGTGGCGCGCACCTACGAGAAAATCCGCCAGGCCGCCCTCGTGTTGTACGTGTGGGACGTGACCGGCGGCATGACCCTCGCCGAGGTGTACCAGGACGTGCAGGCCCTGCGCGATACTGCCCACGTCGAACAGGGAATGGGCAACCTCCTCTTCCTCTGCAACAAAATGGACCGCAACCCCTTCTTCAAAACCGAGTGGCTGGTGGACCCCGGCGCAGAAGACGTGCACCCATACCTG
Organism: Saprospiraceae bacterium; assembly: GCA_033764075.1. Lineage (GTDB taxonomy): Bacteria > Bacteroidota > Bacteroidia > Chitinophagales > Saprospiraceae > M3007. The sequence continues at coordinate 106,031 of JANRJH010000028.1, read as the reverse complement.
CAGTCCGACCCGCCGGCGCAAAATACCGTGGGCCTGCACGCCGGACAGCTCGTCCCGCTCTCCGCCCTCAACGGCCAAAACATCGAATACCTCAAGGAAAAAATCTTCGACACCGCCGTGGGTGAAGGTTTTTCGCCCGACCAGACCGTGGTGGCCAACGCCCGCCATGCGGAGGCCCTCACCCGGGCCGACGCCGCGCTGGCCGACGTGCTGCAAGGCATGGATGCCGGCCTTTCGGGCGATCTGGTGGCGCAGGACATCCGGCGGGCGCTGTACGCCCTGGGGGAGATCACGGGGGAGATCGGGGTGGAGGAGGTGTTGGGGAATATTTTTGGGAAGTTTTGTATTGGGAAGTAATTTTTTGCGAAAAGTATCATAAATCACTACCTTTCGCAAAAAATTACACTTGTGGAACCCACCAAAGCAAATAGCAGCCTCGAAAAATGGGTTGATCTGCAACTGTCCATGGGACGATATGGTTTTGCATTGTCTGCATTGCGGAATTATTTTGACGGGCAAAGTGAGACTGCACTAAAATTTGCCTTAAAGCGCCTGGCTGACAAAAACAAAATCTTATCTATTTACAAAGGATATTACCTGATCATACCCCCCCAGTATTTAAGCAAAGGCATCCTACCCCCCAATTTATTCCTGGATACCTTCATGAAGTTTCTGGGACGGCCCTATTATGTGGCTTTGCTGAATGCGGCTGCTTATCATGGCGCTTCACACCAACAACCCCAGGAGTACTTTGTCATGACCAACTTCCCAGTGCTGCGCGCTACCCATAAAAAAGGCCTGAAGATCAACTACATCAGCGTGAAGCAGATCCCGGAAAAACTTTTGGAGCAACGAAAAACAGAAGCCGGATACCTGACCATTTCCAAAGCCGCGCTGACAGCCACAGATTTGATCCAATTTGAAAAAAGGATCGGCGGACTCAACCGGGCCGCTACCGTTTTGCATGAGCTGGTCGAGGTGCTCCAACCAACAGACTTTAGCCGGGCATTATTGGATAATGCCTCGACCACCGCATTACAGCGCTTAGGTTACCTGTTGGAGTTCGCTTGCGGCAAACCCGAACTCGCAGACGCTCTATATGAAGCAATGAAAACACATCCATTAAACTGCTTCCGAATACCCTTAAAAGCTTCCCATACAATCAAGGGCTTTTCATCCGAAAACCGCTGGAAGGTAATTGTAAACACCGAAATTGAGATAGACGAGTGATACCGCAGGCCTATATCACCGAATGGAGCCAACAAGTACCGTGGCAAACAAATGAACAGGTAGAACAAGATCTGGTGATTTGCCGTGCCCTTGTGGAAATATTCTCGGATGAATGGCTGGCAGAACGGTTGGCATTTCGGGGTGGAACTGCGCTGCATAAGTTGTATCTGAACCCTCAACCCCGCTATTCTGAGGATATTGACCTGGTACAGATAACTGCTGAACCATTTGGCCCGGTTATAGACAGGGTAAGAGAAAGATTGTCATTCTTGGGGGAACCGCAAAGGAGACAAAAAGCGAATAATAATACTTTGGTTTACCGTTTTGAGTCGGAGTTTCCACCTAACCAAACACTCCGGCTTAAGGTAGAAACAAATTGCAGAGAGCATTTCGCGGTACTTGGCTTAGTAAAGTTACCGTTTACCGTTGAATCCACCTGGTTCTCTGGATCCTGTAATCTTACAACCTACAAACTGGAAGAACTGCTGAGCACCAAACTCCGTGCTTTGTATCAACGACGCAAAGGCCGTGATCTGTACGATTTATTCATCGCCTTGTCGCGAAGGCCTGAATTGGATAAAGAATCGTTGCTGCACGCTTACCGGAAGTACATGGCTTTTTCCGTGGATGAACCACCCAGCCAAAGAGAATTTGTCTTGAACCTGGAAGCCAAATTGAAAGACCCCGAGTTCCTGGGCGATACAATGGCCTTGCTCAGGCCAACATCATCTTACAATCCTCAAGAGGCCTTTGAATTGGTCATGGCTGCATTAATCGAAAAAATCTGATGTGATGCAAGCGTTTACCTGTTTGTAAAATGCCGCTGGGCGAGATCGGGGTGATGGAGGTGTTGGGGAATATTTTTGGGAAGTTTTGTATTGGAAAGTAACATTTTGACATTTTTTGTTTATTTTTGTGGCGCAGTCTAAGCCTGCTGAAACCGGTCACCTAAATGGCATACCCAATATGGAACAAGGCGAGATCATCCTGTATCAGTCAGCGGACGGAAACACCAAAGTGGAAGTCCGCATGGAAGGCGAAACCGTTTGGCTTACGTTGAACCAGTTGGCTGAACTGTTTCAAACCACGAAACAGAATATCAGTCTGCACATTAAGAACATTTACAGTGAAGCTGAATTGGAGGAAGCGGCAACTGTCAAGGAATACTTGACAGTTCAACAGGAAGGAAACCGAAGCGTAAAGCGGGCATTGGCCTACTACAACCTCGACCTGATCATTTCAGTGGGCTACCGGGTAAACTCCCACCGGGGCACACAGTTCCGCATTTGGGCCACGCAACGGCTCCGCGAATACATCATTAAAGGTTTTACCCTGGATGATGAACGCCTGAAACGCGCCGGGCAGATGAACTACTTTGATGAACTGCTGAACCGCATCCGGGACATTCGCAGTTCGGAAAAGGTGTTTTACCAAAAGGTGAAAGACATTTACGCCACCAGCATAGACTACGATGCCGACCATGAACAAACGGTTGCGTTTTTCAGGATCGTTCAAAACAAACTGCTTTGGGCGGTAAGCCAAAAGACGGCTGCCGAAATAATCCATGACAGGGCAGACGCCGCCAAACCCAACATGGGACTGACCACATGGGCAGGCGCCAAGGTTCGCAAAGGCGACGTAACCGTGGCCAAAAACTACCTGAACGACGAAGAAATCACTGCCCTGAATTTGCTGGTGGAACAATACCTCGCATTTGCTGAGGCGCAAGCCCAACAGCGCAGGCCGATGTACATGAAGGACTGGATCAAACGCCTGAACGATATTCTGACCATCAACGAACGCGAAGTGTTGGAACACGCCGGACGCATCCGCAAGGAACTGGCCGATGAAATGGCCGGGAAGGAATATGAGAAATTCAGGGCGCAGCAACAGGCTTTGGAACACGTCGAAAGCCTGAAACAACTGGAGGCAGACATAAAAGAAATGGGTGCCGGGAAAAAGAAAAAGGGTAAGTGAGTTTGGCCGAAACCTTAATACCTTATTCCGACACCCCTATACCAAAATTGAATTTGTGATGGATGACCTTAGGGTAAGTCGGTTGACGGCTACGCACTATCTGGAAAAACTGACCGCAAATAGTTTCTTGGAAAAACACAAACTTGGCCGTAGCAATTTTTACATCAATCAACCTTTGTTGCACATCTTTACTTCTCCAATTTAAAACGTGTATACTTTTTGCCAAAAGGCATACACGTTTTCGTGGTCATGTATCACAAAGTGATGTTTGGTATATGTATGTACTTACTGAAAACCACATCCCCCACTCTCCCACCAAAACTAACAACACCATGCACTACTGGCTAGTCAAATCCGAACCCGACGTCTACGCCTTCGAGCAACTGCTGGCCGAGGGCCAGGTCCGCTGGGACGGTGTGCGCAACTACCAGGCCCGCAACAACCTGCGCGCCATGCGCACCGGCGACCTGTGCCTGTACTACCACTCCAACATCGGGCTGGAGATCGTGGGCATCGCCCGGGTGGTGCGCGAGGCATACCCCGATCCTACGGCCGAAAAGGGCGACTGGTCGGCTGTAGACCTGGCGCCGGTGAAGGCCCTGAACCGGCCTGTGCCGCTTGCCGAGATCAAGGCACATCCGGCGCTCCAGCAGTTCGGACTGGTGCGCAATGGCCGTTTGTCGGTTATGCCGGCTACTTTCGACGAATTTTTCCTGCTCCTTTCCCTCGGGAATACCGAACTTTGAAGTATCATGGTCTATTATCAATTCGGAAGGCGCAGCCGCATGGGTGGCATCGGCTGCCTGTTGTTTGCCATACTGGCGCTGGTCGCCACGTTTTATGTCCTCAAATGGATGTTCACCCTGCTCTTTTACATTTCGCCGATCCTGTTGGTGCTTACCCTGCTCATCAAGCCCGCCGTGGTGCGCGACGCCTTCCGGTGGCTGGCAGCGGTGTACCGCAAAAATATACCGGCCGGTATTTTTTACACCCTGCTGGGCGTGCTCGCCTTTCCCGTGGTGGCGTTGTTCCTGTTCCTGAATGCGATCCGCACCGAACCCGCAGCACAGGAAAAGCAGCAGGTCGAGTCGGAGTACATCGACTTTGAAGAGATTGGAAGCGAACCGCTGAAAACGAAAGAAGCCGAAAAGATGCCAGAGTAATCGCTTGTTCAGGCATTTTTCACCACATACCCGCGCCCCGCATACCACAGCACGTACCCGAAGCACACCAGCGGTACCAGCAAGGCCATTTGCATGCCGCCGGCGCCGGAGAGCAGACCCGCCAACGGCGGCAGTACGGCCCCGCCCACAATGGCCATGATCACGAGTGAGGAGGCCAGTTTGCTTTCCGCCGGCGGCAAATTTTTGGTGGCAAGGGCAAATATGGTCGGGAACATGATGCTCTGACAAAAGTACGTGCCCATGATGCACAGGATGCCGGCAAAACCGCCCAGCAGAAAGGCCGCTACCACCAGCACCACCGCCAGTACGCTGTACCACACCATAACCCGGCGCGGCTCGGTTTTGGTCATCAGGTAGGTGCCCAGGAACCGGCCGAGCATGAAGAGCACCAGTGCAAACGACGCGTGGAAGCCGGCGATCTGCTCAGGTGTCATGGTTTCCGTTACGCGGTACAAGGTGTTCACGGCGCCGAGGTGCCGATCCTTGGCAAAGTCCATTTTAAAATCCACAAAATAACCCCAAAGGGTGGCCTGTGCCCCCACGTTGGCGAACTGCGCCAGTATGCCCAGGCTCAGGTGGGGTGTTTTGCGCAACAAATCGGGAATGCGCACCTTGCCCTCGGCCAGTTCCTCGTCGCGCCCCACCTCGGGCATGCGGGTGACCCAGAACAACACCGCCACCAGCAACACCAGACCGGCAATGGCCAGGTAGGGCCCTTGCACCGACTGGGCGGCCTCGATCTTGGCGCCGGTCAGTTCGCCGGGACTCATGGCCGCGATCAACTCGGCCGTGTATTCCTTTTTGGAAAAAATGAACAGGCTGCCGATCACCGGACCGAGGATGATGCTGATGCCGTTGAACGACTGGGCGAAGTTGATGCGCCACTCCCGGTCTTTTTCATCGCCCAGCACGGTCACGTACAGGTTGGCGGCGGTCTCCAGAAAAGCGAGTCCGGAAGCAATGGTGAACAGCGCAAACAGGAAAAACGCGTACACCCGCGCGTCGGCCGCCGGATAAAACAGCAGTGCGCCGCCGGCGTACAACACCAGACCCATGAGAATGCCGCGTTTGTATCCGAACCGGCGCATGAAGATGCCGGCCGGCAAGGCCATCACAAAATATCCGAAGTAGAAAGCCGAATCAACGATGCCCGCCTGCCACCGTTTCAGGTCGAGTGCAAATTGAAAATGGCGGATCAGCGAGCCGTTCAGGCTGTTGGCCAACCCCCATAAAAAGAAAAGACTGCACACCAGCGCAAAGGGGACCAGGTACGGGTTTTTCTGTGCCATCGCGAAAAAGATTGTTTTGCCGGTGCAATGGTACGACAATTTCGCCTGTGCCGCTGTCTATCTTTGGGCCATGAAAAACGCGTCGCCGCATGCCGGCTCCATGCTCTTCATCGACAAGGTATTCCTGCAACACATGCAGGAGCCCCTGCGCGGCGTGGAGCATTTCAACCTGAACCTGCTGCACGAAATGGTTGACCAGGGTTGTTCGCTCACCATTGCGGCGGAGCGCTCCTGGCAATCGGCCCTGCAACCGCTGGAGGCGCAAGGGGCCACCGTCCTGTACATTCAGGGAAAGGAAAAAAAAGGGTTCGCCATCCTCGACGCCCTTCGCCTGCTGACTGGCCACCGTTTCCACCACTTCCTGCTCGGCAACGTGGGCAACAGCCTGATTCCCCTGATCCTGTGGCTTACGCTCACCCGGGCGTTCCAACGAGCCGTGCTGATCGCCCACCGGGAAGCCGACCGCTGGTTCATCCGTACCTGGAAATTCACCGGCGGAACGGTGGTGGCCGTCAACGGGCAAATCGCAGGCGCCTTCACCGGCGCCGGGTGTGCCGAAGTGCACGTGGATTACGGGATTACCCGCGCCGACCGGTTTTTCCCTGCCGTATCACCGCCGGAAGCAGCGCCGGTGCGGTTCATCGTGCTGGGCGACCTGGACAGCGCCTGGAAGGGCGCCGACACTGCCCTGGAGGCCCTGTCTCAGCTCCCTCCTGCGTACAGAGGACGTGCTGAACTTCACCTTGTTGCCTACCGTCGTCCTCCTTCAGCAACGACACAAGGGGTTTTCGCCTATCCCTGGTTGCCCTTGTCGGAGATCCCCGGGTTGCTGCGCACCATGCACGTCATGATCTGTCCTTCCCGCGACGAGGGCAAAATGATGGAAACCTTTTCGCAAGCGATGGTGCAGGGTATGCTTTCCGGATTGCCCGTGCTGGCGAACAATTTGCCTGTGCTGACGGAAAAACTGGATGCCGGCGGTGGCCTGGTGTTCTCCGACGCAACCGAACTATCGGCACACATGACCCGAATGATCGACGATCCGGCGATGAGAAGCCGATTGGGCGGCGAAGCCCGTCGCACGGCCCTGGCGCGTTATGTATGGAGCACTGAACGATTTTTGGAAAGGTATTTCTAACGGCCCCGTTACAACAAATGCTTCAACATGTCTGCCGTCATCGCATCCAGGTCGAACTCCGGTTTCCAGCCCCAATCATGGCGGGCGGCCGCATCGTCAATGGATTTGGGCCAGGAATCGGCGATGGCCTGTCGGAAATCGGGTGCATAAGCGACCTGAAAGTCCGGCACGTGCTTTTGGATGGAGGCCGTCACCTCGGCCGGCGTAAAGCTCATGCCGGCCAGGTTGTAGCTGGTGCGCACGGTTAGGCGATCGGCCGGCGCCTCCATCAGCTCGAGGGTGGCGCGGATGGCGTCGTCCATGTACAGCATGGGCAGGCGGGTGTCGGGGCCCAGGAAGCAGGTGAAAGGCTTGCCCTGGGCGGCGTGGTGGTAGATGTCCACGGCGTAGTCGGTGGTGCCACCGCCCGGCGGACTTTGGTATCCGATGATGCCCGGGTACCGCAGGGAGCGCACGTCGAGTCCATAACGTCTGAAGTAGTAATTGGCCCAATGTTCGCCGGCCACCTTGCTGATGCCGTATACGGTGGTGGGGATGAGTACGGCGTGCTGCGGCGTATCGATCGGTGGCGCCAGTTCGCCGAACACAGCGATGGAGGAAGGGTAGTACACCTTTTTTACCCCGTTTTCGCGGGCGGTTTCGAGCACATTGAACAGGCTGTCCATGTTGATCCCCCAGGCCCACAGGGGATTTTTCTCACCGGTGGCGCTCAGGATGGCGGCCAGGTGGTACATCTGGGTCGGTTTGAACTGCTGCACCAGCGCGCCCATGTCGGCCCGGTTGGTGGCATCCAGCAGGGCAGTAGGCCCGGCATGGCCGGCGAGCGCGTGCAGGTCGGTGGCCAGCACGTTATCAGCGCCGTAAACATCGCGCAAAGCCTGGGTAAGCACGGTGCCGATCTGGCCGCCCGCGCCGACGAGAAGAATCCGTTCGGGTTGTTTCATATTGTCAAATTAACCACCATTAGCCCACGGCTTTAGCCGTGGGACCACCGTGGGACCACCGTGTGACCACCGTGTGACCACCATGGGACCACCATGGGACCACCAGCGGCAAAAGTAATTTTTGTGCCCGAATCCGACGATTGAAAGATTTATCCCGTCTGCTATGAGCCAATTCCCGACACATTTGTTGAATGCAGGGAATTATCGATCCGGCCCGGGCAACCCTGGGGCGGATGTTTGCACCAAAAAAAACATCCCGGTAGCACGGGTATGCCTTTTGTCGACAAGTCAGTTGCTGCTATGAAACGTTTGCTCACGCTTATTCTGCTTTTTGCTGCCCTTCGCGGGCAAACACAGCAAACCATATCGGTGGACCGTCCGTTGAGTTGGTCGGTCCAACCCACCGTACACACGCTTTCGAACGGCGACCAGGTAGAGGTCTGGCGTTTTGACGGATCCAGTTACGGAGACCGGTTCCCCACCCTGCCCATGTTTACGGAGCGATTTCTCCTGTCGGGCCCATCCGAGGCCGAGGTCGAATTGTTGTCGGCTACCTGGGAAGCGTTTCCGCTGAAAAATGGCGCGGGCATCGGCGAAGCGCCCGAACTGACGGTCACCGTCGAACAGGAGCGCAACCGGTATTATGCTCGGATAAGGCTGATGCCGTACCGCAGAAACGGATTGGCGTACGAGCGCATGACCGGTTTCAGCCTCGTCATCCGCACCCGCAACCTGCCCCCTGTCGCGAAAGAACGTGGCGGCCCCTACACGTACACCTCGACGCTGAGCAACGGCAACGCGTACAAGTTTGGGGTGGCAAAGAGCGGTGTGTACAAGCTCGATTACAACTACCTGAAAAACGAACTGGGCATATCCGACCTCGACAACATAGACCCCCGAACCTTGCGCCTGTACGGCAATGGCGGTGCAATGCTGCCCGAACGAACAGACGACCCGCGACCCGACGACCTGACGGAAAACGCCATCTTCGTGGCAGGCGAACAAGACGGCAAGTTCGACGGCGGCGACTACATCCTCTTCTACGCCACCGGACCAAACCCCTGGAAGTACCGCCCGGACCCCAAGAATCCGGAAATCAGCATCCAGACCAACCTGTACGACAACCACGCCTGGTATTTTGTGAAAACCGGCGACGGCCCGGGCCTGCGGGTGACGGAGCAGCCCGACATACCGGCGACCTACCTGACCGAAACGTTCGACGACGTGCAGCGCATCGAAGACGAGCTGGTCAACCTGCTCGATGAATCCACCTCCGCACAGGGCTCCGGAAAACGCTGGTTCGGCGATTATTTTCTCCAGACACGCAGCCGCGATTACACGTTCAACTTCCCCAACCTCGCCCCGGGCGCCCAGGCGCGCATCCGGGCCGACTTCGCCGGGCGCAGCGGCGTGAAGTCGCGCTTTTCCATTAAAGTTGACGGCAACACCTTTTCTGCCGACATTTTTCCCGTTTCGGTAACCAACAACGAAGCCAGCTATGCGGCGGCAGCGGCGGCAACGGGCACGTTCATCCCTCAGGGAGAAAAACTGACGGTGACCATTGACTACCCGCTGGTGTCTCAGAACAGCGAAGGCTGGCTTGATTTCATCGAGATCAACGCACGCCGGCGCCTGCTGATGACCGGCAGCATCCTCGAATTCCGCGACCGCGAAACCGTGAGCCAACCCGCAGCCAGGTTCCGACTCGGCGGGCTCAACACCAGCCCCGTTACCGTGTGGGATGTAACCGACCCGCTGCAACCCCGCCGCCAGGTATACAGCCTCTCGGGGTCCGCACTCGAATTCGGCGCCAACACCCAGGGCCTCCTGCGCAACTTCGTCGCCTTTTACGACAATGCCGCCCTCCCTAAACCGGAAGCAAAGGTCGGGCGGGTTCCCAACCAGAATATCCACGGGCTGGATAACCTGCACATGCTCATCGTCCACCACCCCCTGTTCAAGGCCCAGGCCGAACAACTGGCCGAGCACCGCCGTTCGTTCAGCGGCCTGGATGTCGCGGTGGTGGATATCAACGCGTTGTTCAACGAATTTTCTTCCGGAAAAAAAGATCCGACCGCCATCCGCGACTTGTGCCGTATGTTGTACGACCGCAACCCGGACAAATTTGAATTTCTGCTGCTTTTCGGCGACGGGTCATTCGACCCTAAAAACAACACCAAAAGCGCAGACAACCTCGATCTGGTGCCCGTTTTTGAGTCGGCAGAGTCTTTCTCGCCAATTGAGGCCCACCCTTCCGACGACTATTTCGGACTCCTGAGCGATGGCGAGGGCGGGGCACTGGTTGGCGCCATGGACATCGCCGTAGGCCGCCTCACCTGCAGCAACCAGGCCGAAGCACAAATCGTTACAGACAAGATCATTGCCTACGATCGAAACCCGGCCACGCTTGGCGACTGGCGCCTGAACACCATTTATATCGGCGATGACGAGGACGGCAACCTGCACGTCAAGCAGGCGGAGAAACTTGCCGGCGAAACCGCCGTTGAAATGCGTTTTCTCAACCTGGACAAGATCTACCTCGACGCCTATCAGCAGGTGTCTACTTCCGGCGGCGACCGCTACCCCGGCGCCAAGAGCGCCATCAACGCCGGCATTTTTAAAGGCGCACTCATCGCCCACTACATCGGACACGGCGGCCCCCGGGGCTGGGCCCAGGAGCGGGTCACCGACAACAACGACATCGCCTCCTGGAACAACCAGAACAAGTACCCCCTGATCATCACCGCCACTTGCTCTTTTGGCGGGTACGACGACTATAAGACGCTTACCGGTGGCGAGCAATCGCTCATCAAAAACCAGAGCGGCGCCATTGCCCTGTACACCACCGTTCGCGCAGTGTTTATTTTCGACAACAACCGTTTGACCGACGCCGTACAGCGGGAATTGTACAAGCAAAAGCCCATCGGCACCATTTTCAGGGACGCCAAAAACACCCTCAGCGGAGGCAACGAGAACAACGCGCGCCGGTTCACCCTGCTGGGCGATCCGGCCATGTACCTCGCTTTGCCCGAATACCGCGTGCGCACCACCGACATCAACGGCAAGCCCTACAACCCGGCAAAACCCGATACCCTGAGCGCCCTGGAAACGGTGAGCCTCAATGGCGAGGTGACCGACACCCTGGGCAACCTGCTGAACAACTTCAACGGGAAGGTGTACATTACCGTGTTCGACAAGGCGCAGAGCCTCCAGACACTGGGGCAGGACGCTGGCAGCCCCATCCTCAACTTCCAGGTGCAGCGCAACCGCATTTTTAAAGGCGTGGCATCGGTCAGCGGCGGTAAGTTTTCCGTCAGCTTTGTTGTACCCAAAGACATCAACTACGCCTTTGGAAACGGAAAAATCAGTTACTACGCCGAAGACGGCACCCCGCTTGACGCCGCCGGCGCCGACGAAGGTGTGATCATCGGCGGCAATTCCGCAGGTGTCCAGGACGACAACCCGCCCACTGTGCAGGTTTTCCTAAACACCGAGGAGTTCGTCCTCGGCGGCATCACCGACAATGCACCCCGTATCCTGGTCAAGTGCGCCGACGACTACGGCATGAACGTCAGCGGCGCCGGTCTCGGGCACGACCTCACCGCCGTGCTCGACGAGAACGTGCAGGAAACCATCGTGCTGAACGATTTTTATCAGAGCAATCTCGACGACTCCCGCAGCGGCCAGGCCGTATTTCCCCTGCAAGGCCTGGCGGCCGGCCGCCACACCCTGCGCGTAAAAGGCTGGGATGTGGCCAACAACTCCAACGAAGGCTACACCGAGTTTATCGTCGCCGAAGACGGCAAGGTGGCGCTGGCGCACGTGCTCAACTACCCGAACCCTTTTACTACCAACACGTTCTTCCAGTTCGAACACAACCTGGCCGGCCAGGTGCTCGACGTGCAAGTCAGCATCTTCTCCGTGTCGGGCCGCCTGGTGAAAACCATCCTGCACTCGGCGCCGGCCGAGGGCTTCCGCGTCACCGACGTGCAGTGGGACGGCAAGGACGACTACGGCGACCACCTCGCACGCGGCGTTTACCTGTACCGTGTTAAAGTTCGGGGCACCGACCTGGCCGGCGCACAGGTGACCGCTGAAAGCGATATAGAGAAACTCGTCATCCTGAAATAAATTCTTCCCGCCTGCGGGAAACTTGCTTAATTTTGCACACTTTTTGCAACTAAAATACCTACTCGTACCATGGCATGGCGGTTTGAACCGTTTTTTGCCGATTTTTTGCCGACAACATGAAAAAATTATTAGCTCCGTCTTTAGGGCTCCTCTTTGTATGGTGCTGCATGTCCCATGCGATTGCCCAGAATACCATTCAACCCAAGTGCGTAAACGGATACGACCCCATCACCGGTGAACGTTGCGCCAACGCCGTAACCTCGGCCGTTCCGTTCCTGCGCATTACGCCCGATGCACGCGGCGGCGGTATGGGCGACGTGGGTATCGCCACTTCGGCCGACCCCAACGGCATGCACTACAACCAGTCTAAACTGGCATTCGCCGACGAACGCATGGCATTCTCCGCCACCTACACCCCCTGGATGCGCAACCTGGGGCTCCAGGATGTTTACCTGGCCTACTTGTCCGGCTTCTTCAAACCCAACGAGCTGCAAGCCGTCGGCTTCGGCCTTCGCTATTTCTCCCTGGGCGACATCCAGTTCACAGACGAAAACGGCCAGTCGCTTGGTGAGGGCAACCCCAACGAGTTCGAAGTTGTCGGGTCGTATTCCCGTAAACTCTCCGAGAACTTCTCCGCCGCCCTCGGCGCCAAGTTTATTTACTCCAATCTCGCCAGCGGCCAACGTGTGGAAGGCACCGAGATCAAGGCGGGCACAGCTTTCGCCGCCGACCTGTCCATGACCTACTTCACCCCGCTGGAGATCGGTGACAGCGAGCACGAACTGACCATCGGTTTGGCCGCTTCCAACATCGGCTCCAAAATTACGTACACCAACTCTGTGAACCGGGATTACATTCCGGCCAACCTGGGACTCGGCATCGGCTGGAAATTCAAGTTTGACGACTACAACAGCCTGACCCTGAGCACCGACTTCAATAAGCTCATGGTGCCTACCCCGCGCCCGGAGATCGACAACGATGGTAACGATATACCCGACTACAAAGAGTATTCCGTCGTGCAGTCCATCTTCAAATCGTTCAGCGACGCTCCCGGCGGCTTCAGCGAAGAACTCAAGGAGATTACCATCGGCGGTGGCGTTGAGTACTGGTACGCCGACCAGTTTTCTGTGCGCACAGGATATTTCTACGAACACTACTCGAAGGGAAACCGGAAATATTTCAGCGCCGGCCTGGGCATTAAATACAACGTTTTCGGGATCAACCTGTCATACCTGATTCCCACCACCAACCAACGCAACCCGCTGGACAACACCCTGCGCTTCTCCCTGTTGTTCGACTTTGCTGCGATAGAAGAAGAATAAGGCCGGATGATCCACGGGTCATTCCAGTAACTGGTACAACACCTCGTGATACTCCGCAAAGTCCGGCAGGTTGTTGTGCCCGGCGCCCTTGATGGGGTGCAAATGGATGTTTCCGGGGTTCAGCGCCGCCAGTTCGCGGCTGTGCCGGAACGGTATGAGCACATCGGATGTCCCGTGCAGGAGATGCACGGGACATTCTACTTTCTGAATGAACTGGTCGGTGCGGATGGAATACCGCAGCAGCGACCTGAGCGGCAGCCAGAACCCGTATAGCCGCACCTGGTGGTAAAAGGAGTAGTACGGACTGTCGAGCAGCAGCAAACGCGGGTGATTCCACGAGGCGATGCGCGCCGCCAGCCCGCTGCCCAGCGAGCGCCCGTAGAGTACGATGGACTTTTCCGGAAACTCCTTTTCGAGCCAGCGGTACGCGTGCTGCAGGTCGCTGTACAAAATGCTCTCGCTGCGCTTGCCGCGGCTTTTGCCGAACCCGCGGTAATCCAGGATGAAAAAATCGTACCCCTTGCCGACAAAATCTTTGGCAAACTTTCCCCAGCCTTTGATGCTGCGCGAATTACCCTTGATGTAAAACACCACACCCTTCCTGTTGGGCACTTCAAACAGGATGGCGTTCACCTTGCCCCCGTCTTCCATATCAAAATCGATCTCCCGAAAAGGAAAAGGGTATTTATAGGTGAACCAGTTGGGCAGCCGCTCCGGACGAAAAAAGAAATAATCCTGCCCAAAGAAAAAAACGGCGCAGAGCAGCGCGTATACAACAACGGTCCAGAAAAGGGCGGCAAGCAGCCAGTCGGGCATAAAAGAGAGGACTCAGGTTGTGCAAAAGTAGGCGTTTCTTAGCGCAAAAAAACCGATGTCACTTTCCGAAGCGCAACAAACCGTGGATGCCTGGATCAGCACCGTCGGCGTCCGCTATTTCAACGAACTGACCAACACCGCCATCCTCATGGAAGAAGTGGGCGAGGTGGCGCGGCTGATGGCCCGGTTGTACGGCGAGCAGTCGTTCAAAACACCGGAAGCTGCCCTGCATGCCCGCGCCGACCTGGCTGACGAGATGGCCGACGTGCTGTTCGTGCTCATTTGCCTGGCCAACCAGACGGGTGTAAACCTGACCGAAGCACTGGAGAAAAATTTGCAAAAAAAAACCAACCGGGACGCCGACAGACACAAGGGAAATGAAAAACTCCGGTGAACAGATTCCGGTCGATGGCGGTCACCTTGACTCCTGATCAGGATCATCGCTTTTCAATCACCAGGCAGGCAACTTTGAATAAAAAAGACGATGAAAAAATGTTTAGTGCTTGCCTTGACCGCAGTTCTGTTCAGTGGAGTAGTTGTTGCCCAGGAAAAGCCAACACCGAAGGCGGTGCAGGAGCAGTCCGGCGTATACACATACTGCACAACACAGAGTTTTTACGCCGGCGATGAATGGATCGGGCATGTACAGGTTGGCGACCTGAACAATACGTCCGGAAAGTCTGTGTATACCGACTTTTTCATTGCCCGTGAGCCCGTTGAGTTCCTGCCCGGCAGTGCGGTTCCCGTGACCCTTTCAGTGAACTATGATTGGGAGACTTTCGATGAGTACTGCAAAATCTGGGTGGATTTCAACCAGGATGGCGACTTTAACGATGTCGGGGAACTGGCTTTCGACGAGGTCATTTTCAGTCCGGAAAATGGCACACCGACTGCCCATATTGGCGGCATGATGGAGATTCCGGCCGATGCCGTTTCGGGTGTAACGCGCATGCGGGTGGTCATCCGTCGCGAAGACAGCGTCACGCCCTGCGGGTCCATTCCGTTTGGTGAAGTGGAGGACTATGCGGTAGTTATTCAGGCTGTCAGCCGCCACGAACCATTTAACATCAGCGATCCGGAAACAGGGCTGCGATTGTACCCCAATCCTGCCAACCATTCGGTATGGATCCAACTGACCGGCAAGGCAGACAAGGAAGTGCGTATTCGCCTGCTGAACGGCTTGGGCGCAACCGTGCTGGAAAAAAGCATGTACGCGTCTACCGGCGAAGCTTTCTCGATTGACCTCAGCGGAGTGGATACCGGTTCTTACTGGTTGAGTGTGGACGACGGAAAAGTGACCCTGCAAACCGTCAAATTGATGGTGTTCCGGTAAATAATCGGGCCATTCGTCCTACAAGTAAACTCGTAGGACGAATTTTTCCCATCCGACGCAGCCATGCCCGCAAATTTGTCCTGCACAAAAACAACAATGTAGCGACACATGAAAGCAGCGATCACCCTTTCCGCCCTCCTCCTGTTGGGGCTCCCGACCCTTCAAGCCCAGTTTTTGCCCATCCTGCCCGGCCCAAACCAGCAGATTATCCGTCAGGCTCAGGCCTCCAGGCCGGATCAATCCGCCGCCGCCGCCACCATACAAGAGGCCCTCGACAGTACATTTGATGCCGTCACCGACATTTCGCCGGTGATCGGTTTTAACGCCGCCATGCTGCTGCCCGACGGGACGGTGTGGAAACGGGCACGCGGATTGAGCGAAGAGTTGCCTGTCGAGCAACCCCTCACCACCGAACACCTCATGGGCATGGGCAGCATCAGCAAGTCTTTTGTGTCGGTGGCCTTGTTGCTCCTTTCAGAAGACACCACCTACAACCTTGACCTTGGCGACAGCATCGGAAAGTATCTGGACCCATACGCCAACATCGACGGGTCGGCCACCATCCGCCAATTGCTGAGCCATCGGACGGGATATAATGACTACATCAACGAAAACCCGGCCATGGCCCAGGATTGGCTCCTCAACCCCGACAGCCTGTGGGATGCGGACACCATTCTAACCCATTATGTGCTGGCGCCCAATTTCCCGGTCGACTCCGCCTGGTCGTACTCCAATACCAACTACCTGCTGGCCGGGCGTATCCTCGAAAAGGTCACCGGCAAGCCCTGGCATGTCGTGGTGCGCGAGCAGGTGATCGATCCGCTGGGGCTCACCCAAACGTTTGCCTTTCCCTGGGAAACACCTGGCAGTCAGCCATTCTCCCACGTCTGGGCCGACTTTGACGGCAACGGAACAGTCGAAGACATTCAGGGGCTTGAGCTCTCGTTGGAAGGGCTCTTCAGCCTGGCCGGCAGCGCCGGATGCCTCATCAGCACGCCCGAAGATCTGGTGCGTTTCAGCGAACGGGTGTATGGCGGACACCTTCTGAAACCCGCCACCCTGGCCGAGATGCAAACCGACTACATATCTGACCCCGCCGCATCCACCTTGTACGGGCTGGGCACTTTGGCCATCAACATACCCGGTTTTCCTGACAACTGGGGCCACGACGGCAGCCTGCTGTACAACTCCATAGCGTCCTACTTCCCCGAACAGGAAATGGCCCTTGCGGTGCAACAAAACGACGCTCGAACCGCATTTCCCGGCGCCAACAACATCACCTACATCCAGGTTTACCTTTCGCTCTTGCAAACCTACCTGACGTTTATCCCAACCGCCACCACCGATCCCGGGCTGCATAACGAAACCGTGCAGGTATTTCCCAACCCGGCCGTTGACGTATTACAGTTGCGTTTGCACGACGCAGCGGCTGTTTCGCTGCCGGCCCTGTGCCACCTGACGGATGTGCACGGCAGGGTGGTGCTTTCCCAACGCCTATACAGCACCCAAACAGCACTTCAGGTTGGCGGGCTGCCGGAAGGCGTGTACCGACTGATGGTTACCGGAAACGGAGGGGCGCAGACTCCGGTGGTTCGGAGCGTGGTGGTTGTCCGGTGAACGCGCCAAAATTCGTCCTACGAGTATACTCGTAGGACGAATTTTCAGCTCAAAACTCCACCCCTACCGTCAAAAAAACACCCCGTCCATCCGCCGGAATAATGCCAGGCCCAGGGTAGCTGTCGGCCCGGCGCGTGAAATAGCGGGCGTCGAACAGGTTGTTGCAACTGGCTTCGGCGATGAGCCATTTGTGGCGCCAGCGCACGGAAAGGTCGGCCACAGCGTAGGCCGGAATAATGCCTTCCACTGCCGACGCGGTGCGCTCGGCGTTGCTGGCGTCGGAGTAATGTTTCGCTGTGTAGGCATACTGGAAAGAAGCGCGCCAGGGGCCACGCTCCACAGACGTGCCGGCGCGCAGCAGCAGGGGCGGCGCCATTTCTACGAATTTACCGTCAATCGATGTATCGTCGGTGCGCACGTACCGGGCGTCCACCACGGCGGCATTCACGAAGAGGGTCCAGCGCCATGGCGACCGCACGGCGCCGAACAGGGTGCGCAGTACGTCTGTTTCGGCAAACGCCTCGAGGCCAATGTTGCGCGCGTCGGCGATGTTGCTCCGAAAACGGTAATCGTTGAACAGCGGCGGCCGGTCTGCGCGCAGCACCTGGCCTATGCGGCCGTTGTAGGCGATGTAAAACGCGGTGACTTCTGCCACAAAGAGGCCGTCTTTATTCAGTTTTAGTCCCAAATCGGCCGAAAAGCCGCGCTCATCCTGGATGTTGGTGTCCACCACAACGTTCGGATTGTCGATGCGCAGGTCGCTGAAATTGATGGCGCGATAGTTTTGCGAGACGTTGGCGTACCACTCCATGCCGGAGGCCGGCTTCCAGGCGGCGCCGATGCCGCCGATGAGGAAAGTGCGGTCACGGCGGGTGCTCTCTTCGATGCGATTTTCCACGATCACATTGCCTGCGGCGTCGGTAACGCGTTGTTTGTAATAACCTTCGGCTTCGGTGACGATGCGTTCGAGCCGCACCCCCGGCGTGAGGCTCCATTGGGGCGACAACTGGAACAAGTGTTCGGCAAAAAGGGCCTGGTTGTTGCTCGGGTAGTCGTAATCCGAATTTTCCAGGTCGTCCGGGTGGAGAAAGGCGAAGTCTGGGCCCGAGCCGTCGGAGGCGTCGCCCTGGCGCGAGCCGGTGTCGCCTCGGTACAGGCGGTAGCCCACCAAAAGGGTCTGGGGCAGCCCTTTGCGGTTGTACTGGTGCACGATGCGGGCCTCCTGGCCTATGTTGCGGAACTGGCCGTCGATCATGGTGCGTGGGCCGCCGAAGTCCACCACGTTGATGCGTTCGAGGTTGCCGAGGGACTGGCGCTGGGCGAGCAGCCCGAACGTGCGGACGTTGAGCCGGGTGTGGTCCGTAAAATCGTAGTTGAACTGGAGGGCTGCCAGGTTCCAATTGACGCGGAACCAGTTGCGTTCGCGGACCGACTGGCGGGCGTCTGTATCGAACATTTTATCGGTGAGGCCGCCGGGCTGCTGGGCATCGTAATCCATGCGGGTGAGCTCCAGTTCGATCATCATCTTCCGGGTGGCGTGCCAGTGCACATCGGCGTAGGCAAAGCGGTAATCGAAGCCCGAATTGGGTCGCCAGCCGTCGCCGCGTTTGTACTGAAAACAGGCGTAATAGCTGACGTTTTGTTTTTTCAAATGGCCACCCACGCTGTTGAACGAGCCGAAGTACCCCCACGAGCCGACGGTCTGGCGGGAAGTAACTCCGAATTTTTTCGCGTCGGAGGGTTGTTTGAAGCGGAAATTGAGCAGTCCGCCAAACTGGGTGCCGTATTGCAGTGATGCCGCACCACGCACGATCTCAATGCGGTCGAGCGCCTCGGTGGGCGGGGTGTAGTAGCTTTCGGGATAGCCCAGCGCGTCGGCGCTGATGTCGTACCCGTTCTGGCGGGTGTTGAAGTTGGCGGTCCGGTTGGGGTTGAGGCCGCGACCACCGATCCCGAGTTGCAGGCCGGCGCCGTCGCTTTCCCAGATGTTCAGTCCGGTCACCCGGCCGAACACCTGCCGGGGGTTGTTGGTGGAGGCGTTGGCCGTAATTTTATCCAGTTCGACAACCTCCGTTTTTTTGCCGGCATAAATACCGAAATTCTCCACGTTGCGCATGCGGGAGGCGCCAAATGCGTCGGCATCGGCTTCAATGGTGACCTCCTTCAGGGTTTGAAGGGTATCCTGGGCGAAGGCATATTGCGGCCCCGGGAAGACGCACGCCACCAACATGACGCGAAATAAGCGGCCAATCATACGGCTAAATCCATTCTTTGCGCACAGTATTTCCCCAAACACTGTTTTTGAAACAGCAAAGATACGCCGCTGTTCCGGGGTCGCCCCGGATACCGGGCGCATCCTGACGCATTTGTGACGGGCTTAACCATAATTTAATGCCGCCGGCTCAGCTCAACACCATCAGCTTCGCAAATTTGAGCACGATCCGGCGTTCGTTGTCCGGCTCCAGATCAAAGCGAATAGAAGCCACCATGTTGTCTTTGGGGCCTTCCACGCTGGTCACGGCGCCGTCACCGAACTTCAGGTGTCGCACCCGGATGCCGGGCACAATGGCTTCCGGCGGGGCGGGGCTGAAGCCGGCCGTGTCGACCACCGGAGCGGCGGACGCCCCGCGGCGCGGCGCGGCAAAATGACCGCTCACGCCGGAGCGCTGCAGCGGCGCCGCTTCCGGCGCCGGATTACGCCGGGAGCCGATGCCACCGCCGACATCCATGTGCTCGGCGCCGATCTCGTCGAGAAAACGGGAAGGCGCGCTCTGCCTGATTTGTCCGTACCGGTAACGGTTTTGGGCATAGGTGACGGTGAGCAGTTCCTTGGCGCGGGTAATGGCCACGTAGAAAAGGCGCCGCTCCTCGTCCAGCCCATTGGGGTCTTCCCTCGACATGAAGGACGGAAAAAGGTCTTCTTCCAGGCCGGTGACGAATACGCTCCTGTATTCCAGCCCTTTGGCGGCGTGCACGCTCATTAGGGTGACGTAGTCCGCGTCGGCCGTTTTCTCGTCGGCGTCGGTCAGCAGACTGATCGTTTGCAGGTATGCCGCGAGGGAGCGGTCTCCATCCCCTTCGGTTTGCTGGTCGGTAAATTCGGCGATGGCGTCTATGACGGACTGCACGTTGTTCCAGCGGTCGAGCCCTTCGTTGCTGGTATCGCCTTTGAGCAGTTCCTGCAGACCGCTTTGCCGCAGGATGACGGTCGCCAGCTCGGCCGCGCTGCCGGCGTGCGCGCGCTGCATCCAGCCTTCCAGGAGGGTGCGGAAAGACGCCAGGGCTTTGCGGGCGCGGTCCGGCACGTCGAGGCCGGCATCCAGCATGGCGTCCCAGAGCGTGAGGTTGCGGCGGGAGGCGAGCTCGCCGAGCTTGTCCACCGTCGCCTGGCTGATGCCGCGCGCAGGGTAGTTGATGGCGCGTTTGAGGGCTTCTTCGTCGCTGGGGTTGACGGCCAGGCGCAGGTAGGCGACAAAATCCTTGACCTCTTTGCGCTGGTAGAAGGAGAAGCCGCCGAACACCCGGTAGGTCAGGTTGAGTCGACGCAGGTTTTCTTCGAATTTCCGGCTCTGGGCGTTGGTGCGGTACAGGATGGCAAATTCGCTATTGGGCAGGTGGTGGCGGTGTTTTTGCTCGAGGATGTGGTCGACCACGCGGCGTGCCTCCTCGTCGTCGGTCATGCAGCGCAACACCTTTATTTTATGGCGATCTGCCTTATCGGTCCAGATGGTTTTGTGCAGCTGGCGGCGGTTGTAGGCGATCACGTCGTTGGCCGCCTGCACGATGTGGTGGGTGGAGCGGTAGTTTTGTTCGAGTTTGTAGGTACGGAGGTTGGGAAAGTCCTTTTCAAAGTCGAGTATGTTGTCGATGGTGGCGCCGCGAAAAGCGTAGATGCTCTGTGCATCGTCGCCGACGGCAAAAATATTTTCGGGGCTGCCTTCGTATTTGAGCAGGCGACGGAGAATGGCGTACTGCAGGAAGTTGGTGTCCTGAAATTCATCGACATGCAGGTAGCGAAACTTGCGCTGGTACTTTTCGGCCACCCCGTCCGGGTTCTCGCGCAGGAGGCGGTAAAGCTGGTAGAGCAGGTCGTCGAAGTCCATGGCGCCGGCGCGTTTGCAGCGCTCTACGTATTTTTCGTAGATGTCGGCCAGGTAGGGTCGGCGGCTCTGGCGATCCTGTTCCATCATTTCGGCGTTTTGCCGATAAGCGACCGGCGACACGAGGTTGCTCTTGGCCAAGGAGATGCGCGACCGGATGGCGGAGGGGTTGTAGGTATTCGGGTCGAGCTGCATTTCCTTGATGATGGCACGCAGCAGGCTGGTGGTGTCGTCGGTGTCGTACACGGAAAAGCTGGACGGGTACCCGATCTTGGCGGCTTCGGCGCGCAGGATGCGGGCGAAAATGCTGTGAAACGTGCCGGCCCAGACGTTTTGGGCGCGGGAGCCCACCACGTGTTCGATGCGCTCTTTCATCTCGCGCGCCGCCTTGTTGGTAAAGGTGAGGGCCAGGATTTCCCAGGGGGCTACCCCCTGTTCGATGAGCCAGGCGATGCGGTAGGTGAGCACCCGTGTTTTGCCCGATCCGGGGCCGGCGATCACCAGCATGGGGCCGTCGGGGGCGGTCACGGCGGCGCGCTGCCGGTCGTTCAGCTCATTGAGATAATTAGGCATGTCTGACACAAAATGTTGAAGACAAAGGTAGGCTATTGCGCGCGTTTCTGCACGGTAAATTCCACGGCGAAAATGCCCGGAATCGAGTCCCGGCGCATGAACTGCTCAACGGTGAACACATATTCGCCGGGCAGGTTGAAGCGGGTGTTCTCCTGGAGAACGGTTTGCACGGTACAGCGGCGACCCGAACACGAGCCGTTGGATTCACCCCTTGAATTGAACAGGTCGAAAGACACCGGCTTGCTGAGCCGCTTGCCGTCGGGAAAACGGGTGTGGAGCCGGGTGTAAAGGTTTTGCCAGGGGAAGGTATCGACGTGCATTACGTCGAAATACAGATTATACCGGGCGGCGGTGTCGGTAATGGTGAACCGGAAGTCTAGCGTATCGGCATAGGCCCAGGCCGCAGGGTTTACCTCCAGGCGCTGGTTGAATTCGGATGGTTCGCTGCAAGCGAAAAAGGCAAGGGTAATAAATGCTGTAAACAGGGTATTTTTATGGTGCGTTTCTTTCATTCGTTGCACTTAAGGCAACAAATGTAAGCCGATTTGTCGGCAAAACTCCGCACCTTTGCATCTTCTTTTCCATCATCCTCCTACGCTTTTGTTTTTGACGACCCACATGATCCCAACGCAAGATCCGATATCGGCAAAAGTGGCCAAACACCTCCTGGCCATCCAAGCCGTCAAGCTCAGCCCGCAGGCGCCCTTCACCTGGGCATCGGGGTTATTGTCACCCATTTATTGCGACAACCGGGTAGCGCTTTCTCATCCCAAGGTGCGCGATTTCCTGGTGCAGGCCCTGGTTGAACGCGCCGAGGCTTTACCTGCCTTCGACGTGGTGGCGGGGGTAGCCACCGCAGGCATCCCTCACGGGGTTTTGCTGGCCGACCGCCTGCGCTTACCCTTCGTTTACGTACGCAGCAGCGCCAAGGACCACGGCCGGCGCAACCTCATTGAGGGCGAATTGCCGACCGGCGCGCGTGTTTTAGTGGTCGAAGACCTCATCAGCACCGGCGGCAGCTGCCTGGCAGCAGTGGATGCCCTGCGCGATGCCGGCGCCGATGTGACCGCTGTGCTCGCCCTTTTTCAATATGGATTTGACAAGGCCGTGCGCGCTTTTTCCGAAAAAAAGGTAACCTTTGCCACGCTTAGTCACTACGATGTTCTGGTAGACGAAGCACTGAACACGGGATATATATCTAAAAACGACTACGACACCTTGCTCCGCTGGCGCGAAAACCCGGACGGTTGGGGTGCCTTGTACGCCGCCGGATAAACCCCGAACCAAATCACACTACATTCATATCGAACCGCTTAATCCAATGCAGGTTTTGAACGACGCGGCTGAAGATTTCCTTCGCCGATACCTCAACAACGCCAGCCCGACAGGCTTCGAAGCGCCCGGGCAGAAAATCTGGCTCGAATACCTCAAGCCATACATAGACGACTGGAAGCTCGACACCTACGGCACTGCTTACGGCATCATCAATCCGGGCATGGACTACCGTGTGGTCATCGAAGGCCATGCAGACGAAATCTCCTGGTTTGTCAATTACATCACCGACGACGGTTTTATTCACGTCATCCGAAACGGCGGAAGCGACCACATGATCGCCCCTGCCAAGCGCGTGTTCATCCACAAACGCCATGGCGGGGTGATCGAAGGTGTTTTCGGGTGGCCAGCCATCCATACCCGAATCGATAAAGATTCCAACATCACCCCAGCGCTCGACAACATTACCATTGACATCGGCGCTAAAGACCGCGACGAAGTGCTGGCCATGGGGGTGCATGTGGGCTGTGTGGTCACCTATCAGGATGAATTCGCCATCCTCAATGAACGCTACTACATCGGTCGCGCGCTTGACAACCGCATCGGCGGATTCAGCGTGGCCCAGGTGGCGCGGTTGCTGCGCGAAAACAACATCCGCCTGCCCTTTACGCTGTACGTGGTGAACTCCGTGCAGGAAGAAGTCGGGCTGCACGGCGCCCAAATGATTGCGGAAACCATCCGCCCCCATCTGGCCATTGTAACCGATGTGACGCACGACACCCATACGCCCATGATCAGCATGAAAAAATTCGGCGACGTGCGCTGCGGCCTGGGGCCTACCGTCACCTACGCACCGGCCGTGCACAACCGCCTGCTCGACCTGATCATTGACGCGGCGGAAAAACAAAACATCCCCTTCCAGCGAGAAGCCGCCTCCCGATACACGGGTACCGACACCGACGCCTTTGCCTATTCCAACGGCGGGGTTGCCTCGGCGCTCATCTCCCTGCCCCTGCGCTATATGCACACGACGGTGGAAATGGTGCACAAGGACGATGTGAGCAACCTCATCCGCCTCATCTACGAGTCGCTGCTGAAAATTCAGCCGGGTATGGATTTTCGGTATTTCTGAAAACGGCCGTTCCAAAATCTATATCTCCCATCGCTTGCGTATGTTGCCGGCAACGCATTACCTTTGAAGCAGCCATAACTGCTTATGAAATTCGTCGCCTGCCAGGTCAGCCTCGCCCCGCTAAGGGCCGATCCCTCGCACAAAAGCGAGATGACCTCCCAGCTCCTGTTCGGTGAAACGGCCGAAGTGCAGGACACACGCGGCAACTGGCTTTTTGTCGTCTGTGCGTGGGACGGATACACCGGCTGGGTTCACGGTCAGCAAGTCAAGCCGCTTACCCCCAGCGAATATGACCAGTACGAAGACCACCAGGCCGTTAACCTGTCGCTGGTGGAAGGGCTGATGGCCGCCGACCATTTCATCCCGCTCACCATGGGCGCTGTGCTGCCCCGGTTCGACGGTTTGCGTTGCCAACTGGGCGACCAGTCGTATCAGTTCTCCGGCTCGGTCGTCAGCAAAGGCCAGATCGTGCCCACCGGCGAATGGATCATCAAACTGGCCCGCCG
Organism: Saprospiraceae bacterium; assembly: GCA_033764075.1. Classification (GTDB taxonomy): domain Bacteria; phylum Bacteroidota; class Bacteroidia; order Chitinophagales; family Saprospiraceae; genus M3007. The sequence continues at coordinate 81,467 of JANRJH010000028.1, read as the reverse complement.
CTACCTGAACGCCCCTTACCTGTGGGGCGGGCGATCACCCTTCGGCATCGATTGCTCGGGATTAACCCAGATGGTCTACAAAATTGCCGGTGTGCGCCTCCTGCGCGACGCCTACCAACAGGTCACGCAGGGCCGCACGGTAGATTTTACCCAGCAGTGTCAGGCCGGCGACCTCGCTTTTTTCGACAACGGAAAGGGAAACATCGGCCATGTCGGCATTGTGCTGCCCGACTGCCACGTGATCCATGCCAATGGAAAGGTGCGCATCGACAAGTTTGATCACTTCGGCATCTTCAGCCAGGAACAAAAGCGGTATACCCATCAACTCCGCATCATCAAACGCATGCTGCCCGACGACCCCGAAGCAGATGCACGCCTTTCGGAAAAAGAAGCATCGGCCGACCTTTCCGCCAATCAGTTCGCTTTGTTCAACGAAAACCGGTAAACAGCCGTGCTCCTCAAACTTGCCCGACTCCACGGCGAGCCCGAAATCTTCTACACCATCCAGGGCGAAGGACGAAACATGGGCCGCCCTTCTGTGTTTGTGCGCACCAGCCTGTGCAACCTGCACTGCGTGTGGTGCGATACCGATTATACCTGGAACTGGATCGGCACACCCTTTTCGCATGTCAATGACGCCGACCCAAGCTACTGCAAATTCGATAAGAAAGACTGGCTGATTCGCTGTACAATAGCCGAAACCGCCGGCCGGGTCGCCGCTTTTCCCTGTAAAAATGTGGTGCTCACCGGCGGAGAACCCATGATGCAACAAGCGGCGCTGGCTGCCCTGATGGATGCACTCCGGTCCATCGACGCAACTTACCGCTTCGAGGTGGAAACCAACGCCACGTACGTGCCCATACCGGACTTCGACGCCCGGGTCGACCAGTACAACGCCTCTCCCAAATTGGAAAACAGCGGAAACACGCGCCGCCTTCGCGAGCGACCTGCTGCGTTGCGCTTTTTTGCCGCCAGCCCTAAAACCGGGTTCAAGTTTGTGATCGCCGAACCTTCCGATATGGAGGAGGTGCTCCAGCTCATTTCCCGTTACGACATCCCCCCGGAAAAAGTATGGCTTATGCCGGAAGGCAACACCCGCCAGGCATTGTCCGCACGCCGGGAATGGCTGGTGGAAGTGTGCAAGGTGTACGGCTTCAACTATACCGACCGTCTGCACGTACAAATTTGGGAAACCCAAAAAGGCGTGTAATCTTTTTCGCATCTTTACAGCGTAAAACAAAACTGTATGAACGAGACACTGGAAAAAATCAAAACTACCACAGGCCGGATCCTGCGCCGCGTATTGTGGATCGGCCTGACCGTGTTGATCCTTAGCCTCATCGGCTATTTCCTCTGGAGCAATTACAACGTGAGTGAAGGCTCGCGCTCCGGAACCTTGTTCAAAATTTCCCGGGTGGGCATTGTGTTCAAAACCTACGAGGGACAGCTGCACTTGTCCGGCAGTTCGATGATGACGTCCCAGAGTACCTGGGACTTTTCCGTGGTTGACTCTAAAACCTTCTTTGAACTTCAACAGTGCGAAGGCAAACAGGTCAAGTGTTACTACCGCCAGAAAATCAACGCCATGCCCTGGCAGGGCAAAACCGATTACCTGGTGTATAAAGTCGAGATATTGCAATGAAATACCGTCTTTTCGGACGCTCCGGCCTCCGCGTTTCTGAATTGTGCCTGGGCACCATGACCTTTGGCACCGAATGGAGTTGGGGGGCAGACCGGGCAGAGTGTTTGCGTGTTTTCGAAACCTTCGCCGATGCCGGCGGTAATTTCCTGGATACCGCCAACCGCTATACCGAAGGAACCAGCGAACGATGGCTGGGCGAGTTCATCGCGCAAGACCGACACCACTTTGTCCTGGCCACCAAATTCAGCCTGCGCGACCGCCTGGGCGACCTCAACTTTGTCGGTAACCACCGCAAAAACATGATGCGCTCGGTGGAGGACAGCCTGCGCCGCCTGCAAACCGAATTCATCGACTTGCTGTGGGTACATGCCTGGGACGGCATCACGCCGGTAGATGAAGTGCTGCGCGGACTCGACGACCTGGTACACAGCGGCAAGGTGCACTACATCGGCATATCCGACACCCCCGCCTGGGTGGTCAGCCGGGCCAATACCATGGCCGACCTCCGCGGCTGGACGGCCTATGCCGGCCTGCAGATCGAATACTCACTCCTCCAGCGCACACCGGAGCGCGACCTGCTGCCCATGGCTGCCGCCCTGGACCTGGCCGTGACCCCATGGGGCGCCCTCGGCGGCGGCGTACTTACCGGCAAATATCTCAAAGGAGAACCAGGGCGCATTAAAGAAAACAGCGCCCGACGCAGTGACCGTGCCAATGAAATAGCCCAGGCGGTCGCAAACGTAGCAGACGAACTTGGCAAACTGCCCGCCCAGGTGGCGATCAACTGGAGCCGGCAACGCGACCCCGGCCTCACCGTGGTGCCCATCATCGGCGCCCGTACAGCCGAACAACTGGAGCAATCGCTTGGCTGCCTTGATTGGACAATACCGCCGGAAGCCCTGGAAAAACTCGACGCAGCCAGCGCCATCGAGCTCGGTTTTCCGCACGATTTCCTGCGCTCTGATGGCGTGCGGGACGCACTGTTCGGCGGAGTGGACGATCAATTGATCCGCTAACCAATAACCGAACCGGCACGCAGCAGCCCATAAACTCGCCGCAAGCAGAAAACAACCGTTAGCCTGATGACCATCAAAACGATTTCTAACATCCTGGCGCTTTTGGCGACTTCGGCCCTTACCGCCCAGACGACCCTCACAGGAACCATCACGCACAACGGCCTGCAACGCGACTATCGGTTGTACGTACCCGCCGGCTACAATCCGGCCAAAGCGGCGCCCCTGGTGTTCAACCTGCACGGCTTTACCTCCAACGCACTGGAGCAGGAGTTCTACGCCGGCATGAACGCCGTGGCCGATACCGCCGGCTTTTTGGTCTGTTACCCCAACGGGATCGACAACTCCTGGAATGTCGGCTGGTTTTTCGGCAGCACAGCCGACGATGTGGGGTTCCTGAGTGCCCTCATCGACGAACTATCAACCCGTTACACCCTCGACAGCAACCGCATATACGCCTGCGGCATGTCGAACGGTGGCTTCATGAGCTACCGCCTGGCCTGCGAACTGAATGACCGCATTGCTGCAGTGGCTTCCGTTACCGGCAGCATGGTGCCCGCTTACAGGCCCCAGTGCAACCCGGGTCGGCCAGTGGCCGTCATGGAGATCCACGGCACTGCCGACCCCGTCGTGCCGTACAACGGCTTGACGCTCATCAGCCTGCCCATCGACACGGTCGTCCGGTTTTGGGTGGGCAACAACCAGTGCGCGCTTTTCGCCGACACCACGGTGGTGCCGGATGTGGCCCCGAACGACGGCTGCACCGCCATTCGCATCGACTACAGGAACTGCAACGACAACACGGAGGTGGCCCTCTACCGCATTCAGGACGGCGGGCACACGTGGCCGGGCGCGGACACCACCATCGGGGTAACCAACCAGGACTTCGACGCCAGCGTGGAGATCTGGCGGTTCTTCAGCCGTTTTCGTTTGAATATGCCGGTGGGCACAGAACAAACCCCGGGGCCGACAACCGTACAGGTGTTTCCCAACCCGGTGTCGGATCGTTTGTACGTTCGTTTGCCCGAGCATACCGGCCTGGCCCGTTATGCCGTATTCAACAGCATGGGCGCGCTTGTGCTGGAAGGCTCATGGACGGGCGATTCCGTTACCATTACCGTGGGCGATCTGGCCGATGGGCTGTACTGGATGCTCGTTGATGGAGAGCACGGACGCATCGGGAAGCCTTTTGTCAAACAATAAGGTGTTTATACAAAAATCTTAAAGCGCTCGTGACAAGCCTGGTGCAGTGCCGCCCGGTCGTCCGGGTGGGCAATGTCAATCAGGCTTTTGGCGCGTTGGCGCAGGTTGCGGCCAAACATGGGCGCTACGCCGAATTCGGTGACGATGTAATGCACGTGTCCGCGTGTAGTCACCACCCCGGCGCCCGGTTTCAGGTAAGGGGTGATGCGGGAAACGCCTTTTTTGGTGCGGCTGGTGAGGGCCAGAATGGGTTTTCCACCCTCGCTGATGGCGGCCCCGCGCATAAAGTCCATTTGCCCGCCGATGCCACTGTACTGGATGGTGCCGATGCTGTCGGCGCACACCTGCCCGGTGATATCCACTTCAATGGCGCTGTTGATGGCCACCACCTTGGGGTTTCGGCGGATGACGGAAGGTTCGTTCACGTAGTCGATGTCCAGAAACACAAAAGCCGGGTTGTCGTGCACGTAGTCGTACAACCTGCGGGAGCCCAGGGCGAAGCCGGTGACCGTTTTGTTGGGGTGAACGGCTTTGTATTTGTTGGTGATGACGCCTTTTTCGCACAAGTCAATGATGCCGTCTGAAAACATTTCGGTGTGGACACCCAGATCCTTGTGGTTGCCCAGCTTGCGCAACACGGCGTCGGGTATGGAGCCTATGCCCATCTGGAGGGTGCTGCGATCGTCGATCATTTCGGCAATGATGGCGCCGATTTGCAACTCCGCCTCGCCCATTTCAGCACCGAAGCTGGCTTCGTGCAGCGGCTCGTCCACGTAGCACATAGCATTGAACTGACTGACGTGCATAAAACTGTCGCCGTGGGTGCGGGGCACCTGGGGGTTGATTTGGGCGATGACGTAACGGGCGGTGTTGACGGCGGAGCGGGCCACGTCGACAGACGGCCCCAAGGAGCAATAGCCATTGCTGTCGGGTGGCGACACCTGCACGATGGCGCCGTCGAGCGGCAGAATCCGGCGTTTGAAGAGCTCGGGAATTTCGCTTAGAAAAACGGGGATGAAGTCCGCCCGTCCGTTGTTGACTGCCTCCCGAACGGAGGCGCTCACAAACATCGTATTCAGGCGAAAATGGTCTTCCATGCCCGGTTGATCCACAAACATAGGACCGTAAACGCTGATAAAGACCAGTTCAACATCGCGCAGGCGGTCTTTTTGACCGGCGAGCGATCGCATCATCGTAGTGGGCGTCACGGCGCTGCCGTGCACAAATACCCGATGTCCGGACTGGACGTGTTGCAGGGCTTCGTCGGGAGAAACGTAGTGTTTGTGGTTGTTCATTGGGCGTGTTTTTTTAAGCCGCGCAAAGATATCAGTTTCTCTTTCTCCCCTGACGAACCCGGTCGATAAATGCATTGGCCAGAGACGGATTGGCAGGCACCACCTCGTACAATTCACCGTCGGGCATTTTAAACTGGGTGTCCTTGACCTTCATGCCGGCCAGGGCGTCCATAAACTGGGTGCTGCTGGAAGCAACGTTCATCACGCCTGCCTGGTAGCCCAGGAAATACCACACGCTACCCGCTTTGAGGTAAATATAAAAACGGTCATCGTCGTTGGTTTGCATTTTGTATTCGACGAATCCGGTGATGTTTTTGCTGATGTAGTCGCCATTGATGGAGATCAGTGGAAGGCGGTCGTCTGTGGTGATGAACGACTGGTATTCCTCGTTCCACAACACTTCGTGTTTGCCGAGGAAAAGGGTGTATGTATTTTCTTTTTTAGGCAGGGTGACGAAGTTGTTTCGCAGGTTGGCGAGTGCCTCCTGGAGGTCGCTTTCATTGGTGATCAGGTTGTGCAAGGCCGGCTGGTAAAACGCCAGCTGGGTGTTGACGGGCGGCGGCGGCGCATCAAAACTGGATCCTTTGAGGTCGTTGAGCATGATCTCCGTGAGCCCTTTGGGCAGGGTGATGTTGATGCCCGTCATAAACTCTCCGCGCACCTCGAAGATGCCGGTGGTGTCTTCCACCGGAGGGAAGGTCGTCTGGAGGGTGCCGGTGCCGGTCACTTTCATGTATTTCAGGCCGGAACCGAGGTTTAGCGGTCCTTCCGCCTGGATTTTCCGGGTTTTATTGTCAAATACCATGCGTGAGCCCCGCTGCGACTGGTCGAGCACCCTCAGGGAATCACCCAGGACAAACTTGTCCGTTTTTTCGTCGTAACGAAGAAACCCCTCAGCGTCGATCAGCACCCGGTCGACCCGCTGCCAGGCGGGCAGCAACACACGCGGGTACACATAGCCGAACTCCTTGGAGAGCAGGAAGCCGGTTTGCAAGGGTTCGTCCTCGATGTTTTTAGTGTTTCGTATTTCGATGAGCGGGTCGTTTTTGTCGATGTCCGACCGCACGGTGAACCATTGGTTGTTTGGCAATCCCGACGCATCGAGTTGGGCGTACCCTTCGAAACGCAGGTTTTGCTGGTTTGCCTTCAGCACGATGTCGCCCTGGAAAAACGTCTTGACGTCCATCCGGAAGCTGTCGGCCGCTGTGATGGCCCCGCTTGCGGTGGTGCGGGTGGCTTTGGTGGCCTGGGTGCCGGCACCGAATCGCTGCCCGACGATATCCTGAAAAAAGATCTCCTGTTCATAACCCGGAATGTCGTACTTGTAATAACCGGAGGCTTTGTACAGCTTTTTACCTTCCACCTGCACTTTAGCGCGTTTGATGGTGTGGTATTGGTTGGAAACGTCGGCCACGATGGTGGCAGAGTCGAGTTCGGCCATGCGTCCGCCGGGCAGGATCTCAATGTTGCCGTCGGAGGGGTACACAAAAGCGTCGGCGGTTTGCACGACCTGCACACCGCCGATTTTCAGCTGGCTGGATTTCAGGTCGTAAAACGCCGTTTTTCCCTCAAAGGAAAGGGAGTCGCGTTCCGGATCGGTAGAGATAAAAAAGCCGGGTTTGTTGACATCGGATTTGAACGTAATGGTCTGGGCGCGCATATCCCAGGTGAATTCGTTCATCGAAGTTCTGTACTGGTTGAGGGGCAATGAAGTGGACGCCTCTGCCGAGTTGGCTTTAAACTTGCCTTGCTGGGCGTCGAAATCGAGTTCACCGTCGACGTTCCGGGAGTCGAACACGATGCCTTCACCGGTGAGTGCCTTGATCTGCAGGTCGGCCGTATCCGAACTGGCCTGGAAAGGTCCGTATTCGATGATGCGGGCGGAGAGCCGTCCGCCGGACCAGTCGAACACCCCGTCGCCTTTCAAACCGGAAGGGGTGAGGATGAACACGCCTTTGTGGGTATAGCCGGGGGCCTTGAACAGTTCGAAGTCTTTGACCTTGCTGATTACATACATGGAGTCTCGGTAAGGCAGCCAGTTCACGGCCACCTCCTGACCCTGCGCCTGTGGCACCTTCACTGCACTTTTACGGTCTTCTTCCATAAAAAATTTGCGGGCGGTGCAAGTCATCTGGCGTGGCTTGAACACGATGTCCTCCGATTCGATATCGGCAGTCAGGTATTCCACTTTACCCCTGCCGAGAAATCCTTTGTTGCTCAGGTCGATCTCCCCGGTGTAGTTTCCTTTGGCCAGGTAGGTTTTATAACCGGCAGCCGGGGTGCGGTGCACAAAGCCGAAAGATTTATCCTCGTCGCGCACGACAATCGTCTCCCGGAAGTTGGGAAAAATAGCGGCTGGCGCCATTTCTCCTTTGAAACGCAGGTCCTCTTTGTGGTAAGCGTCGAGGTTGTTGAAGGAGAAGGGGTCGAGTTTGAAGAAGAAAGAATCGCGTTTATAGGCTCCACCCTGGATTTCGGGTCGTTCGTAGTACACAAAAGAGTGCTTTTTGGATTGCAGCGACGGGAAAATGCTCAGGTCTGCCTTGCCCGACTTGTTGTCCGGAGCGTCCACCAGCAGGATACCGCTCACGTATTCGACGCTCGAATTCATGGCCTCTGCCACGGGTTGATTTCGCTTGTCGACTTTATCGGTAGGCAGGTAAAAATCGAGTGTTTGCACAGAATCGAAGGCCACCTCAAATTTGTCATAGGTAAAGGCCATATCGCTGCCGTGAAAGAGTGCATAGCCGGCAAAGAGCCGCCCGTCGAACCGCATATCGCGGTTTTCGAGTAATACGATGGCGTTGCCGTCGGGTTTCACGCCGACCCGTTGCCGCGCGCTGAGCTCCACGTTCTCCACATCGCGGATGTCGGTTTTTTTGGTTTGCAGGTTCAGGGTGGCGTTGGCCTCCGTGCTGGTCGACTCGATTTTGATCGCGTCAAAGTCGCGTTTACCCTGGCTGGCTAGGGCATAAAGGGTCAGCTTGTCCCTGATCTCGATCTCGTGTCGGTCGAAATAGTAATTGATGTAGCCGGCCGACACCATTTCGGCCAGCAGCGTCTGGATGCTGGAATAGTCGAATTTGGGGTTCAGTTCCTGCGCAAAAGCATTGTCGGAAACGGTGTTGCTTCCGGTTTTCAAGGTGAGGTTGTACAGCGAGGCGATCGGGTTTTTAGAGGCTATGTTCTGGATGCGTACGTATTCGGCCGGGTCGAAACGGTTGGTACTTTCAAAAGATACCGCCTGTTGTGCGCCTTTCATGGTGCCGGTCCGGGATCCTATGTCCAGTGAGTCCTGCAATACGTACAGCGAAACCTTTTCGGCATCGAGGTTCATGTTGTAGAACGAGGAGTAAAACGGGTTGCGTTCGTTGGCCTTGCTGCCCCGGGTGAAGTGAATGCTCAGGTTGGGGATGTCAATTCTAAGCCCGACGGCCGGGTGGAAGAGGCTGTCTCCGGACATAAACAGTTTGGCGTACACGCCTTCTCCAATAACGGTCTGCTCGCGTTTGATGATGAACAGATCATCGGTTCCGTAAAAGCACTTCTCCCGTTTTTTGTTGTAAACGGTCATCTGGGCCGGTTCATCGGCCGATCCGTATCCGTACACGGAGGCGCCCCAGAGGCGAAAGCCGCCGACATATTCAAGGCCTTCACCAAAGCGGGTAATTTTCAGGTCCTTCCTGAAGGATTCAAAACGCGGATATTGCAGCGCCGCCCCTTTGTTTTCCACGAGGATATGCCCTTCGAAACGCCCGTCAATGGGTCCGTTTGGAAAAAAAAGCGGGTAGTACAATTTGGCGGTATCACAGGTAAACAAGGGCTTCTGGGCCGAAATAACGTATTCGGTCAACACGGCATACACCGACTCGTCGAGGCCAGCCGTTTCCCAACCGATCTTCCCCTGTGTGCCGCGCCACTCGCTCTGGTAGATGCTGTACACCCCGGAGGTTTCCCGGATGCGCAGCGAATCTGTTTTGCGCACGCCAACCAGGTCGACCATGTCCAGCCTGAGCAGGGGCTCGCCGTCGCGGTATTCAAATTGTCGTTGCCCCCCCACCACCATCCAGGTGACGGAGCCGCCTTCACCGGTTTTAAGCGCCTGCTTCTCCATGTAGTCCGCCGAAAACTCCATGAACACGCTGATGGGTTTGGTTTTACCGGTGGGTACGGCCGCCATGGCTTGTTCTGCCAATAAGTGCCAGCGGTGAAAGGCGGTCGTATCCGCGTTGTTTAAGGCCGCCGATACAGCGTTAATGTAGTCGCGGTAATAAGGGAAAGGGGTCAGGCGCTGCGCGCCCAGCACGTTGGCGACGCCGATGATGCGCTGCATTTTATCTTCGGAAATGCGGCCGGCCTTGTGTGTTTTTTTGAAAACGGCAAACGACTCTTCCAGATCGGGTCTTTTACTGGCCGTCATAAATGCCCCCAGTTGCTCGACAAACTCATTGGAATTCTGGGAAAATTTGGATCCTGGCTGGGCCATACACAGGAGCGGCCAGGCACAGACGCTGAACAGCAGGAGAGCACACCTTGTTTGGATTTTTTGCATATTTATATATGATTGAATTAAGGCCAAATAAACTCGTCCTACGAGTATAGTCGTAGGACGAGTAGGAAAATAACGCATTTTATCCCTGTTTCTTGCCTTCGGTGGGCATCTGTTCCCACACAGCAGCCAGCCAGCGTCCGCGTTGTTCATGGCTTACCCAACGCAGGTGGTTTTCCTCAACGGCATGGCGGAGCACGGGTTCATCTGCTTCGAGAAAACCGGAGGCCAGTATGCGGCCGCCGGGTCGCAAGAGGGCGCTCAACGCCGGCAGGGAATCGAGGATCACATTCCGGTTGATGTTGGCCAGTATACAGTCGAATGGCCCCGTTTGTACTGCTTCCAGCGTGCCGCAGCGCGCCGTGATGCGTTCCGCAACACCGTTTATGGATGCATTTTCCAGGGTGTTTTGGTATGATTCCTCCTCGATATCCACGGCCTCGACGTGCGATGCCCCCAGCCTGGCAGCCAGGATGGCGAGAATGCCCGTTCCGCAGCCATAGTCCAGCACGTGCGCCCCTTCCACCTGAAGGTGTTCGAGGGTGGCCAGGCAAAGCCAGGTGGTTTCGTGGTGTCCGGTGCCGAAAGCCATTTTAGGGTGAATGACCAACTCGTGCTCAACGTCGGTGAACGGTGGGTGAAATTGCGCGCGCACACCACAGAAACGCCCCACCTGTACCGGCTGAAAATTGCTCTCCCACAGGGCATTCCAGTTTTGACCGGGAATGAGCGTCCTGCTCCAGGAGAAAGTCCACTGGTCGGCCAACGCCGCCAACAGGGCATCCGGATGTTCTGCCAGGGCGGGCATGTAGGCGTCCAGCCCGTTCTCCGTTTCTTCAAATGTATCAAAAGGGCCTTCGCTGAGCAGCGCGAGCAGGATATCCCTCGAATCAGGGTCGGTATTAAAAGTGTATTTCCAGTAATCCACCGAATAAATGTTCAAACAGGCGCCAAAGGTAGCATCCGATCTGCTTGCGCATGGCGTCATTTTTTTCACTGGGAAAGAAACCACGTTGGAAAAGGTAGGTCGGGGAAAAAAGTTTAGCCACCTTTGTAGCAAATTTGTTCTGAAAGCCTTTTTAGCGCTCTTTTGCGCAGTGTTTTTTAATCTCATCCGCATCTCCGTATCACTCTACACGATGTTACCCTCTTTGTTGCGGTGGTTTGCGAGGACATTGATCATCGTTGGATGCTCTTTCGCCGGCGCTACCGCTCAAACCTGCCTGCTTTCAGGGCGCCTGACCGACGCCGACTCCAGGGAACCGCTTGCCGGCGCTTCCGTGTACTGCCCTGTTGACAATACCCTTGCCATAACTGATGACAAGGGGGGATTCTCCCTCTTGCTGAATGCCCGGTACGATTCCGTTATCGTCGTTTTCAACCAGCCGGGATACCATAGCCTGCAGCGCGCCGTTAGGGCAGATACACAAGACGTGTACCTCGAAGTCGCGCTGGAGAATACCGGTCATGCCATCCAGGAAGTGGTGGTAGAGGCGAACAATCTGTATCGCGAAAAACTCAGCAGCACCCAGACATCCCTGTCCACGCTCACCGCCTTAGAGGCCAAAGCTCTGCCGGCGTTGCTGGGTGAGGTAGACATCATCAAGACGCTGCAACTCAAACCCGGCATCATTCCCGGTCCGGAGGGCACCACCGGGTTGTTTGTTCGCGGCGGAAGCAGCGACCAAAACCTGGTGTTGCTGGACGGCGCCACCGTGTACAACGCCAACCACCTGTTCGGCTTTTTCAGCACTTTCAATGCCGACGCAATCGATCAGGTGTCCGTTTACAAAGGTGGGTTTCCGGCACACTTCGGCGGTCGGCTGTCCGCCGTGCTGGACGTAGGGTCCCGGACGGGCGATCTCGAAGACTTCAGCGTGTCCGGCGGGTTGGGGCTCATTTCCAGCCGGCTCACCCTGGAAGGCCCCTTGCAAAAGGGCAAGCACAGTTTCCTGGTCAGCGGACGCCGCACCTACGCGGACGTCATCACCCGAACCATCAACCACCTGAACCGGAATGTGGCGGACTATAATCCGATTCCCGATTACTATTTCTACGACCTGAACGCCGGTCTGCATTTTACCCTTTCGCCCAAAGACCGGCTCACGGTGAGCAGTTACCTGGGTAAAGACGATTTCCATTTTGTCGACGACAATTTTGACTTTGACTTCGACTGGGGCAACACTGCCTCTACCGCGCGCTGGCGACACCTGTTCAACGATCAATGGTCGTCCGACCTGAGCGTGGTTTACTCCCGGTACCAATACAACATCGAAAACCGCCTGGACGGCTTTTTCTTCCGCGCCGGTTCCACGGTTCAGGATGCAGGCATTCGTGCCGCCATGCTTCATCTCCCCCATCCACGACGCAGCATACGCTTCGGTCTGGACGCCACCAACCGCCGGTTCGACGTCGCTCGCCTCAACGCCGGCAGCAACGACGGACAAATCCGCTTTTCATCCGGGCAACGCTTCGAGGGAACAGAGTTGGCGGTGCATGCCACCGAAGAACGCCAAATCAGTGCCCGCTGGCGCTTGTCCACCGGTCTGAGGGCATCCGCCTGGCTCTACGCGGGCGACGCCTTTTTCGGACTTGAACCCCGACTATCAACAAGCTACTCACTGCATCCGGTCTGGACGCTCAAGGCGTCCTACGTCCGTATGTACCAGTATGCCCACCTCCTGGCCGGCACGGGGTTGTCGCTGCCGACCGACCTGTGGTATCCCGGCACATCCGGCCTCCGGCCCCAGATCAGCGACCAGTTCACCGCCGGGGTAGTGCACGTATTCCAAGAGCACTACCTCTTTACCTGGGAGGCCTGGTATAAAAAAATGCAAAACCAGATTGACCTGATCGATGGCGCGGACCTGTACAGAACGCCGGACCTGGAAAGCCAACTGACCATTGGGCAAGGGTACGCTTTCAGCCCGATGGAACTCGAATTCGAGAAAAAAAACGGGCGGCTGACCGGCTGGGTGGGCTACACCCTGGCCTGGGTGCGTCGCGGCGATTTCCCGGACGTCAACGGCGGCCGATATTACGCGCCCCGCTACGACGCGCGCCACAATGCCAGCGTGGTGGCGATGTACCGCCAGAGCAAGCGATGGCAATTTACCGGAACGTTTGTGTACACGTCCGGGTACGCTGCCTGGCTGCCGGAAGGGCGCTTTACCTTTTCCGATATACCCGGGGTGCCCGCTCAACCCGTAGTGCCCGTGTATGGTGACCGCAACACCTTCCGCTACCCGGCATACTGGCGCCTTGACCTCGGGGTGATCCGGAAATTCAAAACCCGCAAAGGGGCAGAACACGATCTGACCTTCAGCCTCTACAACGCTACCGGGCGCCGAAACCCGTACTTCATTTATCTCGACCCCGGGTATGAAACGGTACTAATCGCCGAGCAACCCGTTAAAGTGCCTACATCCATCCAGGCCAAACAGGTCTCGCTTTTCCCGGCACTGCCCTCCGTCACGTGGAACTTTAAATTTTAAAACGATGCGATCGACCACCGGATTTGTTCTCCTGCTCATGGTTACGCTCGCAGCCTGCGACCTCTCCCGGGAGGTTGAAATCGACCTTCCGGAATACACTCCCCAGCCGGTAGTAGAGTGTTACCTGGAGCCTGGACAGCCCTTTCGCCTGCTGCTTACCCGTAGTTTCGCTTTTTTTGATCCCTTTGGCCTCGACACCGCCTTTCTGGAAAACACCTTGTTGCAAGGCGCAGCAGTGTCCATTCGGTACAACGGCACGTCGACCATGCTGACCAACACACTCTCCGGTGCATACGCTAACGGAAAAGTGTACAACTACGCTTCACCAGACACGGTGCCCGATACCCCGGGCATAACGTTCGAGTTGGATATTGTACTGCCTGACGGGAAACAAATCTCCGGCACCACAACCATGCTGCCCAAAGTGCGGTGGGACAGCATTGTGGTGCAGCGAAACCCCGACGACACGCTGGTTTACCGTGTGCTGTCTTACATGACCGACGACCTGGCCACCTCCAATTATTACCGCCGTGTGATGAGCATCAACCGAACAGACACCATCCCGGAACAGGACTTTCTGGTCACGGATGCCTTAAACGAGACCGGCCTGTTTGTATTCGGAACCGGTTACCAGCTAAAATTCAAATACCGGGTGTACAACACCCTGGTACACCTGCCCAAGGAATACCATGACTTCCTGGAAAGCATCCAACTGGCCCTGGCAGGCAGCGAAAACCCCTTTCAGCAGCCGTCGCCGATCAAAAGCAACGTATCCGGGTCTGCCAATCCGATTGGTATCTTCACTTGCCTGGTGTACGACCTGGACTCGACTACCGTTCGATAGTCTGTTATAAAATTCGCTCTTCCAGCAGGTAATTCCTCACGTAATCGTTTATCCCCTCTTCCAGGCTGTAAAAAGGCTTGGTGTATCCTGCCACCTCCCGCATTTTCCGCATATCTGCCTCCGTGAAATACTGATAGGTGTCGCGGATGTCTGCCGGGGTATCGATAAATTCGATGGCCGGTTCCAGTCCCATGGCGAGAAAAGTCGATGCAGCCAGGTCGTAAAACGTGCGTGCCTTTCCGGTACCGAGGTTGTAAATACCATTGGGCGGGCGTTTTTCAAAAAAATACAGGAGTACGTCTACTACGTCTTTCACATAAATGAAATCGCGCATTTGCTCCCCGTCTTTGAAATCGGGTCGGTGGGAGCGGAACAGTTTCATTTTTCCGGTGGACTTGATCTGGCGGGCGGTGTGAAAAATAACCGAAGCCATGCGGCCCTTGTGGTATTCGTTGGGGCCGTAAACGTTGAAAAATTTAAATCCCGCCCAATCCAGTGTGGGTGAATCCAGTGTGGGTGTGGGTGTGGGTGTGGGTGTGGGTGTGGGTGTGCGCTCAAGCAGCCAAACATCGAAGTCCTGCTTGCTTTGTCCGTAGGGATTGAGTGGTTTGAGGCGCGGGATAAGCGCGTGGTCATCCGAGTAGCCCAACTCGCCGAGCCCGTAGGTGGCTGCGCTGGAAGCGTAATAAAAAGGAATGTTGAACTGCGCACACAGGTTCCACAACGACTTGGAATATTCCAGGTTAAGCTCGTCGAAAATGGCGGTATCCATTTCCGTGGTATCTGTGCGGGCCCCGATGTGGAAAATGGCGTCCACGCTGTCAGGGTGTTGTGCCAGCCAGGCGACGAATTCCCGGCGGTGCATTTTGGCACGGAACTGCTTTCCGTCGAGGTTTTGCACTTTTTGGCCCTGTTCAAATTCGTCTACGACCATCAGGTCGGTGTATCCGGCGTCATTCAGGCGTCGAACGAGGCAGGAACCTACAAATCCGGCGGCTCCGGTGATGATGAGCATGGTTGGAATTTTGGGACAAAAGTAGGGAAAGGTGTGTTTAGATGTAAATGTAATTCCGGTCGGGCAAGTACACCTATGGGATCACATTGTTGTTCCAGGTGCTACTTTTGCTGCGTCATGCGCAAGACCTACTTCGCTTCCGACTTCCACCTGGGTGTCGACGCCCGAACGACCTCCCGCGAGCGCGAACGCCAGCTCGTGCAGTGGCTCGACTTCGCCGCCCGCGACGCCGAGGCCATCTACCTGGTCGGCGACCTGTTTGAGTTCTGGTTCGAATACCGATCCGTGGTACCCAAAGGGTTCACCCGCTTTCTGGGCAAACTGGCCGAACTGCGCGACGCCGGCCTGCCCTTGCATGTGTTCACCGGCAACCACGACCTGTGGATGTTCGGGTATTTTCAGGACGAACTGGGCATACCGGTGTACCATCAGTCCATGCAAACCGCCATCGGCGGCAAAAACTTTTTCATCGGCCATGGCGATGGCCTCGGACCCAATGACTACGGGTACAAGCGCATGAAAAAAGTGTTCGCCCACCCGGCAGCGCAATGGCTCTTCCGCCGCATCCATCCCGATTGGGGCGCTGCCCTCGCCAGGATCGCCTCGCAAACCAGTCGCGCCGCCGCCCCCGCCGAAGAACGCGCCTGGATGGGTGACGACCGTGAATGGCTGGTGCAGTATTGCCTGCGCAAGGTGGAACAAGGGGTGCCGGCAGACTACTTCGTTTTCGGGCATCGACACCTGCCGATTGACTACCGGCTGCCCAACGGCGCCCGGTACATCAACCTGGGCGAATGGTTGCACGCTTGTACGTATGGGGTGTGGGACGGGGAGGATATGGGGCTGTGGGCGTGGACGGGGAATGGGGGCGCGCGATTGGCACCCACGGCACCCACGGCACCCACGGCTGAAGCCGTGGGCTAATGGCCGTGGGTTAATTGGGTTACGGTTATTCTTTGACGACCACGCCGGCCTTCATGACCCACACTACCTTTCGCAAGGATGTTATATCGGTCAGGGGGTCGCCATCCACCGCAATGATGTCGGCCCGTTTGCCGGCTTCGATGGTGCCGGCTTGGTCGATTATGCGCAGCATTTCGGCAGCGTCAATGGTGGCGGAACGGAGGATGGCTTCGTTGGGCAGGCCCGCTCGGGCCATGAACCCAAACTCCAGCGCGTTCAACCCGTGCGGGAAGACGCCTGCATCGGTGCCGAAGGCAATGCGTACGCCTTTGCGGTAGGCGCGGCCGGTGGTTTCCTGTATGCCGGGGCCGATGCCGAGCGCTTTGGTGCGCACCATTTCCGGAAAAAAACCTTTGGCAAGCTGGGCGCTGTCGGTCACCGCCCATCCGGCGGTGAGCGTTGGCACATACCAGGTGCCGTTGTTGAGCATAACATCCATGGTTTCATCGCTCATAAACGTACCGTGCTCAATGGTGCGCACACCGGCCACCGAGGCCCGGCGGATGCCTTCGTCTCCGTGGGCGTGGGCCGCCACGTCTACGCCAAGATCGCGCGCTGTACGCACGATGGTTTGCAACTCGTCTGCTGCATAGTGCGGCAACCGCCCGTCGCGGGCCAGGCTGAGCACGCCTCCGGTAGCGCACACCTTGATGCAGTCGGCCCCGCGCTGCACTTGTTCCCGCACGGCCTTGCGGCAGGCGTCGGGACCGTCGGCCACCCCTTCTTCGGGTGTTGGCGCGTCGTAAAGGTCCCAGTGGGCGCCATTGGTCGGATCACCGTGCCCCCCCGTCACGCTCAGGGCGCGACCGGCGGTCAGGATGTGCGGCCCTTCGGCAAGACCTGCGTTCACAGCATTGCGCAGGGCTATGTTGACGCCCGTTCCGCCCAGATCGCGCACGGTGGTGAAGCCGGCATAAAGCGTACGCCGGGCAAAGACCGCTGCGCGAAAAGCGATGTCTGCCGGGTTGAGCACGTACTTTTCTGTGTAGGAATTCCGGTTCTGCTCCCACTCCAGGTGCACGTGGCAATCGATGAGCCCCGGCAAAACGGTCTTGCGCTTCAGGTCAACCGCCCGGGTATCGCCGGGAGGGGCCACATACCCCTTTTCCACGCGAAGAATTCGTCCATTTTCCACCACAACGGTGGTCTGCTCCAGAGGCGCATCGCCATTCATGGTAATCAGGCGACCGCAGTGGAGGTAGGTCGGCTGAGCCGATAACAGTTGGGAGCAGGCAAAAAGAAAAAGGGTGAGTTGCTTCATGCGTTCAGGAAGTCGTAAAGGTCGTTTGCTCACAAAAGTAGAAACCTTTTAACGGGTTTGCCACACTGGAATTTATCCGCCAAACAGAATGCTAACGGGCCTGTAATTTAAACATAATCTATTAACATTTGGCTTGATATTTGCCCGTCTCAACTGTCTTTTTTCATCTAAAATCGCCTAAACCCTATGAAAAAGGTAATCGTCCTATCTTTTTTTATTGCCTTTAGCCTGTTTATGGCCTGTCGGCACGACGCCTTGGTCACCGATCTGGACGTTGAGCTTCGCACTGCCGTGAGTGCACATGCCAAAACCGGCTCCCTGGATTTTTTCATTTTACCGGACAGCAAGGACTACGCGCACATCCCGCAATCGCCAGTCAACCCCATTTCGGAGGCCAAGGTTGAATTGGGGAAACTGCTTTTCCACGAGCCCTGTTTCAGCATTGAAGCCAAAAAAGCGAGCAGTGTTGCTACGTTTACGTGCGCGTCCTGCCACATCGCAGAGGCCGGATTTCGCCCCAACCGTGTACAGGGCATCGCCGATGGCGCCCTCGGCTTCGGCATCACCGGCGAAGGGCGGGTGAAGAACGCCTTGTACCTCGACCAGGAGATTGATGCCCAGGGCGCGCGTCCGCTCAGCATGCTCAACGTGGCGTTTGTCACCAACTCCATGTGGAACGGCTCCTTTGGCCACGACGGCGTGAACGCCGGCACCGAAGACCTCTGGGGTGTTTTCGACCCCGGCACGGCCGTCAACCGCGAACGACTGGGCGCTTTGGAGGGCCAAAACATTGAGGGCCTCAAGACCCACCGGATCAATTACAACAAGGAAACAGTGACTTTTTTCGGCTATAAGCCCCTTTTCGACGCTGCCTTTCCCGATGTGCCGGAGGAAGAGCGCTACACCCGTAAAACCGCCAGTTTTGCCATTTCGGCCTACCTGCGCACCCTTCTATGCAATGAAGCCCCTTTCCAGCAATGGCTGAAAGGCAATATGGAGGCCATGGCGGAAGAGCAAAAACGCGGCGCCCTGTTGTTCTTCGGCAAGGCGGGCTGCTACCGCTGTCACCACGAACCCAACCTGGGCTCTATCGAGTTTCACGCCCTCGGCGTCAGCGACCTGTTTGAGAACGGCGGGTTGAAGACTGACATCAACGACCGGCGCAACCTGGGCCGCGGCGGATTCACCGGACGCGCTGAAGATATGTTCCGTTTCCGCGTACCCCAACTGTACAATATGGCCGACTCCGGACCCTATTTCCACGGAAGCAGCAAAAAAAGCCTGCGTGAACTGCTCCATTATTTCAATAATGGCGTCAAGGAAAACCCGCGCGTACCGCAAAGCCAGATATCCGCATACTTCCACCCGCTGAACCTCAGTGAACAGGAACTTAACGACCTGGAAGCCTTTCTGCGCGATGGCTTGCGCGACCCCAATCTGCTCCGCTACAAGCCGGAACGCGTATTGTCCGGCTTCTGCTTTCCCAACAACGACCCCATCTCCAGGAGCGACATGGGTTGCCAATAAAACGCATGGGCTGGATATTGTGGATTTGTAAACGGGTGCGTACTTTTACACGACTCGCCGTTTGGGATTTTTTGCCCCGACGGATAAATTCGCTCAACCCAGCCCATGCACCTGCTTTACCATCCTGCGGTGCTTGCCCACGACACCGGCAAACACCCTGAAAACGCCCATCGGCTTACGGTATTCGGCGACATAGCGCCGGTACCTCTGCTGCTCGACGGAGAACCTTTTCTGAGTCTGCTGCACCCGCGGTCGTATGTAGAAACCGTACGCCGGCATTGCCGGCTGGGCGAGCCGCTGGATGGCGACACCTATACCTCCTCCGGCAGTTTTGCCGCCGCCACTGCAGCTGTGGGGTTGGCGTTCATGGCCATGGAGCAGCGCGCTTTTGCCCTGGTACGCCCACCTGGTCACCACGCCTTTCGGGAAGCCGCCCACGGGTTTTGCCTGTTCAACAACGTCGCCCTGGCCGTGCAGCATGCCGTTCAGGAGGGTAAACGTGTGCTGGTGCTCGACATTGACGGACACCTCGGCGACGGCACGATGGACGCTTTTTACCAAACCGACCGGGTACTCTTCTGGTCCCTGCACCAGTATCCAACCTATCCTGGCAACGGCGCGCCCGATGAAATCGGAGAAGGCCCCGGCAAAGGCTTTACCATCAACGTGCCCTTGCCTGCCGGCAGCGCCGACGACATCATGTGGCACGCTTTTGAATACATGCTGCCCGCCGCGCTGGCCTTCGAACCCGATCTGGTGGCCGTCTCTGCCGGGTTCGATGCCCACCAGTTTGACCCCATGCTCCAGCTCAAAGCGAGCGGGCATTTTTACTACAAAGTCGCCGCCGCTCTCGCCCGCCATTTTCCCGGCAAGGTGTTCGCCGTGCTCGAAGGTGGATACAACATCGAGGAACTGCCGAAGTGCGTGGCCAACTTCCTTGCCGGCTTCAACGGCCAACCCATGCCCTTCGAGGAAAAAACCACCTGCTCAGGGCCCCGCACCTGGGAGACCTACGAGCTGCACCTGTATATGGCCGCAGGCTTGCTGAGCCGTTACTGGAAATTCTGACCCCATGAAAGACATCCTCGACCGTTTTTTTGCGCCAAAGGCCATCGCCGTATTTGGCGCTACCATCCGAGCCGAAAAAGTGGGGTTCGCGCTGATGCAAAACCTGAAAACGTACGGGGGCAAGGTGTATCCGGTAAACCCAAAATACACCAAAATTGATGGGCTAAAGTGTTACGCCAGGGCCAAGGACCTTCCCAAGGGGGTCGACCTGGCTGTAATCACCACCCCGCCTGATACCGTTGCCGCCGTCGTTGAAGCCTGCGGAAAGGCGGGCATCACCTGCGCCATGGTACTCACCGCCGGCTTCAAAGAGGCCGGCGAAGCCGGTCAGCAGCGGTACCGCGCGCTCCGGCAAGCCGCCCAAAGCGCCGGCGTGCGGCTCATCGGGCCCAACTGCCTCGGCCTGCAATCGCCCGCCCTCCACCTGAACGCGTCCTTTGCCTCTGCCATGCCCCCGGCAGGGCGCCTGGCGTTCATCTCTCAAAGCGGCGCCATGGGCTCGGCCATTCTGGACTGGGCATGCGATAAAAAGGTCGGGTTCAGCCACTTTGTATCCCTGGGCAGCATGGCCGACATCGCCTTCGACCACCTGATCGACTACTTCGGTACCGACAGCCACACGGCCTGCATTCTCATGTACATGGAAAACATGACCCATGCTCGCCGGTTTATGAGCGCCGCCCGCGCGTTCGCTCGCTCCAAACCCATCGTCGTGCTCAAGGCCGGCGCCACACGGGAGGGCGCCCGCGCTGCTTTCCTGCATACCGGCTCGGCAGCCGGCGACGACGCCGTGTACGACGCTGCCTTTCGCCGGGCAGGCATCATCCGGGTGCAAACCATCCAGCAACTCTTCGATTGTGCCCAGGCCCTGGCCTATCAGCCCCTCCCGGCAGGGAACCGATTGGCCATTGTCACCAACGCCGGCGGGCCGGCTATTCTGGCCGCCGACGCCCTCGCCCAACGCGGCGGTGTGCTGGCATCGCTCCAGCCGGACAGCATCCTGCATCTGCAAGCCACCCTGCCGGAAGCAGCAAGCACCCAGAATCCGGTGGACATACTGGGCGACGGTACGGCAGATCAGTTCCGGCAGGCC
The DNA here is from genome assembly GCA_033764075.1 of Saprospiraceae bacterium. Taxonomy (GTDB): domain Bacteria; phylum Bacteroidota; class Bacteroidia; order Chitinophagales; family Saprospiraceae; genus M3007. Next base: position 60,500 of record JANRJH010000028.1, on the reverse strand, counting down.
GTACACACCTGTCTGTTCGACCCCAATGTGGACGGGCTGCTGGCCATCCTCACCGCCCAGTCCATGACCGACGCCAAAGCACTGGCGGAAGTGGTGGTGCGCGAGTCCAAACCCGTGTTCGCCAAACCCGTTTATGCGGCATGGATGGGGCAAAAACAGGTTGCCGACGGCCGAAAAACGCTCGACGCCGGGAAAATACCCTGGTATCCTTTTCCCGAACGGGCCGTAACTGTATTCATGCACATGGTGCGCTACCGGGAAACCCTCGATCTGCTGCATGAAACCCCCACCGACCTGCCCGTTGAACTGAAGGACATCCATCGGAAAAAAGCCGCTGCGCTCATTGCACTGGCACACAAGCAAGGTCGTACCCTGCTGAACAAGACCGAAAGCAAACAATTACTGGCTGCCTACGGCATCCCCGTGCACATAGGCCTGTCGGCAAAAAGTGAAGACGAGGCCGTGCAGAATGCCCTGGAAACGGGCTTTCCTGTTGCCATGAAGATCGATTCGCCCGACATCTGGCGAAAATCGGAGGTCCACGGCGTACGACTCGGCATCGAAACCGAAGCCGGCGTCCGCCAGGTGTACCGCTTTTTAATGGAGAACGTGCGCCGGATACGCCCCGACGCCCGTCTCCTCGGCGTCACCGTGGAACGCATGTGCCCTTCCGATTACGCCCTGTTCATCGGCGCCCACCGCGACCCCGTGTTCGGCCCGGTCATCGCATTCGGGGCCGGCGGGCCGGGCAGCGAGATCTGGATGGACCGCACCGTCGGGCTCCCCCCCCTGAACATGGCCCTGGCCAAGCACCTCATCCGGGAGACCCGCATCGGCGCCGTGCTCGACGCATACGTCTCGAAACCCGGCGCGCCGCTGGAACAGTTGCAGCGCGTGTTGTGCCGGTTCGCCTACCTGCTCATGGACTTTCCCGACGTCGCCGAAATAGCCATTGAGCCCTATGCCATGAACGACCAGGGCGGCTCTGCGCTCGACGCCCAGGTGCGCATCGAACGAACGCCCAGCGCCCAACGCGAACCCTATGAACACCTGAGCATACACCCTTACCCCACTCAGTGGATCCGACCCGCAAAGCTGAAAGACGACACGCCCGTGCTCTTGCGCCCCATCCGCCCCGAAGATGAACCGCTGGAGGCCGAACTGGTCAAACAAAGCTCGCGTGAGAGCCTGTACTTCCGATTTTTCGGATTCGTGCCCGGGCTCGGTCATGCCCAACTGGCGCGGTTCACACACATCGACTACGACCGGGAAATGGCCATCGTGGCCATCGTCGAAAACAAAGGCAAAGAGCAGATCATTGGCGTGGTGCGTATTGTCGGCGATGCCTGGCGCGAGAACGCAGAGTACGCCATACTTGTAGCCGACGCCTGGCACGGCCACGGAGTAGGTAGTATGCTCACCGACTACATCATCGAGATTGCCCGCGCCCAAGGGTACAAGATCATCACCGCATCGTTTCTCAAAACAAACGGGGCCATGCGGAGGCTGTTCGAGCGAAAAAAATTCCGGATCAGCGGCGGACAAGATGAGGCGGATAACGCGGTGCTCGTATTGTGACGCCATCAAAACCGCCACCTCCGCGCCACCTCTGCGAAACCTCTGCGAAACCTCTGCGCCCCTCTGTGGTTCATTTTTTAAATAAACCGCAGAGGGGCACAGAGGCCTCGCAGAGGATTCGCGGAGGGGCTTCATCATTCAAGACGCAACACCAGTATGCCGGATTGGTCGGCGTTCCCCCCTACATACTCCGCCAACGGCCGGTCCGACACCACCACTTTACCTGCCCGCGAAGAGGCGTGCAACAGATAGGCGCGTCCGTTTTTTTTCACGATAAAACCCTGGTGCGTCACATCCAGCAGCGGATGCACTGCCGTGGTCGCCACAATATCGCCGTCTGTCAACCGATGTTCCATGGCGGCGATGTTTGATGCCGGAATGTAGAACCAGCTTCGGCTGTTGATCCTGCTTTCGGCTTCAAGAACGGCCTCCAGCGCCCCTTTTTCGGCCAATTGCGGGTATTTTTCAGGGAAACGGCTCATGTAGGAAACTATTTTTTGATAAGGTACTCCCCCAAAGGACCGGGTCATATCACTCAGGTACCCGTTCGATTCGGCTTGCATAACCCATTCCAGAAAGTAGTGGATGCGCGAGCCGTAGCCGTCGATGTGCCCGTTCCGGTAGCGAAGCGACTGCAGGTGCCCGGTCCAGGGGCGTCCGGAGGCCTGGGCCTGGGCCAGTGCCAGACTCTGCTCTACAAAGGTCCAGCAGTCCATGGCTTCCAGATTGGTTACGAGTTGCTCCTGCCCCGGTTGTTCGAGGGTTCCGGCCCGGTAAGGTATGTTCAGAAAGGATTGGGCTGTTTTCAGGATGTTCGCGGCCGTTTGCGTACTGCAAGCCATGGCGTGCAGGACAAAAAGACCGGTGAGTACCTTTTTTTTCATAATGATATTCAAACGCCACTAGGCATAACAAAAATACACAGTTAATTTGTAATTCCGAATAAACAATGCTTTTTGGGCAATAATAAAAATCAAAACCAAACATTTACTGGGAATTTTATGAAACAATTATCTGCTACCCGAGCCCGGTTAATGCTCTCCGCGCTGCTGTTCCTGCCGGCAGCACCCGCCTTTACCCAGATAGAAAGCGGCGCCCTAACCGACGAACCCTTCGCTGTAGTCATTGAGCCGGTCAAAATGAACGTGTTGTACATTGGGATCGACAATCCGCTGGCCATTCTGGCCGAAGGGGTCTCTGGCGGCGACCTGCAGGTTCGGTTTACCGACAAGGGCACGGTGGAGTACCTCGGCGGCAACCGGTACGTGGCCCGCATGACGGCGCCCGGAACCACTTACCTGGAGGTGTACCATCGCGACATGCTCATCGGGAAACGCACTTACCGGATCAAGCGCATCCCCGATCCGGCGCCGGCAGTAGGGTCAACGCCTGGAGGCAACATATCCCACACCGACCTGCTCCGGTCGCCCGGTCTGGAAGCGCTGCTCCCCAATTATGAGGGTCCGGGGGAGTGCCTTGTAAAAGGCTATCAGGTAACCGTCGTACCCAAAACGGCCGATCCGGTCAGGCTGGTGATCCAAGGGGCCGCCTTTACCCAGGACCTGATCAACCTGATCAACGACAACACGGCCGGCACGGCGCTGTTTTTTTCCGACATCAAAGTGCAGTGCCCGGGCGATACCGCAGTGCGCAACTTAGGCAGCGTCAATTTTATATTGACCGACTGACGACATTTTCCGCGCATCTTTGCCCAAAACAGGGTAACTTTGCCTTTTCGTTTAATCCGCCTGACCGCCGGTTTCCCGTAGGTACACTAAACCGCGTCTGAACCCCCATGTTGCACAAATTTATCCTCGTTCTCGCCATTGCCCTTTCGGCTTCTGTTGAACTGCCCGCCCAGGATTTTCGCGTCCAGGCTGCCGCATTTTTTGAGCCCGTTCCCAAATCCTACTTCGAAGACCGCGGCGTGTTCAATGCCGTGCTGAACACCGACCAGATGGGTATGAACCGATATTTCGTCGGCTCCTTCCATACCCGCGAAGAGGCGGAAAAGGTGCAACAACAACTCGTTGAAAAAGGATTCCCCTTTGCCACCATCGTTGACCTGCAGGTGCAGCGCCTGCTCTGCGGCGACAATTGCCCCTACTTCAAGGGCGACGGGGCGATATTCATGCAGCCCGACCGGAAAACGCAGCAAAACAGCGTCTATTTTGATGCCGGCAAGATCAGTCTGAACGACGAGGCCAAAACCCTCCTCAACCGCATCGCCGAGGAAATGAAAGCCAACGCTTCTGCCCGCCTCAATATACTGGGTCACTCCGACGGCAATGGCGACGCGCAGGCCAACCTGGAACTTTCCGCCACCCGCTCCCGCGTGGTGCGCAACTACCTCATCGGAAAAGGCGTAAAAGCCGACCGCATGTACATCAAGGTGTTCGGCGAGTCTAAGCCCGTAGCCCCCAATACCGACCCCTTCACCGGCAAGGAACTCAAGGAAAACCAGGCATGGAACCGGCGCGTAGAACTCATGATGGTAGACGAGGGTATGGCTACGCCCTTGGCGGACATGAAGTGATGTTACACTACCACTTCCGTCGCCCCAAAGCCAGCACCGTCGCCGCCAAAAATACCGCGATGACCGACAGGAAGTACACCACGTCGCGGGTATCCAGCACCCCTCGGCTCAGGGAGTCGTAGTGGTATTGCATGCCGAGGGACTGCACGAGGCCGTCTGTTTTTCCAAAAAACACGGGCAGTCGACTCAGGAAATCAAAGGCAATATATACCGTAAAGCACAAAAAGGTAGCCATCAGGAAGGCCACAATCTGGTTGTTGGTGAGCGAAGAGGAAAACAAACCAATGGCGGCAAAGGCGCCGGCCAGGAAAAGCAGGCCGATATACGAGCCCAGGATACCGCCGGAGTCGAGGTTGCCGGGTGGCGCGCCAAGGTTGTAAACCGTAATGTAGTACAGTACGGTAGGCAGCAAAGCAAACACGACCAGCACCAGCGCTGCCAGGTACTTGCCGGTCACGATCTGCCAGTCGGTCAAAGGGCGGGTAACCAGGAGCTCCAGGGTGCCCGTTTGGTTTTCTTCGGAAAAACTGCGCATGGTTACTGCCGGAATGAGGAAAAGAAAAACCATGGGCGCAATGTCGAACAGCACATCAAGGTTTGCGTAATTGTTGTCCAGCACGCTGAAATCGGGGAAAAACCACGTCAGCAAACCCATGAGCACCAAAAAAGCGCCAGTCACAATGTACCCGATGAGGGAGGAGAAAAACGCGTTGATCTCTTTCAGGAAAATGGCAAACATCGGCTGCGTTTATTTGGTGAGCTGCTGAAAAACATCTTCGACGGAATATACGTCCTGATGCAGTTCGAGTAAAACCAGGTTTTGGGACACGGCGTGGGCAAACACGGCCGGGCGAACGTCTTCGCCCTGGGGCGAAAGCAGGAGGAAGCGGTTGTCACCCAGGGCTTCCACTGAGCTAACGCCCTTGATCTTTTTCAGGTCGGCGGGCACCACCGGGCGGTCAAAACCGACGGTCACCCGGTTTTGGGGGCTGAAGCGGCTTTGCAGTTCGCTGATGGGCGAGTCGGCCACCAGGCGTCCTTTGTTGATGATCACGGCGCGGTCGCACACCGCCTCCACTTCGCGCAGAATGTGGGTGGAAAGAATAACCGTTTTTTCCTGCCCCAATGCCTTGATCAGGGCCCTGATTTCGACGATCTGGTTGGGGTCCAGTCCTGAGGTGGGCTCGTCTAGGATGAGCACCTCCGGGTCGTGCAGCATGGCCTGCGCCAGGCCCACGCGCTGGCGATAACCCTTGGACAGGGCGCCCACCAGCTTGTGCCGGTGGCTGCCCAGGCCTGTGCGCTCGATCATGGTGTCGATGCGCCTGGTCAGGTCGCGCACCCCATGCACGCGTCCGGTGAAGTGGAGATATTCCTGCACAAACATGTCCCGATAAAGCGGATTGTGCTCAGGCAGGTAGCCAATGCGGGCACGGGCCTCCATACTTTTGTCCTGAACGTCGAAACCGCACACGGTCACACGGCCCTCCGTCTGGGGCAGGTAACCGGTGATGATCTTCATGGTGGTGGATTTACCTGCGCCGTTGGGGCCCAAGAAGCCCAGCACCTCACCCTTGGAGGCGGAGAAGCTGAGGTTGTCCACGGCGCGTTGTGCACCGTATGTTTTAGTGAGTTGCTGAACGGTAACCGACATAAGCGTTTCGAAAGGCCTGCAAAGATACGCAGCAGTGTCGGCTTTGGAACATTTGAGGCTTCTTAACACCATTTTGTGAACCACCATCCATGTTTCAATCGTTTACGTACAAATCATTTACTTATGAAAACGCTCAAAACCATCCTCATCGCCCTGCTCCTGCCCCTGGCTGCCCTGGCTCAGCCCAGCCACGACGCTTGGAACGTCCTGCTGCAGAAATACGTGACCGTCTCCGGCAAGGTGAACTACAAAATGTTCAAGGCCGACAGGTCATCCCTTGAGGCATACCTGAAAACGCTGGCGACCGAAACGCCCCGCGATGCCTGGACGCGCGCCGATAAAATGGCCTACTGGATCAACGCGTACAACGCGTTCACGGTTAAGCTCATTGTCGACAACTACCCCCTTTCCAGCATCACTGCGCTTGACAACGGAAAGCCCTGGGACGTTCAACGGATCGAGCTCGGCGGTAAGAAGTACAGCCTCAACCAGATTGAGAACGAGATCATTCGCCCCCAGTTCAAAGACCCCCGCATTCATTTTGCCCTGAACTGCGCTGCCAAATCGTGCCCCCCCCTGTACAACCGCGCCTTTACCCCTGCCAACCTCGAAAAGGCCCTCACCGAGCGCACCCGCCGCTTCCTGAACGACCCCAACGCCAATACCCTCAGTGCCGAACGCGTGCAGGTCAGTAAAATATTCGAATGGTACGCCGCAGACTTCGGGAGCTTGCCCGCTTTCCTGGCCAAATACTCTGGCAAAGTCGTCAACAGCAACGCAGCGGTGGACTATCTGGACTACGATTGGCGGCTGAACGAGTGACCGCTGTGTCCGGTCTCCACCTCCATTGATCGAGAAAAAAGGTCAATACCTCTAAAACCGCGCCTTCGCCATGCGCCCGCGCCTTATATTTGGCAGCAACAGACCGGTCGCCCAACATGCCTTTCTCCGAAATACTCGCCCAAGCCTTTCAGAACATCCGCGCCAATCTGCTGCGCGCCGTGCTTACACTGCTCATCATCGCCTTCGGCATCATGGCCCTGGTGGGGATTTTGACGGCCATCGACGCCATCGCCTACTCGCTCACCGATAACCTGTCGGGCCTGGGCGCTAATACCTTCAATATCGAACGCAAATGGGGTGAGGTGCAAAGCCGGCGGCATGGGCGCCGGGACAGAGCCGGCGACCCCATCAGCTTCGACCAGGCCATGGACTTCGGGGAGCGGTTTCGCTTTCCGGCGGTCGTTACCCTTTCTTTCATGGGCAACAGCCTGACCACCGTTAAGTACAACAATGAAAAAAGCAACCCGAATGTGGTGCTCATGGGTATCGACGAGCATTACCTCGATGTAAAAAAACTCGACCTGGAAACCGGCCGAAACTTCACCAAAATGGAAGTGGAGGACGGCCAGCCCAAGGCCATCATTGGGCGGGAAATGGTCAAAATACTCTTCAACGACAAGCCCGAGAAGGCCCTCGACCAGATTATCTCGGTGAACAACACGCGCTACCGCGTCATCGGTGTGCTCAAGGGCAAAGGATCATCGATGGGCAATTCGGAGGACCGTGCGGTGTACGCTCCCCTGCTCAACGTAAAAGCCCTGTACGGAACCGAAAACACCAACTACGAGGTAACCGTGGCGGTGAACGACCCCCTGGACATGGACGCCGCCCAATCGGAAGCCACCGGGCTGTTTCGCGTGGTGCGCCGCCTGCGCCCCGGCGAGGACAACGATTTTGAAATCGTGACTTCCAACAGCCTGGTCAGTCTCCTCAAGGACAACACCACCAACCTGCGCCTGGCCACCATCGCCATCGGGCTGATGACCCTCCTTGGCGCCGCCATCGGCCTGATGAACATTATGCTGGTAAGCGTCACCGAACGCACACGCGAGATCGGTATCTACAAAGCGCTCGGCGCCACCCGCCGCAACATCCTCATCCAGTTTCTGGCGGAGGCGGTGATCATTTGCCTGATGGGGGGCGCACTGGGCATCGTACTGGGCATCCTGGTGGGCAACATCGTCACCCCCCTGCTCGGCGGCAGCTTTCTCGTGCCCTGGGGATGGATGTTCCTGGGCCTCACCCTTTGTGTGCTGGTGGGCGTGGTTTCGGGGTTCTACCCGGCCATGAAAGCGGCTCAGCTGGATCCGATAGAGGCACTGCGGTACGAGTAATCCCGTCCACTGCTACAACAAATCCCGCAGCACAATCTCCTTTTTCAGTTCTACACCGTCGCGACGCAAGAGCAGTCGCACGCGCTTGCCGGGTTTCTGCTGGAACACCCGGTTGACCGCTGTGAGGTTTTGTGACGTTGCCCGCCGGTTGCCGGCCCTCAGCAGCACATCGCCCCTCAGGATGCCCGCTTCGGCGCCCGGCGATCCCGGCACGACGAATTGCACCAGCTGTCCGTTTTCTCCTTCGCCGGCGGACACCAGGAACAGACCGCTGCGGTCGAACCGGTAAGGGTCGTCGTAAGTGCGCGAAGGCTTGAGCCACAGTGTATTGCCCTGATAATCAAAAATTACGCGAAAACGCCGGAAAACGAGGTTCCCAACCAGCCCATTGCGGTCGTTCAAGTGCTCCCGCCATAAAGTGGTGTCGATTTGCTGAAAGTAAGAGATTACCTCCTGCTGCTGAAAAGACCCTAAATCCAGCCGGGCGATGCGGCCGGTATATCCCTCCAGATAGCCGCCGATGCCCATCGCAATCCGACTCGGCACCGTTTGCACCGGAGGCGCCAGCAAGGGGTGGGTATTGTAAAAAAGAAGCAGCGGAAGGGCTGCGCCGGTATCCAGCAGCAGCTTAACGGTCACGGTGGAATCAGGCACTACGGAAATACGCGCCTGTACGTAGGGCTTGTTGCGCTCCACCGTCATGGGCACAGCAGTATAACCATGCCGGGCCGGGTCATAACGGCCCGGACGATGTAGGCGTATGCGCAGGCGGGTGTAATCGATCTCTACGAGATAATCGGACATGGTATTGGCCGACAGAATCCCATAAACCGGAACACCCGCGTAGGTGTCGAACCGAAAGTAGTCCTCTTCCAGCACCAGCACGTCCTGTTGATCGGCACCCAGGGTCTCGCCGGCATCCAATCGAATGTTTCGCGCCAGGTAGGCGACCAGGGTGTCGCTGAGGTCGGAACCTTGCATACGGAGACGCCGCGAATATTGAATATTTAAAAAGTCGCTTAATTCGCGCCGCGTCAGCACCGTACTCTCCGCCCCGGTGTCGAACAGGAACGTTACCGGCAAGGTGTGGTTCAACCGGAGCCGCACCAGAATAAAGTGGTTAATATATTCAAAGGGGAGATCTGTATACTGCTCCTTTTCCGGAAAAACAAACCCGTGCTGGGCCTGCACGGGCAGGCTAGTTGCTCCAAATAAGGTTAGCAAAAAAATCTTGATGAAAAATACCCTGAAAAACATAGAACTATTTTGCAAAAAGACGCGAGCACGCTGCAAAATAGTGCTAATATTTGGCCCATGCCTCCTCCACGGTCAGGCGATCTAAAAATTGATTCAGGGGTGTGAGCACCTTGTCGGGTTTGGTCCACAGGAAAAAATGGTCACCTTCGGGGTATACCCATGTGGTCACGCAATTGGAATCGGGCAGCATACGCCGCACAAAATCCACATTGCCCACCGGCACCAGACGGTCGTTTACCGCGTGCAGGAGGAGTACCGGACACCGCACCCCGGACCAAAATGACTTCATGTCTTCCAACTCGTCTTCCAACGCCCGTATCTCGTCGTTGCTGGCGGTGAAGGCTCGCGGAAGAATCCAGCGAAAAGGAGGAGCCGCGATGACCGGCTCCCACCAGGCGTTTGGCTCCAGGGCCGGATCTACGGATCCGCCGATGAGCACCAGCCCGGCCGTGCGCACGGGATAGTCCATGGCAAAACGGGCAATAACCGGTGCACCAAGCGAGTGGCCAAAAAGCACCACCGGGTGGTCGGGCGATAGCGAGTCCACCACTGCTTTAACGGCAGCTGCCTGTGCCGGTATCGATCGCTCGGCCTTGCCAAAACCTTCTGTGTAGCCAAAACCAGGGCGGTCGATGGAGACCATGCGCACGCGACGACTGAGGTTGGTGTCGGCCAGGTACGTCCAGAAATTGTCCGCCGACCCCGGCGACCCATGTACGAACACCAGCAAAGGCAGGTGGTCGGCGGCCGACACGTAGGCTGCGTGGATGCGCCGCCCGTCCGGCGCCACCGCATCCAGAAAGCGCGGAGGTAGCGCCTGCCCCCTGGTTGCAAAGCGGGCATCCCAATCCGCATCCGGCGTGCGAAAACTGAAACACCCGAGCTGAGAAAAGACCATGCCAACCAACAAAAGAAAACAGACCGAATAGCCCAATCGGCGGCATATACGCAAAAGACGGAGGTGGGAAAAGGACATGGGCAGGAAGATTTGCATGATGCTATAACTTCGGTTTCCACGCTTGGGTTCAGACCTGTCAGGTTGAAGTGAATTCCTCCCCCCGATTTGTCCTTTGGGACAAATCGGGGGGAGGAATTCACTTCAACCTGACAGGTCTGCCCGAAACTCCGTTTCTTCGCCTCCATGTTCAACGTCAACGGCCGGCCCACCACCCAACTCCCGGACGATCTCCTGCACGCGCAACGCGCACTCTACTACGCCGATGCCCTGTTCGAAACCATACGCGCCTTCGACGGCCACCTCCCTTTCATTGACCGCCACTGGGCGCGGCTCTCCGGCGGCATGAAATCCCTGAACATGTCGATTCCCAACCATTGGGATTCCGGTTTTTTCCAACAGGAGATCGAAAAAACGGGCGCCTGGAACGCTCGCATCCGGCTGACCGTGTGGCGCAAACCCGGCGGACGGCTGCTGCCGGAAATCAACGACGTGTCCTTTCTGATTGAAACCGAACCCCTCCCGGAAAACACCTTTACGTGGAATAATCGCGGCCTTCGCGTGGGCATTTGCCCATCCTTGCGCCTGACCGCCGACGATCTCTCCTGCTGGAAATCCCTGAACATCGCCCGATACGCGCAGGCAGCCCAAATAGCCCGCGCCAATGGATGGGACGACGCGCTGCTGCTCAACGCCCGGGACCGTATCGTAGAAAGCAGTATTTGCAACCTCTTTTGGGTGAAAAACAACCAGGTGTTCACCCCGCCGCTGAGCGAAGGCTGTGTCGCCGGCGTTTTGCGCGGATATCTCTTGGATAAACTGCCGGAATGGGGGATTTCCGTGACCGAAAAAGCCGTTTTGCCGGTTGAATTGGCCGCAGCCGACGAAGTGTTGCTGACCAATGCCGTGCGGGGTGTACAGTGGGTGGCCGGTTACCCGGGGGAGGGCACTTTGGGGAAGGAAATCTTTTTGTTGTTACGCGGGATCAGCGGAAATGCGAGCGGCAATTCAAATTCGTCCTACGACTCAGAGTCGTAGGACGAATTTGAATTGCCGCGCCCAAACCGCTCCTCCAACACCCGGTACCGGTAGTCGAAGATGCCTTCCAGTTGCCGGCGCACAAAAAGCCCATGGGCAATGTTCCCCAGAATCCACAAAGGCAACTTGTAGTGCACCACATCCGTCATTTCCACACCCCCATCCACCAGCTTGAAAAAATGCTGGTGATGCCAGAGCCGATACGGCCCGAAACGCTGTTCATCCACAAAGTATGCACCTTCGCGCACATGGGTAATCTCGGTCATCCAGGTCAGCGGGATGCCCAACAAGGGCTTCACCTTGTAAGTGATGATCTGCCCGGCATACATGCGACCCAGGGACTCGGGGGCTTCAGCGGTGACCAGAAAACCCATGTACGACGGGGTAATGTCTTTCAGGTTGGACGGTGACGAAAAAAAATCCCAGGCCTGCTCAAGGCTGATCGGCAGGCGTTGTACACGGCGCAACATCCATGCGCCCGAGGGTGGGGTTAGAAACGGAGACATGCTGTAGTTTTGGAGCACAAAACACCGACCCGCGCAAATGGTTGATCCGAAAGCCGAAACAGCGTCCTTCCTGCTCTACAAGCCCTATGGCATGCTCTCGCAGTTTACCCGCGAAGCGCCCGGCCACATCACCCTGGCCGATGTGGATTTCCATTTTCCCAAAGACGTCTATCCGGTAGGACGCCTGGATGCCGACAGTGAGGGACTCCTCCTGCTCACCAACGATAAATCGTTGAACAAGCGGCTGCTTAACCCCTCAAACAAACACCCGCGCACGTACTGGGTGCAAGTGGAAGGCATTCCCGACGGGGTCGCCATCGAGCGGCTGCACAAGGGGGTGGATATCCACATCGACGGAAAGAAACACCGCACCCTGCCCGCTGAAGTCCGGCTTTTGTCGGCACCACCCGAACTTCCGGAGCGCGTCCCGCCCATCCGCGTGCGGAAATCTGTCCCCGACTCCTGGATAGAAATAATCCTGATCGAAGGCAAAAACCGGCAGGTACGACGCATGTGCGCCGCCGTGGGTTTTCCGGTGCTTCGGCTGGTGCGGGTGAAAATAGGCGGGCTGGGGTTGATTGACCCAACCTTGAACGACATGCTGCCGGGAGAGGTGCGCGTTTTAGACGAAAAAATTTTAAAACTTTTGTGGCAATAAAATACAAACAAATGTTTTAAATTTGCCGTCAAACAAAACCCACCTAGTCATGAACCCTGTGATTCGCAACATTCTTGCTGTTGTAGCCGGCGTGGTGATCGGCAGCATCGTCAACATGGCGCTGGTTATGGCCGGCGGCCAGTTGATCCCGCCGCCTGCCGGCGCCGACGTCTCGAGCATGGAAAGCCTGAAAGCCACCATGCACTTGTTTCAGCCCCAACACTTCATTTTCCCGTTTCTGGCGCATGCGTTGGGCACGCTGGTCGGCGCTTATGTGGCGGTTCGGCTGTCCTCGTCCCGCCACATGCTGTTTGCCATGGGCATCGGCGCGTTTTTCCTGCTGGGCGGCATTTCAAACATCATGATGCTGGGTGGGCCGCTCTGGTTTACCCTGCTCGATCTGATCGTGGCCTATATTCCGGCGTCCTGGCTGGGCGGACAGTTGGCGGGGGGAGGCTTGAAAAGGGGGTAAGAGCTGAAAAAAAACTTTTTCCAGCCCAACCATTTTTATTTCCTGTTCGATATTGTGGTAAACGTCGCTCTCAAACATGGTTTACCACCTGCAAAGTACCGATGATGAGTTGCGTGCGGGCTGCATCCAGCAGCATCGCCTGGCGCAGCAGTATCTGTACCAGCGGTATTTCGGTCAGCTCCTGGGCACGGCCTGGCGCTACACCCAGGACCGGGAGGAGGCCGTGGAGGTTACCAACGCGGCATTTTTAAAAATTTTTAACAGCCTGGAAAAATACCAGGATACCGGCTCTTTCGGTGGGTGGATGGCTAAAATCGTCATCCATACCGCCATCGACCATGTGCGTCACCAAGCCGTCTATCGGCGGAACATGAACGCAACTGTGGAGGCAGACCTTCCGGTACACAACGACAGCCTGTCCAGGCTGGAAACAGAAGACTTACTTCGGCTCATTCAGCAATTGCCGCCCGCCTCGCGCAGCGTGTTCAGCCTGTACGTCATTGACGGGTACAAACACCGTGAAATTGCCGACCTGCTGGGCATTGACGAAGGCACTTCCAAGTGGCACCTGTCTACAGCCCGAAAAGAATTGCAACAACTGGTCAAAAAATATTACCAAACGAGTCTGTAAGCCATGGATCCTCAACTCAGCAACGACGAACAAAAACTGCGGGACAAAATCTTGCAGCATGCGTTCCCCTTCGACGAGAAGGCCTGGGAGGCTATGCAACGACTCCTGGACAGCGACCGGCGACCGGCGCCCCCCATACCCCCTCCCTCAGAAATGGAAACCCGACCCGGCCCGGCAGGCATTCGCAAGTGGTGGCCGTTGCTGCTCTTGCTGCTTTTGGTGGTATGCATACTGACCTTTTGGCGGCGTAATCGCCGGGAAAATTTTTCCGACCAGGGCGCAACTTCATACAACGCAGAAAACAAGCGTACCCAAAGCGACTCCGCCCGCATGGGCGATCCTTTGCACACAGAAACCCACCCCGCTGCTTTGGTATACCAGGAACCGGAGCATACCACAGGCAAACACGAACAAACGCAACGCCGGCACGACCTTGCCACAGGCGCAAACAAATCGCCAAATGGTTCAGCCGACCGCACACATGCACGCGCAACCGAAACCGTGCAATCGACCAAAGGAATACCAGATCCGGCGCCCGCACTTGACCCCTTGGCCGACGTATCCCGAATGCCCCCCGGGGTTGCCGTGCCCATGCACGATAGCAGCAGCCTGTTGTCGCAAACGGGGGAACCAGACTCCACCCGGGCCTGGATCATTTCGCCGCTGGACACCCTGCCCCTGGTCGACATCCGCCTCGCTGTCGACACCCTGCTGACCGACTCCATCATCCGCCCGGCCCCTTTGTACACAAACCCCCGTCCGGGCTGGGAAAACGCGTGGATTTTCGGCGTCAACGCCAATGCTGTTGACCACGATCCGCTGCGCATCAGCGTGCTGCCCCATATCGGGTATCTCTGGCGGTATCGGCTTGCCCCGCGCACAGCCGCCCAGGGAGAGATCGTACTCAAGTATGCAACCGGTTACGATTGGAGGGCCGAGTTTTACGATGCCGTGCCTGGCGCCAACGCCCAACTCATACTGGAAAACAACAACCTGCTCTTCATCGAACTGCCGCTAACGATTCAACGACAGGTATCGGCCGGACACACATGGATGGCCGGGCTGAAACCCGCACTCGTCTTTCCCATGTTTCCCTCCGGCTCTAATTCCTCGTCGAATTTTGGGGCGCCCCGCCGCAATTACACCATGCGCGACGGCGTGCGCTACCTCGACCTGGGCCTGGTCCTGGGCTGGGAGTACCGCTTTGGGCGCCGCTGGGCACTCGACGTGCGCTACAACCAGGGGCTCTTCGACCTCACCATCGACAACTTCTTCCGGAGCACAGAAACCCACCTGAATTCCGACCTCCAGGTTTCGCTGCGCCACTTCGTTTTTAAAAAGGATAAACCTGAAAAAAAATGAGCCACATTCGAAATTGCTTGCTGCCAATCGCCGCCCTTTGCCTGATGGTGTCGTGTAAAAAAGAGGGCGTTTTCCCGGAGGATATCCGCCCTGCCGACTTCTATGCCCAATTTACCATAGAAGATGCTACCGGTCGCGACACCCTATTCTCACTTCGGGGCGAAGACTCCGTCCCCTTTATACCCGGCTACAGCCTGACCATCGAGTACCTCAGCGACGCTTTTGTCCGCGACAGCATCCGGTACATCTGGGGTGGCCTGGGTGTTTCACTCTTCCCCAGACCGTTTTTTATACAACTCAGCAACCCCCAACCCCAGACTGACCCCTTTGTGCCGGTGGAGTGGCAGGCCGAAGAACTGGAGCAACTGCTTTACCCGGGCAAGACCTGGCAGCTCGGCAATGCACCCGGCGAAGCGGTGATCGGCATAGCGGACTTTCCCGACGGATTGTGGTCATTCAGTTCTGCCGGCGCCGACAACACACAAGGATATTTACGGGTGCTGGAGGTTTCCGATTACGGCGTGCCAGACCTGGGCACCCCTTATTTTGGAAAAAAAGTCCGCTTCCAATTCACCTGCTCCGTCATCAATGCCGACGGCGAAACGTGGACGCTGCGCGACGGCGAAGCCGTCATGTTCTTTCGATACTATACTTTTTAAAACACGACCGATATGAAAAAAACTGCGCTGTATCCGCTCCTGACGGCCTTATTCCTCATGGTACAGGCTTGCGACGACAACTACGTCTCCTCAGACCCCTGCGTCTTCTGTCCGAACAACACCGAGTGCATGGGCGACGACTGTGGCTGCCCGACCGACAAACACGATATGGGCAGCTGGTGCCTGTCGAAAAGTGATAACCTCTTCGTATCGGCCAGCCTGGACTGCTACTGCCTCGACGTGGTAGGGCTGTATCTCATCAACATCCAGCCAATTACACAAACGCCCGGCGGCGCTTACGTGCCGACGTCCTCCTACTGGCTTTCCGGTCGTGAAAATGCCTCGGCGGGCGGCATCTCTAACTTTACGTACCTCTCGCGTCCCGACGGCGACAGCATCGTCATCTACGCCGTAAATCTCCCCGGCTCAAGCCGGTGCCAGATCGACGATATGTATTGCCAAGCCGATCTTTTCGGTAAGTTTCGGGGCCCCGACACCATCCAGGTCGAGGTCATCTGGCGCCGTTGCATGGACAATGCCAACCAGTGGGTGAATTTTGCCGACACCGTGCCGCTTACGTTCATTCGCCGGCGGTAGTGCCGGAAATCTCCAGCCCCTCCGCCCGCAACCGCTCCACCAAAGGCATTCCAAATGCTTCCACAGGCGTTAGCACGCCCGATTTTACTGAGCCCGTGCGCAAGTGTTCCAGCAGGCAAAAGGCCGCCTGGGAGAACATCTTCGCCGTCTCGTCATAGCCCGGGTCTCCGCCGGCAAAACGGGTTTGGGCTGATGCCGTTGCCGATGCTCCCAGGCAGATCACCTCAAAACGCGCCTGGGCCCGTTGCCCGGCATCGGGGCCGTCGCCGGGCGGAAAACGCCGCTCCATCCAGTCGCGAAACCAGCGGAAGCGCACCAGCAGCCAGGCTACGGCAATCGGCCAAAGGGTTTTGAACACCTTCCAGCGCGACGAGCGCAGGAAAAACTGCCCGTAACCGACGGCCACCCCGTAATCCGCCGGCAACCGGTAGGCGCTGCGCCGCACGATGTGGGGGTCGACCACAGGCATGGGGATTCCCCAGGCCCCGACCCGGTTGTTGTAATGAACGGCCAGTGGAACGCGGGGCGCTTCGGCATGGCGCGGGATGCGCGTTTTCACCGACTTCTTCTGCCTGTGCAGGTGCATCGCGTGGATGGCTGTGTTCAGGGTGCCGCCGGAGAAAGAGGCGTTGGTGCGGAGGTAGGTGACGAGCTTTTTCGGCTCCGCCACCGGCAGGGCGCGCGCCGTGAGCCAGGCCGCATAATCGGCGGGTATGCTGTCGAAACCGCAACAGTTTACGATGCATACGCTCCGTTGGCGGGCGCTTTCGAACAGTTCATTGTAGATTTCAGCGACAAAAGAAGGCTCTCCGGTGATGTCCAGATAGTGCGTTCCCTCGGCAATACAGGCTTCCACTACGCCCCGCCCATAACGGTTGAACGGGCCGACGGCATTCATCAGCACCCGTGTTTGGCTGGCCATGCGGCGCAGGCTGTGTGGGTCGTTCACATCCGCAACCACCACTTCCGGTTTAGAACCAGGCATGTCGGCCCGCACGGCCTGCAGCTTGTCGGTGTTGCGCCCGGCAATGGCCCAGGTAATCTGCTCCGCATCGGCGTGCTCAGACAGGTAACGCGCGATGAGGTGACCTGTGAAACCGGTGGCGCCAAAGAGGATGAGGTCGAAAGGACGGTCTTTGTTGTCAGTCTTCTCCAAAATAATATCCACGCTCATGGCCGAAAGTTCGCTGTTTTTCTCCAGATGAATAACAAGTCTTGCTGAGCAATTCGGTATAAGCCAGATTGCCGGTATGCGTCAATCCCATTTCAAAAGGGTTCATTCGCCGAAAAAATCCCGTCCTTCGCCGTAAAAACCGGTCTGCATTGACTTCCGGGAAACAGATTTGCAGCGTACAAACCAAGTCAGATGATCCTTTCCATCCAAAACGTAGTCAAGCGATACGAACACCACGTGGCCGTGAACCACGTCAGCTTCGACGTGCCGCGCGGCAGCGTGTTCGGGCTGCTGGGCCCCAACGGCGCGGGCAAGACCTCGCTGATCCGTATGATCACCACCATCACCGCCCCCGACGAGGGGGCCATTCTGTTCGACGGCCACAAGATCAACGCAGAGACCCCCCGCCGGATCGGGTACATGCCCGAAGAGCGCGGTCTGTACAAAAAAATGAAGGTGGGCGAACAACTGCTGTACCTCGCCCGGCTCAAAGGGCTCAGCGCCACAGAGGCCCGGCAGGCCCTAGACTATTGGCTCAACAAGTTTGAGATCACCGACTGGTGGAACAAAAAAGTGGAGGAACTCTCCAAGGGCATGCAGCAAAAGATACAGTTCATCGCCACCGTCGTGCACCGGCCCCCGCTGCTGATCCTCGACGAGCCGTTCAGCGGACTCGACCCCATCAACACTGCCCTCATCAAAGATGAGATACGGCAGCTGAACGAGCAAGGTGCCAGCATCATCTTCAGCACCCACCGCATGGAGCAGGTGGAGGAAATGTGCCGGCACGTCGTGCTCATCAACAAGGGCCAAAATGTGCTCGAGGGTGAGGTCAAAAACATCAAGGCCGACTTCAAGCAGAACCATTTCCTGCTGGATGTGGACGGCGAATGGCCGGCCGACTTTGCGGAGCACTTCGCCGTAGTCAGCCGCGACGAAAAGGGCACGGTGGTGCACCTGCCGTCCGGGCACGGTGGCAATGAACTTTTGTCGTGGTGCATCGACCGGAAATTGCCGGTGCGCCACTTCGAAGAACTCCTGCCCACGTTCAACGAAATTTTCATCCGACGCGTACAAGAAACCCAATAGCCCAAGCCATGCAAAACCTTAAACTCATCGTCTGGCGCGAGTTCATCACGCGCGTTCGCAAACGCTCCTTTATCCTCGGCACCTTGTTGGCCCCCCTGGGTCTGCTGGTTTATTTTCTCGTCATCATCGGGCTCTCGAGCTATTCCGGCGGCGGCGAGCTGAAGGTCGCCGTGCTCGACGAGGCCGGCATGCTGGGGCCCATCCCCGACGACAAGGGGGTACACTACATACCCGCTGCCGACCGCAGCCTCGACGAGCTGAAAAAAGCGGTGCAAGACGGCACATACAACGGCGTCCTGCGCATCCCGGCACTCGGAAACATGCAGCAGAAAAACCTGACCGTTTTTTATTACTCCGACAAAAAACTGCCGCCCGAAAAGAGCGAGTTCATCGAAGACCGCATTCAGGAAAAGCTGCGCGACTTCAAGATCGACAGCCTGGGCATTGACCGACGAAACCTTGACGTGCTGGACACCAAGGTGGCCATCGACCCTGAAAAGCTCGACGGCTCCGAAGACGACCAAAGCCAGTACACCGCCGCTGTGGGGCTGGCCATCGGCGGCATCATGGCGTTTGTCATGTTTTTCATGGTACTCATGTACGGCCAGATGGTGATGCGCTCGGTAATGGAGGAAAAAACCAACCGCATTGTGGAGGTCATGATGTCGAGCGTAAAACCCTTTGAACTCATGCTGGGCAAAATCCTGGGTGTCGGCGCCGTAGGCCTCACGCAGGTGCTGGCCTGGACGGTGCTCAGCACCCTGGTCACCCTCCTGGTGCCCATGATTATGGACATTGACCCCCAACAACTGCAACAGACGGCGCCGGCCGGAGCAGGCGCACCGCAAATAAACCCGGAAGAGGCACAGGCCGAAGGCTTGCGCATCTTCGCCGAGCTGTCCAAACAAAACTGGGGCCTCATCGCCTTTGCGTTCACCATCTTTTTCCTCGGCGGATACTTCATCTACTCCTCGCTGTTTGCCGCCATCGGCTCGGCCATGAGCGACGATATGGGCGAGGGCCAGGCGCTCACGCTGCCGGTAACCCTGCCCATCGTGCTGGCCTTTTACATCACCGCTTTCGCCGGCATCCGCAACCCCGACAGCGGGCTCATGGTATTCACCTCGCTTTTTCCGCTGTTCTCACCCATCGCCATGCCCTTCCGCATGGCCTTCGACCCGCCCTGGTGGCAGGTGGCGCTCTCGCTGGTGCTGGTGGTGGCAGCAGCCGTATTTTTCGTCTGGCTGGCCGGCCGCATCTACCGGGTGGGCATTCTGATGTACGGTAAAAAGGTGACGCTGCGGGAAATCGGGAAGTGGATGTTGTGGAAGTAGTATCCTAGTACACTTCGCCGTTGTAATAATCGTCGTACTGCCTTGCCTGTTCGAGACAAACCGCCGCGTCTTCCGCATCGCCGGAATGGTAGAAAAGGAATCCCAGCAGGTACCAGGCGTCAGCGTCCGATTCGTCGATGTCGAGCAGGCGCAGGAGATAGTCTGCCGAAGCGGGGTAGTTCCCGTTCTCGGCGTAGATCAGCCCCAGGAGGTACAAGGCATCGGTATGCGCACCGTCCAGCTGGATCGCTTGGTTCAGGGCCTCGACCGCCTGATCGATCTGCCCGTCTTCGTAGTAGGTCAAGCCCAGACCGAAGGCGGCATCCGGATCCTGTCCGTCGAGCTGGTCAAAGATGTTTTTTGCCGTGTTTTCGTCGCCGGATTCATACGCGGCAAAGGCCTCACCTACCCGCGTATTTTCCACGGCGTCTGGCCGGTGGTGTCCGCCAAGTCCTTTCTTTTTGTTGGTGTGTTTGGGTTTGGCGGACGACGACGAAGTGGGTGGGTTGTTCCGCAGGGAAGAGAGCGCAGATTGCGCCTGCAAGCCGGCGTGTACAAAAAAGGATAGCGCCAGTAAAAGGGTCAGGTGCTTCATAGCGTTTGGTGTTTTTATGAAGAAGGTATGTTGCCAAATGGGTCAGTAACAACGTCCATTTACACAAAATAAGGGCGTTTGCTGGTTATTGCTCAGTTGCATGACCATATTCCGGGTGTTGCCAAGGATGCTCTCCCATGAGGTTGGCTGTTGTGACTGCAGCGCGTTCAGCATGTGGTATCGGAAGGCGCCAAAGAAGTGAGAACCCGACTCATCATTTGTCTCGGCCTGCTGTCCGGGTTTGGCGGCGCTGGCGATGATGTTTCCGCGGAACGACCGGATTAAATCCAGGTTGGCGTAGGTGCCTGTGCTGTTCGGATCGACATCCTCCGCCAGCGAACCCAATTGGTTCAGGGTTTCATTTGCCTCCGGGTTATGCTGCACGTTGTTGCAACAGTCGCCCAGTACAATGGACAAACGCGGATTGTGTTCCATCAGCAACGCCTGCACCCAATCCATATCCACTTCACAATTTTCGGTGTTGGTTGATTGTGCTCGGTTGCAGTAGAACAGGTAGGGCCAGGGCCACTCTTCCCCGTCGTCTTCGTACCGAAAACCGTGACCGGAAAACAAAAACACGACCACATCGTCCGAGCCACAAGAATACTCGTTGATCAGAAAGCCCTCCACCGAGCCTTGGTCAAACGGCAACTTTTGATGGTTAAAGCGCATACCGGCGTCCTGGGCAATGGCACGGAACAGCGCAAACGCCTCCTCGTAATCTTTGGCGCAACCCTGCCTGATGTCGTCGTTCACCTGATCGATGCTGGCGATGAAGTGCAGGGTTTGCTGACCCCTGGCGCCTGCCGAAAGCGAGAGGAACAGCAGCAGTAAAAAGAGTTGAAAAACCGATTTAGCCATGATCTGTTTTTTGCAAGTAAAGAAATGTTGTCCGGCCTGTACACGCCGCCTGTTAGCATTAATTTCCGAAATATAGACCTGTTATCCCTTTCGATTCATTTATTTTTCTGTTTTTTAAAATAACGTTTGTAAAATTCTGAAAATTGACTGCTCTTTCGGAGTGTTTCCAGATCGGGGGACGCCTCTATCAAGTCCAGATAATCATCTTCGATGTTGGCGGCCCGGGCTTTTTCCATCATTATTTCCAGGTGCTGAATGGCCTTTTTTTCCTGATCCAGGCTGGTGTAATAAACGCAGAGGTAATAGTCGGTGAGGGGTTCGGCAGGATTGACCAATACGGCAAGCTGGTATGCTTTCAAGGCCTCGTCTGTTTGACCGGATGACCGGAACCGATCCCCCACCACATACAAGACGAACAGCTTGGGCAATGTGTCAATGGGTAGCGTCGGCGTCAGTTGCCAGCGCTCCCGGTCGATCAGCACGTCGGCCAGTTGTCCGGCGACCTGGTCGAGTTTCGGATCGGCGCGTATGGCCTCCACCAGCATATTTTCTGCCAGGTCGCCGCGACCGAGTCGGTGATGGAGCAGGCCCAGTTGCCGGTATGCTTCGGCGTACTCCGGGTTCAGCGCGAGGGTCCGGCGGTAGTACATTTCCGCCGAGTCGGGTCGTTCCATGGCATCAGACAACATACCGAGCGCCAGCCAGGCCTCTGCGTACCCGGGATCCAGTTGCAAGGCTTGCCGATAAGCCGACTCAGCTTCCGGCTGACGGCCCTCCAGGGCACTGAGCATGACACCCAGGTTGTAATAGGGCTCCTTGTCGGCCGGCTGGATGGCGATGGCCGACCGGTACATGGCCTCGGCGGAGTCGGGCTGTCCTTGCAGGTCGTAAACATTGCCCAGGCCGGTATAAGCAGATGCGAAATCGGCCTTGTGCTGCAGGGCCATCTGGTAGAGCGGTTTGGCAGCCTCCAGGCTGTCAGATTCAAAATAAGCGATGGCCAGGTTAAAATAGGGTATTGCCCAGGTGGGCGACAGCTCGGTGGCTCGTCGCAGGTGATGCATCCCGGTATCCCGCTGGTCAAGCTCCAGCAGCAAAAAGCCCATTTCATTGTGGATGTAAGCGGCGCGCGTCTCCAGGCGTACGGCCTCCCGCTGTTTGTCGAGGGCCAACCGGTACAGGGAGTCGCTCCCGTGGCGGTGTTCGGCGCTCAGGCGCAGCGCCAACCCTTCAAAATAATATTGTTTGGCCATTGTTTGGCGATACCGGGGGTCTTGGGGGGTGAAAATTTCTGCCGCCTTGCCCAGATACCGGGGAAAACGCGTGTATTTTTGGTCAAAACGGTCGCGTTGCAACAACTCCTGGGGGTCCGTTTTCAGGTACGCATTGATGGCCTGCTGGGCAGAATCCAGCAGGGCGGTGGTCAGGGGTTCCGCCAGCAACCCGATGTAGGGCTTAAAGCCGGTGTCTGCATACATGAGGTCGTAGTAGTAAACAGCCGACTGCTCTTCGGGGAAAAGCAGTTGTCCGGACTGCAGCGCTTCGGTGAACTGTTCGTAGTGCCGGATGAGGGTCTCGTCGCCCAACTCGCGGAGCACTTTCAGTTCAAAATCGCGTTGTATTTCCTCTTTTTCTACGGCCTTCAGTTCGTTAGCCGTCGCTTCATCCACCAAAAAAAGCGCTTCCTCTTTGCGTCCGCCAAACACTTCGGGGTGTTGTTTTTTGTTGGTTTCCAGCCGGATGCGATCCTGAAGGTAGCTTTCCAGCTCGTACAGATCGACCACCTGATCGTGGTCCTGGTCGGCTTGCCCTTTCAGTCCATTGATGAGGTAATAGGAAAAAACCCCGCGCCCCGCGCCCCATTTATCCGACTCCTGGGACAGTTCGTGGGGCTGGCAGGACATCATTTTGACCTCCGTGGCGTATCGTTTCATCAGTTCGGCGGCAGTAGCCTCGCGCCCGCCAATGCCCTCCCCGGCGAGGGAGCCGGAGTGGCAGGCGTCGGTAACCACAATCACGCGCGCGCCCTGGCGAGAGAGCTCGGCGACGATTTGTTCGTTGAAATAATCGAGATCGACCGCGTTCATGCGGTAATTGTTCTTAGGCGTATCGTACGCCAGCAAATACCCTTTCTCGTCGTCGCTCAATCTTTCCACATCACCGTGTCCGGAAAAATAAATGATGGCGCGATCGCCTTTTTGGGCCTTTTTGAGGAGCCAGTCCAGGGCCGACTGGATATTCGCCAGCGAGGCTTTCTGGTTGGTGAGCAGGCGCAGGTGGTTGCCGCTCAGGTTACCGCCGGGTTTGGACTGCAGGAATGCGGCAAATAGCTCCGCGTCGCGGTGCGCGTACCGCAAGTCGGTGATCGCGGAATCCTGATAAACGGAAATGCCGACCACCACTGCATAGGTGCCGCCTTTTTTGCGCAGGGACTGCAGGTTCTGCCCTGTTGCGGATGCGACCAGCAGGCACAAACAAACGATTGGAAAAAGTCGGCAAGCAAACGCTGTCGGTTGGCGCATGTAGAGTCGGATTTAAGGAAATGCCGTTGTTTTACGGGCATATTGCTCCCGAACATTCAGGAACAGCTTCCACCCTTCGAACCACAGTACCGAAACAAGGGCGGTTGCCAGGCACAATCCCAATTCAGCCCAACGCAAGGGCGCCATGTCAAAAGTATCCCGGACGGGCTGGACCAGGAGGATCGCTGTTGTCAGCAACGCCGTGAACCCGATAATAATCCAGATAACGGGATTTCGGTACAACAGCGTTTGGGCCAGCGTGTACACAAAGGAGCGGTTCACCAGGGTCAGGAATACGTTGGCCGACAGGAGCGTGACGAACACATAGCTGCGCACGGATGCCTCGCCGGCATTTCGGTGTATTCCCCATTGGTACATGAAGAGGAGCCCGGCGGTGATCGCCAGGCCCTGCACCATGCTGAGCAGGAGTTCCTTGCCCGAAAAAAGGTTGTTTCCGGCGGTACGCGGCGGCAGGCGGCTGCCGTCCGGCTCCCCGGGTTCGTTTTCGTAGGCGATGGCACAGGTAGGCCCCATGACCAGCTCGAGAAAAATGACGTGCAGGGGGGTGAAGAGGTGCAAATAAGGCCACCCCAGCACCAGTGGCAGCACCACCACCAGCACAATGGGCAGGTGAATGGACAGGATGTAGCGAATGGCCTTGCGCAGGTTGTTGTAAATGCGCCGTCCGGTTTGCACCGCGACGACCAAATGGGCGAGGTCGTCGTCGAGCAACACCATAGAGGCGGCTGCGCGGGCTGTTTCGGCGCCTCGCCGGCCCATGGCCACGCCTACCTGTGCCGACTTTAGTGCCGGGCCGTCGTTCACCCCATCGCCGGTCATGGCCACCACGGCGCCATCTGCTTTCAGGGCGTCCACCAGGCGCAGCTTGGCCTGCGGGAACATGCGCGCAAACACCGTATTTTGGCGGGCCACCACCCGCAGTTCCTGCTCTGTCAAACGGCCCACCTGTTCCCCTGTAACCACGTCGCCGTGCAGGCGAATTCCGCTTTCACGGGCGATGTATAGCGCCGTTTCGGGGAAGTCGCCCGTCACCATTTTTACATCCACACCGGCCTGGTAGAAACCGTCCATCACCTCGCGAATATTCCCTTTCGGAGGGTCATACAAGGCCACGAGTCCTTCAAACGCGAAGGAGAAGTCGTCCTGTTGTTCCGGAAACGGCTGCCCTGCCGGCCAGTCGGCAGAAGCCACTCCCAGCACGCGCCAGCCCTTGGCCGCCATTTCGCGTGTTTGGCTCATGACGCGGTTTTCCAAAACGATGTCTGCCTTGCATACTTTCAGGATGCGTTCGACGGCGCCTTTGGCGTACACATCGCTTCCGGAACCCGACGGGCTGTGGTATACATGCGTCATCATTGGCGGGGCGCCTTCCAGCGGGTATTCGTGCATGATGGATCGCTGCTTTCGCTGTTCTGCAGGGGTTTCCGCCTCCCAGGCGTCGCAGATGGCTCTTTCCATGGCGTCGAAGGGCTCTGGCTCACTGGCCCTGCGCGCAGAGGCGATCACCATACCGCGTTTTGAAAAGTCATGGACTGCCGCCACTGCCATGTGGTTTTCTGTGATGGTTCCTGTTTTGTCGAGGCAAATCACGGTGGCCGAGCCCAGGCTTTCCACGGTGCGGGGCTGCTTGACGAGCACCGACTGTCGGGTCATGCGATAGGCGCCCAGTGCCATAAAAGAGGAGAACGCGACGGGGATCTCCTCCGGGATCAAGGCCATGGCCAGGGCCAGCGAATACAACAGGGCGCTCCAAAACGGGTATCCGTGTACCATGTTCACCGCCAGGACGATGAGGAATGCGCCCAGGCCGGCCAGCATCATCTGCCGCACAAAGCGGTCAATCTTGCGCTGTAGCGGCGTCGGTTCGGTCTCTATGGTCTCCAGCGCACGACCCAGCTTACCCAACTCGGTACCGGCGCCCACTGCGGCAACACGGCCCACACCGGCGCCGGAGTTCACCGTGCTGCCTTGGTACACGCGGTCGTCAGCGCGCTTGAACACAGGCATGGATTCGCCGGTGAGGATGGACTCGTCTACGCTCAGGTCGTTCTGTTGAACCACCTGGGCATCGGCAGCGATGCGTTCCCCCTCGGCAAAAGCGATCAGGTCATTTACCACGATTTCCTCTGCGGGCACCTCCTGACGCCGGCCATCCCGAATGACGGTCACCCGGGGCTGCGACAGCCGGCGGAGGGTCTGCAGCGCACGTTCGCTGCGGTAGTCCTGCACCACGTCGATGAGCACCACAAATAAAATGGCTCCGGCCATAAACCACCCTTCCACCGGGTCGCCGATGGCAAAGTATAGCACGCAGGCGATCAGCAACAGCAACACCATGGGCTCGCTGAGCACGTCGCGCACCCTGTGCCACCACAAGCGTGCAGGCTGAACGTACAGATAGTTGGCACCGTTGGCCTGGCGGCTCGCGATGACCTCGGCAGGAGAGAGGCCGGAAAGCGGGTTCAGGGGTGAAGACATGTGAAAAACAGGCTGAAGAGCGAAGTTAGGGAGAAATCGCCGACAACAAAAATCCTCCCGCTTTTTCCCGTCTCGCATTTCCTTTTTTCCGATTCCCGAAAATCCTTTACTTTTGCGCGTTTTTATCCCACAAACCGCCGTATATTACCGCAAAAACACACCCACAACTTGAATTGGTTTCGATTATTTAAGCAGGAACTGGCCGTAGACCTCGGCACCGCCAATACGCTCATCATGGTTGACGGCGAAGTAGTCGTAGATGAACCCTCCATTGTTGCCATCGACCGGCGCAGCGGCAACACCATTGCGGTCGGTCACCGCGCCATGCAGATGCACGAAAAAACCCACGAGAACATCAAAACCGTGCGTCCGCTCAAAGACGGCGTAATCGCCGACTTCCAGGCTGCCGAGGCCATGATCGAGGGCATGATCCGCATGGTGGGCAAGCGCAGCAGTCTGTTCAACCACCTCAAAATGGTCATCTGCATACCCAGCGGCATCACCGAGGTGGAGAAGCGCGCCGTTTTTGACTCTGCCGATCACGTCGACAGCAAGGAGACCTACCTTATCCACGAACCCATGGCCGCTGCCCTCGGTATCGGCCTGAACATCGAAGAGCCGGTGGGCAACATGATCATCGACATTGGTGGGGGCACCACCGAGATCGCGGTAATCGCCTTGTCCGGCATTGTATGCGATCAATCCATCCGCATTGCCGGCGATGAGCTCACCAACGACATCGTGAGCTACATGAAACGCGAGCACAACATCCTCATCGGCGAGCGCACCGCCGAACAAATCAAGATAAACGTCGGCTCGGCCCTGCACGAACTGGAAGCGCCGCCCGCCGATTATCCGGTCAACGGCCGCGACCTCATGACCGGCATCCCCAAGCAAATCATCATCAACTACCAGGAAGTAGCCTACGCGCTGGACAAGAGCATCAGCAAGATCGAAGACGCCGTGCTCAAAGCCCTGGAGATGACCCCGCCCGAGTTGGCTTCCGATATCTACAAAACAGGCATTTACCTCACCGGCGGCGGCGCCCTGTTGCGCGGGCTCGACAAACGCCTGGAGCAAAAGACCAAACTCTCCGTACAAGTACCCAATGACCCCCTGCGCGCCGTGGTGCGCGGTACCGGAATGGCCCTGCAACACAGCGATAAATTTGCTTTCCTGATCGACCGCAAGAGCGTCTAAGGTCGGCTTATGAACAACCTCCTTCAACTCTTCATCCGGAACGGTGGATTCATCACCTTCTTTGTCCTGGAGGTACTGTCGATTTACCTGCTCGTAGGCAACAACCAACGGCAGGGAGACATCTACGCCCACTCCTATGGGCTGTTCGCCGGCAAGGTGCTCAACTGGCAGTCCAGTATGCGCGAATACCTCCACCTGCGCGAAGAGGTGGAGGCCCTGCGCGCCGAAAACGCCGCCCTGCGCACCCAGAATATCAATGCCCGTTTGGTAGAAGTGCCTTATCGGGACACTTTTTTTCACGTATTGTACGACACCCTGACGGGGCAACAAGGACTCCACCGCCGGCTGGTGCGTCCTGCGTACGAGTTTGTGCCGGCAACAGCCATCGGCAACAGCATTAGCCTGAACAATAACTGGCTGATGATCAACCGGGGTGCGGCCGACAGCATCACCACCAACATGGGTGTGATCAGTGACGACGGGATCGTGGGCATCGTCCGGCACACCGACGCACACCTCTCCTCCGTCATGTCGGTGCTCCACCGCCAAACACGCATCTCCTGCGCCATCAAAAACAAGTCAACGATCGGCTCGCTGGTCTGGGAAGACAACCACCCGCGCTACATGACCCTCAAGGACGTGCCGAGGCACGTTGAGGTCGCCGAAGGCGATACCATCGTGACCAGCGGGTACTCCAGCCTGTTTCCCGGCGGATTGCTCGTCGGCTTCATAGAAGGCAAGCCCAAGCCTGACCGCGATAACCAGTATTTCTACGCCATCAGGGTTCGCCTCACCCAGGACCCCGCAGACGTGCACCACGTGTATGTGGTGCGCAACCTGTTCAGTACAACCATAGACAGTTTGGAAAAAATCACCTATGAACAGCAGTGACCTTTGGCCCAACGCCATCCGATTCGCAGGGCTGACGGCCCTCCAGGCGTTGCTACTCCGGCAGGTAGGCCTGAGCATCGGCCCGTATTTCAACCTGCTGGTATATCCTTTGTTCATCCTGCTGCTCCCGATCGCCACCCCTACAGCGCTCGTGGTCATTCTGGGCTTTCTGATCGGCCTGACCGTAGACCTCTTTTACGGCACCCTCGGCCTGCACGCCGGCGCCGGCGTCTTCTCCGGCTTCATCCGCACCTACCTGCTCGCCGCTTTTGAGCCCAAAGGCGGCTATTCCGGAAAAGAACCCACTGCGCTGCCGCACTTTTTCGATTGGCGCTGGTTTACCAGCCTGCTGGCGGTATTTCTATTGCTGCATTGCTTGTGGTATTTTTCCATGGATGCCTTCACTTTTGTGTATATTGGCACCATTACGCTGAAAACGCTCTCCGCGTGGGCCCTGAGCATGCCTTTTACCCTGCTGCTCGTGTTCCTGTTTAATCCTAAACGCTGAACATGCAAAACAACGTCCTAAGGCAGCAAAACATCCAGCGGGTATTTGTCCTCTGCGCTGTCGCCCTGGTGCTCAAGGCGGCCCAGTTGCAGTTGTTCGACCGTTCCTACAGCCGCAGGGCCGATGCCATCACCATTCAGCGACTGACGGTGTACCCGCCGAGGGGAATGGTGTACGACCGGGAGGGCCGGCTGATCCTCAATAATGAGCCGGTATACGATCTGATGGTGACCTATAATCAGATCAACAAAAATATGGATGTGGACAAGTTCTGCAGCATATTGGGCATTACGCGAAACGAATACCAGGAAAACCTGAAAAAAGACTGGCGCAGCGGCAAGTTCTCCAAGTCCGTTCCGTTTGTTTTCCTGAAAAAGTTGTCGGTTGAAACCTGCGGGCGCCTGCAGGAGAGTCTGTATGAATTTACAGGCTTTTTCGTTCAGGTGCGCAGCATCCGCGGCTATCCCTACCCGGCCGGAGCGCACGTGCTGGGCTACATCAACGAGGTAGACCCCAGCGACATTGAGCGCCGTCCCGAAGTGTATCAACTGGGCGACTATATCGGCGCCGCCGGCATCGAATCCGAGTATGAAGACCTCCTGCGCGGCCGCAAGGGACTCACCTTTTTGCTCAAGGACAACCTGGGACGGATCGTAGGACGCTACGAAAAAGGCGACCTGGACACCATGGCGCTGGCCGGCAGCAACCTGGTCAGCGGCATAGACATGGAGTTGCAGGTGTACGCCGAGCGGCTGATGCAGGGCAAAACAGGCAGCGTCGTGGCCATCCAGCCCGAAACAGGCGAGGTGCTCGCCATGGTCAGCGCGCCTACTTACGACCCGCGCCGGCTGACCCTGACCCAGGGCAGGGGGGAGGTGTTTGCCGCCATGCTCAACGATCCGCTAAAGCCTTTTTTTGACCGCACCGTGATGGCCAAGTACCCCCCGGGGTCTATTTTTAAATCGGTCGTCACACTCATCGGCCTCCAGGAAGGCACCCTTAACCCCGAATCCGGCAGGGGATGTGGCGGTGGCTACTTTTATGCCGGCCGCCTGTACAAATGCCACGGGCACGGCGGGGTAAGCAACGTGGTGGATGCACTCGCCTATTCCTGCAACACGTATTATTTCCAGGAATTCCGGAACATCATCGATAAGTACGGATTCAACAACCCATACGAAGGCCTGGCCAAGTTCAACCGGTATTGCGAGTCGTTTGGCCTGGGCGTCAACCTGGGTATCGATTACCCGAACGAAAATGCCGGCAACGTACCGGACACCAACTATTACAACCGCATTTACCCGCGCAAGCTCGGCAGTTGGCGTTCGCCCACCATCATGTCGCTAGGCATCGGCCAGGGCGAGTTGCAGCTCACCACCCTTCAAATGGCCAATCTGGCGGCCTGCATCGCCAACCGCGGCTGGTGGTATCCGCCCCACCTGGCCAAGCGCTTCCAGGATGGCAAGCCCATCCCCGAGCGCTTTAAAACCAAAAAACAGGTTGATATCGACCGCCGGTATTTTGAAATGGTGGTCGAAGGCATGGCGGAATGCGTCAACAGGGGCACCGCCCGCATCGCCCAGATTCCCGACATCCAGGTATGCGGAAAAACCGGTACCAGCCAAAATCCGCATGGCGAGGACCACTCTGTTTTTTTTGCGTTTGCCCCCAAGGACAATCCCAAAATTGCGGTAGCCGTATTTGTAGAGAATGCCGGCTGGGGCGCGTCTTACGCTGCCCCGATTGCCAGCCTGGTGATTGAAAAATACATCAACCGCAGCATTGCCCCCCACCGGATTCCCCTGGAAGAGCGCATGGTCAAGGCCAATCTGATTGAAAAACGCCTGCCGGTGGCCGAAACGCCTGCTCCGGCCAACCCGGTCAGGAGAGACACGCTCCCCGACGAGGACATACCCAGCGACGTGCCGGGCGGCACACTGGGCGTCACCAACAGACAATAAAACCCGCTCAAACACTATGGCCCGAAGAAAATTCCACTCCCCTCCGCAGCATCCGCTGGCGCCGGTGCGACCGGGAATGGCGCCGATGCTCGTGTACGCCCTGGGCCAACTAGGGTGGTCGCTGGGCAGCTTCGGGGTGGGCAACCTGCTGGTATATTTTTACATGCCGCCCGAACAGGGCGACCCGATGTTCCCCACATTCATATACCAGGGACCTGTGCTGGCCGTGTTTACGCTCATCGGCATCGTCAGCGCCGGCGGGCGGTTGCTCGACGCGCTGATCGATCCGTTCATTGCCAACTGGAGCGATCGCAAGTCGTCGGTACTGGGCAAACGTCGCTGGTTCCTGTTGCTCGGCGCCCTGCCGCTGGCCGCGTTCGGTTATCTGGTCTTTACACCCCTGGCGCCCTACGAAAAGGGCGGCAACTTTGCGTGGCTCATGCTCACACTGGGGCTGTTCTACTTTTTTTTCGCTTTTTACGTGATCCCCTACACCGCCCTGATCGCCGAACTGGGTCATACCGAAAAGGACCGCATGCGCATTAGCACCCTGCTGTCCGTCACCTGGGCGATAGGATTTATTGGCGGCAACAGCGCGTACGCCCTCCAGAGTTATTTTGAATCGACCGGCATGGACAGTATCGACGCGTTCCAGCGATCGGTGCTCATCCTGCAAAGCGCTGCACTCGTGCTGATGCTGATCCCGGCCCTTTTTCTCAATGAAAGACGCTACGCCCGACAAAGCGACAGCAGCCACCCGCTCGGCCACGCCCTGCGCATGGTGCTGTCCAACAATGCTTTTTGGCAATTTCTGAAGGCCGATCTGATGTATTGGCTGGCCCTCAGTTTTATTCAACTGGGCATCGGCTTTTATACCACCCTGCTGCTTGGTCTGGACAAGTCCTATGCGTTTGTTTTTTCCCTTACCGGATTTGTCGCCAGCTTTCTTTTTTACTGGCCAGTAAATGTTTTGGCCGCGCGGGGCGGCAAACAGTCGCTCCTGTTGTGGGGGTTCGCCTTTTTCGCCGCCATTTTCGCCACCGTGTTTTCCGTTCGCGCCATACCCTTGCCCAAAGAGATACTGTTATACGGGCTGGCCGTTGCGTCGGCATTCCCGCTTGCTGCATTCGGCATTTTGCCCAACGCACTCATCGGCGACCTGGTGGAAAAACAGGAGCAAGCCGGCGGGGAGCGCCTTTCGGGCATGTTTTACGGCGTGCGGGCCTTTGTGATGAAGGTGGGTATCGCCGGGGCCAACCTGATCTTTCCCTCGCTTTTGCTCTTCGGCAAGAGCATGGAGAATCCCTGGGGTGTACAACTGACCGCCCTGGCTGCCCTGCTCTTTTGCATAGCGGGCTGGATGGCCTTCCGGCGCTTCAGGCCCTAGTTGCCCCGTTTGGCCAGGTAGGCTTTGAATTTATCCACATTGACCAGATGCGCCGCATAGGTGACGGCAAAGGCGTGCGCGCCCGAATCGTCGGGCTTGGCGCAAAAGAATATATAGTCGTGCTGTTCGGGGTTCAGCACCGCTTCCAGGCCCGGAATTGACGCCATGCTGATGGGCCCGGGCGGCAAACCGTAATAAACATAGGTGTTGTAGGGCGAATCGAAGGTGGTGTGGTAGTCGGTGACGCGGGTGGCCCCAAAGTCGCGCGTGGCAAATACACTGGTTGGATCGGCCTGGAGGCGCATGCCCACGCGCAAACGGTTCAGGTAGACGCCGGCGATGCGGGGCTTCTCCTCATTGACGTTGCTCTCCCGGTCGACGATGGAGGCCAGGGTGTACACCTCGACGGGCGACAGACCCAGTGCCTTGGCTTTTTCCAGCCGGCCATTTTTAGCCCAAAAGGACTCGTTTTCCTTCTTCATGCGTTTGAGAAAGGATTTGGGATCGGTATTCCAGAACATCTCGTACGTATTCGGGATGAACAGCGAGATCAGGGTTTCCGGCGTATAGCCCAGCTCCTGCAGCACGTTCGGGTCACCAAAGGTTTTGAGCAACGCAAGCGAGTCGGATTCCAGGAATCGCGCGGCCTTGCCGGCAACCTCCTCCGGCAGTCGTTCCATGTTAAGCACCAGCTTGACCGGCGATTGCTCCCCGGTGCGCAGGTGCTGGATGAGTTCGCGGTTGCTCCAGCCGGGTTTGATCTCAAAACGACCGGCCCGCATCACCGGTTTGTTGTATTTCATTTCCTCGGCCACCCAGCGAAAAGATGGCTCATCGGTGATATACCCGCCGTTTTTCAGGATGTACACCACGTCTTCATACGTGGAACCCGTCGGAATATGCACGAAGGGATTTTCCAGTTTTTCCGGAACCCCTTCTACATAAATACTTCGATAATAGGGCCATACTATGGCCGCAGCCACAATGAAAAGAAGCGCCAGCAGGCCCAGCAGCAGCCGAATGGTGTTTTTGCGTGCCATGATCGGGTAAAATGAGTTATTTTCCGGAGCGTATGCGCCGTATGCGTTCATCACGAAAACGGGAATTTTACCCGCAAATGTACTGTTTGAAACGCATTAGTATTGTTCCTGATTACTCGGAAAATCGCCGGATTTCACGTCGGCAATATACCTGCCGGTGGCCTGGCCTATGGCATCAAACAGTTCGAGGTACCTGCGCAGAAAACGCGGCTTGAAATCCTTGGTAATGCCCACCATGTCGTGGGTAACCAACACCTGGCCACCTACCCCGGCGCCGGCGCCGATGCCGATGGTCGGGATATGCAGGCCGGCCGACACCTCTGCAGCCAGGGCAGCCGGAATTTTTTCGAGCACGAGCGCAAAACAACCCAGTTCTTCGAGCAACTGGGCGTCTGTGCGCAACTTGTTGGCCTCCGCCTCCTCTTTCGCCCGCACTGTGTAAGTGCCGAATTTGTAAATGCTTTGGGGGGTCAGGCCCAGGTGGCCCATGACCGGTATACCCGCCTTCAGAATACGAGAAATGGATTTTTCCACCTCGGCGCCTCCTTCCAGCTTGACAGCGTGTGCGCCGGACTCTTTCATGATCCGGATGGCGCTGCTCAGCGCAATTTCCGAGTTGGCCTGATAACTGCCAAAGGGCATATCCACCACCACCAGACAACGCTTGGCAGCCCGCACCACCGATTGTGCGTGGTAGATCATCTGATCCAGGGTAATGGGCAGGGTCGTTTCGTGCCCCGCCATCACATTCGAGGCAGAATCGCCCACCAGCAAAATGTCAACTCCGGCCTCATCCAGAATACGGGCCATCGAGTAGTCGTAGGCGGTCAGCATGGCGATCTTTTCGCCCCGGTCTTTCATCCCCTGAATGACATGGGTGGTGACGCGCTTGATTTCAGAAGTTTGTGTAGACATGCCAATGATTTATAATCAACGGCAAAGAAACCCATACCGGCCGATAATCCGGAAAAAAAAAGACCGCATCTCATATGATACGGTCTAAAACAACAAATTATAATCCCATGAACATTTTCAAAACGAAAAAATCAGGTTTGGCAAGTCCTCTTTTCGAAAAGAGGACTTGCACTCTCACCTGAATTTGTATAATCCCATGAACATATTTTGAGCGGCAATTCATTTATCACCACCGTTCACAGTACAAAAGTGAACCGTGTAGAAAGGCAATAAAATGACATTTTTCACTTAATGTGAACGACTAAAAAAATACAATAAAGTTAATTAAATAAATTATTGTTTGAATTTCAAATGTTTATTATAAAAAAATGCAGTAAATTGTGAACAAAAATGTTATTTCCGGAAGTTCAAATTGCGCACCGCTTGGTCAGCTTCCGGACTATTCATGTAATTGACGGTTTCGTCGGTGACCTGGATATTCTTAAAAAGGGATGTGTTTCTGCCGGTAAACAGGCCGAATCCTTCTGAAACGTTGGAATAGAGGGGGAGCGATTCGGCGCCTACGATTCCGGTGTTGGCGGAGATGGTTTCCTGTAGTTCTTCGATCTCGGCGCCACCACCGGTCAGCACGATGTCGAAGCGTTCGAAGTAGCGCAGCCGGTCGCCCATGGCCGGGATGTTGTTCACCAGGAAGTTGAAGAATCCGGTGTTGGAGAGCGAAGTCTCGCCCTGAAAGCTGCCGTTGTTATTTATGTCGGTTCGGCGGACGCTGGGCACGGCGTCCCAGTAGAGGGTATCTCGCCCGACGAAAACGCCGGCATTGGTGGTTTCCCGGTAGCGGATGACCAGTTGAACCGAAAACAGCACGCCGTTGACGTCGGTGCGCCATTGCACCCGCGGGCTGACGGAGGCGTTGAAGGTGAGCTTGGGATCAAACGGGTTGGGGGACACGAATGTGAAGGCGCCGGGCATGCCCGTTTCGGCCGTGACGGTGGGCAGTTCATCGCTCCTTTCCAGGATAAACCGGTATGATTTGCCTTCCTGAACGAACGGTGCTCCGGTGGGTTTGTACTTGTACAGCCAGTTGGGCTGCTGGGCAAAAACGCCGCTGTCGCGGATGTACCCCTCCAGGTTGCCGTCCACACGGGTCAGCTGCACGCGTTGACCATCGGCTTTTCGCTCCAGAAAAACGCTGATCTGGCTGTCGTCATAATACAGCGAGTCGGGAATCTGGGCTATTTTTGTGGCGTCCGTTGTAGGGTCCAGAAATGCTTTTTCCACCCGCACATAATTCGCGGTATCCTGCGGAGACAAGATGGCGTATACCACCGGGATGTCTTTCCACGGAGCGGCTACGTCAAATTCGTTGGAGCAGGAAGCGATCGCCAGCAACAACGGCCCAAAAAAAATCACCTTTTTCATTCAAAAATTCAGTTCGCGTTAGAAGCCTTAAAAGTACGACTTTTCCGCCAACCGCCGACCGTTTAAAGTTGCTAATACCGGCCAATATGCCAATCCACACGCGCATCGCCGCCTTGTTCCTTTTCCTGCCCGTTTTGCCGGGACTGTTTTTTTGCGCCCGGGCAGACGAACGAAAGCCGGCGCCTCTGGAACTAGCGCCCGGCACGGTCGATAAAGACACCTTACCGACCCCGCCCTTCGACACCGTGATCGTGCCCTACAACGTCACCATCGGCCGATACTTTGCATTCCTGGACACCCTGGTCAGGCGCTATGACACCACGGCGGGCTATCCCCTAACCGAACACCTGCTCGTTTGGGCAAACCCCTGGATCATCGACACCCTGGAAAATACCGATTATTACCGGATGATGGCCCGAGATTCGTTTGTCTACGAACAACGCACGTTGGTGGTCTTACGGCAGGGCGACATCTTGCTGGTACCCAACGCCAGACAGGCCAAAGCTTTATTGGAAAAACACCGGAAAATTGTCCTTGACCTCAACATCCCGGAATTCAAACTCCGGATTTTCGATGGAACGGACACGCTGTACACCTTTCCCGTACGGGTGGGGCAGCACAAGCGTCGCTACCTCGCCATGAGCGGGCGCATGACCGATCTGCGGACGGCCATCGGCGCCGGCGCCATCGCCTCCATCAACAATGACCCCCGGTATATCAATCCGGTGGACAACAAGGTGTACAAGGTAACCCATCGCGACGACGGCCGGGTGACCACCCCGCCCCGCATACCCTGGCTGGAGCCGGAAATAGCCGGTCGGCGCACCGGACACTTTATTCACCCCACCACGAATCCAAATACCCTCGGAAAAATGTACTCCAACGGATGCGTCGGGGTTCGTGAAGCCGACGCCTGGCGGATTTACTACTATGCGCCGGTGGGCACTAAACTCGTGTTCCGGTACGACCTGACAGTGGTGACCGAAACAGGAGATACCCTTCAGTTGCGGGATATTTACAGGTACCGAAACAAAAACAAATAAGAAATATTGTAAAGCAAATTGGGATCCGTGAACGCCGTGTGTGATCACGAGAACCGGATCGTCTTCGGACCGATCAGGCTTTCACGCCCGATACCAGCAGGGCGATCTCGTTGTTCAGCACCTCGGCGAAACCACCGCCAATAGTCCAGGATAATTTTTCTCCGTTCTCACCCACCACTTCGATACGCCCGGGGGCCAGTGCCGACACCAGCGCTGCGTGGTTGTTCAGTACCTGAAACTGACCGTCGCTGCCGGGAGCCGTAACGGACTTGACCTCGCCGCTGAAAATTTGCTGATCAGGAGAAAGAATGAGGAGGTGCATGGTGAATTGGTTCAAGGTTCAAAGTAATGGTCCAAAGCGGGTTCAAGGTTCAAAACGGGTTCAGGCGAGGATGCCTTGAACCTGTTTTGAACCTTGAACCTTGATTTCGAACCTATCGCGAGGCTTCTTCCAGCATTTTCTTGCCTTTTTCAATGGCGTGGTCGATGGTACCGACCAGGTTGAAAGCGGCTTCGGGATATTCGTCGAGTTCACCGTCCATGATCATGTTGAAACCGCGAATGGTTTCGTCGATCGGCACCAGAACACCGGGGATGTTGGTGAACTGCTCGGCCACGTGGAAAGGTTGCGAGAGGAAGCGCTGTACGCGGCGGGCGCGGGAAACCACGAGTTTGTCTTCGTCGGAGAGTTCTTCCATGCCAAGGATGGCGATGATGTCCTGAAGTTCATTGTACCGCTGCAGGATTTGCTTCACCCGCTGGGTGCAGTTGTAGTGTTCGTCGCCGATGATCCTGGGGTCGAGGATGCGCGAAGTGGAGTCGAGCGGGTCTACCGCCGGGTAGATACCGAGCGAAGCGATCTTGCGGCTCAATACGGTGGTGGCGTCCAGGTGGGCGAAGGTCGTGGCCGGAGCGGGGTCCGTCAAGTCATCCGCGGGTACATACACGGCCTGTACAGAAGTGATGGATCCGCGTTTGGTCGACGTGATGCGTTCTTGCATAAAGCCCATCTCCGTGGCCAGGGTGGGCTGATAACCTACTGCGGAAGGCATACGGCCGAGCAGAGCCGACACCTCGGAACCGGCCTGGGTAAAGCGGAAAATGTTGTCGATAAAGAACAGGATATCGCGACCGCCGGCCGGGTCGCTCAGGTCGCCGTCGCGGTAGTATTCGGCAATGGTCAGACCGGAGAGGGCCACGCGGGCGCGGGCGCCGGGGGGTTCATTCATCTGTCCGAACACAAAGGTGGCTTTGGAGTCTTTCATCTCGTTGTAGTCCACCTTGCTCAGGTCCCATCCGCCGGCCTCCATGGAGTGCATAAACGCGTCTCCGTATTTAATGATGCCCGCTTCGAGCATTTCGCGCATCAAGTCGTTGCCCTCGCGGGTGCGTTCGCCCACGCCGGCAAACACAGATACACCGCTGTACGCTTTGGCAATGTTGTTGATCAGTTCCTGGATGAGTACCGTTTTGCCCACACCGGCGCCGCCAAAAAGACCAATCTTGCCACCTTTGGCGTACGGCTCAATCAGGTCGATCACCTTGATACCGGTATAAAGAATCTCGCGTTCAGTAGAGAGCTCTTCGTATGCCGGCGGTTTGCGGTGGATCACGTAGGACTTGTTGTCTTTAGCGACGGGCTTCAGGCCGTCGATCGGGTCGCCAAC
The DNA here is from genome assembly GCA_033764075.1 of Saprospiraceae bacterium. Lineage (GTDB taxonomy): Bacteria > Bacteroidota > Bacteroidia > Chitinophagales > Saprospiraceae > M3007. Next base: position 22,312 of record JANRJH010000028.1, on the reverse strand, counting down.
TACGTTAAACAGGCGTCCGCGGATGTCCTCGCCGACGGGCATGATGATGGGCGAACCGGTGTCCACCACTTCCATGCCGCGCATCAGACCGTCCGTCGAGTCCATAGCAATGGTGCGCACACCATCCTCACCGAGGTGGCGTTGTACTTCCATAATCAGCACAGAGCCGTCCGGGCGTTTCAGTTCCAGTGCATTGAGAATTTCCGGCAGTTTGCTGCCGGGGCTGCTGAAATCAACATCCACTACGGCGCCGATGATTTGTTTGATGTGTCCAATATTCGCCATGGAACAATATAAAGTTTGGTTGTGCGTACTTTAGCAAGTGTCTTGCAATAGAAAAGGAAGCGCATTGGCGCTGCCGCGATTTATTGCCGCGCAAAGGTACATTCAAAACCGGTATCACCAAGCCTGCGGCATTTTTTTTAAACAAAACAAGATCAGCAATGCGGAAAAAAAACGACATTTGCCCTCCTTCGACCCGAGCTAATCTTTTTTTATCCATTTGGTTGTTCCAAAACGAACTTGCTTACGCGCCATGTTTTCATTTCGATATCGCCTGTTGGTTTCCTGCCTGACCCTGTTACTCACGACGAGTCATTTCGCTGTTCAATCCCAGGATATCGCGGTGGAGGAGCTTCCTGTCAACGCAGAAGCAGCGGTGCTGCCCTTAATCCCGACGGATACCGAGTTGCTGGAGCGGCTGGACGCGCTGTCCTCTTCGTGTATGCCCATGCGCATCACGAGCACGGTGAGGGCCTACATTCAGACGTATGTGGTCAAAAAACCGGAAAAAGCGTCGATCATGCTGGGCAAACGCCTGACTTACTTTCCGATGTTTGAGCAGAAGTTGCAGGAGCACGGTTTGCCCACAGACCTGAAATACCTCGCCGTCGTCGAGTCGGCGCTCAATCCCAGGGCGGTATCCCGCGCCGGCGCCGTCGGACTCTGGCAGTTTATGCCCGGTACCGGCAATGAATACGGGCTATACCTGACCAAGGCGGTGGATGAGCGGGTAGACCCCGTCAAAAGCACCGAAGCCGCCGTCAAATACCTCAAGAACCTGTACCGCCACTACAACGACTGGGCGCTGGCGCTGGCCGCCTACAACAGCGGGCCCGGCAGGGTCAATGCCGCCATCCGCCGGGCGCGCAGCCGCAATTTCTGGCGTATTCAGGCATTCCTGCCCCGCGAAACGCGCAATTACGTACCTGCCTTCATTGCCGCCACCTACATCTGTAACTACCACCTGTTGCACGGCCTTGAACCGCAGTTTCCCGATCGCGACGAGCAACTCACCGCCTACCTCAAAGTATTTGAAACGCTGACCTTTCACGACATCGCCAACGCCACGGGTGTCGATCTCAACGTGATCCAGAACCTCAATCCGGGGTACCGCAATGAATATGTGCCGGCCGACCCTGCGGGCAATTATATTACCCTGCCCGAACGCGTCATGCCGGCGTTTGTGCGCTACCTGAACGGCAAGACGAAAACCGGCACTTATGTCTGGGAATCGGCGCCTCCGCAGATGGCGTCCGTTGCCGGCAGCGACGGCAAATACGTCAAAGTGCTGGTCAAGGTGGAAAAGGCCGACCACATCGACCGGATGGCCAAAGTACTGCTCTGCCCCGCCGAACACCTTAAAGCCTGGAACCGGCTCACGTCGGGCTACGTGCCGGCAGGCCAGACCATCGCGGTCTGGCGCCCGGTGCCCCTGCTCTCCTATACCCGGGTAAACATGGAAGGCGCCCCCGCCAACCGGCCGCCGGCGGCCAGGCTGGAGCCGTCGGTCAGTTACTGGAGTAACATCGTGAACAAGAACGAATGCTCCCTGGAAGTGCCCTCTCAGTGCTTCGCCGTGTCCACCGAATTCGTCTGGCACATTCTGCGCCGCAACGAGTCCCTCGACGAAGTCGCCCGGCAACACGGCGTCACCGCCGAACGCATTCAACAACTTAATCCCTACACCCCGCTCAAAACGGGCTCCCGACTGAAAGTCAAACCCATCAACTGATTCATCCACAAATCCTTTCCCGCCATGCGTGCCTTGCTCATTGACGACGAACCCGAAAGCCTCCAGAACCTCCAGAACCTGCTGGGCCAGTACTGCCCGGAGATCGACATCGCAGCGACCGGAGGCTCCAACACCGACCTGCTGCGCCTGACCGAGGGCCAACAGGCCCAAAAGTTCGATGTTGCCTTCCTCGACATCAAACTGTCCGACGGGCTGGTGTTCAAAGGACTGGAGAAACTGGAGGACATCCCGTACGACATCATCTTCGTCACCGCCTACGACAAATACGCCCTGTCGGCGTTCGACTTTTCGGCCATAGACTACGTGCTCAAGCCCATTGACCCGGAAGAACTGCGCATCGCCGTCAGCCGCATCCGCCGCCGCGGTCCCGTCACCAAAGAGCGCCTGGAACTGCTGCAGCAAAACTACGCCACCAACGACCCCAATGCCTACGAGAAAATAGGCATCTCCGGCCTCGACGGCGTGCACTTCGTCCGTGTGCGCGACATCGTGCGCCTGGAAGCGGAAGACAACTACACCCACTTCCTCATGGCCGACCAGTCCAGAATCACCGCCAGCAAAACCATCAAGGCGTACGAAGACACCCTTTCGCGGCTCAACTTCGTGCGGGTACACAAAAAGCATATCGTCAACATGAACTACATGAAGACATACGTAAAAGGCGACGGCGGCTACCTCATTCTGGAAACGGGCGAAACCCTCGAGGTGTCGCGCCGCAAACGCAGCGCCATCATCGACAGCGCGCGACGGCTGTACGGCGAGCAACTTTAACTGAATATGGGTTTTTTTGATAAATTTTTCAACCGCGAGCGCAAGGAAGACCTCGACAAAGGCCTCGAAAAAACCAGGGAAGGCTTTTTCGGCAAACTGGCCCGCGCAGTGGCCGGAAAAAGCGCCGTCGACGAAGAGGTACTCGACGAACTGGAACAGGTGCTGATCAGCAGCGACGTCGGGCTGGATACCACCGTCAAGATCATTGAACGCATCGAAGCGCGTGTCGCTCGCGACAAGTTTATGAGCGCTTCAGAACTTCAGGAGATCCTGCGCGACGAGATCGTGCGGCTGCTCGGCGAAAACAACACGGTGGATGCCGAAGACTACGACGTGCCCGCGGGCGCCAAACCGTACGTGCTGCTCGTCATCGGCGTGAACGGCGTGGGCAAAACCACCACCATCGGCAAGCTGGCGCACCAGTTCAAGTCCAAAGGCTACCGGGTGATGCTAGGCGCCGCCGACACCTTCCGCGCGGCCGCCGTGGATCAACTCGGCATCTGGGCCGAACGCACGGGCAGCGGCTTCTACACCAAAGGCATGAACGCCGATCCCGCCGCGGTCGCCTTCGAGGCCACCCGCCATGCGGTGCAGGAGGGGTACGACGTGTGCATCATCGACACCGCCGGCAGGCTGCACAACAAGTCCAGCCTGATGCAGGAACTGGGCAAAATACACCGCTCCATCGAAAAGGTGCTGCCTGGCGCGCCCCATGACGTGCTCCTCGTGCTCGACGCCTCCACCGGGCAAAATGCCCTGGAGCAGGCCCGCCATTTCACCGAGGTGGCGCCCATCACCGCGCTGGCGCTCACCAAACTCGACGGCACCGCCAAAGGCGGCGTGGCCCTGGGCATTTCCGACCAGTTTAAAATACCCATCCGCTACGTGGGCGTGGGCGAACGGGTGGATCAGTTGCAGATATTCAACAAGCGGGCGTTTGTGGATGCGCTGTTTGGATAACGATTGGCCCGGGCGATGGCGCTGAGCCAATGCCCGGCTAAACCCCGTTCACTGGCCGCCAATAAGTCCGCTCACCCCAGCCCCTCCAGCCAGGCCCGCACCCGCACCAACCCCAACAAAAGCGCCGCCACCGCCGAAACCGCCAGCAGCAGGGCCGCCTGTGCGTACCAGGGCCAGGGCACATAACCAAACACCAGCACCGCGCTCGCCACCACCACCAGCCCATAACCCAGCAGCGGCGCCCAGTGCCGCCGGTGAACCGAAAACCCGAACGCCCGGACGCACAGCCCGACCATGGCCGTCGCCACGAACCCCTGGGTGACCAGCGCGGAAACGGCAGCCCCCTGCGCTTTCCAGGTGGGCGTTAGGATCAGGTTGAGCAGCACATCAAGCCCCACGGCCACGGCGAAAAAGCGGTTCATCTGCATGAGCCTTCCATCGGCCGTGAGCAGGGTACTGAATACATAGGTGACGCTCACCGGCACGAACACCCAAATGAGGATGCCCAGGGTGTCGGCCCGGTACCCGGTCGCTTTTTCCGGGAACATCAGCTCAATCAGTTCCGCGCGGGCAAAAAACACGGTCACTGCCAGGGCGATGCTGCCGGCCCAGATGAGCGACAAGCTCATTTTGACCAGGGGCGCCACCGGCTCTCCCTTGCCACGCAGCCGCGCGAACATGGGCAGGAGCAGGGTGGCGAACAGGTACCCGAACATATTGGCGGCGTCGAGCAGCCGGAAAGCGCCGGCAAACACATCGGCATGCACGCGCCCGTCGGGCAACAGGCGCTCCAGCAGCACCACATCAAGCCGCGAATACGTGTACATGAGAAAAACCACCAGCGCGTAAGGCGCACTCTGGCGAAACAGGGCCACCAGAAACGCGCGCCCGGCCCGCCAGTTTCTGGCCCACCCGGGCCGCACCGGAAAGCGCGCCCTGCGGCGGAGTGCGATGAACACCCACAGGGCAGTGAGCGCCAGCGCCAGCGTCTGGGCCAGGGCAAAATGCATGATGGTGACCGGAAAGGGCAGAAAAAACAGGGCGCCGCAAGTGACCAGCATCAACAGCTTGTCGAGCGCCGAAAAAAAACTGTCGAGGCGGAAATGACCCAACCCCGACAGGTTGGAGCGCAGGAAAAAGGTGAGGTGAATCAGTACCTGGTTCACCAGCAGCACGAGCAGCAAAGGCATGACCGCCCATTCGTAGCCCGACAGCAGGGCGGCAGGCGCCACGATGAGCACAAAAGCCGTGCTCAGGATGATTTTCAGCGCCAGCAGGTTGGGGAAATACTTGGGCAGCAGGTGCGGGTGCCGGCTGATGTGCCGGTTGTTAAAGTTCTGTATGCCGAAATCATTGATGATCTGGAAGAGCAGGATAAAGCTGGTGAGCGTAAAATACAGCCCGTACTCACCGTCGCCCACCCGGTTTTGCACGCCCAGATCCACACCAAAAATAAACAGGGGCTTGATCAACAGGTTGATCAGCACGAGGAACAGGATGTTGAGCAGGAATTCGCGATTCACCGGTTAGTTGACGGTCACTTTTTGGATGGCGTCGCCCACCTGAAGCTTGTGCAGCGCGTCCAGCCCCCGTCTGACCTTGCCGAAAATGGTGTACCGCCCGTCGAGGTGAGGCGTTGCGCAGTGGGTGATGAAAAACTGCGTGCCTTCGGTGTCGGGCCCCGCAGAGGCCATGCCCAAGTACCCGGCCTCGTCGTAGTGCATCAGCCCGATTTCGGTGCGCAGGCTGTAATCCAGCCCGCCATAGCCGTCGCCGCGCGGGCAGCCGGCCTGAACGACGAACCCGGGCACCACCCGGTGAAAAATTTTCCCGTTGTAAAAACCGCTGCCGGCAAGTTGCAGGAAGCCGGCCACGGTGCCGGGGGCCCACTGGGGATAGAGCTCCAGCTCGATCGTTCCTTTTGCGGTGGTCAGCGTGACGGTGGTGTTCTGGTTCAGCGTGCCCAGCAGGTTCCATTCGATGGGGTGGTTGTAGGGCGGTTTCCAGCCCGTCGGCGCAGGCCGACCCTCCAGGAATGCCAGGGCTTTTTCCAGGGCGATGTGGGCCTCCAGATCGCGCGGGAGTTGCAGCTTGCCAAGGCTGATGCGCAGGTCTGCGCTGCGGGCGGTGTCGCGCATGGCCGCAAAATTCATTTCCCTGGCCTCAAAGCCAGGCGCGGCAGCGGCCACCAGTCCCGGATCGTCCGAGGTGGTCATTGCACGGAAGTAGTAGTACAGTTCGCGGCGCACGCCGGAAGCACCTTCACCGAAGTGCCGGTAAAAGTCGGGCCGGTTGGCAATGTCCACCAGCGCCTCTGCGGCGGCTGTTTTCACCGCCGGATGGGCGTCTTGCATGCCTTTATCGTGTATCCAGCGGTACTGCCACCCAAATTCGGCCAGCGCCCGCAGGCAGGCGGCCCTTTCGTAAGGGTCCTTGCTCTGTTGGAACATCTCCTTGAGTTGGTAATTGACAAAGTCCTTTGACTCGGGCCTGGTTGACCCGGAGAGCCATTTGTTCGAGGCCCGGTACAGCGCTACGCGCACCGGCCACTCCAGCTCCGGGCGGTCGCGGGCGATGCGCCAGTAATAGTCGCCGTCTTTGGGTTGTCCGTTCTGTATCCAGAACTCGGCCGCCGTGCGCGCCACATGCGGATTTTTGTTGAACAGGAAGGGCGATACAAGGCTGCGAACGGTGTCGTATTCAAATTTGGCCATCGCCTGAATAATGTTGCACTGCACACGCCAGTCCACCTCGGTGTTGATCACTTTGGAAAGGATGTTGAAAGCGGGTCCGGTGACTGCCTTACCCAGCGCCCTGGCCAGCGCCATGCGGATCTCCGGGTTGGTGCTGCGCACCAGGGTTGCCGCCAGCAGCACCGCCTGGGCGCTGTCGGGCGCCAGCTCGGCCGGTCGGGCCAGCGCATGGGCGGCCATCAGCCGCGCCGACTCGGGGATGCGCTCATTGCTGGCGTACTGCACCATACACCGGATGGCCACCGTGTCGATGATCTTGCGCAGACCAAACTGGTACACCGCCCGGCATTGCCCTTCGAGCAGCAGCGTATCGGTTGGCTGGTAGGTAGTCACCGAAGCAATCTGACGCAAAACAGCGGCATTGCCGCACTTGCCCAGGGCCTCCAGCACGGTGGCATTGTACCGCTGGTGCTCCGACAGGGAGTCGCCCGAATCGAATGCCTTCACCAGCGGGTCCTGGGCCCTGGCACTGCCGATCTGCCCCAGGGCAAAGGCTGTGGCGATGCGCACCTCCTCCACAGGGTCGTCGAGCAGGGAGGCGAGCTGCTGCACGACGGCCGAGTCGCGGATAGACGCAAAGGAAAGCGCCGACAGGTAGCGGTAGGTCGGGTTGGGCGCGTTCAGGTAGCGGAGCAGGCTGTCGCTGCGCTGCTGGTCGCGCCAGTTGTAGAGTTGCTGCACAACCGGATTGCGCAGGTCAACAGACACCGTGCCGGCATCATCTCCCGGAGTCATCTCAGGGGGAATGCAGCCGGGGGTGAAAAGCAGGGAAACAACTACCCCCGACAGTATTTGCATGCATTTTTTCATACAGATGCGCGCCATTTCGACGCTATCGGGCAAAGGTCGCAAATCTGCGTCACCGAACAAGCATCCCGACGCTACTTACCAACGGATCAGTTGCAGCGCCGTGCCGGCGTACCCGGGCTCATCGATCCACAAGACGTAGGTGCCGGCAGGCAGATCGCCCAAAGCCATCGGCAGGCGGTCGCCGGAACGGGGTTGCCAGGCGCCCTGACCAACGAGCGCACCAAAGGCGTTCACCAGCCGGTACGTCACCTCGGCGGGGGCATCGCCCCGGTACGTCAGCCAGGTTTGATCGCCGGCCGGGTTCGGGGAAAGCTGCCAGTCGGACGCGCGCGCGGCGGCCTCGCCCGTAGCGCTGGTCGGTCCGATGTTGATGAACCCGTTGTACACGACCAAGCAACCGTTTGCGCCGTAAATGTTGGCTTGTACCGGGAAAGTGCCTGTCTGGAAGAAGGTGGCGACCACCGGTAATGTACCCTGGCTGGTTTGTCCGTTGATGGTCCAGTACACAATGTTGACTGGGAAAGGCGAATTGGCGGTGAAGGTGACCGGGGTGCCCACCTGTGCGTTGGCGGGATACACCACATTGGCGTAGAAATCCACACTGGACACCTGAACAGGCAAGATGAAAGTTGCCGTGTCGTTGTCTCGAATGGCGTACAGGGTCACTGGAAAGATTCCGGTTTGCGCAAATGCATGTATGGGGCTGACAATCGAGTCGTAGTGGCCGTCGCCGAAATCCCAAAAGTACGAAGTGGCGCCGTTAGACTGGTTGGTGAACTGGATGATGTTATTACAGGAATAGAGTCCGTGCGTAAATCCGGCGACGGGGGGGAATTCAGCGGCGCACTCCCAGCGAATTTTGAACCCGGTGCCGTTGGCGCTGCCATCACTGTAAAATTGCACCGTGGCATATCGTCCGGAGGAAACCACCGACCGCTGTCCGTTGGGCAGACTGCTCAGACCGAGCAGTTGCTGGCTGTTGGCATTGTTGCCGTCGTACACATACAGATAATCACAGCAGGTTTCTTGATTGACCTCCTCAATGATCAGCCGGAACACCTTGCCGGAGTCGGTTTCCAGCGTGGCAAAACAGTATTCGCCATTTTGGTACGGACCGTCCGGGCCGCCCGAATCGTACAACAACCCGGAGCAGGCATCGGAATACACCGTTTTACCCTGACCGCCGGGCATGAGCAGTGTATCGCAAAACTGCCCGCCGAGGTCCACCAGGATAAGCGAGTCGAGCCGCAGGGTGTCGCACCCGAAGGCATTGCAGGCCACCAGCGTCACCGGGTACAAACCGCTGGTGTCGTAGGTATGCATCGGCATGGTATCGGTTGACGTTTGCCCGTCGCCGAAATCCCAGAAAAAGGTTTCCGGTGCGTAAGCCGTTTGGTTGATGAACTGCACCTGGCCGTCGCAGGTGCGGTATCGGTCGGCGGCGAAGCGGGCTTCCGGCGCTTCCACTACGATGAGCTTCACCGGGATGTTGACCACCGGGCGCAGCGGGTCGTTGGTGGTAAGCCGCAGCAGGTACTGATACATGCCGCCCCTGACGGAATCTGCGCTCAGCACGACCGTCAGTTTCAGGCTGTCGGACGGGGCGATCTCGCCGCCGCCACTGTTGTAGTCCAGCCACCCGGGTGGCGCAAAACCGGCCAGCCAACGCACGGTGTTCAACAAGAGCCTTTTACTGGAGGTGTTGCCAAACTGATAATCGTACCCCACGTAGGCAGCCAGGCCATTGCCTTTTTGGCGGTATCCGGCCAGTGCACCGTAGCCGTTGTGCCGGACAACGGGTTGCAGGGTTCCTGCGTCGTAGCTGGCGGCAAAAAAATGCTGCTCGGGCTGTAGCGGCAACCCTACGCCGTCCAGCATGGGGTGCAAGGGTTCGCTGATCACCTGCCCGGCGGTATCCCATACGTAACTGAACGTATGGTATCCTTCAAACAGGCCGGTCGCGTTCAGAATGTCGTTGTAGGCCCGACCGAGGAAAAGCACCCGGCCACCCTCCGATACATACTGGCTGAGCAGAGGCATCCAGGCCATGTAGGACCATATCTCGTAATAGTCGTCCCGCGGGAACAACAACACATCATAGGCGCGCAACGCCTCGATGGTTTGCGGGAGCGCATCCCCTTCAGTAACCTGCAGGTTGCTGTCCCGCAACACCTGTGCGGGCGTGCCAATGGTGTTGGCGTTTTTAAACGACCAGACCTTGATGAGCGGGTTCACATCCGGGCCGGGTCCATGGAGGTTGTAGTACAAGGCGCCCAGGCCGGCATTGATCAGGGTGAGATCCACGGTAGTGTCCTGGCCTTGAATCAGCGTAACACAAATGGTGTCCGGCGACCATTGTACTGCCGGCGGGTGCACTGCCTCGGCCCTGACATACACGGAGGCCTCCCCGGAAATACTTTCGATCCGCAAATCGGTGGCAATGGTTCCCGGTGCGGAGGCATTCAGGAGCACGGCAACCTCCAGGGAATCGAATCCCGGAATGATGCCGTAGGCCGGCACGGAGGTCACGGCCGGGTCGGCAGCCGCTATGTTGTACACCAGCATATCCTCCGAGCCGGCGTTGTACAGCCGGATGGTTCTTCCCTCCGGAAAACCCACGAACACCGAGTCAAAATCCATGGTGTCGGTTAAGGAGACCAGACGGGAGCCTGGCAGAACGGTCATTTCAAACGGAATTTCTGTGTCTGGATTCGGAACGGAATTCGTGGAAAGCCGGATATTTCCGGCATATACTTCAGGCGACAAACCGGTCGCGTCGAACACAACGCCCAGAGAAAGTGCGCTGCCCGCGGGAACGGAGCCCTGGGGCGGCAGGAAGGTCAGCAGGTTCTCCGACTTTCCGTTGCGGTTGGTGCAGCGCACTGCATCAAAGTAAGACTTACTATATTCCCAATTGCTCAATTGGATGGAAACAAACTCGTACGGATACCAACTGTAAAGGCCGGGATTTGCGATTTGCGCGCCGTCAAAAAACAGATACCAGGATGCGGTAGGCTCGTCGAAACGGATGTCTACCTCGTGCCACTGGCCAGGCGCAGCGGGAACGGCCAGGCTGGATCCGTTGATGTTGACATAATACAACTGGCTGTTCCGATCGTAATAGTTGTTGACAACGATATAGCCGCTTCCGTTGCGCATCCTGAGGACGGCACTGACGCCGCTTGACGGATCTGCTTTGAACCAATAACGCACCCGGGAAAAGATCGTCGGTGCAGGCAGGTTGGCATATAAACCATAGAAATCGTAAAAGTCGCCGCCAACCACTTCAATAACGTTTTGTCCCAGCGGGGCATTGGCATCCGGAACGATGGCGTAGCTGTAGTTGGGTCCGGCAACCGAAGTGAACTGGGTGCCGCTTTCAAAATTATCAAAAAAACCGCCAACGCCGGTGCCGGAGAAGACGTCGAAACCGGTTTCAAAGGTCAGGGTAGAGGGGCCGACATTTTCAAGGGTGACGTAGGCCGTGTCCAGGTCGCCGCTGGTCACGGTAATCAGCAGCGAATCTGGTGAATACACAAAACTGGTGGGCTCCACGCACAAGCCTTTTACCGGAATGGCAGTGGCGCCGATGGTGGATTGAATGGTAAGCACCCCGGCGTCACTGCCCAGCGCGGTCGGCGTATAGGTCAGGTCAATCCTCAGGGTATCCCCCGGCTCCACAATGGCAAAGGGCGTAGACTCTCCGAAAACCGCCGGAGACACCGTCACGGACGTAATGATGTAGGCAGCATCCCCGGTATTGGCGACATACAGGGCGCGTATGGCTGTTTGACCGACAAAGGTCTCGCCGAAATCAACCAGCGTGTCCGAAAAAACCGGCAACGGGCCGGCATTTGCCCGAAGCGGGGCGAAAAAGCAAAGGAAAGCGGCAACAAAAGGCGTTGCCATGGAGAACGCAGTACGCAGTCGCATCAGGAGTCGGTTTACTGGAAAAAGGAAATAATGTACAAAGATGTGCTATTTTTCCCAAATGGTGTCCTGAATTTTCTTAGGCAAAGCATCCATCGGTTGGTTGGGTATACACAGCCTGGCCGTAACGAGCATAGGCTCGGTTTGGCCGATTTGGAGCGACGCCTGCTTTCCGTACAGCATGGCCAGGCGTCGCTGCACGTTGTCAACGCCGATCCCATGCCGCCCGGGGTCGGGTGCGTACTCGCCGCTATTGCTCACCTCAACGCAGAAGCCTTCCGGCGTTTCACAGGCTTTTATCAGCACCTTGCCGCCGTCAATCAGCCGGCTGATGCCGTGCTTGATGGCGTTTTCCACCAGGGTGAGCACGGCGGCAGCGGGAACGGTGCGTGGAAGCAAACGGTCTTCTATGTCCCAATCGGTTTGCAGCCGCTTGCCGAAGCGAATTGTTTCCAGATCCAGGTAATCCCGAACGGCATTCAGCTCCGTATCGAGGGATACGAGCGGACTGCGCTCATAGTTGAGCGTGAATCGCAGCAGGTCGGAAAGCAGCAAAACGGCGGTGCGCGCCTTGTCCGGTTGGGTAATCGTAAGCGACGTGATGCTGTTCAGGGCATTAAAAAGAAAATGCGGGTTCAACTGCGCCTTCAGGTTTTGCAACTCGGCATCTTTCAACTGGTTAGCGAGCTGAAGTCCGGACAATGCTCTTGCATAGTTGTACTCAGACAATAAAAAGGCAAAGTAAATAACGACCCAGACGGTCACGTACCTGGCCCAGTTAAGGATGGCAGCAACAACATATACGCTGTTGACATTCGAGAAGTTGGCCGCTCCCGTGTCGGTTGTTGCATAAGAAATTGCCAGATCGCTGAAAAGCAGGGCGGCCGACATGACCAGGATACTCACCCCCCCCACCCCCAGTAAGCGAGGCAACCGGCCTTCGCCCAGCCAGTGAAACCGGAGCAGCAGGTAACGGAATAAATGGGTCATCAGCACCCCTGTAACCGCCGATTGGACAAAAGACAAAAAGTAGCCCCATTCAAACCGTTGAACGATAAAAAAAGTGTAGTTGACCGTTTCGATGGAAACCATAAACCCCCAGCCGGCCAATTGACACAGCCAATATGCCTGTTTTTTGTTCATCGCAACTGATTTTCGGCATTTTGGATGGCAACTGCCAGGCGATCCAGCCACAACGATTCAGCCCTTTTCAAACCTGGCAACATGAGCCCGGGCAACCGTTTCCGGGCGTCGGCTTCCAGCCTGCGGGCCTCCGCCGGGTCTCCGTCCAGCAAAGCCAATGCAGCCTGTATCCTGATAAAGGTGGCATCGGGCATCTTTTCGCCGTAGCCGGCGACATCGTCCCACCAGGCATGCGCTTCTGTTTTGTTTTTTTCAATAAATGCATGGTAAAAGGCCAGGTCCCGGCCGTATACGTACCGGACGAAGGGCGGCGAGTCGGCCAGTCCCGCCGCAAGCCGACGGGCAAAATCCGCGGCCGTCACGGGTTCTTCGCGCTCCATGTAGTATTGCAGCGAGGTGGCCCAGGCGCCCAGTTCGGACACCGAACGCGCCTGTGGAATGTTCAAACGCTGGATGACCTCCGGCGGAAACTCCCCATAAGACCTACCCTCGGAGAGCAGTCCGGCCATCGACAAGGTCAACTGTTCCAACTCGGAGCCCGGGCCGCCGCGCAGGAGCGACAGCAGGCGGGCGCCATCGGACATAAACCCGCCCGAGCTGCGCACCGGGAAGGCCGTGGCTACAAAGATGAACAGGGAGCCCAGGCCGCTGATCAGCCCAAACCAGGCCAGTCCTTTGGCCCACAACGGTAACGGGTCGGCGGAGCCGAACCACCCGTTCAGCCCCAGCCCGATAAACGTCCACAGCAAACTGGTTAGCGGCCCGGCAGCCACCACCCAGGCAAACTTGCGGGTGAGGAGCGGATCGTGAAAACGCCGGGGCAGGGTAGCGGCAATGCCGCCAAAACTCCGGTTGTCGCGGTTCCAGAAGGCTACCGGGCGCCCGGCTTCGTTTCGAAAGCCCAACGGGCCAGCGATGTACAATCCAAACCGGAACCCCTGGGCCAGACCCGCCGCCAGATGCCCCAACTCGTGAATGGCAATCACTACCCAGGCGCTAAAGCCGAGGATCAACAGAAACAGCAACCATTCCAGCGCGCCTTCAGGCGCCAGGGCGCCCGCGTCGCCGGTGGTTTCGCTGTTTTTAACCCACTTGCCGACGCCATAGCCGACGGCCAGGCCGACGCCGGCCATCAATACGATGGCCGCCAGCCTTTTCCAATTCAGGTTTGTGTTCTTTTTCATCGTCTGAGCGCAGGTTAGGCGGGGCGCCGCCGCCGTTTTACTTCGTATTCGATCATCCGCAACTCACGTCCGACTTCACCGGTGACCGACGTGTTTTCCTGTGCCCGCCGGATGAGATAGGGTATGACGTCGCGCACTTGACCGTACGGCACGTATTTGGCGACACGGAACCCACCCTTGGCGAGGTTGAACGTCAGAAAATCGCTCATCCCGTACAACTGGCTGAACAGCGTATGGGGGTGGTTGGCCGGTATGCCTTTTTGCGCCATCAGGTCGATTTGCAGTTGCGCGCTCTGCGCATTGTGGCTGGCATTGCACACGGCGACGCCGTCTATATTGTCCAGACAAAAACGCAGTGCCGTATTGTAATGGTCGTCGGTGGCCTGTTTACCCGGATTGATCGGGCTGGCGTAGCCCTGCTCCGCTGCCCGTTTCGCCTCTTTTTCCATATAGGCGCCACGAACCAGCTTGGCGCCCAGCAAAAAACCCTGGTTTTTTGCCCTGTCGAAGCTGTCCATCAAAAACCGGAGGCGGTCGTGGCGATACATCTGATACGTATTGTACACCACCACCTGCTGGCGGTTGTACCGGCGCATCATCAGCCACACGAGGTGGTCTATGGTGTCTTGAATCCACGACTCTTCTGCATCGATGAACACCACGACCCCTTTTTGGGCGGCGTGGTAACAGATGGTGTCGATGCGCTTGAGCACATTGCGGTATTCGTGCAGCTCCTCCCGGGTCAGGGTCGGCGCATGCTGGATGCGCTCGAGCAAGCCAAAACGCGCCAGGCCGGTAATTTTGGTGCTCACCACGGGCACCGATGCCTCGCGGGAGGCAAAGTCGATGGCCCGTATGTTTTCGTTCATGGTGTGGTTAAAATCCTGCTCGCTCTCCTTGGCCTCGGCGCCGTAGTCCAAAATAGTCAGCACGTTGTATTGCGCCAGGTGCTGGATGGTGGGCATGGAGTTGAGGAGGGTATCTCCACCGACAAACTGCGGGAAAATAGTTTTGCGCAGGATGCCCTCTACAAACGGCAGGTTTTTTTCCACAGCCCACAAGGCCAATGGAGACCCCAAACGAACGGCCCAGGATCTGCTCATCCAGCGGAACAGCCACGCCGTTTGCCTGAGTTCGGCGTCGCTCAAATGTTCAAAAGCAATGGCGGTGTTGTTGAAGTCCACAGCAAAGGGAGAATGGCCGGCGGATTCGCTCATAATAAATTCGGGATTGATTCAATAATCCGTGAAAATGACCAATCAGGCATGCTGCCAGATGTGCCACGCCCGCTCGGCTTGCAGGATCAGCATGTCGAGGCCGTTTTTGACGGATGCCCCCTGCCGGCGCGCGCGTTGCAAAAGTAGGGTTTCGGCGGGATTGTAGATCAGGTCGTACACGAAATGCCCTGAGCCGACCATTGCCCATGGCAGCGGCAGGCAGGCGGCGGCGTCCGGATGCATGCCCACCGGCGTGGTGTTGATGAGCAGGGCGTCTGGGTGACCAGACAACCACCCGGGCAGTGCCGCATAATCCATCGCGTTTTTTTCCGGCCCGCGCGATACAACTGTATGCGGTACGCCCAGTTGATCGAATGCGTACCGGACGGCCCTGGATGCGCCGCCGCTGCCGAAAACAAGGGCGGGAAGCGGCCGCTGACGAAGGTCCGGAATCCACCGTTCCAGTGACACGAGGAAACCGTGAGCATCGGTGTTGTACCCCTTCGTTCGCCCCTGTGCATCTACCGTGATGGTGTTCACGGCGCCGATGAACCGGGCGGTTTCGTCCAACTCGTCGAGCAACGGGACGACGGCTACTTTGTGCGGGATGGTCACGTTCAGCCCCCTTAACCCCGGTGTATTGCGCAATAAATCGCGAAAGCCGGACAAGTCGGGCAAAGGATACAAGCGATAAACGGCGTTGCGAATGCCCTCGCGGGCAAATTTTTCGGTAAAAAACCGTTCGGAGAAGGAATGCCCCAGCGGATACCCAATCAGCCCGTACGCTTGCGTCATTCTTTTTTGGTGAGTTTGTAGAGCAGGTAGCCGACACCGACGACCAGGTGCAACAACACAATGCTGAACAGTATAAAAGCAAAAGCAGGGTTGGTGTTCATGTGTTCACAATTTTGTGCAAATAAACCGGGGCCGCCGGCGCCGGCCAACAGCCTCAGACAGTCTTCAACATGACGTTGGTCACTGTTTTTGCGTCCAAAATGAGCCAACAATCGCATTGCACATGGGCAGCATATAAGTTTGCCTTACCTTTAGGCGGGATTCGATCCCATTTGATCCTTTTTATTCTAAGCAGTCAATATCTTGTTCATGCGCTATTTGCTGACCCTCATGCTGGCGGCTGCGGTCGCCCTGCTGCACGCCCAAACCAATCCAACCAACATCGACGACGACCTCTGGCAAAAGGCCGTAACCGAAAGTGATGCCCGCCACGCTGCCTTTATTCTGCTCAAGGACAGGGTAGACGCCGGCGCCTTGCTGCTGGAGATGGAACAATCCGGCCTCCCCATTGACGTCCGTTCCCGCCTGGTGGTCACCCGTCTGCTCGACAAGGCCGACGCCACTCAGCCGGCGCTGCTCCAGCGCATGCGCCGAATGGACGGCCTGGATCACGAAGCTACTCGCTCTTTCTGGGCGGTGAACGGCATCATCGTGTCGGCCGACAAAACCGCCCTGCAACGCATCGCCGCTTTCCCCGAAGTGGAATTCATTTATGGAGACGAGCCGGTACAAATAGACCCGCCCACCGGACAGACGGAATCATTCTCCTCGCCCAACGGAAACGAGCCGGGCCATCGCGCCATCAAAGCGCCGTTTATGTGGAACCTGGGCTACACTGGTTACGGTCAGAAAATATTCGTCATCGACACCGGCCAGGACCCCGACCACCCGGCCATGGACGAAAACTATTGGGGCCAGTACGCGCCCAAAAGTGTCGCCTGGCACGCCGGCGGCTTTCCGGAAGACTGCGCCGAGCACGGCACCCACGTCACCGGCACCACCTGTGGCATCGACCGCAAAACCAACGACACCATCGGCGTGGCATTTAACGCTCACTGGATGGGCGGCCCCATCAACTTTTCCACCGGCACGCTGGGCTGCACGGTTCCCTTCGACCAGACGACCTTCGACGCCATCGAGCACCTCCAGTGGGCCCTCAACCCCGACGGCAACGCAGCCACCACCGACGACATCCCCGATGTGGTGAACTGCTCCTTCGGCGTCTCCGCCAACCTGTGCAGCCAAAGTATTTATACCAACCTGTTCAACGCCCTGGAAGCCGCCGGCATCCCGGTCATCTGGGCTGCCGGCAACTCGGGCCCGGGCGCATCCACCGTAGACGGCGAAGCCTCCATCAGCATCTCCGAAGTAAATTCGTTCTCGGTTGGCGCCATAGACGGCGCCAATGTGAACTTCCCCATCGCCGGCTTTTCCAGCCGCGGCCCTTCGCTGTGCTCCGGTACCGGTTCGATCCGGATCAAACCCGAAGTGGTAGCCCCCGGTGTGAGCGTGCGTTCCGCGCAACCGGGCGGCGGCTACCAGAACCTCGACGGCACCTCCATGGCCGCCCCGCACGTGGCCGGCGCCATCGCCCTGCTGCGCGAAGCTTTCCCCAACGCCTCCGGTATTCTGCTCAAACAATCCCTGTACAATACCGCCATCGACCTGGGTACCACCGGTGAAGACAACACCTACGGCCGCGGCATCATCGACCTGTCGGCTGCCTACCAGTACCTCATCAACAATGGACAAACACCGGCGACACCCGTTTCGGCCGAACGCGACGCCATCGCCCTTGGCCTCACCGTCAGCGGCGTTTGCAACGGCCCGAACACCCTGACGGCCGAGGTGGAGAACAGTGGAACAACGCCCCTGACGGCCATTTCACTACGCTACGGGATCGAAGGTGTGCTGGTAAATACCTACACCTGGAACGGCCAACTGGCGCCCAACCAGTTTACTTCGATCGCTTTGCCGGAACTGCAGGGCATCGCCGCCGGCACCTATGAGTTTTTCTTCGAAATCATCGAGACAAACGGCCAGGCCGATCCGCGCTTTCTGAACAACCGATTCAAACGCACTTTTGAGAAATACAATGAGGAATACGTCACCGGCTCGGTGTCTGCCCTCCAGCCCCTCCCTGTGTGCAACGGGGCCCGCGTCCTGCTGTCCATAGACGAGGCGCAGTCCGGATCCAGGGTGGCGGAATGGTACACTTCGCCTTCCGCCCAAAATCCGGTAGCCACCGGCAACACCTACCTCACGCCTGCGCTCAGTGCAAACACCACCTACTACCTGAACACCGCACAGGTAGCCAAGGTCGGCCGCGTGGAGAGCAACGGCGTGAACAGCAATTCCGGCAATGGCCTGCGGTTTACCGCCACCCGGCCCTTTACCCTGCGTTCTGTGAAGGTAAACGCCCCGGATGCCGGCGTGCGCATCATTCGCCTGGAAGACAAAGACGGGGTGTTAGTCACCCAGAGAACCGTGATCGTGCAAGCCGGCGAACAACGCATCGAGTTGAACTTCAACGTCCCTGAAGGCAAAGACCACCGCTTGCTGCTCAGTACCTCGGGCAAGGCGTTGATCGTCACCCAAACGGGCACAACCTATCCTTACACGGTTCCGGGCATCGTGTCCATTACCGGAAGCATCGGCTTCGGCTCTTTTTACTATTACTTCTTCGACTGGGAAATTGCCGCTCCCTCCTATTGCGGTCGCGCAGCCGTACCCGTTACCGTGAACAGCGGCCAGACAGCCACTGCCGTGACCATCAGCGGACCGGATACGCTCTACCTCTCGCAGGGAAACACGGTTCAGTTTGCCGACGCCACACCCGGCGCCTCCAACCAGTCCTGGGACTTCGGCAACGCCACCACCGGCACAGGCGCCAACCCGACCGCCACCTACTCGGTCCCCGGCGTGTACACCGTGACCCTCACCAACCGCAATGCCGCCGGATGCAACAACGCGGGACAAAAAGTGCTGCGCGTCCTGCAATCGGTGTCGGCCCCCGAGCCGCTCCTCAAAGAAGAGCAGGTGATGCTGTTCCCCAACCCAACCGGCGACGTGCTGTACATCGGTTTCACCGACGTGCCGGCCATGCCCGTTGACCTGAGCATTTTCGACCTCTACGGCCGTCGTGTGCAGTTCCTGCCCGGGCTCCAGGCCGGCGCCGGCGTGTCGGAAACCCAGGTGGGCAACCTGCCCGCAGGTATGTACGTGGTACACATTGGCCAGGGCGGCAATTTGCTTTGGACGGGTAAATTTGCCAAAAACTAACGCGATTGACGGCTTTCGAACATCCGGAATATGTCTTTTTTCTGGCCGGCATACCGGGGCTGCTGCTCCTGTATGCCGGCTGGCGTTTCTGGCGCCGCCGGGCGCTGGCCCGGCTGGCGGATGCCCACCTGACGGAAAAAATGATGCCGGCGCCATTTTACCCCTCCCTGCGCATCGCGCTGTGGGTCGCTGCCATGGCGCTGCTCGTGTTGGCATGGGCCAACCCAATGGGTGGCGCCGTGCAGAAAACGGACTTTCGGGGGGCAGCCGACGTGATGATTGCCCTGGATGTGTCGGCCAGCATGCTGGCCAAAGACCTGTCGCCCGACCGGCTGGAACTGGCCAGGCTCTTCGCCCGCCAACTCGTCGAAGCGCTGCCCGGCAGCCGCGTCGGACTGATCTTTTTTGCCGGAGAAGCGTCGCTGCGCATGCCCCTGTCTACCGATATACAAGCCGCCAAAATGCTGCTGCGCACGGCAGACCCTGCCTTAGCCGGCGCCCAGGGCACCGACATGGCGCAAGCCATTGCGGTCGCCCAACGCAGCTTCCGCGCCGCACAGGAAGGGGGAGGCCGGGCACTGGTGCTCATAACCGACGGCGAAGACCACGAAGGAGGCGCTGAAAGCGTGGCCAAAGCGGCATATAAGGAAGGAATGGTGCTCTTCACCGTGGGCGCGGGCACGCCGGAGGGTGCCCCCGTTCCCGAAGGTCCGGGCGGATTCAAACACGACGAACAGGGCAACCCGGTGGTGTCCCGAGTGAATATGGCGCTGCTGGAAAAGCTGGCGCGGGCAGGGGGCGGCAAAAGTTTTGCCCTGGCACAAGGACAAACCGCCTTGCAAAACCTGCTGTATGAACTACAGCACCTCGACCAGCGCGCCACCACCGTGGTGTCTGTTCGCGAAAAAAAATCGGGATACCAGTGGCTCCTGCTCCCCGGCCTGCTGGCCCTGTTGCTGTACGCAGCACTTCCAAAATACCGAAAAACATGAAATTCGGGCTCCTCTTCCTCATGCACCTGCTACCCCTGGCCGCCTGGGCACAGGCCCGGTCGGGCGACCGGTACTTCGACAGAACCCAATACCAGGACGCAGCGGACGCCTACCAAAAGGCGCTGGACGGTTCGGATAACCCGTCCCGCGAACACTACAACATCGGAAACGCCCGGTACCGACAGGGCAAATACGCCGATGCACAGACCCATTACCAAAAAGCGCTCGAAGGGCAGGCGGCGCCCGAACAAAAAGCCGATGCCTGGCACAACCTCGGCAACTGCCGTTTTCAGCAACAGGACTACCGAGGGGCCGTCGAGGCGTACCAAAACAGCCTGCGCCTCCGCCCGGGAAATGCCGACACCCGGGATAACCTGATGCTGGCGAAAAGGCAGCTCAAGCAGCAGCAACAGCAGCAACAACAACAGGAAAACCGGCAGTCCGGCGAAGACGATCAACCACAACCGCCGTCCGGACCCGGCGATCAACCGCCCAACCAGCCGCCTTCAGCACAAGCCCGCAACCAGGACGAAGCCCGCCGCTTTCTGGAAACGGCCGTCGAGCCCGAAGACCAGCGCAATACCCGCCGGTACCGGGAAGGAGACCGGCAGCAAAAAAAACAGCCGGCACAAAAAGACTGGTGATTTTTTGAAAACACACCCGACCTTTGCCGCAACCAATCATACGCCATAGCCATGCCGGAAAAAGGAATACCCACCGTCGATCTGCGTACGTTTATTCAGGGCGGACGCGCCGGAGCGGATGCCTTCGTGCAGGCGCTCGGCACGGCCTTTCACGAGGTTGGTTTCGTCGCCGTGGTCAATCACGGTGTGGATAAAGCCCTGATCGACCGTTTCTACGCGGCAGCCAGGGCGTTTTTTGCCCTGCCGGAAGAAACCAAGCAGCGGTACGAGATTCCGGGCGCTGCCGGACAGCGCGGGTACACCGCCTTTGGAAAGGAGCACGCCAAACAATCGACCGTAGCCGATCTGAAAGAATTTTTTCAAATCGGACAGGAGGCGCCCGCAGCCTTCCCCCTGCACTACGCGCCCAACGTCGCCGTCGCCGAAGTGCCCGATTTTCTGCCGGCCGCCATGGCGCTGTTCCGGGCGTTCGAGGAGGCCGGCGCTCACCTGCTGCGCGCCATCGCCCTGTTTTTGAAACTCGACGAGCAGTACTTCGAACCACACATTACCTACGGGAACTCCATCCTGCGCGCCATCCACTATCCGCCCATCACCCGGGAACCACACAGCGCCATCCGCGCCGAACAACACGAGGACATCAACCTCATCACCCTGCTCGTGGGCGCCAGCGCCGGCGGACTACAACTGCTCACCAGCGAAGGCCGGTGGGTGCCCATTCACCCCGCCGCCGACGAGATCGTGATCAACGTGGGCGACATGCTCCAAAGGCTCACCAACGACTTCCTCAAAAGCACCACCCACCGTGTGGTGAACCCGCCCCGCGAAGAATGGCACCTGCCCCGACTCAGCATCCCGTTTTTCCTGCACCCAAGGGTGGACATGGACCTCTCCTGCCTGCCTTCGTGCATAACACACGACAACCCGCTGCGCTATCCGCCCATCACCGCGGGAGAGTACCTGAATGAACGGCTGCGGGAGATTGGGCTTAAATAGGCTATCGGTTGTCGGTAGTCGGCTTTCGGTAGTCGGTTGTCGGCCCCTCCGCGCGCCCTCTGCGTATCCTCTGCGCTCCTCTGCGGTTTATTGTATAAGGCTATCGGCTTTCGGTAGTCGGTTGTCGGCCCCTCCGCGCGCCCTCTGTGTATCCTCTGCGCTCCTCTGCGGTTTATTTTAAAAGAGTACTCTGCAGTCGGTAATCGGATGCGAGTGGTAGTGGATGGATGATTCGTATTTCAGGTTTCTCTTGGGCTGAAAAAGATGCTAAAATACCATTCGGCGATCTCCGCTATCAGCTCTGTAAAATTTTGATATTCCCACTAGATAAATTACCTTTGTGCCGCCATATCTGGTCGTTTCTAATCCGTTTACCAAAACGTACAGATCTACTCATGAAAAACAGCAAAACAACCCGCCGCGGCGACCTGCCGCGCGCAGCCTCCTGCGGGCCCCTCCTTTTTAACCTGTTGCGCCGGACAACAGAGGCAGTGATACTGCCGAACCCATACCAGTCCGGACTCCTCCTCCTCGCCATGCTCGTTTCGGTATTGGGTTATGCCCAAACGACAAACCAGCCTGCCACCGGCGAGGGCCGGGAGCCCGCCTACACCCCCGACATGCAAAAAGCGCTGGCGTATGTGGAGCAGAGCGAGTACTTTATCCGCGACCAGAAGGCCAAAGGCGCCTTGCAAAGCCCCAACCGGGCGCACAACATGCGCTTCACGTACAAAGCGGACGGTTTTGAAGCCCAACCCCGGGTGGACAGCAGCCTGCAATGGAAGATCGCCTTTCAGGTA